>NZ_BAAAPZ010000002.1:185368-472149 GCF_039531405.1 Brevibacterium salitolerans | reverse complement strand
TGCCCCGCACAGTCGTCCGCGCCGTGCTGGTGGATACAGACCTCACAAAGACCCAAGCCCACCGCCGCCTCGTCGATGCCGTGTATGCCTATCTCGCGTTCTCCCGCTGCCTGGGCCTGGTGCTTGAGGGCAGGCTGAGCATGGCGAAACTGCGTGCTCTGCTGCGCGCGACGACCCGCCTCCAGCTCCACGACGCACGCTGGATCGACCGCGACACCACAGGCCGCACCCAGGCGGATCGTGGAGGGAGGAATCCGGAGGAGGCAGTCGCGGAACTCACCTGCGCCTGCCCGGACGCCGCAGACCCCGCCGGTACAGCAACCGCAGGGACGGATGCTCCCCAAGACGAGGCCGCCGTGGACGAAGCTGTCCAGGACGCTCACCCAGCCCACTCAGCTCATGTGAGCCGGGATCGCATGCACGGACCCATTCTCCTCGCGGCTCCCCTGGAGAGTTTCACCCAGCATGTGCGTGCCCAAGCAGCACTCTGCGCCCCACCCGTGTCCCCGGTGAAGACCGTCCATGGCGAACGACGAGTCTCCTATGAGCGTGCTGCCTCCGGACGCGCGTTCCTCACTCTGGAGGGGCCGGTCACGGTGCTGGAGCCCTACTACCAACGCCTCCAGGCCACCGCCCGCGCCATACGCGCCGGACGCCTCCAAGCACTCATCGACACCAGCGGCACACCGGATGACGACGACACTCTCGCTCACGCACACAGCACCGAGGTGCCGTCAGCGACGCACGCGACCGCACTCGATGCGGCACACGCAGAAACCACCCTGCCCGAGGCCGTCGTCGTCGATGAGCGGACTCTGGATCAGCTCATGTTCGACCTCGCAGCACTCGCCGCCCCCGCCACCTACGTGCCCGTTGAGCTTCACACGCAGAACAGCGCCACGTGCGTCTCGGCCATGGCGAACCAGCCCGAAACACCACCAGGATCCACACGATCGGACTCTCCACCAGCCGGTTCCCCGCCCACCGCACCACCGGCCGCGTCCTCGCCGGTGCTCGCACATGGTCCACTGCCACCCGTGGCGGAGAAGCGCCGCATCCGGCTCACCAACCCCGCCGGCGGCCCACCGATCGAAACCATCGCCGTTGTCCACATCCCCCTCCAAGGCACACGCGCACGGGCGGGAACGATCACCATGGAGCACGCACCCGTGGTCGCGGATTCCAGGAGGAGGCGCCTCCCGCCCACACCACCCGGACCAGGACCGCAGAGAGCCGCAACCACACTCGAGGGGACGGCTGCGTCCACTCCCGAAACCAGCACGCTTGCACCTCCAGGTGCCCACACCCACGCTGCTGAAGGTGCTGAGGGTGGCGCAGAGGGGGCTGCCGTTGTCCCGGGACCGGACTCCCCCGGCACCGCAACACCTCTGCTTCCGCCACTCGTGCGTGTCCAGTGCCCCTCCGAGGGAGAATGGCTCTCCCACCAGGCTGCGGTCATGGTCACCGTGCCCGTCCTGAGCCTCCTCGACGCCGCCGCTGACACCCCCGCCGAACTCACCGGGATCGGGCCCATCCCCGCCGACACCGCCCGCCAGATCGTCTCCACCCAATCCGTGCTCCACCGGATCCTCACCGACCCCGCCACCGGCACCGTCCTGGACGAGACCGCACACACCTACACCATCCCGGCCAACGTCCGCCGCACAGTGAACGCCAAACACAAGCAGTGCGCAGCACCCGGCTGCACACGCGCCGCTCTGCGCTGCCAGGCCGATCACATCCTGCCCTTCAACCATCTCCTGCCCACCCAGGGTGGACTCACAGTGCCGGAGAACCTGCAGCCTCTCTGCCAGCCCTGCCACCAGCTCAAGACCCAAGGCATCCTCACCGTGAAGAAGAACACCGCTGGCATCAGCCACTGGTCCGGGCCCCTGGGCCGGGAATCCGTGACCCTCGCACCACCCAGCCCCCACGAAGTCCGGGCAGCGGCTCAGCTCCGGAACCTGCTTCGTGAGAGAGCAGGCGAGGACTCTGCCGGAGCACATTCTGCAGAAGCACACACTGGCCCAGCAGCAGGCATCGGTCGTGAACGGGGCGGAACTGAGGACACCAGCGCGCAGGGAGCCGGCGCCCAGCCCACGGTCTGGGCACAGGACGACGCGCCCCCGTTCTGAGGCGCTCCCCTCCTGGCCCCCTCAGACTGTGGGATCCGCGCCCTGCGAGGAAGTGGGATCCGCACCCTGCGGGGGAGGCGGCGTGTGGTACTCGGCCGGAGTGCGGGACAGCTTCACCGGCGATGCGATCCCCCGATACCCGTTCTCCATCTCGACCAGCATTCCACGGTGCCTCGTGTGCGGATGAGCCACCACCTGATCCGCGGAGAGGATGGGCCCGCACGGCACGCCCGCAGCCATGAGCGCCGCGCCCAGCTCCTCGGCGCCCCGCGTTGCGAAGGCCGCCTCCAGCTCTGCGCGCAGCTCATCCCTGTGCATGCTCCGCTGCGGATTCGAGGAGAAGCGCGGATCCGCCGGCAGCTCGCCGCGCCCCACCTCCTCGCACAGCCGGGCGAACTGCCGGTCATTGCCCACCGTGATGAAGAGGTCGCCGTCCCCCGTGGCATAGGTCGAGTACGGCGCGATGTTCGGGTGGTCATTCCCGGTGGGCGCCGGCACGGCGCCCGTGCCGAAGTGGTTGGGCAGATGCGGATGCATGACGGAGAGCCCGCAGTCGAACAGCGCCGATTCGACCCTCTGCCCCCGGCCGCTGCGCGCTCGTTCGTGCAGCGCCATGAGGATGCCGATCGCCGCATTCAGACCCGTGACCATGTCCACCACCGGCATCCCGATCCGCGTGGGCCCGGACTCCGGCGTCCCGTTGACTGACATGAGGCCCGCCATCGCCTGCACGACCGCGTCGTAGCCGGGCAGCCCTCCCAGGGGACCGTCCTCGCCGAACCCGGTGATGGAACAGTGCACCAGACGAGGGAACCGCGCGGCCAGCACCTCCTCGGGATCCAGGCCCCACCGGGTGAGCGAACCCGGCTTGAAGTTCTCCACCAGCACGTCCGCATCCGCGAGAAGCTCCAGGAGCATCTCCCGCCCCGCGTCCGTCCGCAGATCCAGGGTCATGCTCGTCTTGTTGCGGTTGGCTCCGGCGAAGTACCAGGAGACGTCCTCGAACAGGTTCGGCGGCCCCCAGGACCGCGTCTCGTCACCCGCCGGCGGCTCGATCTTGATGACCGTCGCGCCGTGGTCGGCGAGGATCTGCGTGCAGTACGGGCCTCCCAGCACGCGGGAGAGATCGACGACGACAGTGCCCTGGAGCGCACCCCAGCCCGAGCCTGCGCCTGCGCCCGAGCCCTCACCGACCGCACCCGGCCCGGTCACAGCCCCGTCCACCATCGCGTTCATGCCTCCACTCCTGTCTGCACGCCCGTGGGCGCACTCGTCTGCTCCGGCAGCACCGCCGCCGCATGCGCCCACACCGCGTCCCGGTCCACCGGCTCGCCCTCGATGAGGTGGCGCAGCAGCTCCGCATCGTCCTCCGGCGGGGAGAAGGGATCCTGCGGCAGGACCCTGTGCTCGAGCACGAGCGTCGCGTACGCCACCCGCGTCCAGTCACCACTGGACTCCGCGATCCGCGTACCCTCCCAGGCCAGCACCACGGCCGAGAGCACGTGATAGGTGGCCGAGGCGACCTGCCGCACCCGCCACTCGGCGCTGCCGTCGCCGTGCAGTTCGAGCGCGTGCAGCGCGTCGAGGACCAGCCTGTCCAGATGCGCGCGCAGCCGCGGCGGCAGTCCCGTATCAGCGGCCTCGGCGAGAAGCCCCTGAAGGTGGGACACCAGCGGCTTGAGAGCACCGGCGCGATGCGCGGCACGCACCACGTCGAGAGCGACGATGTTCGACGTCCCCTCCCAGATGGAGCCCAGCTGCGCGTCGCGGAAGATCCGGGCATCCCCGAACTCCTCGATGTAGCCGACGCCTCCGCGCACCTCCATCGCGTCCGCGGTCGCCTTGCGGGCGTCCCGGCACACGCGGAACTTCACGAGCGGAGTGAGGATCCGCAGGACGGAGGCTGCCTCGTCATCCCCCGCGTCCGCGCGGGCGAACACCTCCGCCGTGTGCATGACGACGCTGAGCCCCTGCTCCGCACGCAGCCGCAGCTTGGCGAGCTGCCGCCGCTGGAGCGGGAGGTCGATGAGCGGACGGCCGAACGCCTCGCGATTGCGGCAGACGTAGCGTGCCTCCCCGAACGCCCTGCGCATGAGTCCGGCCGAGCGCACACCGTTGGACAGCCGCGAGGCATTGATCATGTCGGCCATCTGCTTGAAGCCCTGGCCCACGTCGCCCACCAGATGCGCCGTCGCACCGTCCAGGTCGATCTCGCCGCTGGGCATGGAGCGGGTGCCCAGCTTGTCCTTGAGACGGACGATCCGCATCCGGTTGACCGAACCGTCCGGCAGATGGCGGGGCAGCAGGAACAGACCGATCCCCCTGATCCCGGCCACCGCACCCTCCGGCCGTGCGAGCACCATCGCGAGTTCCGCGTCGACGTTCGAGCAGAACCACTTCTGCCCGGTCAGCGACCAGGTGCCGTCGGCGTTCTCGCGTGCGGTGGTCGTTGCTCTCCCCACATCCGATCCCGCATCCTGCTCCGTCATGAACATCGCACCCTGCGTGAGCGCATCGAGATCCGTGCTCGTGAGGCCGGGCAGCCAGCGGTCGATCAGCTCCTGCGATCCGAACTTCCGCAGCGTGCGGGTGAGGGCGTCCGTCATGCTCACCGGGCATTCGAGGCCGAACTCGGCCTGCGCGAAGAGATAGAAGAGGAGGTACTTGGCCACCGGGGGCAGCGGCTCGGGCCAGCCCAGCACTCCCGGACGGTGGCTCGCCGCCGCCATCCCGAGCTCGCCGAACGCCGTCTCCTGCAGCCTCCGGTAGGCCGGATGCACCCGCACCTCCTGCCGGTCCAGACCGGTGCGCGTGCGGTGTTCCAGCACGGGCGGATTCCGGTCCGCCTCACCGGCCAGCGCATCGAGCTCGCCGCCGAGGCGCGGGCCCAGATCCGCGAGCACCGGTTCCAGGTGCGCCAGCAGGTCCGGGTCCAGGTAGAGCGGCAGCAGGCTGCGCAGCGATTCGTCGTCCGCCACGCGGTCGATCCCGAAGCTGTCCGGCACGGCGGAGGCCTGTGTCGCGGAGGCCGGTGCTGCCGCCGGGGTCGTGGGAGGGCTGGTGGCCGTCTGCGCGGGCATGGGATCTCCTTCGATCGGTGGGGCCGGTCCCGCACGAGACTAGGCTCCGCGAGTTCATAGCTTCAAGTAATCTCCCACTATGACCTCATCAGGTTCTCCTATGGACGCTGGGCCGCAGCACAGCGCTGCCGCACGCCGCACCGCCCCAAACAGCACCGCCGCGCACAGCCCCTCGCTGCGCAGGCTCGAGTACTTCGCCGCACTCGCCGAACACCTGCACTTCGCCCGGACCGCCGATGCCCTGGGCATCTCCCAGCCGGCGCTGAGCGCGGAGATCCGCAAGCTCGAGGCCGAGTGCGGCGTGAAGCTCTTCTCCCGGAGCCCCACGACAGCTCTCACCCGTGAGGGCGCGCTGCTGCTCCGCGATGCGCACGGCGTCCTTGAGACCTCCGCCCGGTTCGCCGCGCACGCCGGCGACCTCGCCTCGGGCCTGACCGGCTCCCTCGTGATCGGGACCGTCCAGTCGTTCTGCTACCGCGGAGTTCCCCAGGCGATCGGCCGCCTCGCGGACGCCCGGCCCGGGCTGCGGGTGCGCACCCTCGAACTGCCCACCGCCGAGCAGCGCAGTCGCCTGCTCTCCGGTGCCATCGACCTCGCGTGCGGCCACATGCCCATCCGCGACGACGGCATCGTCAGCACCGCCGCCGTCGGAGAGCCCTTCGTCCTCTGCCTGCCCTCGCACCTGCGGGCGGACAGCCTCGCCGAGGCCGCGGCGGAGCCCTTCATCGTCTTCCGCCGCGAGGCGTCGCCGTACTACCACGACCGGGTGCTCTCCGTGTGGAGGGAGACCGGGATCCAGCCCGACATCCGCCACGAGACGAACACCTGGGAGAGCGCGGTGGAGCTTGTGGCACACGGCCTGGGCGTCGCCCTCGTGCCCCAGGGCGTGGCGCAGCGGCACCGCCGCGACCCCCGGATCCGCACACTGCCCTGCGGATCCGCCGCCTGTTCGGAGGCGTGGGTGAGCCGCCGCGAGGCGGACACCACCGTGGTGGCGGAGGTGGGCGAGATCCTCCTCGAAGCGCTGCGGACAGTGTGAGGCCGCATGAGAAGGTCCTCATCGATCCTTCACCTTCAGCTCATCCGACCCTCCTAGACTCGAACCCATGAAGCAGCTCACACGCATCCGCACACTGTCCCTCGCCGTCCCCGCAGCAGCCGCCCTCGCCCTCAGCGCCTGCGGCTCAGGAGGGGAGGCCACCACCTCCGAGGACGGCACCGCCGCCGCGGACACCCCGGAGGAGACGACCGCACCGGCGGAGGAGACGACCGCGCCGGAGGGCACCGAGTCCGGCGGGCCCGCCTCCTCGCTCGCCCGCAGCGGCGAGCTCAGTGCGGCGCTGGCGGCGGTGGAGACGGCAGAGCAGGAGGCGGGCGGCACCGCCTACGACCTCGACTTCGACGAAGCGGACGATGACGACGACGATGATGACGATGACCGCGATGACGCGGACGACCTCCGCGAGGCGCACTGGAGCGTGAGCGGATTCGACGGCGACCGCGAATGGGAGGTCCACGTCTCCGAGGACGGCGCCTCCGTCCTCGGCACGGAGGAGGACCGCGCGGACGACGACGACCGGCGCGAGGCGGAAGCCGCCTCCGTCACGCTCGTGGAGGCGCTCGAGGCCGCCGTAGGCGACACCCCGGGCACGGTGGACGACGCCTCGCTCGACGAGGAGGGCGGCACGCTCGCCTGGGAGATCAGCATCTACCCGGAGGGCCAGGACCGCAGCACCGATGTGTACGTGGACGCGGAGTCCGGCGAGATCGTGTGAGACCGGCAGTGTCGTGTGAGACCGCCAGTGTCACGTGAGCCCAGCAGTGCCGTGTGAACCCGGCCACCTGGCAGACGGAATGTGACAGATCCGTGCCTCCCACGGGAGCGGACGCGGTTCCATGGGAGGCATGACTGCCCTCTCCCGGACCTCCGCTCCCGCCCGGACCCCCACCGCACAGACTGAGGCCGCACGCATCGCGTTCTGGGAGCGCCAGGCCTCCCGCCTCGCCTGGGACTCCCCCTGGCACACCGCCCACACCTTCGAGCGTCCGCGCGTGCTGGGCACGGCGGACGACGGCACGCCGGAGTACTCGGTCCCCCGCATCGAGTGGTTCTCGGGCGGCCGGCTCAACGCGGCGTACAACTGCGTGGACCGGCACGTGGAGGCGGGCCGGGGCGAGAAGCCGGCCCTGCTCTTCGAAGGCGAGCCCGGCGACCGCCGGACGCTGACCTATGCAGACCTCCAGGAGCAGGTCTCCCGCGCGGCGAATGCGCTCACCGCACTCGGCGTGGGACCGGGCGACCGCGTGGTCGTCTACCTGCCCGTGATCCCGGAGACCGTCGTCATCACGCTGGCGTGCGCGCGGATCGGCGCCGTGCACTCCCTCGTGTTCGGCGGCTTCAGCGCCGAGGCCCTGCGGTTCCGGGTCGAGGACACCGGCGCCAAGCTGCTCGTCACCTCTGACGGCCAGTTCCGCCGCGGGCGGGCCGTTCCAGTCAAGGACAACGCGGACGAGGCCGTCGCGGGTGAGAACGCGATCGAGCACGTGCTCGTCGTGCGCCGCACCGGCGACGAGATCGCCTGGACCCCGGGCCGTGACGTGTGGTGGCACGAGGCCCTCGAGGCGGCCTCGGCGGATCACGCGCCCCAGCCCTTCGACGCGGAGCACCCGCTCTTCATCATCTACACCTCCGGCACCACGGGCCGGCCCAAGGGACTCGTCCACACCACCGGCGGCTACCTCACGCAGACGGCGTACACGCACGCGCTCCTCTTCGACCTCGTCGAGAACGAGGAGGACGCGGTGAACGACCCCCGGCGCGTCGCCGAGGCCGTCCACTGGTGCACGGCAGACCTCGCCTGGGTCACCGCCCACACCTACGAGATCTACGGGCCGCTGCTCAACGGCGTCACCCAGGTGATCTACGAGGGCACCCCGCAGGTCCCGCACCCGGGCCGCCACTTCGAGATCATCGAGCGCTACGGCGTGACCACCTACTACACCGCGCCCACCCTCGTGCGCTCCCACATGGGCGCGTTCGGCTCACAGCCCGGCCCCGGTGAGCGCCCCGCGGACCGCTGGGACCTGAGCTCCGTGCGCCTCGTGGGCACTGTGGGCGAGTCCGTCAACCCGGAGGCCTGGAAGTGGCTGCGCCGGGAGGTGGGCGCGGGCACCGCCCCGGTCATCGACACCTGGTGGCAGTCGGAGACCGGCTCCTGCGTGATGTCCCCGCGCCCCCAGGATCCGTGCTGGCTGCCCGAGGCCGGCTCAGGTCCCGAGGCCGTCCCAGCGCCCAAGCCCGGGTGCGCCACCCGCGCCCTGCCGGGGCTCTCCGCCGCCGTGGTGGATGCGGACGGCTCCCCCACGCCGCCCGGCGAGCAGGGCCTGCTCGTCGTCGATGCGCTCGGACCGTCTGCCGCCCGTACGGTATGGGGCGACCCCCAGCGCTACCTGCACTCCTACTGGTCCGCCTTCGGGGAGCGCGGCTGGTTCCTCTCCGGGGACGGCGCCAGGCGGGATGCGGACGGGGACATCACGGTGCTGGGACGGGTGGACGACGTCATCAACGTCTCCGGTCACCGGCTCTCGACCATCGAGATCGAGTCCGCGCTCATCTCCCACCCGCACGTGGTGGAGGCCGGCACCGCTCCGGCCGCGGACCCGCTCACGGGCCACAGCGTGCTCGCCTTCGTCGTCCTCACCGACGAGGGCGCCGCACTGGAGCCGCGGGAGCTCGAGACGGAGCTCCACGCCCACGTCACCCGCCTCATCGGCCCCATCGCCAAGCCCCGGCACATCATCGTCGTGCCGGAGGTGCCCAAGACGCGGTCCGGCAAGATCATGAGACGCCTGCTCACGCAGCTGTTCGAGCACACTACGCTCGGTGACATCACATCCCTGCAGAACGCCCACGCGGTCGCGCAGATCGCGCAGATCGTGGGCCACCCGTCCGCCACCGCCGCGGCGGACACCGGAGGAGAGACCACAGATGACTGACCACGAGTTCGGGTTCCGCACCAGGGCCCTCCACGCCGGGGCCGTCCCGGACGCCGTGCACGGCGCCAGGGCCGTGCCGATCTACCAGTCCACGTCCTTCGTCTTCAAGGACGCCGACGATGCCGCCAACCTGTTCGCGCTGCAGAAGTATGGCAACATCTACTCCCGGATCGGCAACCCCACCGTCGCCGCGTTCGAGGAGCGGGTGGCGAGCCTGGAGGGCGGGATCGGCGCGGTGGCGACGGCCTCGGGCATGGCGGCGGAGTTCATCGTCTTCGCCGCCCTCGCCCAGGCGGGCGACCACATCGTCGCGTCCTCGCAGCTCTACGGCGGGACCGTCACGCAGCTGGACGTCACCCTGCGCCGCTTCGGCATCGAGACGACCTTCGTCGAGGGCACGGACCCGGAGGACTACCGGGCCGCCCTCCGCCCGGAGACCAAGGCCGTCTACACGGAGCTCATCGCCAACCCGTCCTCGGAGATCGCGGACCTCGAGGGCCTGGCCGCCGTCGCGCACTCCGTGGGGATCCCGCTCGTCGTCGACGCCACGCTCAACACCCCCTACCTGTGCCGGCCCATCGAGCACGGCGCAGACATCGTCATCCACTCCGCCACCAAGTTCCTGGGCGGCCACGGCACCACGCTGGGCGGCGTCGTCGTGGAGTCCGGGCGGTTCGACTGGGGCAACGGGAACTTCCCCCTCATGACGGAGCCGGTGCCCAGCTACAACGGCCTGTCCTGGTGGGACAACTTCGGGGAGTTCGGCTTCCTCACCCGGCTCCGCTCGGAGCAGCTGCGGGACATCGGCCCGTCCCTGCAGCCCCAGGCGGCCTGGCAGCTCATGCAGGGCGTCGAGACGCTCGCGCAGCGCCTCGAGGAGCACGTCGCCAATGCGCGCGCCGTGTCCGAGTGGCTGGAGGAGGACGCGCGGATCGCCTACGTCAACTACTCCGGCCTCGCCTCCCACCCGCACCATGCCCGCGCCGCCAAGTACCTGCCCGCAGGCCCCGGCTCCGTGTTCTCCTTCGGCCTCGCACCGGCAGGCGAGAAGGACGGCCGGACGGTGGGCGAGGAGTTCATCAGCGGACTCCAGCTCGCCTCCCACCTGGCCAATGTGGGCGACGCCCGCACCCTGGTGCTGCACCCCGCCTCGACCACCCATCAGCAGCTCACGGCGGAGCAGCTCGCCGCCGGCGGTGTGAAGGCGGACCTCATCCGCATCTCGGTGGGCCTCGAGGACATCGCGGACATCCTCTGGGACTTCGACCAGGCGCTCACCTCCGCCACCGCACGCACACACGACGGCAGCCCCGCACGGGCAGGGAAGGACGCATGATGGCAGAATCAGCCGGCACCTCCGCGGAGCAGCCCCGCACCTGGGTGGGCCCCACCGCGGGCCAGCGTCTGGACCTCCTGTGCAGGACGGAGTCCATCGCGATCGTGGGCGCCTCCGCCAAGCCCTCCCGCGCCTCGAACTTCGTGGCCACCTACCTGCTCTCCTCCTCGCCGTACCGCGTGTACTTCGTCAACCCGCGCGAGAAGGAGATCCTCGGCCACCCGGTCCACGCCTCCCTCGACGACCTCCCGGAGGTGCCGGACGTGGTCGACGCCTTCCGCAGGGACGAGGACCTGCCTGCGGTCGCTGAGGACGCCGTGCGCGTGGGCGCGAAGGCCCTCTGGCTGCAGCTGGGCTCCTGGAACGAGGAGGCGGCGGCGATCGCGGAGGCGGGCGGCCTCGAGGTGGTCATGGACCGCTGCCTCAAGATCGAGCACGCCCGCTTCCACGGGGGCCTCAACCTCGCCGGATTCAACACGGGAGTGATCTCCTCGAAGCGCCAGACTCTGGCCTGATCCCCGCGTGTGCGCCGGTCCTGAGGGACCGGCGCACACGTGTGTGACCCTTCTCTCTTTTCTCTGCCCAGTGGGCTGAACGTGCCCCAAATCTCAGCATGCAGGACTAGCCTGGCTCGCTGTGTCTCACCGCAGAACCCTGCGCTGAGCCTGTGTCGAGAGAAGGAAAGCCATGGCGACTGCCGTCCAGCAGACCGAGGACTACACGGAGGACCGCCGGTTCTTCGGCCATCCCCTCCCGTTGGCCCAGCTGTTCGGGCTCGAGATGTGGGAGCGCTTCTCCTACTACGGCATGACGGGCATCCTCGCCCTCTACCTGTACTTCAGCGTGAGCGAGGGCGGGGTCGGCCTCGCCCAGCCCACCGCACTCGCGATCGTGGGCGCCTACGGCGGCGCGGTGTTCCTCGCCACCGTGCTCGGCTCCTGGGTCGCGGACCGCCTGCTCGGTTCCGAGACCGTGCTCTTCTGGTCCGCAGTCGTCATCATGGCCGGCCACATCGCGCTGGCGCTGCTGCCGGGCCTCAGCGGCGTCGCCGTGGGCCTGGTGCTCGTGGCCCTGGGCTCCGGCGGCCTCAAGGCGACGGCCTCGGCCGTGGTCGGCAGCCTCTACTCGGAGCAGGACAGCAGGCGCGAGGCCGGCTTCTCCATCTTCTACATGGGCGTGAACATCGGCGCCCTGCTGGGACCGCTGCTCACCGGCCTGCTGCAGAAGACGATCGGCTTCCACATCGCCTTCGGCCTCGCAGCGCTCGGCATGGCGATCGGGCTGGGCATCTACCTCACCGGCCGGAAGAACCTGCCCTCCTCCGCAGGCTTCGCGGTGAACCCGCTCCCCCGCCGCCAGCTGTGGGTGCTGCCCGCCTCGCTGCTCGCCGTCATCGTCGTCGTGACAGTGCTCTGGACGAGCGGTCTCATGAACGGCGACAACCTCGCCACCTGGACCGTGTGCGTCTCCGCCGGCGCGGCCGTCGCCTACTTCACCGTGATCCTCCGGTCCCGGCAGACCACCGCCGTGGAGAAGTCCCGCACGCTCGCGTTCATCCCCTACTTCATCGCGTCCGCGGCGTTCTGGTCCCTGTACCAGCAGATCTTCAACGTCATGACGGCGTACTCGGAGACCCAGATGAACCGCACCATCCTGGGGTGGGAGTTCCCCATCAACTGGATCCAGCTGATCCCGCCGATCTTCGTCATTGCACTGGCCCCCGTCGCCTCCGCGATCTGGCTGAAGCTCGGCGACCGCCAGCCCTCGTCCTACGTGAAGGCCGGCATCTCGCTGGCGATCATCGGCGGCGCCTACCTGCTGTTCCTCCCCTACGCGCATGCGGAGTCCAATGCCACACCGCTGCTCTGGGTGGTGCTCATCATGGCGCTCTTCGTCGTGGCGGAGCTGCTGCTCTCCCCCATCGGCCTCTCGCTGTCCACGCGGCTCGCACCCAAGGCCTTCACCTCGCAGATGATCGCCCTGTTCTACCTGTCCTCCGGCGTGGGCACCGCGCTCTCCGGCGTGTTCTCCACGTACTACGACGCCCACAACCAGGCGCCGTACTGGACGACGCTGGGTCTGGCCTCGATCGTCCTGGGCGCCGTCGTCCTCGCCGTGGCCAAGCCCTTCACGCGGCTCATGCGCGGCGTGCGCTGAGCGGAGTCCTCTGGAAGCCGGCTCTTCCCGCGCCCGCGCCGGTGGGCGCATACTGAGCAGATGCCGGAACTGCCAGAGATCGACGCCCTCGCCGCGTTCCTCCGCACCCGCCTGATCGGTGACGCCGCTGCCGCCGTGCAGCTGGCGGAGCTCAGCCTGCTGGGGACGGTGGATCCGCCGCTCGAGGCGCTGCTCGGCCTCGAGTTCACCGGGGTCTCCCGGAGGGGCAAGGCCCTCGTCCTCGAGGCGGACGGGCTCTTCCTCGTCTGCAGGTTCGCCCGCGCCGGCTGGCTCGCCTGGCACGAGTCCGTGCCGGCGGGGCCGGTGCGGATGGGCCGCGGCCCCCTGGGGATGCGTCTGGAGCTGGCCTCGGGGGCCGGCTTCGATCTGCGTGAGGCGGGCACGAAGAAGAACGCTTCCGTCGCCCTGGTCCGTGATCCCGCCGAGGTGCCCGCACTGGCCCGGCTCGGTCCCGATGCGCTCGCGATCTCCCCTGAGGACTTCGCCGCGGCGCTGAGCTCCTCCCGAGGCCGGATCAAGACCGTGCTGGAGGACCAGTCCGTGCTGGCCGGGATCGGCAACGCCTACTCCGACGAGATCCTCCACACCGCGGGGGTCTCCCCCTTCGCCCCGGCCCACGGCGTCGATGCCGCCGCACTCCACACCGTGATGCGGACCGTGCTCACACAGGCGCAGGAGGCACTGGCAGGGCTGCCGCCGGACAGGGTCAAGGCCGCCAAGAAGCGCGGTCTGCGGGTGCACGGCCGCACGGGACAGCCGTGCCCGGTCTGCGGCACGGCCGTCGCCGAGGTCTCGTTCGCGGACCGCTCCCTCCAGTACTGCCCGGGCTGTCAGACCGGAGGCCGGAAGCTCAGCGACCGGCGGATGGACCGGCTGCTCAAGTAGCCCGGCGCACCCGGCTGCTCACCACTGCCGCCGCGCCCACGGCGAGCAGCGCCGCAGCGGCTCCCAGCGGTGCGGCGAGCTCCGTGCCCGTGCGCGGCAGGGACTCGACGTCGTGCGCGCGCGGGGCGGCCTCGGCGGTCGGCGCGACTGCGGGCTGCACAGCCGGCTGCGTCGGAGCGTCCGTCCTCCCCCCGCCCGGGGTCTTCCCACCCTCGTTCGGAGCCCCGCTGCCCGGATCCTCCGTCTGTTCGGCCCTGTGCTCCACATCGAAGACATCGCCGTCATCGGTGGAGGACATCAGGAAGTAGTCGCCTTCGAACGGGGTGAGGAGGACGTGCGTTCCCATCTCGACCTCCTCGCGAAGGATGAGCTCGGAGAGAGCAGCCTCCTCCGGAACGGCGTCCGCCTGCACCGAGGCCTTCGCAGCGTTGGCCTCCTCCGTCCCGGCCTCCGCAGCGGTGCGCAGCTGCGACAGCGCGTCCAGGACCGCCGCCGTGGCTTCCGCCTGCTCTGCCCCCGGCCCTGCCGATGCCGGTCCGATCCTCTCGGCGACCTCGGCGGCCCAGGCAACATCGCCCTGCGACTCCTCGTCCCAGTCGTCCTCGTCCTCCCACTCCTCCCAGTCGTCCTCGTCCCAGGGGACGACGAAGCTCTCGAACCGCGTGCTCGGGGACACCGTGCCGCTCACCGTCGAACCGTCCGCCTCCGCGATCGCCATCTCGCCCGCCGGCAGCCAGAAGACATCGGCGTCCTCCGCGAGTTCGTAGAACACCGCCGTGTGCTCGATGGACGTCATGGGCGCGAGTTCCGTGGGATGGAGCTCACCCGCGAGCTGCAGGCCCGAGGCGGCGACCTCCCTGTCGAGCACCGTGGCCGCCATCGTCGGCGTCCATTCCGGCAGGGTGTCCCAGCCCGTGTCCACAAAAGTGCTGGTCGCCTCGGCGTCCCCTACGCGCACGGTGATCTGCGCGCCGTCCTCCAGCGGCTCGTCCAGGTACACGGAGAGCCAGATGTCGGTCGGCTCGCCGCGGGTGAAGAAGGCCTCGTCCAGCTCCTCGGCGTCCTCCTCGTCGATGTCGTCGAGATGGCACCAGGTGCAGAGATCCAGATCACGGTGGTTCGCCGGCTCCGCGGTCCGCAGCACCTCGCGTCCGTCTACGGTGATGACGACCGTGTCGGCGGGCGTCATCGCGGAGACCAGGAGCTCGAGCGTGTCACCGGGCCCGGTGTAGTCCCCGTCGTCGGGCACCTCGTCGAAGAACTCGACCCGCTCCGCGGCGGAGGCGGGCGCGGCTGCGAGTGCCGGCGCCGCCCCCAGCGCGACTGCGGCGGACAGGGCGAGGAGACGTGAACGGCCGCGGCGTGCGGGCAGGGAGGAGCCAGGTGACATGGGAGATGCCTTTCGCGAAGCGGAGCGCTCAGCGATGAGCCGCGGACCGCAGGGGAACAGACCGGAACTCCGTGTTCCGGCTCACCGAGCATAGTACGGCTCGGGCCCGTGGGACGACTGCGGCCGCGTCCCGGAGGGGGACGCGGCCGCAGAGGTGGGGAGGGCGTATCAGCTCACTGCGGAGTGTGGGGAGGCTGCGGCGGGATGCCGCCCTGATTCTGTGCCCACTGCTGTGCCCGGGCGGCGAGGTTCGCCGCGCGCTGGCCCACCGAGCCCGCCGCGCTGGCCGCCTGCGAGGCCTGGGACGCGGCACGCTGACGCTGCTCCTCCGCGAGCCGGCGGTCCTGGTCCGCCTTCTGCTCCGCGGCGCGGCGCTGGCGGCGGGACTCGTTCTCCGCCGCGGCCCTCCGGTCCACCTCGGCGTTCGCGGAGCCGTGCTCGTTCGCCTGGGCGGAGAAGAGGGAGTTCCGGATCTCGCTGGCCATGTCTCCCAGACCACCGGGGTTGGACGGCATGAAGAGCACGTTCGACCGGCCGGAGCGGGAGACCTCCTGCATGGTGTCGAAGTACTGCGTCATCATGAGCAGCTGCTCCGCGGACTCGCTGATGCCCACCTCGCGCAGGCGCTCGTACTGGTCCGCGATGCCGTCGGCGATCGCCTTGCGCTGGGCGGCGACGCCCTCACCGTGGAGGCGCATGGCCTCGGCGTCCGCCTCCGCCTGCGTGACGCGCTTGATCTTGTCCGCCTCCGCCAGCGACTGGGCGGCGACGCGGTCGCGCTGGGCGGCGTTGATCGAGTTCATGGAGTCGCGGACGCGGGCGTCCGGGGAGATGTCCGTGACCAGCGTGTTGACGATCCGGAAGCCGTAGGCCGCCATCGACTGCGACAGGCGCTGCTCCACGTTGTGGGCGATGTCGTCCTTCGACTCGAAGGCGGAGTCGAGGGTGAGGGAGGACAGCGCCGAACGCACCGTGTCGAACACGTACGAGCGGATCTGCTCCTCCGGGTTCGCCAGCCGGTAGTAGGCGTCCACCACGCTGTCCTCGTTGACCACGTACTGCACGGCCACGGGCACGTTGACGAACACGTTGTCCTTGGTCTTGGACTCGATGTCGACGCCCAGCTGCTGCACGCGCAGGGAGATGGGGCGCGTCGTGGTCTCCACGAACGGGACCTTCGTGTTGAGACCGGGGCGGGCGACCTTCTTGAACTTGCCGAACCGCTCGACGATCACGTTCTCCTGCGTCTTCACGGTGAAGAACACGGAGGTGCGCAGTCCGCTGAACAGCAGGACCGCCAGCACCAGGACGACGACGATGAGGACGACCGCGCCGATCCCCAGTCCGAGGATGGCTTCCATGACAGTGCTCCTTTGCGAGGGGACAGGTGCTCACACGGCTCGCGCTGCCACTGCGCGAGGAGGCATGCGTCCAGCGTAGCCGAGTGCGGCCCGCGGACCGGGGCCCACGGGCCGCACGGACGGAGCGGGTCTCAGGAGAGGACGGCCACCGCGGCGTCGTACTCCGGCTCCTGGCCGATCTCCGGGACCAGCTGCGAGTGGAGGACCGTGCCGTCCGCGTCCAGCACGACGACGGCGCGTCCCAGCAGACCGGCCATGGGGCCGTCGACGAGCTGGATGCCGTAGTCCTCACCGAACTGCGAACGGAACGCCGAGGCGGCGGTGACGTTCTCGATCCCCTCCGCACCGCAGAAGCGGGCCTGAGCGAAGGGAAGGTCCTTCGACACGCACACCACAGCGGTGTTCTCCAGTGAGGCGGCGAGCTCGTTGAACTTCCTCACACTCGCCGCGCACACCCCCGTGTCCACGCTGGGGAAGATGTTGAGGACGACCCGCTTGCCGGCGAAGTCCTCGCCCGTGACGTCGGAGAGGTCCTGCCCGGTGAGGCGGAAGGCCGGGGCCTTCTCACCCTCGGCGGGGAGAGAGCCTGCGGTGTGGATGGGATTGCCCTTGAACGTGATTTCAGCCATGCCCTCATCCTTGTGCATCGACCGCCTGCTGAGCAAGGGCGCAGGGCCCTTAGGCATGCCTAAGGGCGTGGTCTAGGGTGGAGGCAGAACCGGGGCCCCGCGCCCCTCCCCGCCGTCGAAGGATCCTGTGTCACTCATGGCAGCACCGCAGCGCCCTCCCCGTCCTCAGCACGTCATGGAAGTCGTCTCCCGCGAGCGCATCAGCCCCTCCCTCGTGAGGCTGGTCGTGGGAGGCGAGGGCTTCTCCACGTTCACCCCCTCGCAGAGCACCGACGCCTATGTGAAGATCGTGTTCGCCAAGCCGGAGCTGGGGCTCACTCCCCCGTACGACCTCGCCGCCCTGCGCGAGACCCTGCCGGCGGACGACATCCCGGTGACCCGCACCTACACGGTGCGCAGCGTGGACCCGGCGGCCCGCACGCTGACCCTCGACTTCGTGGTCCACGGGGACGAGGGCCTCGCCGCGCCGTGGGCCCGCGACGCCCGGCCCGGGGATCCCATCGTGTTCATGGGACCCGGCGGCGCCTACGCGCCGGATCCCGGGGCGGACTGGCACCTGCTCGCCGGCGACGCCTCGGCCATGCCCGCCGTCGCCGCCGCACTCGAGGCCATGCCCGCCAATGCGCGGGGCTTCGCCGTCCTCGTCGTCGACCACCCGGACGACTGCCTCGACCTCACGCACCCGGCGGGGATCGAACTCGTCTGGGCGGTGGGCGCGGAGGCCGGAGCGGCCACGGACCTCCTCGCTGAGACGATGGCGAGCCGCCCCTGGCCGGAGGGCCGCGTGCAGGTGTTCGCCCACGGCGAGCGCGAGTCGATCAAGAAGGTCCGCGCCCTGCTCAAGGAGCGCGAGATCCCCCGGGAGCAGATCTCGATCTCCGGCTACTGGGCGTACGGGCGGAACGAGGACCGCTTCCAGTCGGAGAAGCGCACGGACATCGGCAGGATCGACTGACGCGCCCTCACGGCATGGGCGTGCCCCCGTTGACGTGCAGAGTCTCCCCGAGCACGTAGCTGGACTCCGGAGAGGTGAGGAAGACGTAGGCCGGTGCGAGCTCGGTGGGCTGGCCCGCCCTCCCCAGCGGCGTGTTCTTCCCGAAGTGCGGCAGAGCCTCCTTGGGCTGGCCGTCAGAGACCTGCAGCGGCGTCCAGATGGGCCCCGGCGCCACTGCGTTCACCCTGATGCCCCGCGGTGCGAGCTGCTGGGCGAGCCCCTTGGTGAAGGTGTTGATCGCTGCCTTGGTCGAGGCGTAGTCGAGCAGGTGCGGCGAGGGCTGGTAGGCCTGGACCGAGGTGGTGCTGACGATGGTCGACCCCGCCTCGAGGTGCGGAAGCGCGGCACGCGTAACCCGGTAGATCGCCCGGATGTTCGTGTCGAAGGTGTGCTGCCACTGCTCGTCGCCCAGATCCGCGAGGTCCTCGACGGCGATCTGCCGGCCCGCGTTGTTCACGAGCGCGTCCAGACCGCCCAGCTCCCGCACCGCTCCCCGCACCAGCTCCTCGCAGTACACCGGGTCGGAGAGATCGCCGGGGAACAGGAACGCCTTCCGCCCCGCCCCCTCGACGACCTTCCGGATGTCCTCGGCGTCCGCCTCCTCCGCGGGGAGGTAGGACAGCGCCACGTCCGCGCCCTCACGGGCGAAGGCGATCGCGATCGCGGCGCCGATCCCGGAGTCCGCACCGGTGATGAGCGCACGGCGGCCCTCCAGGCGGCCGGTGCCGCGGTAGGAGTCGTGGCCGCGGTCCGTCTGCGGCACGAGCTCCCTGTCGAGACCGGGCTCGGGCTGGTCCTGCACGGGCGGCGTGATGTCCGGGAACCGGGTGACCGGATCCTGGAAGGTCAGCTGGTCGTTCCCTGCTGCGTGGGTCATCGTCCTGTCCTCTCCTCTGCATGCGTCGTCTTCTGCTGCTGCGCCCTCAGACGAGGTCGCGGGGTATCTCGCGCTGCCAGTTCTGCGAGTGGACCCTCCTCCCTCCCCTCTCCGGGTCGATCTCGTAGGCGTCGAGCTCGGCGGAGATCCGGAACTCCTCCCGGGTCGAGGTGAGCACCGTGCGGGTGATCACCTCGACCCTCCAGTCGCCTCGCTCCAGGCGGCGCACGGTGCGCGTCTCGCCCCGCACGGAGTCGACATCGTTCCACCGGAAGCTGAACCACTCGTCGGTCGCGCGCCGCACGAGGGTGCCGGTCTCCTCGATGAGGAAGGCACCCTGGTCGTTGATGATCTCCAGCGTCGAGACGTCCGTGGCGAGGTCGCGGATGACGCGCCACTGGTGGTCGCCGGGCGAGAGCCGTTCCACCGCCAGCTCCTCCGCGGCCTCGGGCGGCCCGAACGCGCGCAGCCCCGCGTCCTCACGGCGGGGCTCCCGCACCGGCAGGTGCAGGCGGCTCGCCCCCGTCGTCACGGTCAGCGCGGCGGTCTCCGGAGGCGGCCAGGCGAGCGGCCAGTACGAGGAGGAGAGCGAGAGCCGGATGCGGTGCCCGGCCGGGAAGTGCTGTGCGACCCCGTTGAGCGGCACGCGCACGCGGTACCGGCGGCCGGGCTCCAGCCGCTCCGGGCACGCGCTGCCGCCGCGGTGGGTGAGGTTGAGGACCCCGTAGGTCACGCGGGTCGCCTCACCGTCCGGATTCACGTCGGACAGGCGCGCCACCAGCATCGCCACCGGCCTGTCCGCGGCGACCTCGACGTCCAGCTCCGCCAGGCCGCAGACCTCGACCGCCCGCTCGAGCGGGCGCGTCTCATAGACGAGCGCGCCGCCGTCCTCCTCGCGCTGGTCGAACGGCAGATCCGGGGTCGCGGCGTAGGAGGCCCACTTCCCCGCGAACAGACCCACGCTCAGCGGTGAGCGGACGGTGGCCTCCGCCCGCTCCCGCTCCGCCGCCTCGGCCTCCGGGGATCCCGGTGCCACCAGATGGTGCCCGGCGAGCACGAGCTCCCGGTCCTCCAGCTCCAGGGAGGGCCAGACGTCCTCGGCGATCCAGCGACCCGGCCGCTCGCGGTAGGAGGCCTGCGGCGGCACGCTGTCCTGCATCCACAGCCGCATCATCGGCTCGTCCATGAGACCGGTGTCGTGCCCCTTGAGCCAGTGGTCCCACCACCGCACGACCTCCTGGAGGAAGCCGATGGCCGGACCGGGCACACCCAGGTGCGGGTACTTGTGCCCCCACGGTCCGATGAGCGCCCGGCGGGGGACCTCGAGGTGCTCCATGAGGCGGAAGATCGCGTTCGTGTAGCCGTCCGCCCAGCCGCCCACGGCCATGACGGGGCAGCCGACCGCGCCGTAGTCCTCGCTCACCGAAGCCGGCTTCCAGTAGTCGTCGCGCCGCTGGTGCTCCAGCCAGGTCTCCAGCCAGAGACCGCTGCCCCGCAGCCGCTCGAACCACATGTCCCGCCAGCGCTCCCCCACGATCGCGGGGTCCGGCGGGAGGCTGTTGAAGGCGAACATCACAGTGGCCTCGGACAGGTTGTCCGCGAGCAGCGCGCCTCCCATGTAATGCATGTTGTCGACGTAGAGATCGTCCGTGGCTGAGGCGCTGATGACCGCCTTGAGCGCCGGCGGACGGCGTGCGGCGAGCTGGAGGCTGTTGAAGCCGCCCCAGGAGATGCCCATCATCCCCACGTTCCCGTCGCACCACGGCTGAGCGGCGAGCCAGGCGATGACGTCCTCGGCGTCCTCCTGCTCCTGCGGGCGGTACTCGTCCACGAGGACGCCCTCGGAGTCGCCGCTGCCGCGCATGTCCACCCGCGCGCAGACGTAGCCGTGGCCGGCGATGTAGGGGTGGTTGAGCGCGTCCCTCCCCCGGGTGCTGTCCCGCTTCCGGTACGGGATGTACTCGAGGACGGCGGGCTGGGGCCGGCGCTCGGCGGACTCCGGCATCCAGAGCCGCGCCGCGAGGCGGGCGCCGTCCCGCATGGGGATGAAGACGTTCTCGATCTCCCGGACCTCGTGCGGGAAGTCTGTCACTGTCTGCATGGCGTGCGGATCTCCCTTCGTCGTTCTGAGGCGGAGGAGCCCTCAGGCCGCGCCGGCCCGCGTCCCCTCCTGCGGCACGGGGTCGAAGCCGTACGGCAGCCTCCCCGCGATCTCGCGGTGCAGGCGGTCCAGCTCCTCGTGGCTGTCCGCCCCGATGAAGAACTTCGCGACGACGTACCGGTAGCTGTCCTGCGAGGGCAGCTCCGAGAGCCTGTCGCCCTCCGCCACCTGCGAGGTGAGGACGAGGTCCGGATACGCCTCGCGCAGCCGTGCGAGCTCCTCCGCGTCCGGCACATGGGTGACGACGGCGTCCTCGTCGTGGAAGACCATGCACTGACCGGCGACGGCGAACGGCCCCTCGCCGGTGCGCGGACGGGGCCGCCGCCCCAGCGCCACGTCGATGGCGACCTCGTGATTGGACGCCCCGTCGACCTTGACGAAGAGCTCGCTGTGGGACTGGCTGATGCGCGTGTTGACCTCCACGAGCCAGAGACCGTCCGTCTCGGCGTCCCACATGAACTCCGCGTTGAAGCAGCCGTCGTCGAACCCGATGTGCGCCAGGAACCGCCCCGTGAGGTCGATCATGCGCCGCTGCACGTGCTCAGGCACCCCGCCGGCGGGGTAGTCGAGACGGTCGAAGCTCGTGCCCGCCTCGTCCTTGTGCATGTCGAAGAAGCCGTGCACGCCGTACTCCCCGCGGAACACGGAGCCCTCGGGCGCGCACTGCGTGCCCGTCACGAACTGCTCCGCGAGGCAGGTGTTGCCGTCCGCGGAGGTGATCTCCGGCGGCAGTTCGACCCGGGAGAGCACCTCGTTGAACGCGTCCCCGATGTCCCCGATCTCCGCCCGGATCTCCGCCTGCGCACGGCGGAAGCCCTCCGCGTCCTCGATCTTGAAGCCGAGGTTCGACGAGTGCGCCTTCACCGGCTTCACCCAGAACGGATAGTCGAGGCCGATGGAGTCCAGCGCAGCGTCGTCGAAGGGATCGAAGGCCGCGAAGGCCGGCACGCACTCCGGTATGCTCCGCTGCTGCTCGAGCCTGCTCCAGTACTTGTGCTCGCACTTCAGGAGGCTCGTGAGGGAAGGCGCGGGCAGGCCCCTCTCGGCCGCCAGGAGCGGAGCCAGGAGGCTCACGGGGAAGTCCCAGTGCGCGATGATCGCGTCGACCGTGCCCGGGAAGGCGTCCAGCTCCGCTCGCGCCGCGTCGAGGAGCGAGGAGAAGTCGATCGCGTGCACGTCGACGAGCCGTTCCCGGTCGAGGAGGCCGTGGAACGCGAAGCCCTCGGCACCGCGGACGGTCTCCAGCTCTCTGCGCTGCTCGTCCGTGAGCGCCAGGACGAAGATGTTCGGTGAAGCCACACCACTCTCGCTTTCCACGCATGTGCCCGCGGGCACTCCGGAATCCTGAACTGTGACAAGTCACCTTGCTCTTTGAACCGTATGCGGAATGACGCGAGCACACAATGCCCCCTGACGCCGCAGGCCCACCGGGCAGTGATCTCACAGCGGGTCGCCAGCGACCGCTGAGCCCCGCGGAAATCCCCGCTCGCACCCCGGTGACATAATCAAGTTCGCTTGTCAGAATCAGAGCATGATCGGACAGCGCACGCTCGCAGTGGTCCTCGCCGCCCTCGGCACCGCCGGGTGCTCCGTGCCCGCGGATCCCGAGGGCACCCTCGACCGCGCACGGCACGGCGAGCTGGTGGTGGGCGTCTCCCACAGCCCGCCCTGGACAGACGCCCGCGGCTCCGCGCCCACCGGTACGGAGCCGGAGCTCGTGCGGAGCTTCGCAGACTCCCTGGACGCCGAGGTCGACTGGGAGGTCGCGGGTGAGGAGCGGCTCATGACCCTCCTCGAGGAGGGGGACCTGGACCTCGTCGTCGGAGGACTGACGACGGATTCCCCGTGGACCTCCGAGGCCGCGCTCACCACGGACTACACGACCACCCCCGGCAGCGACGGCGGGAAGGACAGGCACGTGATGGCCGTGCGCATGGGCGAGAACGCCCTGCAGACCGAGCTCGAACGCCACCTGCTCTCGCCCGAGGTGCAGGAGCGGCTGCGGGAGCCGGCGCCGTGAGCGCGCGGTTCGGGCACACCCAGCTGCCCGAGGAGCAGGCGCGGGCGCTGCGGCGCGCCGTCCGGCTGGAACGGGTGAGCATCGGCATGACGCTCATGACCATGACGCTCGTGCTCCTCGTCGCGGGCAGCTCCCAGGCGATGAAGGCGGCATGGATCGAGGACTCCCTCGCACTCCTCCCTCCGCTGGCCTTCCTCGTCGCGGTGCGCTTCATCCGTCGCCGGCCGACTCCCCGCCGCCCCTACGGCTGGCACCGTTCGATCGGCGTCGCCCACCTCGTCTCCGCGGTGGCGCTGCTGACGATGGGCGGATACCTGCTCATCGACTCGGGCATCGGCCTGGCCCGGGGCGAGCGCCCGCCCATCGGCGTGCTCGAGGTGGGCGGCCTCCTGCTCTGGCAGGGCTGGCTCATGCTCGCCGTCATGGTCCTGGTCATCATCCCGCCGGTGGTCCTCGGCCGACTCAAGCTGCGGCTCGCCCCGCTGCTGCACGACAAGGTGCTGTACGCGGACGCGCAGATGAACAAGGCGGACTGGACCTCCTCGCTCGCGACAATCGTGGGGGTCGCGGGGATCGGCGTGGGCCTGTGGTGGATGGACGCGGCCGCGGCGATCGCCGTCTCGCTGAGCATCCTCCGCGACGGCTGGACCAACCTGCGCGACTCCCTCCGGGATCTCATGGACTCCCGCGCCACGCAGTACGACGGGGAGGATCCGGATCCCCTCGTGGGCGAGGTCCGCGCGACCCTGCTCGCCGCGGACTGGGTGGCCGAGGCCGACTGCCGCATCCGCGATCAGGGCCACGTCCTGCACGTCGAGGCCTTCGTCGTCCCGGAGGACGCCTCGCTGCCGCCGCTGGAACGCGTCACGGAGCTGCGCGAGCGGTGCATCGGCCTCGACTGGCGGATCCAGGACCTCGTCCTCTCCGTCGTCGAGGCGCTGCCGGAGGAGCTCCTGCCCCAACTGAGCACACAGGCGCGGAGCCTCGGCCCCGCGGACGCCGCTTACACTCACCACCACTCTCCTCAGGAGGATTCGTGAACACCCAGCCGCTCTCCCGCCCCTCCGACCGCCCACCGCTCCCACGGGGTCCGCTCAGCGCCGCGCTCCTGCGGCTGCTGTCCTCGCCCGAGCCCCCTCCGGGGCCGGACGGCCTGTGCGCCACCGCCCGCGACGCCGTCGAGGCCGCCGAGGAGGTTCTCGCCGACGAGGACCTCCAGCTCTCGCTGTTCCTCCTCTACCAGCTCCACTACGGCCCGGAGGACTACGTCGCCGGGGAGTGGGAATGGGACCCGGGGCTCCTGCGGACGCGGCTGCTCCTCGAGCGCGCACACGAATCGGCGCTGCGCGCACGGGTCCCGCTCCCCGGCGACGCCCCCGCCGACGGCGAGGGCCTCGCCGATCTGCTCTTCGCGATGACGGCCGACGCGGCCCGCCCCGCACTCGCCACCTGGTTCGCCCGCCACGCGGACCCGGGACAGCTCGGCGAGTTCCTCGTCCACCGCTCGCTCTACACGCTCCGGGAGGCGGATCCGCACAGCTGGGCGATCCCGCGCCTGCGAGGGAGGGCGAAGGCGGCACTCGTGGAGATCCAGGCGGACGAGTACGGCGGCGGACGGCCGGAGCGCGTGCACGCGGAGATCTTCGCCCGGACCATGCGCGGGTTCGGTCTGGACAGCCGGCCGGAGGCCTACCTCGACCTCATCCCGGCCACGACGCTGCTGCCGATGAACACCATGAGCCTCTTCGGCCTGCACCGGAGGCTCCGCGGGGCGATCGTGGGACATCTCGCCGCCTTCGAGATGACCTCGTCGATCCCCAACCGCCTCTACTCGCGCGCCTTCGGCCGGTGGGGCTGGGGTGCGGAGGTCCGGGAGTACTTCGACGAGCACGTGGAGGCCGACGCCGTGCACGAGCAGATCGCGGCGCGGGACCTCGCCGGCGGGCTCGCGGATGCGGAGCCCGCCCTCGTCCCCGAGATCGTCTTCGGCGCCGCGGCGTGCCTGTACGCGGACGAGCAGGCGGGCGCGCACATGCTCGCGGCGTGGAAGGCCGGGGCCTGCTCCCTCCGGAGCGTCGGACCGTGAGCGCCCCGGCCGACTATCTCCTCCCCCTGCGCTGGCAGGCGGGCGAGCAGCACGGGGAGGCCCTCGCGGACCTCGTCGGCTATCTCTCGGGGCTGCCCGGCGACGTGCGCGTCACCGTCGTCGACGGCTCGCCGCCGGGTCTCCGCGCGCTCCACGCGGCGGCGCTGCCCGCGCACGTGCGGCACCTGCCGGCCGCACAGGTCCCCGCCGCCAACGGCAAGGTGATCGGCGTGCTCACCGCGCTCCCCCGCCTCACCCGGCGGGCGCTCGTCATCGCGGACGACGACGTGCGCTACACCGAGGAGGGCCTCGGCGAGGTCCTGCGGCGCCTGGACCGCGCGGACATGATCGTCCCGCAGAACGTCTTCACGACCGCGGACGGGTCGCCCCTGCCGTGGCACGCCCGGTGGGACACGGCCCGCTCACTGCTCAACCGCGCGTTCGGCACCGACTACCCCGGGACCCTGGCCGTGCGGCGGGAGCTCCTCGACGGCGGCTACGATCCGCACGTCCTGTTCGAGAACCTCGAGCTCATCCGCACCGTCCGCGCACGCGGAGGCAGGGTCGAATGCGGCCGCGACGTGTACGTCCCCCGGCGCCCGCCCACGGTCCGGCGATTCTGGGAGCAGCGGGTCCGCCAGGCGTACGACAGCCGCGCGCAGCCCGTGCGCCGGGCGGCCGAGCTGCTGCTGGTCCCGCTCGTCCTCCTCGCACTGCGGCGGCCGCCCCTGCTGCTCTGCTGCGCGCTCGGGGCGATCGCACTCGCGGAATGCGGGCGACGGCGGGACGGCGGCGCGTCCGCCTTCCCCGCCGGCAGCGCGCTGTGGGCACCCGTCTGGCTGCTCGAGAGGGGCGTCTGCGCCTGGATCGCCCTCGCCGCAGGGATGCGGGGCGGGATCGGCTATCGCGGCTCGCGCCTGCACATCGCCGCACATTCCGAGGGATGGCTGCGGCGGAGGGAGCGCGGGTACTGCGACGAGGACGCATGGAAACCCGCACACGAGGAGGAGCAGGCATGAGCGGCACACACACGGACGGCGGCGGAGATCCCGTGGTCATCACCCCCTGCCCGGACGGCCCGCTGCTGGTCCGGGGCGACTTCGCGCTCGCACCGGCCCCGGGAGCCGCGCCCGAGGCCGCGCGCCGGAACGTGACCGCGCTCTGCCGCTGCGGCATGACAGGGATCCCTCCGCTCTGCGACGGCTCGCACAAGCTCAGCGGGTTCCGCACTCCCCGGAGCGAACCGGACTGAGGCCGGCCGCTCTCAGCCTCCTCGCGGCCTCCGCTCACGGCACTCCATGCCGCTGACCTCAACTTCTAACACAAGGCCCCTTGTGTTTTTGAAGCAGGAGCGCTCCAATGGGGACATGAGCACCCCACAGGTTCGGACCTCCGTCCCCACCCCCTCAGCGCAGCAGCGCACGGGCCTCGCGCAGCACCTCGGCGGCACCCACCGCGAGGAGCGCGGGGTCCGGGTCCGCGGCGAAGACCTCGCCCCGGCGCAGCCGCGCATCGGTGAGCACCCGGTGCGGTCCGGCGGGCGGTCCCCAGCGCTCCGGCGCCGCCGGGCCGAACAGCACGACGGAGGGGCGGGCGAAGGCGCTGGCGAGATGCGCGGCACCCGTGTCGGCGGAGACCACGAGGGAGCAGCCGGCGATGAGCGCGCACAGCTCGCGCAGACTCAGCACACCGGCGAGGGAGCGCACCGCACCGCCGTCGTCTCCCCCGCCGGCCAGCCGCACGACCGCCTCCGCCCGCGCCCGCTCCCGGTCGTCGCCCGTCACCCGCACCCGCAGCCCGTCCTGCGCGAGTCCGCGCACCACCTCCGCGAACCGTTCGACCGGCCACTGCCTGCTGCCGTGGGATGCGCCCACGTGGACGACGGCGCAGCCGGCTCCCCCGCCGCGGGCGCCGGTGTCGAGCGCCTCGGCCCGCAGCCGCAGCTCGGCGGGGTCGCCGGGGATGCCGTGCCAGGCGAGCAGGCGCACCCAGCGCTCGCGCTCGTGGAGCGCCTCGGTCCAGACGGGGCCGTCCCACCCCGGCGCCCGGTGCCCGATGCGGCGCGGGGACCCGAGCTCCTCGAGACGGCCTCGGCTCTCCGGCCCTCCCCCGTGGAGGTTGACCGCGACCTCCACGGAGCCGGCGGCCGGGAGCAGCGGCTCCTCCAGCCCGGCCACCGGCAGGTGCGCGTCCACGCCGCCGATCAGTTCGACGACCGGGGCCAGCCAGGCGGGGCAGGCGAGCACCAGCCGGTGGTCCGGGAAGCCTCGGCGCAGCGCCCGGAGGGCGGGCACCGCCACGAGCAGATCGCCGAGCTTGAGGGCGCGCAGTGCGAGCACTGTGGGCTGAGCCATCCTGGTCCCCTTCCGGCGGCGGTGCTGTTCGACCGTGACGATACGCTCATCCGCGACGTGCCGTACAACGGCCGGCCCGAGCTCGTGGAGCCGATGCCCGGGGCACGGGCTGCGCTGGAGCTGCTCCGCGCCCACGGCGTGCGGCTGGGGGTCGTGACCAACCAGTCCGGGATCGGCCGCGGGCTCCTCACCGAGGCCCAGGTGAGCGCCGTGAACCGGCGGACCGCCGAGCTCCTGGGCCCGTTCGGCGCCTGGGAGACCTGTCCCCACGCCCCCGCCGCCGGGTGCTTCTGCCGCAAGCCCCGCCCGGGCATGCTGCTGCGGGCGATGGAGCGGCTCGGGGCACCGGCCTCCGCGACCGTGATGATCGGCGACATCGGGGCGGACATGGTCGCGGCGAGCGCGGCCGGCTGCCGCGGAGTGCTCGTGCCCACCGCCGTCACCCTCGCCCCCGAGGTCGCCGCGGCGCCGGCCGTGGCCGCGCACCTCGGGGAGGCGGTGCGACTGGCGCTCGGCGCCGAGGCCGCGGGAGGTTCGCGATGACGCGGGTGCTCGCGGCCCGGCTCGACAGCGCCGGGGACGTCCTCGTCACGGAGCCGGCGCTGCGGGCGATCGCGGCCGATCCCCGGGTGGAGGCGCTCACCCTGCTGTGCGGCCCGCAGGGACGGGCTGCGGCGGAGCTGCTCCCGGAGCCCGACGCCCTGCTCTCCTGGGCGAGCCCGTGGACGCTCGCACCCGCTCCCCCGGCGACCTCGGCGCACCTCGCAGAGCTCCGCGACGCGGTGGCCGCGGGCGGCTACGACGCGGCCGTCGTCTTCACCTCGTTCCACCAGTCGCCGCTGCCCCTGGCCCTCGTGCTCCGCACCGCTGGCATCGCGCACATCACCGGCGCCTCGACGGACTACCCCGGCAGCCTGCTCGACGTCCGCCTGCGTCCCGGGGAGGACTTCCCGGAGGACCAGCCCGAGGTGGAGAGGGCTCTGCGGATCGCCGCCGCGGCCGGCTTCGGCCTGCCGGCGGGCGACGCGGGCCGGATGCGCATCGCGGATCCCTCCGGCGCCTTCTTCGGCACGCCCGCCGCCGCAGCCGCCGGACTGCGGCCCGACGAACCCTATCTCGTCCTCCACCCCGGTGCCGCCGCCCCGGCACGGATGTGGCCGCCGGAGCGCAGCCGGGCGGCGGTCGAACTGCTCACCCGGCGCGGCTGGACGGTCGCGGTCACCGGCGGGCCCGCGGAGAGGGAGCTCACGGCCGCCGTGGCCGGTGCCCACGGCATCGACCTGGGCGGACGGTGCGACCTGCGCGGCACCGCGGACCTCCTCGCCCGCGCCTCGGCCCTCGTCTCCGGCAACACCGGGCCGGCGCACCTGGCCGCAGCCGTGGGCACGCCCGTCGTCAGCCTCTTCTCCCCCGTCGTCCCGGCGATCCGCTGGGCACCGTACGGCGTCCCCGTCGAGCTGCTCGGGGACCAGACGGCACCCTGCCGCGGCACCCGCGCCCGGGAGTGTCCCGTCCCCGGCCATCCCTGCCTCGCTTCCGTGGCCCCCGAGGCCGTGGCGGAGGCCGTCCGCCGCATCGTCGACCGCACAAGGAGCTGCGCATGAGAATCCTCCTCTGGCACGTCCACGGCTCGTGGACGGACGCATTCGTCCACGGACGGCACGAGTACCTGCTGCCCGTGCTCCCCGAGGGCGGCCCCTGGGGGCTGGGCCGCGGCGGCCGCGAGTGGCCGTGCTCCGTCCGGGAGGTCGCGCCCCGGGATCTCGCGCACACCGCGGTCGACCTCGTGCTCCTGCAGCGCCCGGAGGAGCGGGAGGAGGCGGCCCGCCTGCTGGGCCGCAGACCGGGACGGGAGGTGCCGGCGGTCTACGTCGAGCACAACACCCCGCGCGGCGATGTGCCGGACACGGTCCACCCGCTGGCCGGGCAGCAGGACATCCCGCTCGTGCACGTCACGCACGTCAACCGGCTGCTGTGGGACTGCGGGGGCGCCCGCACCGAGGTGATCGAGCACGGCATCCGCGATCCCGGCCCGCTCTACACCGGAGAGATCCCGCGGTTCGCCTTCGTCGGCAACGAGCCGGTGCGCCGCTGGCGGGTGACCGGTGCCGATCTCCTCCCGGAGTTCGCCCGAACCGCCCCCGTCGACGTCTTCGGCATGGGCACGGAGGGACTGGCGGAGGCGACCGGTCTGGGTCGCGACCGGCTCCGGGTGCTCGGCGACCTCCCGCGCAGTCAGCTGCACAGGCTCATGGCCCGGCGCCGGATGTACCTGCATCCGGTCCGCTGGACCTCTCTGGGCCTGTCCCTCCTCGAGGCCATGCACCTGGGCATGCCGGTGCTCGCCCTCGCCACCACCGAGGCCGCCCGTGCCGTCCCGCCCGAGGCCGGCGCCGTCTCCGCGGACCCGGCCGAGCTCCGTGCCGCGGCCCGGCGCCTCCTCGACGACCCGGAGGAGGCCGCGGCGCGGGGCAGGGCCGCACGCGCCTTCGCCCTCGAGCACTACGGCCTCGACCGGTTCCTCCGGGACTGGGACTCCCTGCTGTCCGCCCTGGTCCCCGCAGACCCTCACACCACTGACCCGGGGGCCGCCGCGCGGCTCCGGGAAGGAGAGAAGCGATGAAGATCTCGATGGTCTCCGAGCACGCGAGCCCGCTGGCCGCCCTGGGCGGCGTCGACGCGGGCGGGCAGAACGTCCACGTCGCGGAGCTCTCACGGGCGCTGGCCGCACGCGGCCACAGCGTCACCGTCTTCACCCGGCGCGACGATCCGCACCTCCCGGAGGTCGTGGAGGCGGACGGCGGGGTCACCGTCGTCCACGTGGACGCCGGACCGCCCGTCGCCGTGCCGAAGGACGAGCTCCTCCCCCACATGACGGAGCTGGGGCTCGGCATCGCCGCCCACTGGCGGGCGCATCCGGCGCGGAGGCCGGACCTCGTGCACTCGCACTTCTGGATGTCCGGCCTCGCCGCCGGGACCGCGCTGCGCAGCGCGGGACTCGACGCCGTGCCGCTGCTGCACACCTTCCACGCGCTCGGCACCGTCAAGCGCCGCCATCAGGGCGTGCTCGACACGAGTCCGCCGGAACGGACCGCACTCGAACCGCACGTGGGGCGCGAGGCGGACCGGATCATCGCCACGTGCTCCGACGAGGTGGACGAACTCGCCGCCATGGGGCTGGACCGGGACCGCGTCTCCGTCGTCCCCTGCGGCGTCGACCTCCGCCTCTTCGACCCCGAGGGCGAGGCGGAGGAGACCGGCGGGAAGCGCCGGATCGTGTGCGTCGGCCGGCTCGTGCCGCGCAAGGGCGTCGATCTCGTCGTCCACGCGCTCGCGGCGCTCACGGCCGAGGGCTTCGAGGACGTGGAGCTGCACGTCGTGGGCGGCGGGGCGGAGGAGGCCTGCCTGCACACGGACCCGGAGGCCCGTCGTCTCCGCGACCTCGCGCAGGACCTCGGCGTGGCGGACCGCGTCGTCCTCCGCGGACAGGTTCCGCGCGAGGAGATGCCCGCGATCCTCCGCAGCGCCCGTCTCGTCGCCTGCACCCCCTGGTACGAGCCGTTCGGGATCGTCCCCCTCGAGGCCATGGCGTGCGGAGTCCCCGTCGTCGCCGCACGCGTGGGCGGCCTGCAGGACACCGTGGTGCCGGAGCGCACGGGGCTCCACGTGGAGCCCCACGACCCCGCCTCGCTCGCCGCCGCCGCGGCCCGGCTGCTCTCCGATCCGCAGCTCGCCCGGCGGCTGGGTGCGGCGGGGACGGAGAGGGTCCGCGCCGGCTACTCCTGGGCGACGGTGGCCGCACGGACGGAGGAGGTCTACGCGGAGGTCCGGGGCCGGGCGGTCGCCCGCGGCGGCGCCGGCGGGCTCGGCGGCCACCTCGACGGGACGGAGCGGGCGCTGGCCTCGCTGCGCGACCAGGTGCCGACCCTGCAGGCCTGGGGCCGTGATCTCGCCGCCGCGCTCTCCGGCGGTGCGCGCCTCCTCACGGCCGGCAACGGCGGCTCCGCGGCGGAGGCGCAGCACCTCAGCTCCGAACTGGTCGGACGCTTCCGCGGGGACAGGCCCGCGTACGCGGCGCTCGCGCTCAGCACCGACCCCTCCGCCGTCACCGCGATCAGCAACGACTACGGCTACGAGGAGGTCTTCGCCCGGCAGGTCGAGGCGCACGCACGGCCCGGGGACGTTCTCGTCCTCCTCACCACGAGCGGACGCAGCCCCAACCTCCTCCGGGCCGTCGAGGCCGCCCGCCGGAGCGGTGCCCGGACCTGGGCGCTCACCGGCCCGGGGCCCAACCCGCTCAGTGCGGCGTGCGACTCCGCCGTGTGCGTCGACGCCCCGGCGCCCCACGTGCAGGAGGCCCACCTCACGGCGGTGCACGCCCTCTGCACGGTGTTCGACGCGGAGGTCGCCGCATCCGCCCTCCCGCACTCGGCGCCGGACACGGTGCCCGTCGCGGCACCGGTCCCGGTGCGCGCGCATCCCGGCGAGAGGGTGCCGTCATGAGGATCGCGGTGGTGGGCGACGTGCTGCTCGACGAGGACGTCCGCGGTGGTGCCCGGCGGCTGTCCCCGGACGGTCCCGTGCCGGTCGTCGACGTCGAGGAGACCCGGCGCCGTGCGGGCGGCGCCGGGCTCGCGGCCGGCCTGCTGGCGTCCGCCGGGCACGAGGTCGTCCTCGTCACCGTCCTCGGCGACGACGACGCCGGCACCCGGCTGCGCGACGTGCTCACCGGCACCGAGGTGGTCGCGGGACCGTCCGGGTCCCTCACCCCGGTGAAGCGGCGGCTGCTCGCCGGAGCGCACGTCGTCGCCAGGATGGACGAGGGCTGCGGCGCGGGAGCCCGCCCGGAGAGCACGGCGGAGATGCGCGCCGCGCTGGAGCGAGCGGATGCCGTGCTCGTCTCCGACTACGGACGCGGGCTCTGCGAGGACCCCGCCCTGCGCGAGGCGCTGCGCCTCCGTGCCGCCGCGGTGCCGGTGGTGTGGGATCCGCACCCCCGCGGTGCTCAGCCGGTGTCCGGGGTCGCCGCCGTCACGCCCAATGCCGCCGAGGCCGCCGCCCTCACCGGGACGCCGGCGGACGACTGCCGGACGGCCACCCGTGCCGCCGCGGCGCTCCTGCGGACCTGGCCCGCGGAGGCCGCCGTGGTGACGCTGGGCGGTGAGGGGGCGCTCGCCCTCGAGCGCGGCGGGCTCCCCCTGTTCGCGCCCGTGCACCGGACTGCGGCCGGGGACGCCTGCGGTGCCGGGGACCGTTTCGCCGGCAGCCTCTGCGCGCACCTCGCCGCCGGCGCCCCGCTCGGCAGGGCGACGGAGGCGGCGGTCGCCGAGGCCGCGGCGTTCATCGCGGCCGGCGGCGTCGGCGCACCCGCGCAGGAGACGGCGGAGCACGGGCTCGGCACCTCGAACTCCCTCGACGCGCGCCTGGAGACCGTGCGGGCACAGGGCGGGACCGTGGTGGCGACGGGTGGGTGCTTCGACCTCCTCCATGCCGGCCACGCCCGCACCCTGGCCGCCGCCCGCCGCCTGGGCGACGTCCTCGTCGTCTGTGTGAACTCGGACGCCTCCGTGCGCCGGCTCAAGGGCCCCGGCCGCCCATTCGTGCCGCAGGAGGACCGGGTTGCGCTGCTGGAGGCGCTCGCCTGCGTCGACGCGGCGGTGGTGTTCGAGGAGGACTCCCCGGAGAGGACCCTCGAGCGCCTCCGGCCGGACCTCTGGGTGAAGGGCGGCGACTACACGGCGGACTCCCTCCCGGAGACGGAGCTCGTGTCCCGGTGGGGAGGGCAGACCGTGACGGTGCCCTTCCTCCCCGGGCGCTCCACGACCTCCCTGGCCGCGGCGCGGCAGGCGGCGGGATGACACAGGTCCGGCACCCGGCACAGCACGGCACCCGGCACAGTACGGCACAGCAGCGGACGAGAACGGAGAGGAGAACAGCGATGAACGAGCAGAAGCGGAGAGTGATCATCACCGGCGGAGGCTCCGGACTGGGGCTGGCGTGCGCCGAGGCCGTCGCGGACGCGGGAGGGACTCCCTTCGTCCTGGACCTCGACGTCTCCGCGGCCGCGCCGCACCGGGCCCGCGCGCTCGACGTCACGGACCGGCCCGCGGTCGGACGCCGCATCGACGAGGCCGCGGAGGAGCTGGGAGGCGTCGACGCGCTCGTCTGCGCGGCGGGGATCGACGTCCCGGGAGGCCTCGACGAGATCGCCGCCGCGCAGTGGGAGCGCGTCCTCGCGGTCAACCTGCTCGGCACGGTCTCCGCCGTCCGGGCCGCGCTCCCCCATCTCTCCCGCACCCACGGGCGGGTGGTCACGGTCTCCTCCACCCTGGCGCTCCGGGGCGCGGCGGGCGCCACCGCCTACAGCGCCTCGAAGTTCGCCGTGCGCGGCTTCAGCCAGGCGCTGGCGGCGGAGACCGCGGGCCGGGTCGGGGTCACGAACATCATCCCCGGTGGGATGCGCACGCACTTCTTCGACGGCCGCGAGGAGCAGTACCGCCCGCAGGACGACTCCCGCCTCAACGATCCCGCCCGGGTCGCGGAGGCGATCCTCTTCGCCCTCTCCCAGCCCCGCGGCGCGGAGGTGCGCGAGATGCTCGTCGCGCACGAGGACGAGGGGTCGTGGCCGTGAGGCGCCGCTCAGCGTCCCGCAGCCAGGGCGCGGGCATCCGCCCAGACCGGCTCCGGCGCGATCGCCGTGAGGTACGAGGGATCGTGCGCGCAGCGGTCGGCCGTCCAGCCCACCTGGGTGACGTCCACCCCGCACTCCGGGCAGCGGGTCACCCAGGAGAGGTGCACGCGATGGCGACCGCGCCCCAGGGGGCCGGCGCTGATGCAGTTGCCCACCCAGTAGAGGCCCACCGTGGCGGTGCCCGCCGCCGCGGCGAGGTGACGGGGACCGCTGTCGTTGCCGACCATCACATCGGCCTCGGCGAGCACCCCCATGAGCGCGGAGAGGGACAGCGCACCGGCCAGCGAGGCCACCGAGCCGCGGGGGTTCCGGCTCCCGCGCGAGCGCGCCCCGGACACGATCTCCTCCCCGGCGGGCGCATCGGACCCGTCCCCGACGACGAGCACCTGCCAGCCCTCGCCCTCCGCGAGCGCGGCCAGCTCCGCGAAGCGCTCCGCCGGCCAGCGCCGGCGCGGGTCGGTCGCACCGGGGTGGAGCACCAGCAGCCCCGCGGCCGCCTCGTCGCGCAGCTCTGCACCCGCCTCGCGTTCGGCGGGCGTGACCGCGAGGCGGGCCTCCGGGCTCCGCACGGGAGCGCCCACGAGGCCCACGACCTCCAGCGCCCGCAGCATCTCGTGCTGGTGGTAGACGTACGGCAGGTTCCGTTCGAGGGCCGCGGCGTCCTCGGTCCGTGTGCCGACGGTGTGCCGCGCCCCCAGTTCCAGCAGGAACGGGTTGGAGTTCCGGCCGCCGCCGTGGACCTGCACCGCGAGATCGAACTCGCGCTCGCGCATCCGGCGGAAGAAGGCTGCGAGCGCCTGCGGGTCCTCCTCGCCGGGCCGCACGCCCGGCGCCGGCGGCACCACGACGACCTCGTCGACGGGCCCCGGCCGGCCGGCGAGCAGCTCCGCGTGCGCGGGCGTGCCGAGCAGGGTGAGCGCGGCCTCCGGATAGGCGGCCGCGAGCGCCTCGCAGGCGGGGACGGCGAACATGAGGTCGCCCAGGCCCCCGCCGCGCAGGACCGCGATCCGCCCGATCCCCTCGAGCCGTGCGCCCGCGGCACCCACGTACGTCCCGTCCATCGCGCCGTCCCTTCGTCGCACCGAGGAGGAGCCTCATGACCGAGATCACTGTACTCGACCCGCACACCGGCGACCCCGCCACGACCGTTCGCGCCGCCGGCGACAGCGAGGTCGCCGCCGCCGTCGGTGCCGCGCGCTCCGCCCAGCCCGGCTGGGGCCGCACACCCGCCGAGGAGCGGGGCGAGGCGCTCCGGCGGATGGCCGAGGCGCTCGCGGGGGCGGCTGCGGAGCTCGCCGAGCTCAACCGGCGCGAGACCGGCAGACCGGAGGCCGAGGCCCGGGGCGGCGTGGAGGCGGGTGCCGCCACCCTGCGGCAGTACGCGGAGCTCGGCCCCCTCCACCGCGGGCACAGCCTCCGCGGGGACGTCCGGGCGGCCGACTACACCGTCCGCCGCCCGCGCGGCGTCGTCGCCGCCCTCACACCGTGGAACGATCCCGTCGCGGTGGCCGCGGGACTCATCGGCGCCGCCCTCGTCACGGGGAACACCGTGCTGCACAAGCCCAGCGAGCGCAGCCCGGGCGTGGGGGTCCGCCTCGGCGAACTCCTGTCCCCGCTGCTGCCCGCGGGCGTGCTGACGACGCTGAGCGGCGGCGCGGACACGGGACGGGCGCTCACGGCCGACCCCCGCGTCGACGTCCTCGCCCACGTGGGCTCGACCGCCGCGGGGAGGGAGATCGCCCGGACCGGCGCGGAGACCGGTGTCCACGTCATCCGGGAGAACGGCGGGAACGATCCGCTCCTCGTCGACGCCGGAGTGGACCCGGAGTGGGCGGCGGAGCAGGCCGCACTGGGATGCTTCGCGAACGCCGGCCAGATCTGCACAGCGGTGGAGCGGGTCTACCTGCACCGTGAGGTCGCGGAGGACGTGCTGGACGCGCTCACGGCACGGGCGCTGCGGCGTGACCGTGAGGACCCGCCGCAGCCGCTCGTCGACCGCGCACACCGCGCCCAGGTCCACGGGCAGGTGAGTGCGGCGGTCGCGGCCGGTGCGCAGCTGCGAGCCGGCGGCGGCATCCCCGACGGGCCCGGCGCGCACTACCCGGCGACGGTGCTCACGGGCTGCACCTCCGCGATGGCGCTCATGCGGGAGGAGACCTTCGGACCGGTCGCCCCCGTCACGGTCGTCGGCTCCTTCGAGGAGGGCCTCTCCCTGGCGGCGGAGGGCCGGTACGGACTCGCGGCGACCGTGCTCACCCCGCGGACGGACCACGCGCTGCAGGCGGTGGCGGAGCTCCCCGTGGGGACCGTGAAGGTCAACGGGGTCTTCGCCGGCGCACCCGGCGGAGCGGCACAGCCCCGGGGCGACAGCGGCGAGGGCTACGGGTTCGGACCGGAGCTCCTCGACGAGATGACCACCGCCTCCGTGGTGCACCTCGGCGCACCCGTCACGGCAGGAGCGGCGCGATGAGGGAGGCGCGCACGCAGGAGGGGATCGGTCCGGAGATCCCCCGCCGCATCGCCCGGCGAGCGCCCCGCATCACGGTGTGCGGCGATGCGCTCCTCGACGTCTGGATCCACGGCACCAGCGGGCGGCTCGCCCGGGAGGCTCCCGCCCCGGTGGTCGACGCGCACCGCACCGAGCGCGCGCCCGGAGGCGCGGCCAACACGGCGATGAACCTCGCGGCGCTGGGCGCCCGGGTGCGCATGGTGGGCCTCGTCGGCGACGACGCGGCCGCCGCGCACCTGCGGCGCCTGCTGGACGAGGCGGGCGTGGACACCTCGCTCCTCCTCCGCCGGGCCGGAGCCACCACGGCCAAGACCCGCATCGTCGTCGAGGACCAGGTGATGGTGCGGCTGGATCGCACGGGCGAGGCGGAGCCCGCCGAGGCCCTCGCCCGCCTCACGGACGCCGCGACCGCCGGGATCGCGGACGCGGACGCGCTGGTCGTCTGCGACTACGGGGGCGCGGTGCGCACCGCCGGCCTGCCGGAGCGCCTGGCGGGCCTGGCGCGGCCGCCCCTCGTCGTCGTGGACGCCCACCGCCCCGATCACTGGGCACCGCTGCGTCCGGACCTCGTCACCCCCAACGCGGCGGAGGCCGAGGCGGTGCTCGGCAGTCCTCTGGGGCACGGCCGCGGCAGGGTCGAGGCCGCCGTCCGGGGCTCTGCACGGCTGTGCGCGCGGACCGGCGCCGCGGCCGCCGTCGTCACGCTCGACCGTGACGGCGCCGTCCTCGCCGACGGCTCCGGCGCGCTCCACCGCACCCGGGCGAACCCTGCGGCGGAGAAGCAGGCCTCGGGGGCCGGCGACACCTTCGTCGCCGCTCTCACCGCCGCGCTGGCGAGCGGGGTGCCCCGCACCGTCGCGCTTGACCTCGCACAGGCGGCGGCGGACGTGGTCGTCCAGCGGCTCGGCACCTCCCTGTGCTCCACCGAGGACCTGCTCTCGCACCTCGGCCTCGTCCGCGATGCGCTCACACCGGTGGATGCACTGGTGCGGATCGTCGACGAGCACCGCGCGGCGGGACGGCGGATCGTGCTCACGAACGGGTGCTTCGACGTCCTCCACCGCGGCCACACCGCCTCGCTGAGCAGGGCGAGGCGGCTGGGCGACGTGCTCGTCGTCGCGCTCAACGACGATGCCTCGGTCCGCAGGCTGAAAGGACCGGACAGGCCGCTGAACCCCCTGCCGGACCGGGCCGGAGTGCTCGCGGCACTCAGCTGCGTGGACCACGTCGTCGCCTTCTCCGAGGACGCGCCCCTGCCCCTCATCTCCGCGCTCCGCCCGGACGTCTACGCCAAGGGCGGGGACTACGCGCCGGAGATGCTCGCGGAGACGGCCGCGGTGGAGGCCTGCGGCGGCGAGGTGCGGATCCTCGACTACGTCTCCGACTACTCGACGTCCTCGCTCGTGGAGAGGATGCGGACGGGAGCCGCCCATGCCGGCGCGTAGCTCCGCGCACTGGGCGCTGCCCCCGGGACGGCCCGCCGCTCCGGGGGTCGAGGTGCTCCTGCCCTGCTTCGAGAGGCCGGGAGAGCTCGCCGTGACGCTCTCGGGCCTCGCCTCCCAGCTGGATGCCGACTTCGGCCTGGTGCTCAGCGACCAGTCGCCGGAGCCGGTGTGGGAGGATCCGTCCGTCGCCGCGATGCTGCGCGTCCTCCGCGCGCAGGGACGCGCCGTGCGCACGCTGCGGAACCTGCCGCGGCGGGGACTCGCACAGCAGAGGCAGTTCCTCCTCGAGAGGGCCTCGGCCCCGCGGGTGCTCTTCCTCGACAGCGACGTGTGGCTGGAGCCGGGCACCCTCACCCGGCTGCAGGAGGCCCTCGACGCCTACGGCGGAGGATTCATGGGCTCGGCCGTGCAGGGCCTGTCCCATCTCCGCGACAGGCGGCCTGAGGAGCAGCGGCCCTTCGAGCTCTGGGAGGGGCGCGTGGAGCCCGAACCCGCGCCTGCACAGGGGCCCGCCCACGAGCGGTGGACGCTGCACAATGCCGCGAACCTCGCCCACATCGCAGCGGACACCCCGCTGGGAGGAGAGCCCTTCCTCGTCTACCGGGTCGCGTGGGTGGGCGGATGCGTGCTCTACGACCGCGAGCGGCTCATGGAGTGCGGAGGCTTCGCTTTCTGGGACCGGCTGCCGCCCGAACACGCCGGAGAGGACGTCCTCGCCCAGTGGCAGGTGATGCGGCGATACGGAGGAGCGGCGGTCCTGCCCAGCGGCGCCGTCCACCTGGAGGCGCCCACGACTGTCACGGACAGGCGGACCGAGGCCACGGAGCTGCTCGACCGCGGCGCGACCTGAAACGGGGCGGGCACCGCGGTGTCCGCGGTGCCCGCCCCGGGGCACGGCGCCGTCATCAGCGGCAGGCCGCTCGGTGCCGGGTCGCTCAGTAGGAGACGAACTCCACGAGGTCGCCCACGCGCTCGTCCGAGATGTTCCTCGCCACGTCCGCCTGGGCGAGCATGCCCACCAGCTCGTGCCCGTCGATGACCGGGAGCCGGCGCACCCTGTGCTCCTGCATGGTGCGGATGGCCTCGTCGACGTCGTCGTCGGCACCGATCGTCACGGGCTTGCCGCCCGCGATCTCACCCGCGGTCACCTGGCCCGGGTCCCTGCCCTCGGCCAGGCACAGCACGATGTCCCGGTCCGTGACCATTCCCTTGAGCCGCTGGTCCTCGCCGCACACCGGCAGCGCTCCCACCTCCCGGTCGCGCATCCGCCGCGCGGTCTGCGTCAGCGTCTCATTCTCGCCCGTGCACTCCGCACCGGGCGTCATGATCTCTCGTGCGGTCACCATTGCTTCCTCACCTCCGTCTGTGGTCGGTCCCCTCAGCGTGGCACGCGCTTCCCGGAGAGGTCCATACCGCAAGGTACCTTGTCACCTGAGAGTTTCCCGGGTCCAGAGGCGGCGATTTTACTCCCGTTCCCGTGAAAACGGGAGGGGGATTGCCGCCGCGGGTGGCCCTTTCTAGCGTGAACAGCGGACGGGAGGACCGAGGCCGGAGCATCCGCGGCCGAGCGGCCTCCCTCGACTCTCACCCCTGACCGAAGGAGCGCCCCATGACCAGTCTCACCGACGACGAACGACGCACGGTCTTCCTCGCGCTCGAGGAGTACGCAGCGGGATTCGCGATGACCCTCTCGGACCAGGACTGCGCCCATGCGCGGGAACTCGCACAGCGGATCCTGCGGGCCCGCTCGCTGGAGCTCCGGGACTGAGACCCGGGATTGGGCCCAGCGCACGGATGGAGTACTATCAGCGCAGGTCAGGCAGTCGGCCGCAACTCCCTCTGAAGGAGCTCCTGCGTGTATACCCTGCTGAACAACCTCGAGTCCTCGAAGCTCGACCTCTACCTCCCCGGCCGGCTGGTCGCCTCGCTCCACTATGCGGTCCGCGAGCAGGAGATGGAGTTCGTCTACCTCGAGGCCATCGAGGAGACGGACGCCCCCGCCCACTGCATGGAGCTGCTGCGGCGCGCGGTCCTCGAGGCGCACACCCGGCGCCTGAAGGTCGTGCCCAGCTGCCAGATCGCCCGCGGGTACCTGCGGCTCCTCGCACAGGGGCCGGAGGCCGCGGAGAACCGCCCCCGCTGCAGCTGAGGCGCGCCGGTGCGGGCCGGGAGTCGCCGCTCAGTCCTCGAAGGAGGCGACCGGCCCCCGGCCGCCCACGGAGACCACGATGTCCTCGGCGAGGCGGACGAGCTTGGTGTTGCGGTCGGAGGCCAGGCGCTTGAGCATCGCCACCGCCTCCTGCTGGCCGCACCCCATCTGCACCATGAGGATCCCCGTCGCGATGTCGATGGCGGTCCGGGACTCCATGGCGCGCCGGCGGTGCTCCGCACTCTCCGCGTGCACGGCGATGCGCAGGGCCACGCGCAGCGTCTTGCCCGCCAGGCCGGCATAGGCGAGCGCCCGGCTCACCGCGGCGTCGTCGAAGGCCCGGGGCTCCCGTGCGTAGACGTTCATGGCCGCACCGGCGGAACCATCGAGCTCCAGCGGCACGGCGAGCGCGCTGCGCACTCCGTGCCTGCGCACCTCGGCCATGTACTCCGGCCACCGCTCCTCCGTGAGCACGTCCTCGACGGAGATGAGCCGCCCGCTCCTCTGCGCCTCCATGCACGGGCCGTCGTCGAAGCCCGCCTGCGTCTCGTCCATCGCGCGCGCCTCTGCGGAGCTGCTGCCCACGGCGCTGTTGCGCTTGGCGCGCCGCAGGGTGAAGCCGCACAGCACGGGCGCGTCGACCGCGAGCTCCGCCGCGGAGAGCGCGGCGAGGTCGTCGAGGAACCCGGTCAGCTCGCGGTCGCTGAGGAGGAGATCGTGGAGGCGTTCGCCTGCGGTCTGCGCAGCATCGACGGTCATCGCCCAAGTCTCCCACCTCCGGCGGCCCCGGACCACTCCCTCATTCCCCATCCGCGTCCTCCTCCATCTCGCGTGCGAGTCTCCGCCTCTCGTAGACCCGGCGACTGTAGGTCGCCTCCCGCACCGCCTCCTCGCTGTTGAAGTTCGAACCGAGCGCACCCGCCAGCGTCCCCAGGGAGGCGGAGAGCCACGCCAGCTGGGCGTAGTCCCCGGGCCCCACCGGGTGACCGAGCTGGGACTCCAGATAGCCCGGTTCGATCACGGTGCCCCCGAGGGCGACCATGACGAGGAGCAGCGCGAGGTGCATGACGAGCACGCCGATCGCCAGCGTCAGCAGGGTCGCGGCGTTGCTCATCCACGCCTCTCGCCGCCCGGCGAGACCTCGCGGGGAGTCCCACAGGCCGTTCCTCACGATCAGCCAGACGACGAGCAGCACGACCACCGCAGCGCTGATCACCGTCAGCCGCGCGGGCGAGAGCGCGTCCGACATCGTCCAGATGGATCCGTAGAAGATCCCGAAGGCGCCGGTGGCCGCGGCGAGCGCGAGCGAGTTCGAGAGCGCGGCGACGAGATCGAGGGGGCGGTTGGTCCGGATGGTGCCGAGGACCGCAGGCAGGAGGCGCAGCGGGCCGGCCCGGTGGAGGTACTCGACCGTGCGCTCGCCGGAGTCCACCCTGCGCCGGAGCCGGGCGCCGGGCCTGCCGCTCCACAGTCCGGGCGGGGACGAGCCGTCACCGCCCTCCGTCTCCCGGATCATGTGCACCGCGGCACGGAGCAGACGGCGTCGCACTCCCACCGCCCCGAAGGCGGGGAGCGAGAGCATGCCCGCACACTCCTCTCCGTCCGCCTCCGCGAGCATGGGTCCGTCCTCGAGGAACCGCGGCAGCTCCGTGACATAGACGACCCAGTCCCAGCCGGTCTCCTCGCGGATCCGGCGCGCGGACGAGAAGAAGGGGACGTCGCCGGAAGGGTCGAGGGGCAGCCTGCGCTCGTCGACCTCCGCCCTCCAGCGGCCGCCCACCGCCTCGGAGAGCCGGGCCTCCAGCGCCCCCGCGACCCGTCCGGCCATCGCCGCCGCGATCCCGGGGTCGGCCACCAGGCCGACGGTGCGCGATTCGTCCGTGCTCATGCCACCAGTTATCCAGCCCGCGTCAGATACGTCAAGTCACCTTGTGCCTGGAGAACTCCGTGACCTCGAGAGACACGACCGGAGCAGTTCCGCGGACGGAGGGTGTTGACCCCCTCGGGAGCCGGGTCTACCGTCGTCCCCAACCCCTTCCAACCATCAAGGCAGCTTGCACCATCAGGAGGATCGGCCATGTCCAGCATCCACATCCCCGGCGCTCCCGGCAGCGAACGGCCGCCGCTCCACGAGCCCACCGAGCCGCGCACGCCTCCGCCTGCCAAGGACGACCAGCGGGAGCCGGCACCGCAGTCGCCCACGGGACGGCCCTGGAACGACGGAGCCGCCGCCACAGGCGGCCCGACGGCACGCACGCAGGGCGGCGCGCACCTCACCACGGCGCAGGGCGCCCGGCTGCGCGACACGGACCACTCCCTCAAGGCCGGCTCCCGCGGCCCCACCCTCCTCCAGGACCACCACCTGCGCGAGAAGATCACGCACTTCGACCACGAGCGGATCCCCGAGAGGGTCGTCCACGCCCGCGGCGCGGCCGCACACGGGGTGTTCGAGTCCTACGGCACGGCCGGAGGGCTCACCCGCGCGCGCTTCCTCGCGGAGAAGGGGAGCACCGAGGTCTTCGTCCGGTTCTCGACGGTCCTCGGCTCCCGCGGCTCCGCCGATGCCGTCCGCGACACCCGCGGCTTCGCGGTGAAGTTCTACACGGACGAGGGCACCTTCGACCTCGTGGGGAACAACATCCCCGTCTTCTTCGTCCAGGACGGCATCAAGTTCCCCGACGTCATCCACGCGGCGAAGCCGCACCCGGACCGCGAGATCCCGCAGGCGCAGAGTGCGCATGACACCTTCTGGGACTTCGTCTCGCTGCACACCGAGGCACAGCACCACACGATCTGGAACATGTCCGACCGCGGCATTCCGCGCTCGTACCGGATGATGGAGGGCTTCGGCGTCCACACCTTCCGCCTCGTGGCTCCGGACGGCGGCACGGTGCTCGTGAAGTTCCACTGGAAGCCGCAGCTCGGCGTGCACTCGCTCGTCTGGGAGGAGGCGCAGCTCGCCAACGGCTTCGACCCGGACATGCACCGGCGGGACCTCGCGGACGCGATCGAGTCCGGCGCGCACCCGCAGTGGGAGCTGGGCCTGCAGGTCTTCCCGGACACGGAGGAGCAGACCTTCGAGGGCATCGACCTCCTCGACCCGACCAAGCTCGTCCCGGAGGAGCTCGCCCCGGTGCAGCCCGTGGGGCGGCTGTCCCTCACCGCGAATCCCACGAACTACTTCGCGGAGACCGAACAGGTCGCCTTCCACCCCGGGCACCTGGTGCCCGGGATCGAGGTCACCGACGATCCGCTCCTGCAGGCCCGGCTCTTCTCCTACCTCGACACGCAGATCTCCCGGCTCGGGGGCCCGAACTTCTCCCAGATCCCGGTGAATCGCCCCCACGCCCCCGTGAACGACATGCTCCGGGACGGCATGCACCAGACAGCGGTGCACGAGGGCGTGGCTCCCTACCGCCCCAACTCCCTGGACGGCGGATGCCCCTTCACCGCGGGTGCGGAGGACGGCGCGCTCCTCGACTTCCCGCAGGCGGTGCCCGCGGCCGAGCGGACGAGGGCGAACCCGCGCAGCTTCGAGGACCACTTCTCCCAGGCCACGCTCTTCTACCGCAGCCTCTCCGCCGTGGAGCGCGCACACGTCGCACAGGCATACGCCTTCGAGCTGGGCAAGTGCTGCGAACGCACGATCAAGGAGAGACAGCTGGGCAATCTCGCGCGCATCGACGGGGAGCTGGCCGCGGAGGTGGCGGAGGCACTCGGGATGGACGCACCGGCACCGGCGAGCCCGCCGGAGGATCCCGCCGAACTCAGCCCGGCACTCTCCCAGGTCGGCGGGGAGTGGCCTCTGGACGGCAGGCAGGTGGGGATCGTCCTCGACGCGGAGAGCACGCCGGAGGACGTCCGTGTGCTCCGGGACGCCGTCGCCGCGCGCTCGATGGTCCCGCTCCTCATCGCGCCCACCGAAGCCCCGCTGACCGACGGCACTCCGGTGCAGAGGACCTGGCTCACGGCGAGGTCCGTCGAGTTCGACGCCCTCGTGTTCCTCGCGGGCGACGACCGGCCGGATCCGCGCGTCACCCTCCTCGCCGCCGAGGCCTACCGGCATTCGAAGGCGCTGGCCTTCGGCCCTGGCTCCCCCCTCCCCCAGGCGGCCGGGATCGAGACTGCGGCCCCGGGGGTCCTCACCGGGACGGTGCGCGAGGTGCTGGGAGACCTCTTCACGGCGATGTCGCGTCACCGCGCCTGGGAGCGGTTCGCTCCCAGGCAGTGAGACAGGCGCGCCGCAAGCCGTCGACAACGGCGCGGCACCTGCGTACCGTGGAAGGTACGCGGAACCTCCTCAGGAGCGGAGCAGACGATGACCGGAACACCTCGAGCAGCAGACACCCCTCCGAACGCGGGGACGGAAGGCCCTCCGGAGACGCAGGCGCCGGCCGAACAGGGGCAGGCGGAGACCCCGGGCACCACGCAGTCCGCACATGAGCACGACGACGCCCTCGCGGACGAGTGGGGCGAGGAGTCCTTCCCCAGCAGCGATCCTCCCGGCCACTACTGACGCCGGTCCGAAAGGACCCCTCAGGCCGGTCGCGGCTCTGCGTCCGCGACCGGGCCGCGGACGTCGTACCGCAGCCACACGCTGCCGTCCTCGAGCGGTTCGACGGCCTTGAGCGAGAACGCGATCGGCTCGGCCCGCGAGTGCTTCTCGTGCGCCTCGAACAGCGAGCGCGTGTGGCTCTCCGCGTCTGCGGTGGGCATGAGGACGAGGCTGATCTCGTCGCACAGGCCGTCGCGGACCATCGACCAGTTGAGGGTGGGGCCGCCGCCCAGGATCAGCTCGTCGGTGCCGAACAGCTCGCCGATCCGCTCGACCGCCGTCGCCAGGTCGAGGCGGTCCTCGCCTGCGAGGATGTAGGAGACCCCCTGGGCCCGGAGATGCGCCTTGAACGCGGCTGAGGCGTTCGCCGGGATGAGCTCGACGATGTGGACCTGCACCCCGAAGTAGTCGAAGGTGCTCCTGTCCCAGGCGATCACTCCCGCGCTGTCCACCGCGAAGTAGTTGAACTGCGCGTCCGGCATGGCGAGGAAGTCGCCCTCGGGCACCGGCGCCTCGGGCTCCGGCAGCTCCGCCTGCGGCAGCTCCCCGCCCATGATCGCCTCACTGGTGCCGCGTCCGCTCAGCCAGCCGCGGTGGTTCCCGAAGAAGCGGTTCTCACCGAGGAACAGGTCGAAGTAGAGCTGCTGCGACCGCATCCCGACCGAGGTGGGATTGGCGATGCCGTCCACCTTCCCGTTCAGCAGGGTGTGCATGTGGCAGATGATCCTGGGGCGTGACATGGCGGTCCTCTCCTCCGGGGCGGCGGAGGCCGCCGCTCGTGCCGTGACGGGGCGATGCTATCGGGCGGGAGACGGCTGCGGCGCCACCGGCACGGGTGCGCCGGCCGTGGACCGGCGCGGCACGAGCCGCGCCGCGAACACGCGGTGCTCCCACGGGCCCAGCCGTCCCTCGATCCTGTCCATGAGCAGCGTGGCACCGGCCTGAGCCATCTCCTGGCTGTGCTGGCTCACCGTCGTGAGGCCGATGAGCGGCCACGACGCGAGACGGACGTCGTCGAACCCGATCACCCAGGTCTCCCCGGGCACGTCGACCCCCGACTCCGCGAGGGCGTTCAGCGCGGCCAGGGCCATGAGGTCGTTGGCGCAGAAGACCGCCTGCGGAGGTCCCTCCCGGCGCACGTGCCGCCGCACCTGCGTCTCCGTGCGCTCGTAGGAGAACTCGCCGTCGAGGAGGACGGGCGCCGGCAGGCCCAGCGCGGCCGTGCGCGCAAGAAAGCCCTCGCGGCGCTCATCCGCGGTGGAGGTGCCCTCCCGGCCCGCCACGAAGACCGGACGGCGGATGCCGTGCACGGCAAGGTAGTCCGCCACGAGGGCGCCGCCCGCGCGGTTCTCGCTCGTGACGGAGTCGAAGCCGTCACCGGCGGGACGCCGGTTGAGCATGACCACGGGCGCCCGCCCCTCCAGTGCCGCACGCATCGCCGCCGAGTCCTCGCGCCAGGCGGCCATCACCACCCCGTCGACCGAACCGGCGCGGATCGCCTGCACCGCCTGCTCCGCCTGGTGGGAGGAGTCCCAGATCGTCATCCGCTGGCCTCGGGCCGAGAAGACCTCGCTCAGCGCCTCGAGGACCTCCACGTAGAAGGGGTTGGTGAGCTCCTCCACGATCACGCCGACCGCATGCGTGCGGCTCGTCTTCATCGTCGCCGCCGCTTCGTTCCGGTGGTATCCGAGCGCCTCGATCGCTCCCAGCACCCGCTCCCTGGTCGCACCGCTCACCGCGGATGATCCGTTGAGCACCCTCGAGACGGTCGCCTGGGAGACCCCGGCCGCCCGTGCGACATCCCTGCTGGTGACCATGCTCCCCTTCTCCGTACCGCCGGGCGCCCTCCGCCTCCCGACGAGCCGCCGGCTCCTGCGTCGATTGTGCCATCGCCGCGCCGGCGCACTCCCGCGCGCTCCCCCGGAGCGGTTGCGAGTCGCGCATGTATACGTATACATTCGTGCTGCGCACAGAGTCGCACACGCTCGTCCAAGGAGGGACAGACCATGTTCAGCACAGCATCGACCGTGCTCAAGGCACCGACGTCCACGGAGATCCGGCGCGGAGCCGACCCCAAGGTGCAGCAGATCGTCGCCGACGCCATCGCGGACATCCGCGCCCGCGGCGACGAGGCGGTCCGCGAGTACTCGCTGAAGTTCGACGACTACGGCCCGGACTCGTTCCTGCTCACCGAGCAGCAGATCGAGGAGGTCATGGCGCGAGTGCCGCAGCAGGTCATCGAGGACATCACGTTCGTCCAGAAGCAGGTCCGTCGCATGGCCGAGGCACAGCTGGCCTCCCTCACGGACTTCGAGATCGAGACCCTCCCCGGCGTGCACCTCGGGCAGAGGAACGTGCCGATCGACGCGGCCGGTGCCTACGTGCCCGGCGGGAAGTACCCGCTGCTCGCCAGCGCCCACATGACGATCCTCACGGCCAAGGTCGCGGGGGTGGAGCGCGTCGCCGCCTGCACGCCCCTCATCCAGGGCGAGGTCCCGGACGCAACCGTCGCCGCGATGCACCTCGCCGGTGCGGACGAGATCTATCTGCTCGGCGGCATCCAGGCGGTCGCCGCGATGGCCGTCGGCACCGAGACCATCGCTCCCGTCTCCATGCTCGCCGGGCCCGGCAACGCCTTCGTGGCCGAGGCGAAGCGCCAGCTGTTCGGCGAGGTGGGCATCGACCTCGTGGCCGGCCCCTCGGAGGTCCTCATCGTGGCCGACGAGACGGCGGATCCCTTCATCGTCGCCGTGGATCTGCTCTCCCAGGCGGAGCACGGCCCGGACTCCCCCGCGGTCCTCATCTCCACGAGCGAGGAGGTCGCCCGGAAGACGCTCGAGCACATCGAGGAGATCCTGCCCGGCATGCCCACCCGGGACTACGCGGAGACCGCGTGGCGGGAATGGGGCGCCGTCCATGTCGTCGACGACCTCGACAGCGCCTACTCCCTCGCGGACGAGTACGCCTACGAACACGTGCAGGTCCTCACCGCGGAGCCCCGTGAGGCGCTCGAGCGCATGAAGCACTACGGTGCGCTGTTCCTGGGCGAGGGCACCTGCGTCTCCTACGGCGACAAGACCATCGGCACCAACCACGTGCTGCCCACCCGCGGAGCGGCCCGTTACACCGGCGGGCTGTGGGTGGGCAAGTACCTGCGCACCTGCACCTACCAGGAGGTCACGGACCGGGAGTCCTCCGCGTTCTTCGGTGAGCTCACCGGCCGGGCGGCACGCGTGGAGCGCTTCGAGGGCCACGCACGCTCAGGCGATGTGCGCGCCGCCAAGTACCGCGGGGAGACGCTGAGCTGGAGCGACCACTCCTTCTGATCTTCGTACGCAGGAAGAGGCCGTCCGCGCTCGTGAGCGGACGGCCTCTCTGCGCGCCGAGCGACGCAGCCCGCTATCCCGCGGTGCTCACGAGCGAGGGCAGCCAGAGCGAGAGCTGCGGCAGGGCGGAGACCAGCGCCAGATCGACGAGGAGGACGCCGATGAACGGCAGCACCGCCTTGGAGATCCGGCCCATCGACAGCTTCGTCAGATCCGCGGCGACGAACAGGTTGAGCCCCACCGGCGGGGTCACGAGCCCGATCGCGAGGTTGACGACCATGATGATGCCGAAGTGCACGGGGTCCATCCCGAACGCCGTCGCCATCGGCAGCAGGATCGGCACGAAGATGAGGATCGCGGCCGCCGCCTCGATGAACATGCCCGCGATCAGCAGGATCACATTCGCGAGGATGACGAACCCGACGATGCCCAGGTTGAGCGAGGTCATCGCCTCCGCCAGCTGCGCCGGGGCTCCGAGCACGTTGATGTAGAAGGCGAACAGCCCGGCCGCCCCGATCACGATCATGACGATCGCCGAGGTGACCGCCGAGTCCGCGAACGCGTCCACCAGCTTCCTGAGGCTCAGCTGCCGGTAGACGAAGCCGACGAGGACCGAGTAGACGACGGCCACGACCGCGGCCTCCGTGGGCGTGAACACTCCTCCGTAGATCCCGCCGAGGACGATCACCGGCATGAGCAGCGCGAGGATCGACTTGCGGAAGGCGGTGAAGAGCTCGCGTCCGCCCACCCTCTCCAGACCGGCGTAGCGCCGCTTCCTGGACACCACGTAGGCCATGATGAGCAGCGAGAGGGTGATCAGCACGCCGGGGAAGACCCCTGCGAGGAACATGTCTCCGGCGGAGACGTTCGCCGCGACGGCGTAGAGGATGAGGGGGATGGACGGCGGGATGATGACGCCCAGCGCGCCCGCCACCGACTGGTTCGCCGCGGTGAAGCCCCGGTCGTAGCCGCGTGCGAGCATCGCCGGGATGAGGATCGAGCCGATCGCGGCCACCGTCGCGGCACCGGAGCCGGAGATCGCCGCGAAGAACATCGACGTGAGCACCGCGGCCATGGCGAGACCGCCGGTCATGTGGCCGATGAGCGCGTTGCCGAACCGGATGAGGCGCTCCGAGATGCCGCCGACCTGCATGAGGTGGCCGGCCAGGATGAAGAACGGGATCGCCATGAGCGGGAACGAGTTGAGAGCGTTGAAGATCTGCTGCGGCACGACCTCGATGCCGAAGATGCCCGAGGCGCCCACGGCCAGGGTCGTCGACCCGGCGATGGCCACCGCGATGGGCACGCCGAGGAACAGGAGGACGAGCGCTGCGACGACGAGAAGTGCCATCAGCTCTCCACCTCCCCGGCCTCGGCGAGGATCTCGTCGACCTCGCTGGCCTGCCGCACGCCCAGCGCGGTCGCGAACAGGTGGTAGACGGTGTTGAGCACCAGGAAGGCTCCGCCCACCGGCAGCGCCGCCATGGGCACGCTCATGGAGATCTCCGTGGCGGGCGTGCGCTGGAAGGACACGGCCTCCGTGATGAACATGCCGAACACCACGAGCACGAGGTAGAAGACGATGGACACGCAGCCGGCGGTGATGATCGCCGCCTTCCGCGCGCCTGAACCCAGCACGTGCTCGAGGACGTCGACCTTGATGAGCCTGCCGCTCTGGGCGGCGTAAGCCGCGCCGAGCACGACCAGCCACACCATCGCGAAGCGGGAGACCTCCTCGGAGAAGGTCAGCGACTCGCCCACGACGAACCGGGCGAAGACCTGCCAGCCGATGAGCACGGTCATGCCGGCCAGCAACAGGACCAGGACGTACCGGATGACGACGTTGACCACGTCGAACACCCGCAGATAGCTGTGCATGAACGACCTCATGGTGTGCCTCCTTCCTCCCGCGCCGCAGACGGCGCGGCCTCCGTCTCGATCACCCGGTCGATGAGGTCCCGCGGGATCTCCGTGCGCCAGGCGTCGATGACCGGCTGTGCCGCCTCCTCGAAGGCCTCGCGGTCGATCTCCGTCTTCTCCATCCCGGCGTCCACGAGCTCCTGGAGGGCCTCGTCCTCCATCTCCGCGCTCACCTCGCGCTGGACGCCGGTGGCGTACTCGCCCGCCTCGACGATCGCCTGCTGGTCCGCCTCGGAGAACGTCTCGAAGTAGCGGGCGGAGATCATCATCGGCGCCGGGGAGTACACGTGCTGCGTCATCGCGATGTAGTCCTGGACCTCCTGGAAGTTCACATCGGCGATCGTCGCGATGGGGTTCTCCTGGCTGTCGATGACCCCCTGCTGGAGGCCGGTGTAGACCTCCGGCCAGGCCATCGGGATGGCATCCGCGCCGAACGCCCGCCAGGTGTCGATCTGCGCGGCGCTCTCCTGGGTGCGGTGCTTGAGCCCCTGGAGGTCCTCCGGGGTGTGGATCGGCCGGACCGAGTTGGTCTCGTAGCGGAAGCCGTTCTCCGTCCAGCCGATGATCTTCACGTTCGCGACGTCCTCGAACTCCGCGGCGAGCTCGTCGCCGATCTCCCCGTCGAGCACGGTGTAGACGTGGTCGAGGTCCCGGAAGACGTACGGCATGTCGAAGAGCATGAAGGAGCGGACGAATCCGCCCATCGGCCCCGTGGAGGCCATGCCCATCTGGATGGAGTTGATGGACATGCCCTCGACCACCTCGCGCTCGCCGCCGAGCGCGTTGTTGTAGTAGTAGTCCACGCCGATGCGGTCGTCGGTGAGCTCCGCGAGCTTCTCCGCGAACGCGTACGCACCGGCGGCGTGGTGCGAATCCGGTCCCACCGCGAGGCTGAACGTGATCGACCCCTCGAAGTCCTCGTCCTTGCTCACCAGCGTCCCGCAGCCGCTCAGCACCAGCGCTGCCGCGGCCGCCATGCAGACGGCTCTCACTCCTCTCATCGGCGGGCCTCCCCTCTGTCGTCGCGCCTCGTCGCTGAGGCGCCGTGTGCGCAGCACATGTCAGATCGTGATCCCTTCCCTGCCCTTGAGCCCGAGGATCTCCCTCGCCTCGTCCGGCGTGGCGACCTCCATGCCGAGCGCCTCGACCAGCTGCACGGCGCGCTCGACCTGTGCCGCATTGGACCGCGCGAGCTTCCCGGGCCCGTCCCAGAGCGAGTCCTCGAGGCCCACCCGGATGTGGCCGCCCGAGGCCAGGGAGACGGCGCCCAGCGGCATCTGGTGCCGGCCGGCGCCCAGCACGGACCACTCGTAGCCGCTGCCGAAGAGCTCGTTCGCGATGCGCCGCATGTGCATGAGGTTCTCCGTGCTCGCACCGGTTCCGCCCATGAGCCCGAGCACGGTCTGCACGAACAGCGGCCCGGTGGCGAGCCCCTCGTCCGCGAAGTGCTTGAGGTTGTACAGGTGCGCGGTGTCGTAGCACTCGAACTCGAAGCGGGTGCCGTTGGCGTTCCCTCGCGTGAGGATCCCCTCGATGTCCGCATAGGTGTTCTTGAAGACGAGGTCCCGGCTGTTCTCCAGGTGCTCCCGCTCCCAGTCGTGCTCGAACTCCGTGAAGCGCTTGAGCATGGGGAACAGGCCGAAGTTCATCGAACCCATGTTCAGCGAGGCGAGCTCCGGGGAGAACGCCATCGCCGGCTGCATGCGCTCCTCGACGGTCATGTGCGGCGAGCCGCCGCTGGTGAGGTTGAGGACCGCGTCCGTGTTGGCGTTGACCTTCTCCAGGATCGGGGCGAAGTGCTCCGGGGACTGGGACGGGCGCCCGTCCTCGGGGTGGCGGGCGTGGAGGTGGACGATGGAGGCCCCCGCCGAGGCCGCCGCGATGGAGGCGTCCGCGATCTCCTCCGCGGTCCGCGGGAGGTGCGGGGACATGCTGGGCGTGTGGATCGCGCCCGTCACCGCGCAGGTAATGATGATCTTGCGCTTCTTCGCTGCCATGCTGGGGTTCCTCTCAGTAGAGCTTCTGTGTGTATCCGTCGACGCTGAGGGTCTGTCCGCTGATCTGCCGGCCGCCGGGCCCCGCCAGGAACTCCACGAGGGAGGCGACGGAGCCGGGATCGATGAACTCCGCGATCGCGCTCTGCCCCCGGTAGTCGGCCTCGACCTCCGCGACGGGCCGGTCCAGCACCGCGGCCTTGTCCTCGATGACGCGCTGGATGCGCTCGCCGCCCACGGCTCCGGGGCAGATCGCGTTCGCCGTGATCCCCTCCGGCCCCAGCTCGATCGCCAGGGTCTTCGTGAAGCCGAGCACGCCGGCCTTGGAGGCCGTGTAGACGCTGCGCCCCAGCATCCCCAGGCGTCCCGCGGCCGAGGACAGGTTGACGATCGTCCCGCGGTCGCTCCGGCGCAGGAGGCCGAGGAGGGCCTTCACGTGGAAGAACTGCGAGGAGAGGTTGATGCGGACCACCGCCTCCCACTCGTCCGGGTCGATGTCCTCGACGCGCGCGGTGGGGCCGGCGACGCCCGCGTTGTTCACCAGGACGTCGATGCGGCCGTGCTCCCGTTCCACCTGCGCGGCGAAGGCCTGCACGCTCGCGAAGTCCCCGGCGTCCACGCGGAACGCGGAGAACCCGGCCGCGCGGGCGTCCGCGAGCGCCTCCTGCGCGATGTCCGTGACGACGACGGTGAAGCCGGCGCTGCGCAGACGGTCTGCGATCGCCCTGCCGATCCCCGCCGCTCCGGCCGTGACGACGGCCACCCGGCCGCCGTCCGCGGCCGTGTCGTGCTCTGTGCTCATACCTGTCTCCCTGTCGATCTCCGGTGGGTGCTGTCTGAAGTGTGTGTCCGAGGGTGTGTCAGAGGTCCGCCTCGGCGACCGCCGCCGGACGCTCCTCGGCGGCCGCAGCCGGTTCGCACCCGCATGTCCGCCCGATGTGAAGCCGGTGCGGCAGGACGAGCGCCTGCGCCTCCCGCCGGGAGCGGTCCTCGATGCGGCCGAGGAGCTGGGCCGTCGCCTGCTGCGCCATGGTCCGCGCCGGCTGCACCACGCAGCTCATGCCCACGAGCCGGGAGGTGGACTGCTCGAGCCCGTCGAACCCCGTCACCGCGACGTCGCGGCCGGGTACGAGGTCCGCCTCGTCGAGCACCTCCATCACACCGGCGGCCAGCTCGTCGCTGCCGCAGAGCACGGCCTCGGGCGCCCCGCCGTGGGCGAGCAGGTGCAGACCGGCGCGCCGCCCGCCGTCGCGGGAGAGCTCGGTGCTCACCCGCCGGTGCCGCGGAACGGTGAGGCCGTGGGCGGAGAGCGCCTCGGCGAATCCCCGCTCCCGCAGATGCGAGGACGAGGAGAAGCGCGGCCCCACCACGGTGGCGATGCGGGTGTGCCCGTGGCGCAGCACGTGCCGGGTGATCTCCTGCGCCGCGGCGAAGTCGTCGATCCCCACGAAGTCCGCCGTGACGAACGAGGACCGCCGCGAGAGGAAGGTGAAGGGGATCCGCCCCTCGCGGAGGATGCCCAGCGCGCGGGAGTCCTCCCGGTGCGCCGCGGCCGTGATCACGCCGTCGATCCCCCGGTTCACCAGCATCCGGGCGACGGAGACCATCTTCTCCGGCGCGTCGTCCGTGGTGGCGAGGAGCACCTCGAAGCCGGCGCGGTCCGCGTTCGAGATCACCTCCTGCGCCCACGAGGTGAACATGGGGTTGGCGACGGACGGGACGATGAGCGCGATGACGCGGCTGAGCCCGCGTGCGCCGGCGCGGGAGGGCCGCACGCCCGCTTCGTTGGCGAGTTCGAGGACCTTCCGCCGCGTGGCCGCGGACACCCCGGGACGGCCGTTGAGCACGTAGGAGACGGCGGCCTGCGAGATCCCGAGCTTCCGCGCGATGGCCGCGGCCGTGCCCCTACGACCCGCCTCGGGCCCGACCTCCGTCGCAGACGGCTCCATCCGGTCCACCTCCCTTCGCGCACTCCGGTGTCCGCACGGAACACCGCACACAGTACGAACGGAGCATGAACTTAAGCGATGTTAAGCGCCCGAGTCCCCGGGCAGCGCGGAGATGTGATGACATGGGGCAGCGACACAGAGCAGGAGACGGATGACGATGACGTATTCGATCACGCGCGCCGCGGTGGTGGGCGGGGGCTACATGGGCGGCGGCATCGCCGCGGAGATCGCAGGCGCCGGGATCCCCTGCGTGCTCATCGACGTCGATGCCGCCACGGCGCGGGCACGCGTGGAGCAGCTCCGGGAGGAGACTGCGGCCATGCGCGCGGACGGGCGGCTCACGGTGGTGAGGGCCGCGGCGGTCGAGGCATGCCTCACGGCCGGGACGGACATCGCCGCGGACGTGCCCGGCTGCGACTTCGTCCTCGAGGCCGTCCCGGAGTCGCTGCCCCTCAAGGCCGCGACCCTGGCCGCGATCTCCGCCGCCGCGGCGCCGTCCGCCGTCCTCGCCTCGAACACCTCGACGATCCCCATCTCCGAGCTCAGCGCCCACGTGGACCGCCCCGAGCGGTTCCTCGGCTGCCACTGGATGAACCCCTCGCGGATCGTCCCCGGGGTGGAGATCGTCCCCACCGGTGACACGGCCGCGGAGGCGGTGGCGGCGGCGGAGGACTTCCACACGGCCATCGGCAAGCGCCCCACCCGCGTGGGCGACGTCCCGGGCTTCGTCGCCAACCGCCTGCAGCACGCACTGTTCGCAGAGGCCCTGCGGCTCGTGGACGAGGGTGTGGCCTCGCCCGGGGTGGTCGACGAGGTCACTCGCTCCTCGTTCGGGTACCGCCTCGCCGCCTTCGGCCCGTTCGAGGTGGCGGACATGGCCGGCCTCGACGTCTACCGGGCCTGCCTCGCCACGGAGCAGGAGGCCTACGGCGAGCGGTTCGCCTCGACCTCCCTGCTCGACGAGGCGGTCGTGAGAGGGCACCTGGGGCTCAAGAGCGGCCACGGCCTCACCCCGCTCGCGGAGAAGGACCCCGCCGAGGTCGCCCGCGTGAGGAACGCCTACTTCCACGGGCTGAGCGCGCTCCTGGCCTCCGTCGAGGGCCTGGAGGACCTGCGCACCGCCGCACCGCACCCAGGAGAGGACCGCACATGACGACCCACGACCCGGACGCCTCACCGGCGACGCCGGACCACTTCTCTCCCGCGGGCTTCCGCCTCGACGGCAGGCACATCCTGGTGACGGGCGCAGGACGCGGGCTGGGACGCGCGATCGCGCTCTCCGCCGCCGCCTTCGGGGCGACGGTGTCGCTCGTCGCCCGCACCGCCCCGCAGCTGGAGGACACCGCCCGCGCCGCGGAGCCGCTCGACGGCACCTGTGTGCCCCTCGCCTGGGACCTCACCGGTGCCGAGGCCGTGCCCGGACTGCTCGGCGCCGTCCGCGCGCAGGGGCCGCTCGACGGAGTGGTCCACGCCGCCGGTGTCCAGCACCGCGTGGACGCCGTCGACGTCGCACCGGAGGACTTCCGCCGGGTCATGACGCTCAACCTCGAGGTGCCCTACTTCCTCAGCGCGGCCATCGCCCGCGAGCAGAGGGAGCGCGGGGCGCGCGGATCCCACGTCTTCATCGCCTCGCTCAACTCCAGCATCGGCCGCCCCACCTGCTCGCCCTACGTCGCCTCGAAGACGGGGATCGTGGGTGTGACCCGGGCGTTCTCCACCGAGTGGTCGCCGCACGGCATCCGCGCCAATGCGATCGGACCCGGCTTCTACCGCACGGCGCTCACCGAGGACCTGCTCACTACGGAGGCGGGGATGAGCTCCGTCATGAGCCGCATCCCCATGGGGCGGCTCGGCCGGCCCGCGGAGCTGGGCGGTGCGGCCGTCTACCTCCTCTCCGACGCCTCGGCCTACGTCTCCGGACAGGTGCTCAACGTGGACGGCGGCTGGCTGGCGGCCTGAGCGCCCGCCCATGACATCCGTCACGACGGGGTCGTGACAGACGGCAGTTCCACCGGCTGCGGGATGCCCGGATGCTGGAGGCATGGACACCACAGCCACCGCCCCCGCCGTCGAGGCCGCCGGCGTCCGCCGCACGTTCGGCTCCGTCCGCGCCGTCGACGGCGTCGACCTGCGCATCGACCGCGGCGAGGTCGTCGCCCTGCTGGGGCCCAACGGCGCCGGCAAGACCACCTTCCTCGACATGGTCCTCGGCTTCACCGTCCCGTCCTCCGGCACCGTCGCCACCCTCGGCGAGGAGCCCGTGCGCGCGGTGCGTGCCGGACGTGCCTCCGCCGTGCTGCAGACGGGCGGCCTGCTCGACGACCTCACGATCGCGGAGACCGTGCGGATGATCGCCGCCTGCCACCTGTCCCCCCGCGCACCCGTGGAGGTGCTGCGCCGCGCGGGCCTGGACCGCCTCGCCGGGCAGAAGGTGCGCAAGTGCTCCGGCGGCGAGCGCCAGCGCCTGCGCTTCGCCCTCGCGCTGCTGACCTCGCCGGAGCTCATCGTCCTCGACGAACCCACCACCGGCATGGACGTGCGCGCACGGTCGCAGTTCTGGGAGGCGATGCACACGGAGGCGCGCAGCGGCCGCACCGTCGTCTTCGCCACCCACTACCTCACGGAGGCCTCGGACTTCGCGGACCGGATCGTCCTCATGCGCGGCGGGCGGGTCCACGCGGACGGCACCGTCGCCCAGCTCACCGCCGAACGCTCCCGCATCCTCGAGTGCACCTGGGCCGGTACGGACGGGCAGCACCCGGAGGCGTTCGCGGAGAAGCACGCGGTCACACTGCGCCCCGCCCGGGCCGAGAACGGGAACAGCACCGGACACGGCACTCCGCGGGTGTCGTTCGCCGCCCATGACACGGACGCGCTCGCCTATGCCCTCCTCCGCGACGGCCTGGCCCGGGACCTCCGGATCACGCACGCGAGCCTCGACGACGTCTTCCTCGACCTCACCGAGGGCGAGGACCGCACGGAGGGAGAACCCGCATGACCACGACAGCCCGCCCCGCTCCCGCATCCCGCTCCGCCGCACCCCGCTCCGCCCTCTCCCGCGTGCTCGGCTACACCGGCTGGGAGCTGCTGCGCACCGTCCGGATGTTCTCCGCCACGTTCTTCATCGCGGTGCTGCCGGTCGCCATGTTCCTCATCTTCGGCGGCATGGCGGACTACGGCGATGCCCCCATGGGCCGGGGCAACGGCAGCGCCTACGTCATGACCTCGATGGGCGTCTACGGCGCCGTCACCGCCATGACGAGCATCGCCGGCTCCGCCGCGGTGGAGCGTCAGCAGGGCTGGGGCCGGCAGCTGGGCCTCACGGCGCTGAGCAACGGCATGTACGCCGTGGGCAAGTGCCTCGTGGGGCTGGCGATGGCGCTGCTGCCCGTGGCCTGCGTGTTCACGGTCGCGGCGGCGATGGGCGCACGGCTGGACCATGCCGGCCTCTGGATCGCCACGGGGCTCCTCACCCTGCTGGGCGCCCTCCCCTTCGCCCTGTACGGCCTGGCCTCGGCCCTGCTGTTCCGCTCCGAGGCGGCCGTCTCCGTGGCGAGCGGGCTGCTCGTCCTCCTCGCGTTCTTCGGCAATCTCTTCATCCCGCTCTCCGGCACCCTTCTGTCCATCGCCAAGTTCTCGCCGCTGTACGGCTCCGCGGCGCTCGCCCGCTGGCCGCAGCTCGAGGGAGCGACGATCCCCATGGGCGACGGCCCTCCGCCGCCTGCGGACTCCCTGCTCGCGATCCTGGCAGGCGTCGCTGCATGGACCGCGGTGTTCGCCCTCATCTGCCTGCTGGCCGGACGCAGGCGCACGGCGCGCTGAGCGTGTGCGCCGGCACGTCGCTAGGGTGGAGGCATGAGCGAGGCGAAGACGCCCGAGGCCGGGGTCGCCGAGTACCGGCTGGCCGACAGGTGCCCGCGCGAGGACCTGGTCAGCACCCTCGTCATGGCCGGCGTCTGGCTGGGCTTCCTCGCCTTCCCCTTCTCCCGGATCCTCACGGATCCCGCTCCGTGGTCGCTGCGCGCACTCGGCATCGCCGGTCTGCTGGGCTTCTGCTGCGTCTACCTGTACGCCTATGTCCGGCCACGGCTGCTGCCCGCGCGCCCGCTGTGGGTCTCCACCAGCGTCTACACGGCCGGGATGGCTGCCTGTGCCGCCCTCGCCGCTCCCACCGGCGGTCCGGGCGTCCTCATCGCCTCGACCTACGTCTGCGCGCTGTGGCTCTTCACCCATCCGTGGCGCCGGGGGCTGCCGGTCGCCGCCGCCGTCCTCCTCGCGACGGTGGCGCTGACGGTGCTCGTCACGCAGGATCCTGCCGAGCGCTTCTGGATCATCGTGCCCCTGAGCCTGTCCGCGCTCACCATCGCGCTCGTCCGGTACGCCGTCGGCCGCGACGAGCGCACCCGGACGCTGCGCGAGGAGCTCACGCTCGCCCGGCAGCGGGAGGCGTTCGCCCGTGAGGTCCACGACGTGCTGGGTCACTCCCTCACCGTCATCAGCATGAAGACGCAGCTGGCCGCCCGGCTCGTCCGCAGCGATCCGGACCGGGCCCAGGAGGAGCTCGCCGCGATCCTCGCGCTCACCCGGGAGTCCATCGAGGAGTCCCGCTCCGTGGTCTCCCGCACCGCACCGCTCACGCTCGACGACCAGCTGGCGGCTGCGGCTCGTGCGCTCCGCGCCGCGGGGATCACCGCGGATCTGCCGCCCGCGAGCGCGACCGACGCGCTGAGCGCTCGCGCGGACGCCCTCTTCGCGGCCTGCCTGCGGGAGGCCACGACCAACGTGCTGCGCCATTCCGGGGCCCGCACGGTGCGCGTGTGCGTGGAGCCGGACCGCCTGCGCGTCGTGGACGACGGGGTGGGAGGTGCTGCGGGAGATCCCCGGGGACACGGCCTGGCGGGGATGCGCGCCCGGGCGCAGGCGGCCTCGGCGACGCTCACGGTGTGCGACGACCGGGCGGACGCCCTCCGGCCGGGGACACGGGTGGAGGTGCGGCTGTGAGCGACGGCGAGAGGCCCATCCGCGTGCTGCTGGCCGACGATCAGGCACTGGTCCGCGGCGCCCTGGCCGCCCTGCTCGCACTCGAGGACGACATCGAGGTCGTCTGCGAGCTCGACGACGGGGCAGGGGCCGCGCAGGCGGTGCGCGCACACGCCGTCGACGTAGCGGTGCTCGACATCGAGATGCCGGAGGTCGGCGGCCTGGAGGCCGCCGAGGAGGTCCTCGCCGCCGGCACCGGCTGTGCCGTGCTCATCGTCACCACCTTCGGCCGTCCCGGCTACATGCGCCGTGCGGTGGAGGCGGGCGTGCGGGGCTTCGTCGTCAAGGACACCCCCGCCGAGGAGCTGGCGCAGGCGGTGCGCGAGGTGCACGCCGGGCGGCAGGTGCTGGACCCCGGCCTGCTCGCGCAGTCCCTGTCCGAGGGCCGGAGCCCTCTCACCGTCCGGGAGCAGGAGGTGCTCCGGGCGGCGCTCGACGGTTCGACGGTGCGGGAGATCGCCCAGACGCTGCGCCTGTCCCCCGGGACCGTGCGCAACCACCTCTCCTCCGCGATCGGGAAGGCGCACGCGCGCACCCGCGCGGAGGCGGCGGCGATCGCCCGGGACCGCGGCTGGCTCTGAGGCCCGCCGCGGTCCCGGGACCGGAGCTCAGCCGTGCGGACTCAGCTGTGCGGGACCACGACGGCGCGGCCGCTGAGCTCACCGGCCTCCAGGCGGCGATAGGCCTCCGGGGCCTCGTCCATCGTGAAGGTCTCCACGTCCGGCACGATCTGGCCGGCGCGGTACATCGCGGCGACGTCGTGGAGGTCCGCGATGGAGCCCCAGTAGGTGCTCATGAGCGCGGACTCGTAGGCGGTCCCGTAGAAGTTCCACTCCACCGTGCCGCCGGCGATGCCCACGATCACCACGGTGCTGCCCACCCCGGCACTGGACTTCGCGAGCTCCACGGTGGGTGCCGCACCCACGAAGTCGAACACCGCGTCGGCACCGCGACCGCCGGTGAGCTCGCGGATGCGCTCGGCCTGGCCCTCGCCGCCGGGCACCGTGACCGCCCCGCGGGCGGCGGCCCGCTCCATGGCCTCGGGCTTGGTGTCCGTGGCGACGACGGTCGCGCCGGTGAGCGCCGTGAGGATCTGCACGGCGATCTGGCCGAGGCCGCCCAGGCCGATCACCAGCGCGTACCTGCCGCCCCCGGCCAGTGGGCGCTCCGCGAGGCGGACGGCGTGGTACGGGGTGAGTGCGGCGTCCGCGAGCGGTGCGGCGGCCACGGGATCGGCCTCGCCCAGCGGCACGAGGTTGCGGGCGGGCACGCAGACGTACTCGGCCATGCCGCCGTCGCGGCCCAGGCCGATCGCCAGTGCCGGGTTGGTCGCCGTGTTCTCGCAGTAGTTCTCGCGGCTCTGCACGCACTGGCGGCAGTGACCGCAGCCGGTGGGGCCGTAGACCAGGTGGGCGGAGCCCTTCTCCAGGCCGGTGACGCCGGGGCCCAGCTCCTCGATCCAGCCTGCGGTCTCGTGCCCCAGCACGAAGGAGGGCTGGATGTTGCCCGGATGCTCGGCGTCGAACTCGCGGTACACGGAGACGTCGGAGTGGCAGGCGCCGGCACCGGCCACCTTGAGGAGGACCTCGCCGGAACCGGGAGTGGGCCTCTCCACATCCTTGAGTGCCGGGAACTGGTGGAACTGTTCGAACACGACTGCGCGCATGGCGCTCTCCTCACGATCGGTGCGGGGACGCGGACTGCGACCGTGCCGCAGCGTCCCCCTATGCCCTGACGCTAATGCGTGAGGCCGCCGGTGTGCAGGGAATCCCACGATGGACGACGGCGAGGGCCGCAGGGCGGACGCCGGACCTCAGCGGAGGCGGTCCGCCAGCCTCCGCTGGGACTCGAGCAGGAGGCGGCCGATCTCCTCCGCACCCAGCTCCTCCATCCGCGCCACGGGGAGGGAGACGGAGATCGCACCGCGGAGATCTCCCGCCGCACCCCGCACCGGCACGCCCACCCCGGCCACGCCCTCGCGCCACTCGCCCTCGTTGACGGAGAAGCCCCGGGAGCGCGCCTCCTCCACGTGCGCCTCCACCCCCGCCCTGTCGAAGCCGGGCGCCTCCGCCTCGGCGGTCAGCACGGCCTCCGCCTCCTCGGCGCTCATCGCGGAGAGGAGGGCCCTGCCGGAGGAGCTCGAGTGGAAGGGGATGCGCGTGCCCAGGGGGAGGTAGGTGCGGATGGCGCCCACCCCGTCCGCGCGGGCCACGACGATCTGCTCCAGCCCGTCCCTGACCATGAGGTGGACGGACTCCCCCACGGCCTCACGCACGTGGTTCATCTCCTCCGTCGCGAGGCCGGCGAGCTCACCGGCCGGTGCGGCGCGCAGACCCGTGAGCAGGGCGCGGTTGGTGAGCGACCACTCCGCGTTCCGGTCCTCGCTCAGCCGCACCCAGCCCGCCTCCTGGAGGGTGAGCAGACACCGCAGCGTCGTCGTCTTGGGCAGCTGCGCCGCACGGGCCGCCTCGGACAGTCCCATGGGCGGATGCGAGGCGAGCGTCTCGAGGACGCCCAGCACGTTGAGCGCGCTCTGGATGGGCTTGGTCACTGGCTCCTCCTTCGTCGTCAGCGCCCCGCCGCCGGTGTGCGCGGAGACGGACGCTTGATGCAGATCAGGCCGATGAGGGGTATCCTATCCGTGGCGTGGACCACCGGTCCACACAGTAGACCGAGAACCCGGCCGCCGGCAGCCACCGCCGCGCACCACCCGCATGAGGAGAGGCACCCATGACCGTCGCATCCCACGAGACCGAGACCCGCAAGGACCTCCGCTCGCTCGTCGACCGCATCTGCCAGGACTTCCCGGACACCTACTGGCAGCAGGTCGACCGCGAGGACCGCTACCCGGAGGAGTTCGTGCAGGCCCTCACGGAGACGGGCTGCCTGGGCGCGCTCGTACCGGAGGAGTACGGCGGCCTCGGCCTCGGCCTCGGCGACGCCTCCGTCATCCTCGAGCAGATCAACGCGAACGGCGGCAACTCCGGCGCCGTCCACGCGCAGCTCTACACGATGAACGCGGTCCTCCACCACGGCAGCGAGGAGCAGAAGCAGAAGTACCTGCCCGGGATCGCCTCCGGCGAGCTGCGCCTGCAGGCCTTCGGCGTGACGGAGCCCGGCGCGGGCACGGACACCACGAGCCTCAAGACCACGGCCGTGCGCGACGGCGACGAGTACGTGGTCAACGGCCAGAAGGTCTTCATCTCCCGCGCCCTGCAGTCCGACCTCATGATCCTCCTGGCCCGCACCACGCCGCTGGACCAGGTGAAGAAGAAGTCGGAGGGCCTCTCCCTCTTCCTCGTCGACATCCGCGACCTCCCGGGGCTGACCATCAACCCCATCGAGACGATGATCAACCACTCGACGAACGCCCTGTTCTTCGACGACATGCGCATCCCCGCCTCCTCGCTGATCGGCGAGGAGGGCAAGGGCTTCAAGTACGTCCTCACGGGCATGAATGCCGAGCGCATCCTCATCGCCAGCGAGTGCATCGGCGACGGCCGCTGGTTCATCAACCGGGCGGTGGAGTACTCGAAGGAGCGCGTGGTCTTCGACCGGCCGATCGGCTCCAACCAGGGCGTGCAGTTCCCGATCGCGCGCGCCCACGTGCAGCTCGAGGCCGCGGATCTCATGCGCTGGAAGGCCTGCGACCTCGCGGACGCGAACGAGCCCTGCGGCGCGGAGGCCAACATGGCGAAGATGCTCGCCTCCGAGGCCTCCTTCCAGGCCGGCGACACCGCCCTGCAGACGCACGGCGGCTTCGGCATGGCCACCGAGTACAACATCGAGAGGAAGTTCCGCGAGACGCGCCTCTACCAGATCGCGCCGATCTCCACGAACCTCATCCTCTCCTACGTGGGTCAGCACGTGCTGGGCATGCCCCGCTCCTTCTGACCCCGTCTCACAATCGGTCCTGCCATACGAGCCCTCGAGCTCTCATATGGCAGACTGCCGCGCGGGCGGATGCCGCTACCCCTGGCGTCCGCCCGCGCAGTCGCGCCACCCCGCGACCACTCGCGTGCCCGCGATCCGGAGCCGTCTGTCCGCCGACGCACACACCTGACGCTCACAGAGAAGCTGATCATGCACCATTCGTCCCCTCCCGGGAACTCCGACCTCAGCCGCCGAGGCCTGCTGGGGCTGGCCGCCGCCGTTCCCCTCCTCGCCGCCGCGGGCTGTGCCCCGGGCGCCTCCGACCGCGGCCTGCGCCCCGACGGCGCGCTGCGCGTCTCCAGCTACATCACCCCCGGCTACGACGACCTGTACCCCGGGCTGCTCGCCTTCAACGACGCCCTGGACCAGCGCCTCGGCGCCGGGGTCGTGGACTTCTTCGACTCGGGCTCGCTGCTCAACGCCGAGCAGCTCGTGCCCGGCATGCTGCGCGGCGTGACGGACGTGGGCATCCAGACCTCCAGCTACGTCTCCACGAGCTTCCCCATCCTCGGGGCGGCGGAGCTGCCCTTCGTCAACGACGGGTTCGAGCAGCTGCGGCGCGCGCTGGCGCCGGAGTCTCCGCTGGAGAACCTCATGAACGAGCACCTGCGCCCGCAGGGCATCATGAACCTCGGCGCCATGCCCTGCACGCTGCAGTGGCTCTTCACCGTGGACCGGCCGGTGGAGAAGCCGGAGGACCTGCACGGCCTGCGCATCCGCACCGCCGGCCATGTCGAGGGCCAGACCATCAAGGCCCTGGGCGGCTCGCCGGTGTCCATGTCCTCCGGAGAGCTGTACGAGGCGCTGGAGCGCGGGACCATCGACGGGATGGTCTCCTACCTGGGCACGGTCGTGTCCCGCGGGCTCGAGGACGTGCTCGGCTACGCCATGCAGGCGCACTTCGGCGGCTACAGCGTGGACGCCTACGCGAACACCCGCTGGTACGCGGACACCTCCCCGGAGGTCCAGGAGGCGCTGCTCGAGGCGGGCCGCGTCTATGCGGAGATCGGCACTGAGAAGCAGCTCGAGGTCTACGAGGAGTCCTACCTCCCCGGGGTCGAGGAATCCGGTCTGGAGATCATCCGCTACGACGAGGCGCAGGTCGACCGGTTCCGCGACGCCACCGCCGGCGTCGTCGACTGGTGGAGGTCCACCGTGGGCGACGACGAACTGGCCGACCGCGCACTGTCCTACGTGAAGGAGGCATGATGACCTCGGCATTCGCACTCCTGCGCCGTGTGACCACCGCCTGCCGCTGGGTCTCCGCGGCCGTCGTCCTGATCCTCATGCTCGTCACCGGCTTCGACGTCGTCATGCGCTACGCGCTCGCGCGACCGCTCGAATGGTCGATCACCGTCTCCATGCTGGGCCTCATCGCCATCGTCATCCTCGCCGTCCCGGACCTCGAGGCGCGTGACGAGCACATCGGCATGGACCTCTTCTATCGGAACTTCTCCGCCCGCCGGAAGGCCGTCGCGGACTGGGTCACCTTCCTCGCGACCTTCTCCTTCTGCCTCGTGGCGGGAATCGCGGCCGCGCGGACCACCGTCCACTTCGCCGATGCGAACCTGCTCACCGCAGGCACCTTCAACCTCCCCATCTGGCTGGGATACGCACTGCTCACGGTGGGTCTCCTCCTCACCGCGCTCACCACGCTCCTGCGCTTCCTCGTCAGGCGCATGGAGCAGAGGTCCGCCGCGAGCGCACCCGCAGCCGGCGCACCGGCCGCCCAGTCCCCCGCCGCACCGAGTCAGGAGGCATGAGCATGCTCGACGCACTCGCCGTGATCACGGCCGTCCTCGTCCTCCTCGTCCTCGTCTACCTCCGCACGCCCATCTTCGTCGCGCTCGGCACCTCCGGACTTCTGGGCCTGCTCCTGCTCGAGGGCTGGCGCGGGCTCGAGCAGATCCCCATCGCCTTCGTCTCCCAGCTGGAGAGCTACTCCCTCGTCGCCGCGCCCATGTACATCCTCATGGGCGAGATCCTCGCGGTGGGCGGCCTGGGACGCGCGATCTTCCGCTTCGCACACGCCTGGCTGGGCAGGCTGCCCGGCGGTCTCGCGGTCACCGCGGTGGGCTCCTCGACGGTGTTCGGCGCCCTCTCCGGGGTGAGCCTGTCCGCCGTGACCGTGGTGGGCCGCATGGCGGTGCCGGAGATGCTCTCCCGCGGCTACCGGCCCAGCTTCGCCACGGGAGCCGTGGTGGCCTCGGGCGCGCTGGCGATGCTCATCCCGCCCAGCCTCATGTTCATCCTCTACTCCTCCATCTCCGGGGTGAGCATCGGTGCGCTGTTCGCCGGCGGGATCGTCCCCGGCCTGCTGCTGGCCGCCCTCATGGTCGTCTTCGTCGTCATCGTCGCGGTCGTGAAGCCGGAGCTCGCACCGCGCGCGGACGACGGCATCACCTGGCCGGACCGCTGGAGGACCGTCCGCGACGTGGCTCCCGCGCTCATCCTCATCGCGATCGTGCTCGGCTCCATCTACACGGGACTGGCGACCGCCACCGAGGCCGCGGGCATCGGCGCTCTGGGTGCGCTGCTGGTCGTGGGGGTCTTCGACCGGGCGCTGACCAAGGAGAACCTCAGGAAGATCCTCGTCGGCACCACCCAGATCTCCGGCAGCCTGCTCATCATCGTGGGTGCGGCGTTCGTGTTCACGCAGATGCTCGTCGTCGTCCGGGCGGCGGAGGCCATCACGGAGTTCGTGGGGGCGATGGCCGTCCCGGACCCGGTGATCGTCCTGGGCCTCCTCGTCATCGTCATGGCGCTCGGCTGCCTCATCGACGCCGCCTCGCTCCTGCTGGTCGTCACGCCCATCCTGCTGCCGATCTTCGAGGCGATGGGCTACGACCCGCTCTGGGTGGGCGTCATCCTCGTGGTGACGCTGGAGACCGCGGTGATCACGCCGCCGGTGGGGCTCAACCTCTACGCGATGAAGTCCGTGGTGCCGGAGCTGGACATCGCGGCGATCATCCGCGGCGCGCTGCCCTACCTCGCGATCGAGGCGGGGCTGGTGGTCCTCATGGTCTTCGTCCCGGAGATCGCCACCTGGTTCCCCTCCCTCACTGCGGGCTGAACCCGCGGGAGGATCCGCACACGCACTGCGGGGGCAGGTCGTCGGCACGACCTGCCCCCGCAGTGCGTCCGCGGCGCCGACGCCGGGCTCATCCCTCGACGTAGAAGAGCCGCTTGTTGACGAACTCGTCCATGCCCACCGGCCCCAGCTCCCGCCCGTAGCCGGAGTTCTTCACCCCGCCGAAGGGCAGCTCCGCGCCTTCGCCGGCGGGAGTGTTCACGTTCGCCATGCCCACCGCCAGGCGGGAGGCCACCCGCCTGGCGCGCTCCTCGTCCGCGGAGAACACTGTACCGCCGAGGCCGTACTGGGTGTCGTTGGCGAGTCCGAGGGCCTCTTCGTCGCTGGAGACCCGGAACACCGCGGCCACCGGGCCAAACAGCTCTTCGTAGTAGACCTCCGATCCCACCGGGATGTCGGTGACGACGGCCGGGGACACGTAGGCACCGTCTCCGGCGGCGAGTTCACCGCCCGTGCGCACCGTTCCGCCCGCCGCCTCGATCCGCTCCAGCTGCTCCCGCAGCCGCACGGCCGCCGCACGCGAGGACAGGGGCTGGTAGACCTGTGCGTCCTCATCGGACCACTGCCCCGGCCGCATCGCCTGTGCCTGGCCCACCAGCGCTTCCACGAACTCGTCGTAGATGTCGTCCATGACGATGAGGCGCTTGTTCGAGTTGCAGGCCTGACCGGTGTTGTACATCCGCGTGCCCCAGGCGAGCTCTGCGGCTGCGGCCACGTCGTCCGCGTCCAGCACGACGTAGGGATCGGAACCGCCCAGCTCGAGCACCGCCTTCTTCAGCGCGGCTCCGGCCTGTGCCGCCACCTGCGCCCCGGCCCTCTCCGAACCGGTGAGGGAGACGCCGGCGATCCGCCGGTCCGCGATGATCTCGGAGACCTGCTGGTGAGAGGCGAAGATGGTGGAGTACACGCCTTCCGGCAGCCCGGCGTCAGCCATGATCTGCGCGATCGCGAGTGCTGAGCGCGGACAGATCTCCGCGTGCTTGAGGACGATCCCGTTGCCCAGCACCAGATTGGGGGCTGCGAAGCGAGCCACCTGGTAGTACGGGAAGTTCCACGGCATGATGCCGAGGACCATACCCACGGGCCTGCGTTCGATGACGGCCGTCCCGCTCGCAGTCTCCACCGGCTGGTCCGCGGCGAACGACGGGCCGTTGTCTGCGTAGTACCCGAAGATCTCCGAGGAGAACTCCGCCTCCTCGCGGCCCTCCGTCACCCGCTTGCCCATCTCCTCACCGATGATCGCCGCGAGCTCCTCCTTCCGCTCCTCGAACAGCGCGGCGACTCTCCTCACCAGCGCCGCGCGGTCCTCGATGGGCGTCTCCGCCCAGCTCCTCTGTGCGCGGGCCGCAGCCTCGAGGACCGCCTCGAGCGCCTCGTCCGTGAGCGTCTCGAATCGCTCCACGACCTCCCCGGTGGCGGGGTTCTGGACGCGGTATCCCGTCTCATTCATGCCGATTCCTCTCCCGTTCTGCTGTGCGTTCCCTCAGATCCGGTCCCACGCCTGCGTGAGCACGGTGCGCAGGACGGCCTCCATCTCGTCGAACTCCGTCTGTCCCACCGTGAGCGGCGGGGAGAGCTGGATGACCGGGTCTCCGCGATCGTCGGCGCGGCAGTACAGGCCGTTCTCGTAGAGCGCCTCGGAGACGAATCCCTTGAGCACCCGCTCCGACTCCTCGGCCGTGAACGTCTCCTTCGTCTCCTTGTCCTTGACCAGCTCGATCCCGTAGAAGTACCCGGCTCCGCGCACATCGCCCACGATCGGCAGGTCGTGCAGCCTCTCCAGCGTGCTGCGGAAGGCTCCGGCGTTCTCATGGACGTGCTGATTGAGGCCCTCGCGCTCGAAGATGTCGAGGTTCTTCAGCGCCACTGCGCACGCCACGGGATGCCCGCCGAAGGTGTAGCCGTGGTAGAAGGTCTCCCCGCCGCGGCCGAAGGGCTCGAACAGGCGGTCCGAGGCGATCATCGCGCCCAGCGGGGCGTAGCCGGAGGTGATGCCCTTGGCACACGTGATGATGTCCGGCACGTAGTCGAAGTCGGCGCAGGCGAACATCGACCCCACCCGTCCGAATGCGCAGATGGTCTCGTCGGAGACGAGCAGCACATCGTACTCGTCGCAGATCTCGCGCACCCGCTCGAAGTATCCCGGGGGCGGCGGGAAGCAGCCGCCGGAGTTCTGCACCGGCTCGAGGAAGACCGCCGCCACAGAATCCGCGCCCTCGAACTCGATGGCCTCCGCGATCCGGTCCGCGGCCCACCTGCCGAATGCCTTCTCGTCACCCGCGAAGCGTTCGTCCGCCCTGTAGAAGTTGGTGTTGGGGACTTTGTGCCCGCCGGGCACCAGCGGGCCGAACTGGTTGCGCAGTCCCGGCAGGCTCGTGACCGTGAGCGCTCCGTGCGGCGTGCCGTGGTAGGCGGTGGCACGGGAGATCACCTTGTGCTTCTCTCCCTTGCCCTGGAGCTTGAAGTAGTTCTTGGCGAGCTTGAACGCGCTCTCCACGGAGTCGCCTCCGCCGGAGGTGAAGAACACGCGGTTGAGATCGCCGGGCGCATAGCCTGCGAGCCGCTCCGCCAGCTCGATCGCCGGCTCGTGCGCATAGGACCACAGCGGCATGAATCCCAGCTTCTTCGCCTGCTCGTAGGACGCCTGGGCCAGCTCCTCCCGCCCGTGTCCCACCTGGACCACGAAGAGACCCGCCAGGCCGTCGATGATCCTCCGGCCCTGGTCGTCGAAGATGTGGTGGCCCTCGCCGTGGGTGATGACGGGCGTGCGCCCGCCCTCGTAGAGGTGGCGGTGGCCCGCCATGTGCATCCACAGGTGGTCCCGGATCCCGGCCTGCAGAGCGTCCCCCGTCCTGCCTGCAGCGTCCGTCGTTGCCTTGCTCATCGTGTCCCCCAGTTGTAGCGCTGATCCCACAGCTTCAGATAGGTCATGACCTCCGTCCGGAGCACCTGCGGAAGCGTCCGGATGCGGCCCAGCAGCGCGAGGAGCTCCTCGTCGTCCTCACAGACCACCTCGACGAGGAGGTCGTAGGTGCCGGCGGCTGCGACGACGTAGTCCACCTGCTCCATCCCGCAGATCTCATCCGCGAGCGGAGCGAGGTCGCCGGTGACCTGGAGGCCCAGCATCGCCTGCCGCTGGAAGCCCAGCTGCATGGGGTTGGTGACGGCGACGATCTGCATCGTCCCGTTCTCCACCAGCTTCGCCACCCGCTGCCGCACAGCGGCCTCGGAGAGGCCCACCTCCTTCGCGATGTCCGCGTAGGAGCGCCGGCCGTCGTGCTGCAGCGCCTCGATGATCGCCTTCGACCGCTCGTCCAGCTGGAGGTCGTGGCTGCGCAGACGGGCGTCCGCGTGGCCGCGGTCCCGTCCGGCGCCCCGGCGTCCCCGTTCTGCGGACGGGCTCTCCGCCTCTCCCCGTGCGGACTCGCCGTGTTCGGTCATCGTCGAGGTCTCCTCTCCGGCGACCCAGCGGCCGCTCGCTGCTCACGATCCACTATCACCCACTGATTCCGCCTTTGCAAGGTCAAACTTCTGCGGATCCAATCGTTTCACCAAAGATCTTCTTCGGATTCCTCTTCTCTGTCCGGCCTGCACGTGTTAGCGTGTGGCCACTCGAACGTGTCAGCGGTCACACGCGGAGCGGTGCACCGCCGCACTCACCGCATCCGGACACACCCCCTCGCACACACCAGGAGAGAGATGCAGCCCATGCAGTTCATCGACGGGCAGCGCACGAGCGGCACTGGCCGCACCCACACCCTCGTGGGCCCCGCCACCGGAGAGGTGTTGGGCACCTACGCGCTCGCCTCCGCCGCAGACGTGGACGCGGCCGTGGCAGCGGCCCGCCGCGCCTACCCGGCCTGGAGGCGCCGCACGCCCGCGGAGCGCGCGGACCTCCTGCTCGCGCTCGCGGACGGCCTGGCCGCACGCGCCGGCGAGCTCGCCGCGCTCGAATCCCGGCAGACCGGCAAGTCTCTGCGACTGGCACAGGAGTTCGACGTCCCCGGCAGCATCGACAACGTCCGCTTCTTCGCCGGCGCCGCCCGGCAGCTCCACGGCCTGGCGGCCTCCACCTACTGGGACGGCGCCACCTCGATGATCCGGCGCGAGCCGCTGGGCGTCGTGGGCTCCATCGCACCGTGGAACTATCCACTCCAGATGGCGGCGTGGAAGGTCCTCCCCGCCGTGGCGGCGGGGAACACGATCGTGCTCAAGACCTCGGAGATGACTCCGGGCACCTCTCTCCTGCTCGCGCAGACCGCCGCCGAGGCCGGCTTCCCGCCCGGTGTCCTCAACGTCCTCGCCGGAGACGGGCCGGAGTGCGGCGAGGCGCTCGTCTCCCACCCGGACGTCGTCATGTCCTCCTTCACGGGTTCCACACGGGTGGGCCGGAGAGTGATGGAGCTCGCGAGCGCCAAGGGCTCCCGCGTCCACCTGGAGCTGGGCGGCAAGGCGCCGCTGGTGGTGTTCGCAGATGCGGACGTGGAGGCCGCGGCCCGCGGCGCCGTGGCGGGCTCCCTCATCAACGGCGGGCAGGACTGCACCGCCGCCACCCGTGCGATCGTCCACTCCTCCCTGTTCGAGGCGTTCACCTCCCGGGTCGGCGCGCTCATGGAGAGCGTGCGCGTGGGCGACCCCTCCGATCTCGCCACGGACATGGGAGCGCTCATCAGCACGGGGCACCGGGACCGCGTGGCCGGCTTCGTGGACCGTGCCCGGGCCGAGGGAGCCACTGTCGTCACCGGAGGCGGGATCCCGGAGCCCGCGGCGGGCACCGCCTCGGCACCCACCGCCTTCTACTCCCCCACCCTCCTCACCGGGGTCGGCCGGGACTCCGAGATCTGGCGGGAGGAGGTGTTCGGCCCCGTCCTCGTCGCCGTCCCATTCGAGACGGACGACGAGGCGATCGAGCTGGCGAACGACACCCCCTACGGGCTGGCGGCGAGCGCATGGACCACCTCGACCAACCGTGCGCTGCGCGCCGCCGACGAGATCGAGGCCGGGACGGTGTGGGTGAACGAGCACATCCCGATCATGTCCGAGATGCCCCACGGCGGCTTCAAGGCCTCCGGGTTCGGCAAGGACATGTCGCACTACTCCTTCGAGGAGTACACGCAGATCAAGCACGTGCTCATCGACCGGACGGAGGGCCCCGTCCGCGCCTGGCAGTCGGCGGTGTTCTCCGCATGAGCACAGGCCTGGCAGCTCTGGCTCCGCTCGCACAGCGCGGCGAGCGCACCTCGTTCACGATCCGCGGCGCGCGCGTGTTCGACGGCCGCACGCGCACGTCGGCGGACACCGTCACCGTCGAGGATGGGGTGGTCACCGGGATCGGCAGCGGGCTGTCACCCGTCCCGGGCGCCCCTGTCGTGGAGGCCGCGGGCGGACTCGTGACCCCCGGCTTCGTGGACGCCCACGCGCATCCCGTCGCCGCCGGGGTGGAGGCTCTGTCCCTCGATCTCAGCGGCTGCGACAGCCGGGCGGAGACGCTTGAGGCAGTGCGCCGCGCGCTCTCGGCCGGCTCCGGCTGGCTCACGGGCGGCGGCTGGAGGATGTCCGACTTCCCCGGCGGGGTTCCCACCGCCGCGGAGCTCGACGCGCTCGATCCCGCCAGCGTACGTCCGGTGTACCTCATCAATGCCGACCATCACTCCGCCTGGGTGAACACGGCGGCTCTGCGACTGGCCGGGATCGGCCGCGACACGCCCGCGCCGCCCGGCGGCGTGATCGAGCGCGACGGGGACGGAGAGCCGGTGGGCACGCTCCACGAATCCGCCATGGACCTCGTGAGCGCACACCTGCCGGCACCGGCCGACGCGGAGCTCGACGCAGCTCTGACGGAGGCTCAGCGCCGCCTGCATGCACTGGGCGTCACCGGCTGGAACGACGCGATCGTGGGCGAGTACGGCGGCATGTCCGACGCCCTGCCCGTCTATCTGCGCGCCGAGGCGGCAGGCACCCTCACGATGGAGGTCACCTGCTCGCTGTGGTGGCCGCGTGACGTGCACGATCCGGAGGCCGCCGTGCAGGAGCTCGCCGGGCACCGGTTCGACCGGGAACGGCTGCGGACCACGAATGTGAAGCTGATGCTCGACGGGATCGTCGAATCGCAGACCGCGGCGATGAGCGCTCCCTACTGCCGCTGCGAGCAGGTCACCGGCGTGGCGGAGGCGACCACCGGCACCCGCTACTTCAGTCCGGCGCACCTCGAGGAGGCCTTCGCCGCGGTGCAGCGGGCGGGCTTCGACATCCACTGCCATGCGATAGGCGACCGCGCAGTGCGGGATGCACTCGATGCCTTCGCGACCCTGCGCGCACGGAGCGGCGGGGACGCCGCTGCGGATCACCGCCACCACATCGCCCACGTCCAGGTCGTGGACCCGACTGACGTGCCGCGGTTCGCGCAGCTGGGTGTGTCTGCGAACCTGCAGGCGCTCTGGGCGCACTTCGACGAACAGATGGTGGAGCTCAACCTGCCGGTGCTGGGCGGCGAGCGCAGCCGCTGGCAGTACCCGTTCGGCGATATGCAGCGCGACGGTGCCCACCTCGCGATGGGTTCCGACTGGCCCGTGAGCACGCCGGATCCCTGGCAGGCGATCCACGTCGCCGTCAACCGCACCCACCCCACGGGCGCCCGTCCGGAGCCGCTGGGCCCGGATCAGGCCCTCGACCTCACCTGTGCCCTGCGGGCCTACACGACGGGGTCCGCACACCTCGGCCGCACCCGCACGGCGGGCAGGCTGGCAGTCGGCGCACCCGCGGACCTCGCTCTGGCCTCGGCCGACCCCTTCGCACTCGCCCGGGCGCAGATCCACACGGTCCGCAACCTCCTCACCGTCGCAGGCGGCCGCCTGGTGCACGCCGCCCCTTCCGGAAGGACCACACAGTGACAGCTCGACAGCAGACCCCCGCGCAGACGGCGGGCGGAACGGGCGCCGGCGGCTCCGCGACCGGCGGTGCGCTCCGGCTCTCCGCGGTGCACAAGCGCTTCGGTGAGCACACGGCGATCGACCGCGTCGACCTCGACATCCGCGCCGGGGAGTTCCTCTCCCTGCTCGGCCCCTCCGGCTGCGGGAAGACGACGCTGCTGCGGATGATCGGCGGCTTCGAGGATCCCACCTCCGGCGCGATCGCCCTGGACGGCGAGGACCTCACCGGGCTCCCGCCGTTCCGCAGGCCGGTCAACACGGTGTTCCAGTCCTATGCGCTCTTCCCCCACTACACCGTGGCGGAGAACGTGGCCTACGGACTCAAGCGCGCCAAGGTTCCGCGCAGGGACCTCGCCCCGCGAGTGGCGGAGGCGCTCGACCTCGTGCAGATGCGCCGCTTCGCGGACCGGAAGCCGGACATGCTCTCCGGCGGGCAGCAGCAGCGCGTGGCGCTCGCCCGCGCCCTCGTCAACCGCCCCCGCGTCCTCCTCCTCGACGAACCGATGAGCGCGCTGGACCGCAAGCTGCGCGAGGAGATGCAGCTGGAGCTCATCCGCCTCCACACGGACCTCGGGCTCACCTTCGTCTTCGTCACCCACGACCAGGAGGAGGCGCTCGCGATGAGCGACCGGATCGTGGTGATGAGTGAGGGCCGCATCCAGCAGGTGGGCAGCGCGGAGGAGGTCTACGGCAGTCCCGCCAACGCATTCGTCGCCGGCTTCATCGGCAAGCAGAACTTCGTGGACGCCGAGGTGGTGGAGGCAGACGCGGACGGTCTCCTGCTGCGGGGGCCGCGCTGCGACCTCCGGGCGACCGCCGCGGGATTCACCGCCGGGACACAGGTGCGCGCGGCCATCCGTCCGGAGAGCATGGGCATCCGTCCGGCCGCGGAGGGTGCCCCGGGCGGAGTCAACGCCGTGGCCGGACGCGTGGTGGGAGAGTCCTTCCTGGGCGATGTCGTCCAGTACCTCGTCCGCGCCGCGGACGGCCACGAGCTGCTCTCCCGCGTGCGCACGTCCACGGCCCCGGACGTACACGAGGGCGATGACGTGGTGCTCACCTGGGAGGCGGCAGCTGTGCAGGTGTTCAGCCATGAGTGAGCGGAATCCGGTCCGCGTCCTCGCCGGACACGACACGATCGGCAGACTCAGCCGCAGGACCGTGCTCGCGGGCATGGGTGCTGCGGGACTCAGCCTGCTGGCCTCCTGCGGGCAGAGGGGCATGGCGGAGAGCCCGGCACCCGACGGGCAGCTGGAATCACGGCTCAACGTGTACTCCTGGGGAGACTACGATCCGCCGGAGCTGCTCGAGGCGTGGTCCGCGGACAACGACGTCCGGCTCCAGGTGGACGCCTTCGGCTCCAACGAGGAGATGATGGCCAAGCTGGCCGCCTCCCGCGGGACGTCCGGCTACGACATCGTGGTGCCCACCGGCATCTACATCCCCACGATGGTCGAGCACGGTCTGCTGCAGAGGCTCGACCACTCCCTCCTGCCCAACCTCGCGACCATGGATCCCGCGTTCATGGACCAGACCTTCGACCCCGGCAACGTGCACTCGGTGTGCAAGGCCTGGGGCACCACCGGGTTCGTGTACGACGCACACCGGATCAGCGGCGATCCTCAGAGCTGGCAGGACTTCATCGACCTCGCCGCCGGGGAGGCCTCCGGTGCCACCATGCTGCTCGAGGACGCCTGGGAGGTGTGCTCGATCGCGCTCGCCGCACTGGGGCACGACCTCAACACGGTGGAGCCCGCGGAGCTCGACGAGGCGGCGGAGATCGTCGTCGACCGGCTCGCTCCGCACGTCCGCGCCTACATGGGCAACGCCAACACGGCGATGGCGCAGGGAAGCTTCGCGCTCATGCAGGCATTCAACGGCGACGCCCGGCAGGGAATGCTCGAGGCCGACGACCCGGAGCGCTGGAGGTTCGTGTTCCCCACACCGTCCGCCAATCTCTGGATGGACACCTGGTGCATCGCCACGGGCGCCCAGAACCCGGACGCCGCACACGCCTTCATCGACTGGATCATCGGGCCGGAGCAGGCACTGGCGGAGACGGACTACATCGGCTACTCCACCGGCTCCACGGCGTTCGCGGAGCCGGGGATCGAGGACGGGTTCGAGCTGGCGGAGATCATCTTCCCCGAGCAGCACGTGCTGGACCGGCTCGTGGCCTCGGAGATGAACGAGGGGATGCAGCGCCGGGTGGAGATCCTCACAGATGCGCAGACGAGGAGCGGAGCATGAGACGAGTCGCCGCACGCGTCCTGGGGCCGGGAGCGCTGTCGTTCCCCACCTGGGGCTACGCCCTGTTCTTCTTCGTGGTGCCGGTGGCACTCGTGCTCTTCTACAGCTTCGGCTACAAACCGGACGAGTTCACCACCGTCGCCACGGACCGGCTGAGCCTGGACCGCTACGGGGAGGTCTTCACCGGCTCCGTCCTCTCCACGCTCCTGGCCACGCTGCGCATCTCGATCGTCGGCACGCTCCTGTGCCTGCTCATCTCCGTGCCCTTCACCTACTGGCTGGCCGTGAAGGTCCCGCCCGAGCGGCGAGGACTGCTCCTCATGCTCGTCATGGTGCCGTTCTGGACGAACTTCCTCGTCCGCACCCTGGGCTGGCAGATCATGCTCTCCCCGGACGGCTTCCTCTCCGAGTGGGGCCAGGCCCTGGGCCTGCTGGGCGGCCCGCTGGACATCCTCTACACCCGCACCGCCGTGCAGATCGGCGTGGTCTACAACTACCTGCCGCTCATGATCCTGCCGCTGTTCGTGGGCATGGACGCGGCGGGCAGGCATCTGCGCGAGGCCAGCTACGACCTCGGCGCCGGCCGCTTCTCCACCTTCTTCCGCGTGACGATGCCGCTGGCGATGCCGGGGATGATCTCCGGCTGCATGCTGGTCTTCATCCCACTCACCGGCGACTACGTCACCGCGAACGTGCTGGGAGGCGCCAGCGGCACGATGATCGGCCAGATCATCGCCAACCAGTTCAACACCGCGCAGAACTGGGCACTGGGATCTGCGATGGCAGTCTCCCTCATCCTCGTCACCCTCGCCGTGGCGGCGGCCGCCGGGCTGCTGCTGTGGGCCGGACGCCGGGTCTTCGACCGCGCGGTGCGGGTGCGGATCGACACCTCTGAGGTGGCAGTCATGGAAGGAGCACGGTCATGAGCACCACGGGCGCACCGCAGAAGATGCGCGGCAGGAAGCGGACGGGGCTGCGCAACGGACTGTTCTCCGCCTGGGGCGCGCTCGTCTTCCTCTTCCTCTTCGCTCCCATCGCCGTCATCGTCGTCTACTCCTTCAACTCCGGCAGGGTGCTGGCGAGCTGGGACGGGTTCGGGTTCGGCGCCTATGTGAACGCCGTCAACAGCAGCGTCATCGTCTCCTCCGTCGTGACCTCGCTCCAGGCGGCGGTGGGTGCGGCGCTGCTCTCCACGCTGCTGGGGACTCTGGGCGGGATCGCGCTCGCCCGGGCGCGGCGCGGGACGTGGTGGGCCGGAGGACTCATGGGCCTCCTCGCGCTCACGCTCATCACCCCGGAGATCGTGGACGGCATCGCGTTCCTCCCCTGGTTCGTGACGCTGGGGGTGGACGCGGGACTGGGCCCGTTCAACAACGGCCTCGTCAGGCTGATCGTCGCCCACGCCATGTTCTCCGTCGCCGTCGTCACCTTCATCATCCGCGCACGGATGGCCGGGGTGGACGCCTCACTCGAGGAGGCCGCCGCAGACCTGGGCGCGGGGAGGTTCGAGGCCTTCCGCACCGTCACCCTGCCCATCGCGGGGCCGGGCATCCTCGCCGGCGCGCTCATGTCCTTCACCCTCAGCCTCGACAACACGATCCTGTCCAGCTTCGTCCAACAGCCGGGCTACACACCGTGGCCGGTGTACATCTTCGCCTCCGTGCGCGTGGCACTCCGGCCAGAGGTCGCGGCGATGTCCACCATCATGCTGCTGCTCACGCTCGTCGCCCTGGCGGTCGTGGCGCTCGTCCTCAAACGCTCCGGCGACTCCGCAACCGGGATCGTCAAGACCATGGCCGGCAGCTGAACGCTCCGGACGGCCGGTGCGAGCGGGTTCCGCCCGCCTCGCGCACAACCCCACTCCCCTTCCACAAGGCAGGAACCATGACCTCAGCTTCTTCCAGCAGTCCGGCGCCCGCAGCGGCGGGAGCCCCGGCCTCGGCGGCGGAGATCTCCGCCTCCCTCGCAGGTGCGTCCACCGTCCCCTTCTGGCTGGACGACCCGGCCAGGCCGGCACCGCTGCCCCCGCTCCACGGTGAGATCGACACGGATCTGCTGGTGGTCGGCGGCGGGTTCGTGGGACTCTGGACGGCGCTGCTGGCCAAGGAGGCGGATCCGGAGCGCCGGGTGGTGCTCCTCGAGGGAGGCACCGTGGGCTGGGCCGCCTCCGGACGCAACGGCGGCTTCTGCGAGGCGAGCCTCACGCACGGCCATGAGAACGGTGAGAAGCACCTGCCGCAGGAGAACGCCCGGCTCGCGGAGCTGGGCATGGAGAACCTCGACGCGATCGAGGACGCGGTGCGCCGCTACGGGATCGACTGTGAGTTCGAGCGGACCGGGGTCATCAACGTCGCGACGGAGCGGTATCAGGCCGAGAACCTGCGGGCCGGCCACGATCCTGCCGGCGGCGCGCACTGGCTGGACCGCGAGGAGCTGCGCGCGCACATCGATTCGCCCTCCTACCTGGGCGGGCTGTGGGAACCCCGCGTCGCGGCGATGATCCATCCCGCGAAGCTGTGCTGGGGACTGCTCCGCGTCATCCGCGAGCTGGGCGTCGAGGTGTACGAGCACACGGTCGTGCGGGACCTGGGGTGGGCGCCGCGCGGTGCGTCCGGGCCGGGCCGCCGCGTCCTGGCCCGCACGGATGCCGGGGAGGTCCGGGCCGCACACGTGGCACTGGGCACCAATGTCTTCCCCTCACTGCTGGCGCGCACGCGCTTCCACACCGTGCCCGTGTACGACTACGCCCTCATGACGGAGCCGCTGAGTGCGGCGCAGCTGGAGGCGATCGGCTGGAAGGGCCGTGAGGGGCTCTCCGACTCCGCCAATCGCTTCCACTACTTCCGCCTCACAGCCGACGACAGGATCCTCTGGGGCGGATGGGACGCCGTCTATCACTACGGCCGTCAGGTCTCGTGGAAGTACGATCAGCGGCCGGAGACCTTCGAGACGCTCGCCCGTCAGTTCTTCGAGACGTTCCCCCAGCTCGCCGGTCTGCGGTTCACCCACAAATGGGGCGGCGCGATCGACACCTGCACCCGCTTCTTCCCGTTCTTCTCGACGGCCTACGGCGGGAGGGTCACCTATTCCGCCGGGTACACCGGTCTGGGCGTGGGAGCCAGCCGGTTCGGAGCACGGGTGATGCTCGACCTCCTGTCCGGGGAGACCACGGAGCTCACCGAGCTGGAGATGGTGCGCAGGACTCCGCTTCCCTTCCCGCCGGAGCCCTTCGCCTGGGCCGGGATCACACTCACCACCAAGGCGCTCATCCGCGCGGACGAGAACTCCGGGCGCCGCGGTCCCCTCCTCAGGGTCCTCGATGCGTTCGGGGTGGGATTCGACTCCTGACCCGGCCGGGCGCGGCCCGGCCGGTCCTGACCCGTTCCCGCCGCCTCCCTTGTGCGCGGGCGATCAGGCCACCAGACTGGCCGCATGCACCGGTCGCAGGCAGGCCGATCCGCAGGCGGGCTGAGGAGGGGACGATGGAGTTTCCGGACAGGGCGGACGTCGTGGTGGTGGGCGGCGGAATCGCAGGGGTGTGCACGGCGCACCGGCTGGCCGAGGCCGGCCGCTCCGTGGTCCTCGTGGAGCGGGGCGAGCTGGCTTCGGGCTCCACGAGCAGGGCGGCGGGCGGACTGCGGACGCAGTTCTCGGACGAGACGAACATCCTGCTGGGCGCGCGGAGCCTGGAGGCCTTCGCCCGGATCACCGCACAGACGGGGCAGGAGATCGACCTCGTGCGCTCCGGCTATCTCTTCCTGCTGAGCACGGAGGAGGACGCAGCCCGGTTCGAACGCGACGTCGCCCTGCAGAACTCGCTGGGGCAGGATTCCCGCATGCTCACGCCCGCGCAGGCGCAGGCGCTCAACCCCCACATCAGCACGGAGGGGCTCGTCGCCGCGGCGTTCAATCCGCACGACGGCCACTGCACGCCGGAATCCGCGGTGGCGGCCTTCGCCGCGGCGGCCCGGAATGCGCGAGCGCGCATCCTCACGCACACGGAAGCCACCGGGGTGCGCATGTCCGGCGGGGAGGTCGAGGCCGTGGAGACCTCACGCGGAACCGTCCGCACCCCCGCCGTGGTCTGCGCGGCCGGGGTGTGGTCGCCGGAGTTCGCACGGACGGCGGGAGTCCAGCTGCCCATCACGCCCCTGCGCCGGCAGATCGTCGTGACGGAGCCGGTGGGCTTCGACGTGCGGTCGCTGCCGTTCACCATCGACTTCTCCACCTCGTTCTACTTCCACGCGGAGGGCACCGGGCTCCTGATGGGAGCACCGGAGGCGGAAGACCGGCGCACCTTCGACCAGCGGCGTGACCCCGGCTGGCTGGAGCACCTGGGCACGTTCCTCGAGCACCGTGCGCCGGCGCTGGCCGATGTGCAGGTGCGCAGCGGATGGGCGGGGCTCTACGAGTGCACCCCGGACCACAATGCGCTCATCGGCGCGGCGGCGGAGGCGCAGGGGTTCTACTACGCCGCGGGGTTCTCCGGCCACGGCTTCCTCCAGGGGCCTGCCGTGGGCGAGGTGATGCGCGACCTGGTGCTGGGGACGGAGCCCTTCGTGGACGTGCGCGGCCTGAGCGCGGACCGGTTCCACGGCGCGGAGGCGGACCTGCGCCGCGAGCTCACGATCGTGTGAGGAGAGCCGCCCGCTCAGTTCGCCACGTGGACGTGAGCGCGGCCCAGACCCCCGCGTTCGGCGATGTCGAGCAGAACCGTCGCGACCGGCAGGCCGCCGCCGTCATCACGGCGCGGCCCCTCCGCGTTCACTCCTCGCGTCCGCCGGGGGCGCTTCTGCCGGGACCGAACACCGGCAGGACCCGCCGCGTCTCCGCACTGCCCTCCTGCGCGGCAGGCGAGTCCACCTCGGTGAGCACCTCCAGGATCGCGTCGCCGTACTCCGCCAGCTTCTTCGCACCCACACCGCTCACGGTCCCCAGCTGCCCGGTGCTCGCCGGCCGGGCCTCGACGATGCCCACCAGGGTGGCGTCGGAGAAGACCATGTAGGGCGGGATCTGCTTCTCCTTGGCCACGGAGGTCCGCCACGCGCGCAGGGCCTCGAAGACCTCCTTCTGCGCGGGCTCCAGCCCGTCTGCCGCCCGAGCCCTGCCGGCGCCGGAGGAGCCGCCCGCACCCGAGGAGGAGCCGCCTCGGGCACGGCCCTGCACCGGAGCACGGTCCTCCGCGAGCTCCACCGTGACCTCGCCGCGCAGCACCGGTCCGGACTCGCTGCCGGGCACCAGCACCCCGTACTCCCCCACGGCCTCCACGATCCCGCGCGCGGCGAGCTGGCGCGTCACGGTGCGCCACTGCCGGTCGCTGAGCTCCTGGCCGATCCCCCAGACGCTGAGCTCCTGGTGCCGCGACCGGGTGGAGCGCTCGCTCTCCCTGCCCAGCAGCACGTCGATCACCTGGCCGGCGCCGAACCTCTGTTCGCGCTCCCGGTCCAGCCGGATGATCGCGGACAGCAGCTTCTGCGCGGCGACCGTCCCGTCCCAGGTGACGGGCGGATGCAGGCACGTGTCGCAGTTGCCGCAGGGCTGCGAGTCCTGGCCGAAGTACCGCAGCAGCTGCACGCGCCGGCAGGTCACCGTCTCGCACAGCGCGAGCATGGCGTCGAGATGGCTGCGCGCGTTGCGCTTGAAGGCGTCGTCGCCCTCCGAAGCGTCGATGAACCGGCGCTGGTTCACGACGTCCTGCAGCCCGAAGGCCAACCAGGCCGTCGAGGGCTGGCCGTCACGGCCCGCGCGCCCCGTCTCCTGGTAGTAGCCCTCGATGCTCTTGGGCAGGTCCAGATGGGCGACGAAGCGGACGTCCGGCTTGTCGATGCCCATGCCGAACGCGATCGTCGCCACCATCACGAGGCCGTCCTCGCGGAGGAAGCGCTCCTGGTGCCGGTGGCGCACCGTGGCGTCGAGGCCCGCGTGATACGGCAGCGCCGGCACACCGCGGGCGGCGAGCCACTCGGCCGTCTGCTCGACGCTCCTGCGGGAGAGGCAGTAGACGATGCCCGCCTCCCCCTCGTGCTCCGTGCGGATGAGCGTCAGCAGCTGGTCCCGCGGCCGGTCCTTGGGCGTGATCCGGTACTGGATGTTGGGCCGGTCGAAGCTGGAGACGAAGTGCTCCGCCCGCTCCATGCGCAACCGCTGGGTCATCTCCTCGTGCGTGGCGCGGGTGGCGGTGGCGGTGAGCGCCATGCGCGGAACGGAGGGGAACTCGCCGGCGAGGACGGCGAGCCCCATGTAGTCCGGCCGGAAGTCGTGGCCCCACTGGGAGACGCAGTGCGCCTCGTCGATGGCGAACAGCGCCAGCGGCGCGCGCTGGAGGAGATCGCGCGTGCGCGGCAGGACGAGGCGCTCCGGTGCCATGTAGAGGAGGTCCAGCTCACCCGCCAGCAGCTGCTGCTCCACGGCCGCGGCCTCGTGGGGTTCCAGTGTGGAGTTGAGGTACGCAGCCCGGATCCCCACCGCCTCCAGGGCGGCGACCTGATCCGCCATGAGCGCGATGAGCGGGGAGACCACGATCCCGGTCCCGGGTCGCAGGAGCGCCGGGATCTGGTAGCACAGCGACTTGCCGCCGCCGGTGGGCATGAGCACCACGGCGTCTCCCCCGCCGGTCACGTGCTCGATGATCGCCTGCTGGTTGCCGCGGAAGGACTCGTAGCCGAAGACGCGGGAGAGGACCTCGAGCGCCTGCGGCGCCGCCTCCGGCGCAGATGCGGCGGGAGGCTGGACGGGTGCGGCGAGGTCCTGGTGATCCATGCCCTCAGCCTACGGCGTGGGCGGGACACGGCCCACCGCCCCTCAGCTCGTGTGGTGTACCTCCTGCTGTCCGTAGACCGGGGTGTCGAGGCCCTCGAGGCGCGCCTTGAGCTGCAGCGCGAGGTAGCGGGAGTAGTGCCTGGACTGGTGGAGATTGCCGCCGTGGATCCAGAGCTGGTCCACAGCGGTGGGCTTCCACATGTTCCGCAGCTCCCCCTCCCAGGGGCCGGGATCCTTGGCGGTGTCCGAACCGAAGCCCCAGACCTTCCCCACCCGGTCCGCGATCTCCGGGGAGACGAGGTCCCGCAGCCACTGGTTCATCGATCCGTAGCCGGTCGCGTAGACGATGAGGTCGGCCGGCAGCCGCCTGCCCTCCGCGCTGCCGTCGTCCACCACGACCGCGTCCGGCTCGATCCTCGTCACCTGTCCGCGGGCGAGTGCGATGCGGCCGTCGATGACGAGCTGGCTGGCACCGACGTCGATGTAGTAGCCGGAGCCGCGGCGCAGGTACTTGAGGAACAGCCCGGAGCCGTCCTCGCCCATGTCGAGCTCGAATCCCGCCTCCTCCAGCTGCCGGTAGAACTCCGCGTCCTGCTCCGCCATCTGTTCGTAGACCGGGATCTGCACCCCCGGCAGGAGCCGGTACGGCCATGAGGCGAAGAGCATGTCCGCCTTCTCGGTCGTGATCCCGTTCGCCAGCGCCTCCTCCGAGTACAGCGGACCCAGCGCGAGCGACATGAGGGATTCGCTCCGGGAGATGTGCGTGGACGAACGCTGCACCATCGTCACCTCTGCGCCCTTCTCCCAGAGTGCGGCACAGATGTCATGGGCGGAGTTGTTCGAGCCGATCACCACGGCGCGCCGGCCCTCGTACTCGCCCTCCCCGGTGAAGGCCGAGGAGTGCGTCTGCTCACCCTCGAAGCTCTCCGCGCCCTCGAACTCCGGGATGTTCGGATAGCCGGAGACCCCCAGCGCGAAGACGAGGTGGGTGGGCCTGAGCTCCACCGCCTCACCGCGGCGGTCCACGCGCACCCGCCAGGTGCCGGCGGCCTCGTCGAACTCCGCGCCCAGGCACTCCGTCCCGGACCAGTAGTCCAGCTCCATGAGTGCCGTGTAGTGCTCCAGCCAGTCGCCGATCCGGTCCTTCGCCGCGAAGACGGGCCAGTCGTCGGGGAAGGGGAGGTAGGGCAGGTGGTCGTACCAGACCGGGTCGTGCAGGTGGAGCGACTTGTAGCGGTTGCGCCAGGAGTCCCCGGCCCGCTCATTGCGTTCGACGACGAGTGCGGGCACGCCCTGCCGCTTGAGGCGAGCGGCGAGTCCGATCCCGCCCTGCCCGCCGCCGACGATCACGACGTAGGGCTGCTCCTCGTAGCCGAACCGCGCCTGATGCTCCTGCTTCCGCTCCAGCCAGGTCTTCCTGCCGCGTTCGATGACGTGGTCCACGCCCTTCTCCCGGGCGCTCCCCTTCTTCTCCTCGAACCCCTTGAGCTCCTGCATGGTGGTGAGCAGCGTCCACGCTCTGCCCTCCCGCAGACGGAGGTGCCCCCAGCCGCGGGAGACGCCCGTCTCGAACCGGATCCACGCCTCGGTCACGCCGTCCGCCTCCGTCGCCGGTTCGTCCAGCCGCCATCCGGAGGGAGCGACGTGCGCCAGCTGTGCACGCAGCATCTGCCTGATCTCCTCGCGGCCCTCCAGCGTGCGCAGGTTCCAGGTGAAGGCGACGAAGTCCCGCCAGTACCCGTCCTCCTCGAAGAGCTCCGCCGCGGCATCCGCGTCACCGGCGGTGAGCGCCTCGTCCAGTGCGCTCAGCCACGTCTCCACCCGCTCATCCGGGCCCGGCGCGTGGGTCTGCGTGTCCTGTGTGTGCGCTGTCACCGTCTCGGTCATGTCCACTCCTTCGTGTCCTCGACGTCCGTCCATGACGCAGGACACAGTCTCTTCCCGGAGAGGTTGCACCGTCGTTGCACGCGCCCGGCCAGACGCTGCGGGCGGGACGTTCGCCGCCGCGATCGCACGGGCCCGCGCGTGCAGCGCACGGCGGAGGGAGGCGGGGCTGCGGACCTCGGCTCCCGGCACGGCCAGCAGCTGCCCTGCGGCGATGTCCTCCCTCTCCATCCGCAGCCGGAGGCTCAGGCACCCGTCCTCGCGCACTGCCGCGTCCACGGCCTGCGCCGTGGCCGGGCCCGGCACCGTCGCCAGCAGCGCCGCGACGGAGCCCTCCGGGATCCGCAGGTGCACGTCACACACGAGGACCGAGGCCTCGAACTCCGCCGAGGCCCGCTGCCAGTACTCCGCGAGGGAGAATCCCGGCGGCCGGGCTGCCCCGTCCTCACACACCACGACGTCGCTCATCCGCGAGACCCGATACGTGCGCACCCGTCCTGTGCCGGCGGCGACGAGATACCACGCACCGGCCTTGCGCACGAGGCCGAGCGGATCGAGCAGCCTCGGCGCACCCTCCGCGGGGTCGCCGCCGTACCGGGCGTACCGCAGGCGCACGCGCCGTCCCGTCCGCACCGCCTCCGCCACCTCGAGCAGGGCCGCCGGCCTCTCCACGGAGGAGAACCACCCCTCGCTGTCGAGCAGGAACCTCTCCCGCACGGAGGGATCGCCGCCGGGAGCCGCGGCCCCGAACTTCAGCTGCGCCGTGAGATGGGCCTCTCCCAGCCCCAGGTCCCGGGCACCGGCCTCCCCCAGGAGCAGCGCCTGCACCTCCGGACCGGTCATCCCGAGGACGGGCGAGCGCCAGCCGTCGACCACGCCCACACCGCCGGCCGGCCCGGTGCGCGTCCACAGCGGGACACCCAGCTCCCGCAGCGCGGCGAGGTCACGCTGCACCGTCCGTGCGGAGACCTCGAACCTCCGGGCCAGCCTCTCCACGCTGGTGGCGGGCACGCGCGTGAGCTCCAGCATCATCCCGAGCAGCCTCGAAGCGGTCATGCGCGTCACACTATCCCGCATTCACGACAGCGGATGTCGTCAACTCCTGTGAGAGTGGCTCATACCCGGCACACCCGCCGGAGAGGACGAGAGGACAGGACGATGACGGAGACGACTCCACTCCACGGCAGGATCGCACTGGTGACGGGCGCCACCCGCGGCGCGGGCCGAGCCATCGCACGGGAGCTGGCCGCGGGCGGAGCGGAGGTGTACTGCACCGGCCGCTCGACCACAGCCGCGCCCTCCGACTACGGGCGCCCGGAGACCGTGGCGGAGACGGCGGAGCTCATCCGCGCGGACGGCGGCACCGCCCACGCCGTGACGGTCGACCACCGGGACCGTGCGCAGGTGCGGACGCTGATCGAGCGGATCGACGCCACTCACGGACACCTGGACGTACTCGTCAACGACATCGGCGGCGAGGCCTACGTGGAGTTCGACACGCCCCTGTGGGAGTACGACTGGGACGAGGGCATGCGGCTGTTCGAGACCGGATTCCTGACCCACCTCCTCACCAGCCACGCCGCTCTCGGCCTGCTGGTCCGGCACCGGGGCGGCCTCGTCGTCGAGGTGACGGACGGCACGCGCGCGTACAACGCAGCGCACTTCCGCTCGACCGTGTTCCTCGACGTGACGAAGACCGCGGTGGACCGACTCGCCTACGCGCAGGGGCACGAGCTGGCCCCGTACGGCGGGACGGCGGTCTCCGTGACCCCGGGCTGGCTGCGGTCGGAGATGATGCTCGAGCACTTCGGCGTCACGGAGGAGACGTGGCGGGCCGCGGCCGAGGCCAATAGGGGCCGCGAGGACGCCCTCCCGCCGTACGCGTTCGCGATCTCGGAGACGCCCGCCCTGCTGGCCCGCGGCGTCCGGGCACTCGCCTCGGACCCGGACCGGCACCGGTGGAACACGCAGTCGGTGAGCTCGTTCGAGCTGGGACGGCACTACGGCCTCACGGACGCGGACGGCTCGCTGCCGGACTCCTGGTCGTTCATCGAGGCGCTGGAATCCGCCCAGGGCGCCGAGCCGGAGGTCGACGACCACCGCTGAGCACACGGTGATGCGATGCGCACGCCGGCCGCCGTGCGCACACTCATTCCGGCCGCTCCGCGACCTCACTGCGCCGCCCTCGCCGCTGAGGGCACACTCATCCGCTCATCCCGCCTCCCACTCTGGGTGTGCGCCGGACGGCCCGGCGCACACCCAGTGAGGAGCACTGACCATGAGCGACACTCCCGCAACGACCACAGTCCCCACCGACGGCCTCGGCCCCACCGCCTCCGGGCCTGCGGAGGAGAAGGAGCACCGGAACGGACGCAGGCGCCTCTTCGTGGGAGGCGGTGTGCTCCTGGGGATCGGCGCGCTCGCCACCGCAGCCGCATTCACGGACTTCGCCCTGCTGGATCTGGGCGCAGGCGGACTGGGCGGTGAGTCCAACGGCTACAACATCCAGGTCTCGACCGGGCAGGAGCCCACCGTGGGCTCCGTGGCCCGCTGGGTGGAGGCGAACCCCGATGCCGAGGCGGTGACCATCCCCGGCTCCGACTCCCTGTCGCCGGGCGGCGGCCCGCTGACGGTGAGGCTCCCCGTGCGCAACGCCTCGGAAAAGCTCGACTCCACCCTCTCGCTCACGCTCGAGAACACCACCGAGAACCCGTCTGCGGCGGACCGCGCCTACACCGGGCTGCTCCGGTTCTCCTATGCGGAGGTCGACGACGCCTCCTCCGCCCCCGCCCAGTGGAAGCCGGTGGGCAGCGGTGTGCTCGGCGCCTCCGGCAGCACCTCCACCGTGAAGCTGGGCGACCTCGCACCGGAGAGCGGCCGGGTCGTCGTCCTGCGCATCTCCCTGGCGGACGGCGCGGACCAGGAGGCCACGAACGCCGCGAACGGAGGGGGCACCGCGATCCAGGCCCGCTTCGACGGCTCCAGCAGGTGATGCGCTCCTCGGGCGCGCCCGAGGAGCCCGTGCTCCGCATCCAGCGCACCCGCCCCGTCCTCTCCCTCGGCCTGCTGGCCGGCGCGTGCGCGCTCCTCACCGCGGGACTCGGCCTCGTGTCCGCGGACGTCGTCGTCGAGCTGCGCGAGGACGCTGGCTTCGACCTGCAGGCGGCTGCGGGGGCCGCGTCCGGCTGGTCACCGCGCGCGGACGACTGGCAGCAGGGCAATCCCGTGCCGATCACGCTCAGCGCCGCCGACGACGCGAATCCGTGGACGTCCGGATCCGAGAACGTCTACACCCTCGCGGTGAGAAGCTCGCCGCCTGACATCGGCGCCCGGCTGTGCGCGGAGCTCGCCCCTCGAGCAGCGGGTGGGAGCGCGCGAACGGACTGGGCGGGCTCGCGGGTGCGCCTCACGGACGCCCACGGCCCTCTCATCACCATCGGCCCGCACACGGAGTCCGCCTCACGGGGCTGCAGCAGTCGCGCACTGGAACCCGGTGAGGTCCGCCGTCTCCGGCTCCGGGTGGACCTGCCGGACGGAGCGGAGACGACCGCGGCACCCACGGGAGTGCTCGTCACCCTGGAAGGAGAATCACGATGACGAAGCCACGGGACCGCACGGTCCGGACGGCCGGCACCGCACACGGCCTCACCGCGGCCACAGCGGCTCTCGCCGCCGCAGCGACCCTCCTGGGGGCGCTCGCCGCGGCTGCCCCGGCCGATTCCGCCTTCACGGCGGGGTTCTCGACCGCCGTCTCGGCCTCGGGCGAGGTGGACATCGCACAGCCGGAGGGCCAGTTCGCCGCACCGGATGCCCCCAGCGCCCTGAGCTCCAACGGCAGGGCCGCGGCTCCTGCCGGAGCGGACGGCTCCCCCGGTGCGGCCACCGCGGTGGTGAGCTTCCCCGTGATCAGCCGTTCCTCGGCCGCAGCGGTCGAGGTCTCGGTGGCGCTGGAGGAGGTCGAGCCGGACGAGATCCTGGAGCACCTGCGCATTGCCGCCCAGGCGGAGGGAGGCACACCGGTGCCGGACGGCACCACGGTCTCGGGATCCTGGTTCGCGTCACACCCGGAGGGGCTCGTGCTCCTCCGCGGTCTGGAACCGGACGAGGAGACCGAGCTGAGTCTCAGCTTCTGGCTCGCGGCCGACGCCCCCGCCTCCGCCCGCAATGCCGGCCTCGACGTCCTCATTCGCGTGAGCGGGGAGACGCAGGCACCGGAGGAGCCGGTCCGGATAGAAGGAGCCTGGGCATGAGGCTAGCTCCACGGGCAGTCCTTCTCGCCGTGCTGACCGCCTGCCTCTGCGGCGTGCTCCCCTCCACCGCCGCCGAGGCCCGGCCCGCCCTGGAGACCCGGGGCGAGCAGATCTCGCTGACGGTTCCGGCGCCGGGGCACAGCGTGGACTGGCAGATGGGAGTGCGCGCATCGTCGGCCCGGGCGTCCGCATTCGACCTCGTCCTCGTCTCCGCGACCGGTGCCGCACTGGACGGCCCCGGTGGGCTGATCCTCACGCTGGAGGACGACGACGGCGAGATGCTGGCAGAAGGCACTGCCGCACAGCTCCGCGGCTCTCCGATCACCGTCGCGGCCACCCCGTCCCAGGGCTGGACGACTGTCCGCGCCCGCGCGCGGCGCCCCCTGCAGGCCGGGGACGAGTACCGCGGCACCTCCGCGGTGCTCCGCTTCCGGTTCCTCTCCCAGGCGGCTCCGGAGGACGACGGCGCGTTCGGACCTCCGGACGGAGGGCACCTGCCCCGCACAGGGGCCGCCGGCGTGCTCACGGCGCTCCTCGTCGCACTCGCGCTCATCCTCGCCGGCATACGTCTGTACCGCGCCGCACAGACGGAGCGGCCGCAGGAGGAGGGCCCCGATGACACGCCGGCATGAGCGCACACGGTTCGTTCTCCCTCTCACGGGCGCACTCCTCGCGGCGTGCCTGGTCCTCGCCGTGCTGGTGAGTGCCGCATTCACCGATGCCGCGCGCCTCCGGACGGAGCCCTCCAGCCGTTTCGAGATCGCGGTGCTGGACGACGAGGGGGCGATCGCGGCGCTCACGCGTGCGCCCGGGCAGCCCCTCACCCGGACCTCGACCGCGGAGCTGATGCCCGGCACCACCCTCGAGCTCCCCGTCCGCATCGCCAACAACAGCCCCGGGACGGCATTCGCCCCCGTCCTCCGGGTGAAGGCGACCGGCCCGGAGGCGGCTCTCCTGGGCCATCTCCGCCTGGCGGTCTCCCACACACAGGACGGCACGGCCACGGTCCTCACCGGTGACCCCGCGGATCCGGAGGACTCTCCCGACCTGCGGCAGGAGATCTCCGTGGCTCCGCCGGAGCTCGCTCCCCGGACGGGAGCCGCGCAGGCGGCCGGCGAGCACTTCTCCGGCGGGAGCCGGTCCTCTGCCGTCCTCACCGTCCGCCTCACCCTCACGGACGACGCGGACCTCCGTCGCCTCTCGCACGCCTCCTGGACGATCGACCTCTCACTCGAAGGAACCTCCCACACATGAGCACCAGCATCCGCACGGGTCACAGCCGGCAGCGGACCCTCGCCGCCCTGCTCCTGCTCTGTCTCGCAGCGACGGCGGGGGCCACCGGCCTCGGCAGCACCCTCACCACGGCGGGCTTCACCGATCCCACCTACGGGTCCGTGTCGCTGCGGACGTCCGCAGGACCCGACGCCGCCCCGGTCGCCTACGACCAGTCCGCGGCGGCTGCCGTCTTCCTCACCCCGAGCGGGGACCTCTATGTGGGCGGACTCCGCAGCACCGGTGACGGCAACGGCGCGGTGCCCGGCCCGCGCACGGATCCCACCCGAGTGGATCTGCCCCGGGGCGTCCGCATCGTCGACGCGGCGGGCTCCACCAACGACTTCCACACTCCCCACACGCAGACGACGTCCTTCATGGCGCTCGACGACGACGGCGGAGTCTGGACCTGGGGCATGACGTACAGGTCTCCGGCGGGCCCGCAGCTGATAGGGCGCGGTGACATCTCCGTCGCCGCCAGCCGCTCCGCGGGAAGGGTGACGCGCACCGCCGGTGGCGGCGAGCTCCCCGCCATCGCGCGGATCGCCCGGATCGAGAACCAGTTCCTCGCTCTCGACCGCGCCGGGATCCTGTGGGCGTGGGGATACGGCGGGGAGAACCTGCCCGCTCCCGCCGGTGCCGGGGACGCACCCCTCCCGTTCCCCGCGCAGCGCACCACCGCCGTTCCCTCGGGGAGCGGCTGCGCTGCCGACGGCGGGAACAGCCTGGGCGAGGTGCACTGGCATTCCGTGTGGAGCGGTCCCAACGCCGCGGGCGCGGTGGCCCGCAACGGGCTCGTCTACACGTGGGGGTTCGACAACTCCGACGGCACCGGCTCCCCCGCCGTGAGCACCCGCTGCCCAGCGCTCAACGAAGGAGCCAATCGCGCGCTCTTCCAGCGGTATCCGGAGCTCTACACGACCGCGGACGGCCTCGTCTACGACGAGGACGCGCTGACCTCCGAGAGCGCCCGGCACGAGCGGTACGCGGACATCGTCGCGCACATGCGCACCCGCTCCCTGGACGCGTGTGACGGAGTGCTGGGCGCCGAGGCCGTCGACTCCGGCCGGTGCCCGGTCCGCCAGCTGGGATTCAGCGCTGGCGCCGCACGGCTCCTCACCCAGGACGGCGAGCTCCTCACGTGGACGACGAAGAGTGCCTGGGGCCGGCAGTTCCTGGGGCGTCCGGACCGTTCCGACGCTCCCGCGGACCGGCCTGCTCCTGTGAGCGGCGACCGCCGGTACGACGCGGTCGCGGCGGGGGTGAGCTCCGTGCTCGCACTGGGCAGGGACGGACGCGTCTACGGCTGGGGCGCGAACAACGTCTGCCAGGCGGTGGGGGCACAGACCGCCGGAGGGACGGTCAGCGGGACGGACTGCGCGAACGACGCGGCACCCTCGGACCGGACGACGGTCCTCGAGCCGCTGGCCGTGTCCGGAGTGCCCCGCGACGTCCGGGTGGAGCACATCGCCCTCACCCAGTGCGCGGCATGGGCCCGGCTCGCGGACGGCCGCACCTACGCCTGGGGAGCCGGCACGGCCGGCGGCCACCTGTTCTCCCAGTGCAGAGTCCCCGCCTCCCCCTCACTGCGCGGCTACAGGATCTACCGCCACACCGAGGCCGACGAAGCCCATCCGTTCGGCACCCCGATCACGGGAGCCGCCACTCCCACGGTGCTCGTGCGGAGCTGAGACCCCACTCACCGCAGCCCACGACCCGGCCCGTCCCCCACACGAATCGCACCGGCCCCGGAGGTCCCCATGCGCATCCTCGGCATCATCCGCTCAGTCCTGCTCACCACCGGCGCGGTCGCCGGCGTGCTCTGCGTCGTCCTCTTCGTCCTCGCCGCCGTCCTCGGAATCCGTCCCTCCGTCGTGGTGTCCGGGTCGATGGAGCCCACGCTGCCCGTCGGCTCGCTGGTCCTCCTCAGATCCGTCCCCGCCGCCGAGGTGGGCCCCGGCGACATCGTCACGGTCCCCCGCCCCGGCGGCGAGGGTCTGCTCACCCACCGGGTCGTGGCCGCGGAGAAGGGCGAGGACGGCATCGTCGCGCTCACGCTGCGAGGCGACGCCAACTCCTCCGACGATCCGAGCCCCTACGCGGTGCGGCAGGTGGGTGCCCACGTCCTCACCCTGCCGTTCCTCGGCTGGGCCGCCCTCGTCCTGCGCACGCCGGCGGGGATCGCCTGTGCTCTCGCGCTCTTCGCAGCGGCCTTCCTGCTGCTGGCACCGCACCGGCGGTCCCGCAGCGCTGCGCGGCGCTGAGGATCAGGCCGTCCGCTCCGCCAGCCGCGCCAGCTCCCCGCGGCCGGGCGACCCCAGCTTGCGCCCGGCGCGGGCGAGGTGGTTCTCCACGGTGCGCACGCTGAGGCTGAGGCGCTCAGCGATCTCCCGATTCCCCAGAGACCCTGCGAGCAGGGCGATCTCCCGCTCGCGCGCCGTGAGCACCTGGGTCCCCCGCGCCGGGAGGTCGAGCTCGAGCGGGTCGAGGTCCGGACCGGCGGCGCTGTCGAAGGCGGTGCGTGCCACGGACTCGAGCTCATCCGCGCGGTGCGGTTCGCCGTCGGCGCGGATGCGTCTCGCCGCGGAGCGCAGCAGCGAGCGGAGCAGCGCGCCGTCCTGACGGCCCGCACCCGTGCCGAGCAGCTCTGCGAGCCGGGAGACGCCCGCACCGGCGTCGATGAGCGCGGTGAGCTCCCCCGCCGTGCGATAGGCCGGAAGATCGGCCTCGCGCAGCACCGTGCGCAGCTCCTCCGTCGTCTCCCGGCCGTAGGCGAGCGTCAGCAGCGCCGCGCCGGTCTGCGCGGCTCCCGCGAGGTAGCCCAGCCGCCGTCGCCTCCGCACCGTCTCCGCGGCCGCGCCGTCGGACACGGCGGCCGGACTGCGGAGGTCCAGGAGCGGCTGGAAGGAGTCGGTCCCCATGCCGAGGAACGGTCCGGGCTGCGGCATGAGCACGGCTGCTTCGCTGAGGAAGGAGTCCCGCGCCTCCGGCTGTCCGCCGAACACCGCGATGAGCCCCTGGACATTCAGCGCCGCGGCGTACATCGACGTGTAGTCGACCTGCGGCCGCCCCACCATCACCATCGCGTCGACGCACTCCTGCACCGCCCGGTACCTGCCGAGCGAGTGATGCGCGAGCACCGCCGTGTAGCCGGCGGAGACGAACGCGACCCTGTCCAGCTCCCGTTCCCCTCGGCGCATCTCCTGCGCCGCGATCCGCAGGGCGGAGAGGAAGTCGCCCTCGAACAGCGGCAGGACCTGCCGCGCCCAGTCCGTGACCGCCCGTTCCGCACCGGGCCGGGCGTCCGCCTCCCGCCGGGCACGCCCGATCCGTCCGGCCGCAAGCAGGGCCACGAGGGCGGCGGCCTCGCGCACACCGGTGGGATCGGGTCCCGGTCGCAGCACCCCGTCGAGGTCTGCGGGCACTCCCCTGCCGGTGAAGAGGTCGATGAGTGTGCTCGCGGACTCCGCCGACTCCCGCCAGGGCGCATGGGCATGCCCGAACTCCCGCAGTGAGGAGAGGGCCGATTCCGGATCGTGGTGCCGGATGGCCGTCCACTGCGCCCGCGCGTACGCCAGGCGGAACAGAGCGGCGTCCGCGGGACGTCCGGCCGTCGGCGTGTCCGCCAGCACGCGTTCGAGGTCGTCCTGCTGACGCGGGTCGCCGGAGGCCGCGGCGCAGTAGGCGAGCGCGTGCTCCACCGTGGGGTCCGCCCGCCAGGCCGCCAGCGCGCGTCCGGCCTGCGCCAGGGACGACTCGACGAAGCGGGCGGCGAGCGCAGCGAGCCTGTCCGCGGAGCCGCACCAGTCCGGCACATCGCTGACGGGTTCCTCCACCGTGAGGGCGGGGATCCGCTCGCGGTTGAAGCGCTCCGCCAGAAGCGGCGGCCACACGACGAGGCCGGGGCTCCCCTGCGCCGCGGTCGAGCGGACGAGGCCCCTCTCCCGGAGCCCGCGCAGCGTCCCCTCCCCGTGGGCCCGCACCAGCTCTGCCTCGGAGCGTGCGGGTTCGAGCGCGAGGTCGCCCAGGAGTGCCACTCCCTGCGGGCCCTCCCCGGTGAGGATCTCGTCGATCACCGGCGCCATGTCGTCGTTCCAGAGGGCGAAGCCCGACTGCGTCCACATGCCCTCGTACACCTGCAGCAGCCCGCGGTGCCGTGCGCTCTGCAGCAGCGCGGTGAGCAGCAGCGGCGAGCCGCCGGTCTTGGTGAGGACGCGGGTGAGCACCGCCGGGGAGAGCGGAGCGCCCAGGACGGCGTGGGCCAGCGCTCCCGCCGCAGGGAGGTCGAGGGGGCGGACCGTCACGACGCGTTCCGGCCAGTGGAGCGGCAGCCTCTCCGCGGCCGAGGCGCCGGTGACCTCGCTCATGACCGTGCGCGCACCGGTGCGCTCCCGGAGTGTGGCGAGCGCACGGAGGGAGACCGGGTCCATGCGGTGAGGGTCGTCGACGACGAGGAGCATCGACGCCGTGAGTCCCTGCGTCACCTGGTCGAGGGCTCCCGCGAGGTCCTCCGCGCCCTGCCCCGCCGGGGACCGGCCGTCCGCTCCGCGCGGGCGCAGTCCCAGCTCCGCCGCAAGCTGCCGCAGCACGGAGCCGGGGCTGTCCGCGGTCGAGTGCTCACCACGGCAGCGGAGCACCGGTGCCCCGGACCGCTCCAGCGCGTCCGCGGCTTCCCGGGCGACCCGTGAGCGGCCGCTCCCCCGGCTGCCGGTGATCCGTACGCTCCATCCTGCGCGGAGTGCGTCGCGCGCCAGCTCGATCTCCTCGCCGAGGATCATCCGAGGCCCGTTCCGCCGGAGCACCCACCCGTCATGTCCATCCCCACAGAATAGGGCGGGTTCGCGCCGGCCGTGTCCCCTGTGATGGACTGGGCGGTCCGCACCACGGCGCACGAGGCGTGCGGTGCGGCGACGGTTCGGCACGAACAGGAAGGGAAGAGGACTGGTATGACGACGGTGCTGAAGGCGGGACGCGCATCCCGGACCGTGCTGGGAGGGCTCACCCTCGCGCTCGCACTCGCGGCCTGCACCGGCCCGGCAGGAGAGGCGGACCCCACCGAGGCTCCCGAGGAGGTGCCGCAGCGGACGGCGGAGGCCTCTCCCGGGGCAGAGGGGGAAACGGCTTCGGACGCCGGGGCGAGCATGGGACCGGCCACCGGCTCCGGAGCCGCGGGCCTCACGGTCGCCGCCGAGGGCGAAGGCCCCATGGGTCTCACCGCCGCCTCCCCCGTCGAGGAGACGGAGGGTGAGGCCGCAGAGGTCTCCGGCCGCCTCGTCGTCGGCCCCGGCGCATGCCTGTCCGTGGTGTCCGACGGTGCCGGGGACGAGCAGCGCCCACGGCTCGCGGTCTTCCCGGAGGGCACCGAGTTCGTCCTGCGCGGTGACCGCCCCTCCGTCACCGCCGACCCGCTGGGCACGGTGCAGGTGGGCGAGCACACGACCTTCACCGCGGTTGAGGTCCCTCTCGACGAGGCCGACGGGGTGCCGGAGCGATGCGCCCGCGGAGCCGCAGACTCCGTCCTGGCCGTGCAGGGCCGATGACGCGGCCGAGGCCCTTCTCCCCCTCCGTGCGGACGGGGAGAAGGGCCTCGGCGAACCCGGGGTGGTGTCCCGCTCAGATGAGGGGACGGCCCTCGTCGCGCGCTTCCTTCGCGTCCTTGGCGAAGCCGCGGGCGATCGTCACGAGGATGCCCGCCACGAGGACGGGCCAGACGAGGACGTACACCGTGAGGACGGCTGCGGACATGGTCAGTTCCCTTCGTCGTTGTCGGTGAGACGGCGCGCGCTCGCCACGGCGGCGGAGCCGTGCGCGGTGCCCGTGGGGGCTTCGGCCGCGGCCGTCCGCGTGTCGAAGTCACCCGTGACCGTGCGGATCCGGTCGAAGTCGAAGTTCATCCGCGACCGCACGGACAGGCCCCAGCACACGAGGAACGAGACCGCGTAGGCCACCAGTGAACCGGACAGGACCGCGTAGTCCCGCAGGTGTCCGAAGCCGAAGGGCAGCACGGCCAGTGTGGCCAGGACGCCCACGATCACCGCGGTGCGCCTGCCGAAGAAGCCGAACGCCATGATGCCCAGCACCACGCCCACGCCGAGGATCGAGAGCGCCTCGACCACGAGCGCCCAGACGCCGGTGGGCGCGATGAGCTCGAAGCGCACCGGGATGAACACCGCGAGGGCGGCGAGCACGGAGACGGTGAAGGCGAGGTTCGTGACCTTCTTCCAGTAGAAGGAGGCGATCACCGGGAACACGAGGCAGCCCCACAGCGCACCCACGAAGACGAGCAGATCGAGGATGTCGAACCGGGCGGTGGCGAAGTACAGCGCCGCCGCCGTCGCCACGACCATCGTGATGCGGCCGATCAGCAGCATCTTCCTGGGGTCGGCCTTGTCCCGGCCCACCGACTGCCCGTAGACGTCCGCCATCACGATGGAGCTGAGCGCGGCAAGATCGGAGTCCGCCGTCGAGGACAGCGACCCCACGATCATGACGAACGCCAGCGCCAGGAGGATCACCGGCAGGTACTCGCCGGCCATCTGGGGCAGCAGATTGTTGACGTCCCCGTCGAGCGGCTGGACGCCCAGGTAGAGGGCCATGACGCCCACCATGCCCATCCCGATCACGGTGGCGCCGTAGCCCACGGTGGCGGTGACGAACGTGGGCTTGATGAGGTCCTCGCGCACCGCGAAGAGCCGCTGGGCGATCGTCTGGTTGCCGATCGCATAGGCGAGCACCGCCGCGATGTACGGTGCGCCCTGGTTCATGAAGGCCTCGGAGGAGAGGAAGCTCTCCTGCTGCGGAGTGACGGTGCCGGCCGCGCGTCCGGCCTCGAACATGTCCGGTCCGCCGGCGGCGAAGAAGATCACCGGGATGACGATCGCCGCGGCTCCCAGCATCGCCATGACCTGCGCGAAGTCGGTGAGCACGGAGGCGCGGAAGCCGGACCACAGGGTGTACAGCAGCACCCCGCCGGCCACGATGAGGATGCCCGCGCCGAAGCTGAGGGGCGAGAGCATCGCGATGATCGCGCCCCCGGCGATGAAGTTGGACGTGAGCGAGATGACGGAGCCCAGCACGTTGGAGCCGGCGAGCATGAGCTGCGAGGAGCGGCCGTGGCGGGCGTACATCACCTCTGCGAGGGTGTGCGCCTTGGGGGCGACCGCACGGATGCGCTTGCCGAAGGGGTAGATGAACAGGATCATCAGCGCACCCCAGAGCCCGTAGTGGATGGGGCCGGAGACGCCGTAGGTGTAGCCCGCGGTGACGGAGGCGTACATGGAGGATGCCCAGATCCAGGTGGCGGTCATGGAGGCGGCGGAGATGCCGAAGCCGATCCTGTTGCCGGCCGTCATGTAGCCGTCCGCGTTCTCCTTGCGTCTGGAGATCGCGACGGACATCCACATCGTGCCCCCGTAGAAGAGGAGGAGGAGTGCGAGGACGCCGGGAGTGCCCAGCTGGGTGAGGTGCGAACTGTCGGAAGCTGACAGCACGGACTCTCCTTTCGACAGACAGAAGGGACCGTCAGCGCGCCGCGTCCCCCGGCCAGCGCGCAGCGGGAGCACAGCCCTGCGGAATGCGCGGTATCCGGCGATGCGACGTGGTGACTATGCGATGTTTCCACACAGTTTCATCAATATCCACTTCATGAACTCTGTCAACGGAGAACGCGCCCGGTCCTCGCCGGCTGCGCGCCGAGGACCGGGCGTGCGCACCGTGGGGCCTCAGCTCCCGAGCATGTCCAGGAGGGAGCCCGCGTCCTCGGTGCCGATGCGGCCGAGCGGCGTGCTCGTCGCGTCGTCGAGGATCGTCGCGAGGTGGGCCTGGATGTCCTCCGCCGTGGTCTGCGGATTCGCATACCCGTCGTTGACGGCCAGGGTGATGCGCTGCATGAGCCCGCCCTGGGTGAGGAAGGACTCCCCCGTCACCTCGCAGTCCGCGTGCGCGAGGTACGCGACGAACGGAGAGACCATCTCCGTCGTCATGTTCGCCCGGAGGTTCTCCTTGAGCTCCTCCGGCAGCTCCGCCGCAGCGGCCATCGGGGTGTAGGCGGTCGGGGCGATGGCGTTGACCTTGATGCCCTGCGCCAGACCCTCCATCGCCAGTGTGCGGGTGAATGCGAAGACCGCGGCCTTGGAGACCACGTAGGGGACCTGCCCCTCCCAGCCGACGATGGTGGGCGAGGTGGTGCTCACCACGCGTCCGGCACCGCTGGCCGCGAGGTGCGGCCAGGCGGCCGCGGTGACGGCGACCGTCCCGAGGTAGTTGACCTCCATGTGCCGCCGCACCTCCTCCTCGATGCCCGGGCCGAAGGCCTTCGGGGTATTCACCCCGGCATTGTCGACGACGACGTCGAGGCGCCCGAACTCGTCGAGCGCCGTCCGGACGATGGCCTCGGCGTCCTGGGTCACATCGCCGCGGCTCACCGCGGCAGTGCCGCCGGCGAGTTCCAGCGCATGGGACCGTCCCAGGCCCTGACCCGCGCCCGTGACGAGCGCGACCTTTCCCTCGAAGCTCAGCATGTTCGCACTCCTTCGTACCGCGTGAGTTCTGTTCAGGTGCTCCGTGCCGCACGGGCCCGGTCGCGACCTTGTCCGCGACGATAATGCATGATGTTTCATACATGATAGGGAAGGATCTCTCCCGCCCTTCCGCGTGCTCGGGTCCGTTCTACTGAGGAGGTCGAGGCGACGACGCCGCGACGCACACCGAGAGGATCGGAGAGACGACGATGACGGATCACGCGCAGGAAGACCGGACGATGGCGGAGCTCGCGCAGGCATGGCTGCGGGCGTTCGACGAGCTGGACAGCTTCAGACCCCTCTGCCACCCGGACGCTCGGGTCTGGCACAGCACCGACGACGCCTGGGTCTCCGTGGACACGGCGATCGCGAACGTCCGCTCCGGAGGGGGCCTGCCGCCTCGGGAGCGGGAGAGCTGGCGTGTCACCGAGGACGGCTTCCTCGTCCAGTTCACACTCGCGCTGGGCTCCCTCCGGATGCACAACACCATCCTCGTCCGGGTGCGCGACGGGCTCGCCTACGAGGCGGAGGAGTACGTGGGTCTGGAGCAGGACGTCCGGAGGCTGCTCATGGAGGAGGCGGGCGTCACGGCGGGGTGATGCCACCGGATCGCCGGCGCAGCGTGCGGAGCATGCGCGCGTCCCGGAACCCCACCGCGCGAGCGGCCGTCTCGCTGTCCGCACCTGCGCCGACGAGGAGCTGCGCCCGCTCGCGGCGAAGGCTCTGCTGATAGCGCAGCGGCGTGGTGCCGAGGGTGCGGGAGAAGGCCCGCGTGAGGGTCCGCTCGCTCACGCGCAGCTCCCGCGCTAGCAGCGTGAGTGAGAGGCTCTCCGCGTAGCGGTCGTCGATAAGGTCCTGCGCCCGGTGCACGAGGTCGTCGACGTGGTCCCGGTGCCGGAGCATGACGCTCTCCTGCGGGGCATGGCCGTTGCGCCGGACGTAGACCACCATCGCCCGTGCCACGCGGGAGGCGAGCCGCGATCCCATACGCTGGGCGACGAGGTCCAGCGCGAGGTCGATGCCGCTCGCGATCCCGGCGGAGGTGAGGATCCGGCCGTCTCTGACGAACAGGACGTCCCGCACCACCCGGGCCGTGGGATGCAGGCGCGCCAGCTCGTCCTGCAGCGCATGGTGGGTGGTGGCGCGCCGGCCGTCGAGCAGGCCGGCGCGCGCCAGGGCGAACGCGCCGGCGCAGACGCTCATCACGGTCCCGCCCTGCGCATGGTGCGCGGCGATCCGGTCGAGGAGGGCTGCGCCGAGGGGCACAGGGCGTCTCTGCCCGCCCACCTGCCACCCCGGCACCACGAGGAGGTCGGAGGGGTGGAGGGGCTGCCACTCCGTCTCCGCGCGCAGCGGGAGCCCCTGGTGCGAGAGGACCGTCGCGGCCTCGGCGATGTAGGAGGGCGCCCACCCCCGGCCCGAGGCCTCCGCGGCGGTGCCGAAGACCTGAGCGGGCCCCGCGAGGTCGAGGAGCTGGAGCCCCGGCGCGAGGACGTACTCCACGCGCTGCGGCGGCGCAGGCCGCTGCGGAACTGCAGCCGGTGTGTGCGGGCCCTCCGGCTCCCTCGTGCCTTCCTCACTCATGCGCGGCGGCGAGCGCTGCGGCGGCGAAGGCCGTGTCGACGGTCGCGATGCGCGCGAAGCGGCCGGCGAGGGCGAATTCGGTGCGCTCGATCACCGCATCCGTGCTCAGGGTCGCTCCCGTGTCCGGGCGGGTGACGGGGAAGGTCGCGGTCGCCTCGGTCACGAACGTCACGGAGTACCCGAGGTCCGCGGCGACGCGGGCGGTGGTCTCACAGCACTGTTCGGTCTGGATCCCCGCGATGACGAGATCGGTGACGCCTGCCGCGGTCAGCCGCTGGGCGAGCCCGGTGGTCGTGAAGGCGTTCCGCGAGGTCTTCGTCAGCTGCGGCTCCCCGTCGTCCACGTCCAGTCCTTCGAGGGGTCGGACGAATCCGCGCTCCGGGTCGAAGACGGTTCCGCTGCCCGGCTCCGCGTGCCAGATCCAGTGCACGGCATGTCCCCCGGCACGCGCGGCCGCCACAAGGCGGTTCACCCGATCCACGATCTGCGGGTTCGAGACCTGGGACCAGAGAGGCCGGGCGCGGAAGGATTCCTGGACGTCGAGGACGAGGAGAGCTGTGGTCATGCTTCGATCATTGCCCCTCCCCGCCGGTGAGGCCAGACACGAACCGGTCTCCGGGCGGCACGATCCGGTCACTGTGCCAGTCGCTGCCGGTGCAGCCGGTACTCGCGCCAGGTGAGCGCCACCATGACGGCGTCGAAGAGGGTGAGCAGGAGCATCCCCCAGCTGAAGCGCACCGTCATCTCGTACACCTGGTAGCTGATGAACGCGAGGAGGAAGCCGATCAGCCAAGGATAGGCCCAGAGGCGGTCGCGAAGCACCGCCCAGACGAGGACCACCTTCACGACGCCGTGCGCCAGCAGGTAGATCGCCGCGAACAGCGTGGCGGACACGTCCAGACCCGTCGCCAGATGGCGGAGCGCGTTCGCGATCAGGTCATGCGGGTCCTCGCTCAGCTCGTGCTGGGTGATCAGCCCCACGAACGTGCCGATCTGTGCGGGGCTCACGAACAGCAGCAGGGTTCCGCCTGCGAGTTCGAGAACGCCGTCGAGGGCCTTCAGCACCAGCCCCACGCGGAACAGCCGGTCGAGGAGCGTGCGGCGCGCCGGTGCCGGCCGGGACGATTCTTTCATGGAGCAGACGGTAGCGCGCGGGAGGAGGTGAGGGGCGTCCCCGTGCCTTCGGGATCCTGCCGCCCAGATGCCGACGGTCTGTGCGGTTCCGTCGGGCGGGTCAGACGGTGAGCAGGACCTTGGTGGCGGTGCGCTGGTCCATCGCCCGGTAGCCCTCGGCGGCCTGCTCGAGCGGCAGGGTGAGGTCGAACACCCGTCCCGGGTTGATCTTCCGGTCCCAGATGCGCTGGATGAGATCGGGAAGGAAGCGGCGCACCGGGGCCGGTCCGCCCTGCACCCGCACCTGTGAGAAGAACAGCTCGTCGCCGGGGATCGCGACATCGTGCTGCACGCCCACGAAGCCGAGGTTGCCGCCGGGGCGAGTGGAGCGCAGTGCCTGCATCATCGACTCCTGCGTGCCCACGGCCTCGATGGTGCCGTGAGCGCCGAGGCCGTTCGTAAGCTCCTTGATCCGCGCCACCGCGGCATCGCCCCGCTCCTCGATGATGTCGGTGGCGCCGAACTCGCGGCCCAGCGCCTGGCGATCCGCGTGCCGGGAGGAGAGGATGATGCGCTCGGCGCCCAGCTGCTGGGCGGCGAGGACACCCATGAGGCCCACCGCACCGTCGCCGACGACGGCAATGGTCTTCCCCGGCCCGGCCTCGGCGGTCACGGCGGCGTACCAGCCGGTGCCCAGGACATCGGAGGCGGCGAGCAGGGAGGGGATGAGATCCGCGTCCGGCTGGCCGGGGGTGGCGACCAGGGTGCCGTCCGCGTAGGGAATGCGGGCCTTTTCCGCCTGGGTGCCGATGCCGCCGTGGACGAACTCCGCGTGCACGCAGCGGCCGGGGAACCCGGCGGTGCAGATCTCGCACTCGCCGCAGGAGATGACGAAGGAGCCCACGACGAAGTCACCGGGCTTCACGGTCTTCACCGCCGCGCCCACCTCCTCGACGACGCCCACGTACTCGTGGCCCATGAGGAGGTGGTCCGCTTCCTCTGCGCCGCGGTAGGGCCAGAGGTCGGAGCCGCAGATGCAGGCGGCCGTGATGCGGATGACGGCATCGGTGGGTTCGACGATCTGCGGGTCCTCACGGTCCGTGACGGTGACGGTTCCGGGTGCGTCCATGATGACTGCGCGCATGTGGTGCTCCTTGAAGAGGCGGATGGATGGATACCGCTCCATGCCACCACAGCCGGAGCAGCGTGGGGAGACCCTGCTGATGGGGGTACCGGGAGGGACTCCCTCGCGCCCCGGCGCCGGAATACCATGCCGTCATGGACAATCGAGCAGAGGTGCGTGAGTTCCTCACCACACGCCGGGCGCGGGTCACTCCGGAGCAGGTGGGCCTGCCGGCCGGCACGAACCGCCGGGTGAAGGGTCTGCGCCGCAGCGAGGTCGCCGCGCTGGCCGGGGTGAGCATCGAGTACTATACCCGGCTGGAGCGCGGGGCGATCAGCGGCGCCTCACCCGAGGTCCTGGACAGTCTTGCGAAGGCACTGCAGCTCGACGATGCCGAGCGCGCCCATCTGTTCGACCTCGCCCATGCCGCCAGCCCCGTCGCCCGCCCTCCCAAGCGCCGCAGCGCCAAGGGCTGGAGGCCCCATCCGGGCCTCCAGTGGGCGCTCGACGCCGTGACTGCCGGCCCCGCCTTCGTCCGCAACGGCCGCATGGACCTGCTGGCGGTCAACCCGCTGGCACGGGCGTTCTACACGGAGCTCTACGAGATGCCCGGGCAGCGGCCCAACATCGCCCGCCATGCGTTCCTGGACGAACGCGCCCTCGCCTTCTACCCGGACTGGGAGGGCTTCGCGGACATCACGGTCGCGATCCTGCGCACGGAGGCCGCCCGCGATCCGCACAACAAGGAGCTCCACGACCTCATCGGCGAGCTCTCGACGCGCAGCCTCGAGTTCCGCACCCGGTGGGGTGCGCACAATGTGCGCCACCACGGCTCCGGGTTCAAGTCGTTCCATCATCCGGTGGTCGGGGACCTCACCCTGGCGTACGAGGGGATGGAGATGGAGGCCGAGCGCGGGCTGACCCTCACGATCTACACCGCAGAACCCGGGTCCGCCTCCGCAGAGAGGATGCGGCTCCTGGCCTCCTGGGCCGCCAGCGAGAGCGCGGAGGCCGCGGACGCGGAGCAGCGGCCTCTGCGCTGAAGCGCGCGCTCAGACTTCCTCCGGAGCCTCCACGACGCGGCGGCGGCGCAGCGGGCTGAGGCGCTCCTTGCGGAACAGGAAGCCCAGGGGCAGGAAGTACAGCGCTGCGATGGCGGTGCCAACGACCACCGGTCCGGTCACACCGAGCGAGGTGGCGAGGGTGAGCCCGGCGATCCAGGAACCGATCGCGGTGCCGACGTTGAACGCCGAGGTCGTGAGCGCCGAGGCCAGGGTGGGGGCGTGGTCCGCGAAGCCGACGGCCTTGCTGATGAGGATGGGGTTCGTCGACATGCCGAACAGCCCCAGCAGTCCCACGAGGATCACCGTGACGACGGCGTTGTGGGAGAACAGGGCGAGCGCGCCGAGGACGAGGAACGTCATCGTCGCGGAGGTGAACAGCACCGTGTACGGCCTGTGCCCGCCCAGCGCACCGCCGGCGTTGGAGCCGATGAGCGCGCCCACTCCGTAGGTGAGCAGCACCAGCGGCACAGCGGAGGCCGGCAGTCCGGTGTTCTCCGTGAGCAGCGGGGAGATGAAGCTGTAGGCGGCCAGCGAGGAGCCGCACACGATCGCGGCTCCGGCCAGGACCAGCCACACGCGCCCGTCCTTGAGCGCGGCGATCTCCCGGCGCACCGAGGGCAGCGGGCCGCCGGACGGATCCGGCTCGACCAGGCGGTGGATGAAGACGGCGGCGATGAGAGCGAGCACGGCCAGACCCCAGAACGGTCCGCGCCAGCCGAGGACCTGTCCGGCGAACGAACCCAGCGGGACGCCGAGGGCATTGGCGAGCATGCCGCCGCCGAGCACGATCCCCATCGCGGTGGAGGCCAGCCGAGCGCCAGCGGCCTTCGAGGCGACGACGGCGGCGACCGCCCAGAACGCTCCTGTGGCGAGAGCCGTGAGGAACCGGGCGCCGAGGATCAGCGGAAACACCGAGGTCAGCGCTGCGATGATGTGCCCGAGAGCGAACACGAGGAGAGCGAGCGTCAGGGTCAGCCTGCGCTGGAGCTTGAGGGTGACGATCGCCATGACCGGCGTCCCCACGATCATCCCGACTGCGAAGACGGTGATCATGAGCCCGGCATCCGCAACGGGGATGCCCAGGTCCTCAGCGGTCTCCGGGAGGATGCCTGCGACGATGAACTCCGTGGTGCCCATGAGGAACACGCCTGCGGCGAGGATCCACGTGACGAAGGGCAGCCGCGAGGGAGCGGGCGCGGTCTGTTCTGTATCAGTTGCCATGAGGGGTGGTGGACGAGCTTTCTTCTCTGTGAGGATGCCACTGGGACACGGCGCCGGAGGATGCCGGCGGCCACGATCCACCAGCCCACCAGGGATCCGCTCCATGAGGGAGTCCCGGGCGAGAGGGGTACCGGGAGGGACTCCTTCACCTGTGCTCGGGTCGAGGCCGACGATCTCCGGACGTGGATCACAGGGCCGGTGGCAGTGTCCCCGCATCAGGGTCAACCCCTATCCGCACCTCGTGGGTGGTCTGCCTGCGGACGAGTTCCTGACCGTCAGGTTCGACAGCACCACCCAGGTAGCAGACATCCGTCTCCGCGGCCGAAACTGATGCACTGCAGGCAACAGAAAGGCCTGGCTCGTCTCACTGCATTCTCAGTGAGACGAGCCAGGCCCGCTGTGGAGGTAAGGGGATTCGAACCCCTGACCTTCTCCATGCCATGGAGACGCGCTACCAACTGCGCCATACCCCCGAAAGGCGTCCACCAGGTCCACCTGGCGACTCGCACAATCATAGGCGACGGCTTACTCGGAGACAAATCCGCCCTGCCTCGTCCATTCACCCGGTGCCTCGCCTCACCCGGCGGTCTCCTCCGCCTCGAACTCCGGGCCTGCAGCGATGAGCACATCGGCCGGATCGGCCGCTTCCGGCTCCTCGCAGGACAGCGACCAGCGGTCTGCACGCGCTCCCTCCTCGAGCAGCGCAGCCAGACGGTGCAGGTGCTTCCGCCACTCGCTCCCGGCGACGATCTGCGCGACCTCGCCCAGGCGCACAGACCCGCCGTCGCGGGCGCGAAGAAGCGCGGTGAGGGCGGCGACGGCGCGGACGTCCCTGCTTTCCTCGTCCGGATCCCACCAGGCTCGGCCGCGCTCCCCCAGAGCGACTTTCGCATCCTGCACGCGGGCCCGCGCCGAGGTCTCACCGCGCCCGATGAGCCGCCGCGCCCGCATCAGCTCATCCACGAGCTCCTGTTTCAGGGGTGCGGGGATGTCCGGATCCGCGGCCCGCCACCGCCGCCCGTCGACCACGATGTACCGGCCGTCCTCGGTCAGTTCGGCCTGCGCTCTCCCCATGCCGTCGACTGTAGTCGGCAGGAGCGCTGCCATCACGGCACCGCTTCCATCAATGCGACGAAGAAGCCCTGCACCGCTCATCTGCGGTGCAGGGCTTCTGCTCACTGTGGAATGGACGCGAAGACGGTCAAACACGGCGGATCCACTCAGCGCCTTGCCCGTGCCGCATCCCGTGTCAGGGACGGAAAGGTCCAGCGAGCCAGCGTTTCGGGGGCTGTCGACGCACGGGGAGAGATGTGTACATCGATCACGCGACGGAAGATTTCGGACGCGGACCGAGCCGAAGCCATTCGATTGTTTCACGCCGGGACATATGTCAAGGACATCGCTAGCAGCCTGAGGGTCACGAAAACATCGGTCCGGAAGATTCTGCATGACGCAGGCGTCGCGTCTCCGCCTCGGAGAATGACCGAAGCCGAAATCAAAGATGCTGCACGTCGTTACGAGAATGGTGAGTCTCTCGCTCGTCTCGGAGAGCGTTTCGGGTATAGCCCGGGAACAGTTCGGTCCAAGATTGTGCGCGCTGGAGTGGAGATGCGCCCATCGTCCGTACCGCGGTCGCTTTGACGTTCATAGTCAGCAACTGCGCACCTCACGGGCCATGTCGGGAAGTGGAAGCTTACGCCACCAGACCGTTCGTCCAGTGGGCACGGTGCGACTTCGCGATCGCACGGAGGTTCCCACGCATGACCTTGAGTTCTGTTGTGGAAGGAACATCGTCGTCATGATTGCCAGGATTCAGCACGGTTGAAAACGTGTTCCACTTCCCCTTCTCATCGTTGCTCAGCGCGAATCCGCGAACAAGCGGCACGAGTTGCCCGAGGACGCTTGCTTCCATCTCAACGTCCGCTACAGAACAGAGGGTGCCTGATTCGGTGCGTGCGGTGGCGATAATCTGCTTCGCAAGCCGTTCCGCGGCCGAGCGGTAACTGCCACACGCGGCGCGCCTGCCCCGAGCGGTCGGAGCGTTCAGGTTGTCTTCTGCGTCGAGCATGAGCTGGCTGGACACGTCGGAAGTCTGTGTGGGCACGGTGCCTGCTTTAGGGCTTGCTAGGTTGAGCTCATAGGACACAAGTCCACGATGGTCATGGTGACTCTTGCTCCAGTCAGCAAGCTTCCCGTCATACGTCCCAGTTCTCGTCGGGAGGCGCGGAGTTCCGCGGATTCTACGCGACCCAACACCATTCGTGCCTGCTGCGTGCCACTCGCGCCTGTGGGCCGGCTAACCCGAGGTTGAAGCGTGATTGCGGCACGGCCCAATAATACCTGCAGAAGAGCCGTTTCTCCGGTGAAAGGCCTCGAGAGGATCTTCTCTAACGCCTCGGGCGAGGTCTGCGATGATCGCCCACCCGCGTCTCTAACGTGCGTCGTTCCAGTTAAGCACGGTTGAGCTGCTTGGCCTCAATACTGCTCGTGGATGCTGCCTTGATCGAAGTCATGTGTACGATCGTACACATGACTTCGTTCGATGATGCCCGGTCCCAGCGTGAGCGCATGGAGGCCGGTGACCTGTACATCGCCACCGATCCCGAGCTCGAGGAGCAGATGGCGCAGGCTTCACGGCTTGCCAATGACTACCTCCGCCAGTCTCGCGCGGGTGACCCGGCCGCCCCAGCAACGCTGAGCGCGCTGTTGGGTGAGATCGGTGAGGAGGTGACGGTTCGCCCTCCCCTGTATGTCGACTACGGGCGCAACATCTCCATCGGTGCGCGCACCTTCGTGAACTTCAACCTGGTGGCGCTGGATGTCGCCGAGATCCGCATCGGTGCTGACTGCCAGATCGGCCCTAACGTGCAGCTGTTGACTCCGACGCATCCGGTCGACCCGGAGCCTCGGCGGGAGAAGTGGGAAGCGGCGAAGCCGATCACGATTGGCGACAACGTGTGGCTGGGCGGCGGGGTGATCGTGTGCCCTGGGATCACGATCGGCGACAACAGCGTGATCGGTGCTGGGGCGGTGGTCACCCGTGACGTTCCCGCGAATGTCGTCGCGGTCGGAAACCCCGCCCGCGTGATCCGAGAGCTGTAACCCGTGTCGTCGCGCGGCGCGCGCGAGGTGCGACAGGGTGGCCGGCGGTTCGACCCGGATCGGCGTTCCCGGATCATTGACGCCTGCCTGGATGTGATCGCCGAGCGTGGCGTCGCGGGAACCTCCCACCGGCGGGTCGCTGCGGCCGCGGACGTGCCGCTCGGGTCGATGACGTACCACTTCGACGGCATGGGCGAACTGTTGCAGGTTGCGTTCGCGAGGTTCGCTGACTCGATCGCAGACCGATTCGATACCCGGCTGGGGGCCGCGCACAACCAGGCGGAAGCACGCGCGTCCGTGGAGGCGATCATCACACGGGATGTATTCGGTAGTCAGCGTGATCTGATCCTCACCCAGGAGCTCTACACCCTCGCGGCGCGTGACCCCGCGTTCCGCGAGGTCACGAACGCGTGGATGGCCCGCAGCCGTACTGCCCTCACCCGCCACTTCGACCCTGAGACCACGGTGCTCCTCGACGCGCTGATCGAGGGGCTGACCCTCCACGCCGCGCTGAACACCGCTCCCCCCAACCGGGAGCTGGTGCGGCGTGCGATCGACCGCATTACCACCGCCCAGGAGGCCCGATGACGACCCGCCCGCAGGAAGAACATACGATCGCGCGCGTCCGCCGACGGCGCGCGTCCCTGCTTGCTCTCATGCTCATCGTCGGTCTCGGACTCGCATCCTGGGTGACCCGCACCCCGGCAGTACGGGATGCGGTCGATGCGTCGACGGCGCAGATGGGACTCATCCTGTTCGGCTTGTCCGTCGGGTCGATGGTCGGGGTTCTTGCTTCCGGGCCGCTGGTTGCCCGCATCGGGACCCGTCCGATCGCGCTGACCGGCATCGCGCTCGTCACCGTCGGTGTCGCCGTGATCGCTCTCTCCACCGCAGTAGCGGCCGGCGTCGGCGTGTTTGTCGGGCTGGTGCTGTTCGGCCTCGGCGGCGGGCTTGGAGAGATCGCCCTGAACGTCGAGGGCGCGGAGGTGGAGCGCTTGCTCGGCAAGCCGGTGCTGCCGCTGCTACACGGCTTCTTCAGCCTCGGCACCGTCATCGGAGCGCTGGCCGGCATCTGGCTCACCGCGATCGAGTTTCCCGCGCTGTGGCATCTGCTGATCGCGGTCGTCGCAATGCTCGCTCTCTTCTTCTGGGCCGTGCCGGGTATCCCGGCAGGCGTCGGCATCGCGAATCGCAACGCGACGGCACGGGCGGCCGCAGGGCGGAAGACGTCTGTGTGGCGAGAACCGGTGGTGGTGCTGATCGGGGTCGTGGTCCTGGCGATGGCATTCGCGGAGGGCGCTGCGAATGATTGGCTTCCGCTGCTGATCGTCGACGGCCACGACGCTGATCCCGTGTGGGGGTCTCTCGTCTACGCCGGATTCGCTGCGATGATGACCATCGGTCGCTTCGCCGGAGGTCCCGTGGTCGTCCGGTTCGGACGACAGGTCGTCCTGCGGGTCAGCGCGATCATGGCCATCCTCGGAGTCGTCGCGGTCGCGTTCGCACCGAACATCGCCGTGGCCATGATCGCTGTCGTGTTGTGGGGGCTCGGTGCGTCGCTGGGGTTCCCTGTCGCGATCTCCGCCGCCGGCGACAACCCCGACCGCTCCGCCGAACGCGTCAGCGCCGTCGCCACCAGCGGCTACCTCGCCTTCCTCGTCGGCCCACCCCTCCTCGGCTTCGTCGGCGAACTCTGGGGACTTCCGAACGCGATGCTCATCGTCGCCGCCCTCCTCGTCGTCGTCGCGATCGCTACGTTCCGTCTGCCCGGGCAACAGCCCCAGACCACGGAGGTAGACCCCGTGCGGGAGTGAGCGTCGCCGGGCGCAGGCCACGGGCACAGAGGTTCACGGTGACGGGGCGAGGGATGCTTCCCGTGCCCGACGGGCGACGGTGAACGCGAGGAGGGCGACGATGCTGGCGCCGAGCATCGTCACAGCGAGCGGGATGGCGGTGTGCTCACCGCCGAGACCGACGAGCGCGGAGACGACACCGGCGAGGACGAACTGCAAGCAGCCCAGCCAGGCCGAGGCGCTACCGCCACGTCCGGGCACGGCCTCCAGCGCGAGGGCGGTGGTGTTCCCGACGATGAGTCCCAGCGATGCGACGGCGAACAACAGCGGGACGGTGAGCCAGAACGCCGGAGCGCCGGTGACGGCCACGACGACCAGCGCGACGATCGCCCCCAGATTCATGAACAGCCCCACCCAGGTGAGCGTCGCAGGCGCGACGCGACCGACGAGCTTCGCGCCGATGGCGCCGGTCACGGCCATCGCGATCGCGTTGATGGCGAAGGCAAGACCGTACTAGATCTCGCTCATCCCGATCATGTTCTGGTACACGAACGGGGATGCGGAGATGTAGGCCATCATCGTCGCGAACGCGAACCCGTAGGTGAGGGTGTAGCCGAGGTAGCGGCGCGACAGCAGCCGTCCCTCACCCACCTGGGCATCCCGGCGTGCGTGCGGGGTGCGGGACTCCTTCACGAAGGCGAGGACGAAGACGATCGACACCGCCCCGAGGGCGGCGACGATCCCGAGCAGGCCCCGCCAGCCGATGACACCGACGAGCACGCTGCCCAGGAACGGGGCGCTGATCGGCGCGATCGCGGAGACGAGCATCATCGCGCTCAACGCCCGCGCGGCGGCAGCGCCTCTCGCGAGGTCGGCGATGATCGCACGACTGAGCACCATCCCGGCGGCCCCCGACAGTCCCTGCACCAGTCGTGCCACGACGAGCACCTCGACCGTCGGGGCCGCAGCGGCCGCGACGCTGGAAAGCAGATAGATCACGAGCCCTGTCAGGAGCGGGCCGCGGCGGCCGATGCGATCCGAGAGCGGGCCGAAGATCACCTGCCCGAGCCCGGCACCGACGAGAAACGTCGTCAGCGAGAGCTGCACACCCGTCGCGGTCGTTGCCAATTCGAGCGTCATCGCCGGGAACGCCGACAGATACAGATCGGTCGCCAACGGGGCGATCGCTGACAGCAGCGCGAGTGTGCCGATGAGCGCGGCACCGAGCTTCGCGGTCCGCTGTGACGCCTCTGTCACAGGAGAGTCGGGTGTGGTGTTCGTGGCGATCGGCATGCAGCCTCCCCTATATGTATGAATCAATACCTATTGTAGGGTACATGTTGAGGTGAGGGCGATGGAACAGACCGGCATGACGGAGCGAGCAGAGTTGCTTGCGGATCTCGTGCATTTCGCGCAGACACTGGCCCGACAGGTGCATGCGGCACGCGCGGACGATCCGGAGCTGATCGGGTTGACTCAGCTCGAAGGCGCGACGATGCAGTTCATCGACCGCCACCCCGGGGTCGGTACGACAGAGCTCGCCGCAGGTCTCGGCCTGCAGCACACCAACGCGAGCACCGCTCTGCGAGGCCTGGAGGACAAGGGGCTCATCCAGCGTCGCCCGGTCCCGTCGGATCGGAGGGCGACATCGATCTGGCCGACCGAGCGAGCGGCGACGAATTTGCGCCGCGTCCGCGGACACTGGGCACGCTTGCTTGACCCAGCGCCCATCGATGACAGGGCGCTGCGTGACGCAGTGACCTCGCTCAGCGCGGCAACCGAGCACCTCGCAGCCGGCGATCCCGCACCGCAGTGACCACAGCGTGATCGCCAGTATGCTCTGGTCCGCTCAGCTCACGAGTTCGTTATGACGTCGGTACGCTCGCGTGGTCGCGCCGGCCACTCATGCCACCGGCCCTGGAACAGCGTCCTTCCCTGCACCGTGCTGCAGCTCACCGCTGTTGACTCGTGGGCGGACGATCCAAGCGACCAGGGCGCCGACGATCGCGTTGACGAGGGTCCACATGATGGTGTCGGCGATCGCGGATACCAGATCCATGGTGTAAAAGATCGCGTGCTGGGTGAACAGGAAGTACACCTCGGTGAGGAACGCGACCGTCGCGGCTGCGGCGGCCCCGCGCAGCGGGGTGAAGAACTTGCCCCAGCTGATCACTGTCGCCAGCAGCGCCCCGTGAGCGAGGTTCGCGACGACAAACGCGACCATTCTGTCGGGCGGCCAAGCGCCTGCGTCTCACCGGGACGGGACGTTTCCTGGATGGACATGCGAGGAGGCCGAGACATGGGTGTCGCGAAGCCAGTAGTTTTGCCCAGTATGACGTTCCCGACCCGCAAGGCAGCCAAGGATTGGGTTCGGGACGAGATCAAGGATCACTACGACCTCGAAGAAGTCGTCACCGATCCGCTCCATGTGGCCGTGCTCCACGGTACGCCCGCCTCGCCGCAGCACTACCCGCGGGGCCGAGGACGGCCTACCGCTCCACGAGGATAGGCGCAGGGTCCGCACCAAGACCACTTCGTCGATGTCCGGGACGGGGATCACGCGGCGGGCTCTCAGCACGTACCGCACCTCGATGCGGCCGGCGACCTCCTGTGCTTCGACGAAACGGGAGAGCAGCGGCGCGCCGACGAGCAGTCCGACGAGCGCAATGACGCCGATGATCGCGGGCACGAGAGCGATGTCCAGCGGCGAGTCGGCGGTGAGGCACGCGATCCCGACCCAGAGAGCGCTGATGACGAGCGCGGTGCCCAGGACCGCGAGGAACGTGCGCCCGGCTCTCACCGACGACAAAGGCTCCGTGCACCTTCGAGCCCACAGCAGACGATCATTCTCCGTCCTCCTTAGCCTTCTTCAAGCTCTCGCCCCGCACGCCGCTCATGACGGTTCATCCTCGATGTGCAGACGACCGAGCGGGCGCGCTTTGAGCGCGTCGATGTTCTCGTCGGGCAGCAGGCTGCGCTTCACGAGCGTGTCGATCGCCCGCCCGCGCAGCGTCATGAGGCGCTTCACGGTCTTCTCGTCGAGGTCCTCGAACGCGATCTCCGATTTGGGCTCCGGGGGTGGCGAGAGCTGCACGAGGACGAACAGAACAGTGGCGAGCCCCATCATCACGTAGGTCGGTACCATCATGAGCCCCATACCGACGCCGTCGCGAGTCGCGAGCATATACGCCACGGGGATCCCGAGGGCTCCGAACACGAAGACGAGCACCAGATGCAGACGCATTCCCTTCGTCTGCCTGCGCCCTCCCCGCAACCATCGAACGAACAGCACCACGACCCCGAGGGCCGCCACCGCGTAACAGACCGCCGCGAAGGGAATATGCTCTGCGCCCCGCTCGGTCATCCTGCCCAGACGGATCGCACGGTCATCGCCCAGCAGCATCGCGAACCCACCGATCGACGCCAGCCACGGCACGAATTCGACAAGCCCTGTCCAGATCCGCCGAGGAACCGACATCACCGTCCACTCGGCCGCGCTCGTACGATGCGCGATGACGTGGGCCTCCAGCACGTCGAGACCGTGCGGGTCATAGCGCGACACGCTCCCCGCCCAGGCCGTCGGTGCCGACGGGTCCGGTCCGATGTCGGGCAGGTCGGCCGTCATTTGAACTCCATGATGATCAGTGGAAGGACGATGAGGACGGAGATCGCGACGATCCCTGCGACGAGGATCAGCGCGGTCAGCACCGGCGACCGTGAGATGAAGTGCTGCCGCATCTCGGGAAGCTGCGCAAGGAACCGCTTCGGCTGCGCCCGCATCGCCTGCCAGACATCCGAGACGCCGATCATCCGAGTGAGGGCCTGGACGTCGGCGAGCTGTCGTCGCCACTGCCGGGCACGGCCGACGGAGACCTCCCGGAAGCGGGTGAGGAAGAGCATGTCACCGGTGATCTCGATCGTGTAGCGTTTCGCGAGCCCCGCGAACAGCGCCACAGCGTCAGCAGTGCACAACGCCCGGGCGATGACCGCCGCACCCTCCGGCGCGTAGAGCCGGAACGCGCGCCCCTGTCCGACATCGACAAGATCGTCGCGGTGCGGGTAGTCCGGGATCGTCGTCGTGAAAAGCGGGTTCGACCCGGCCGTGATCAGCATCCGCGGCAGCCGCGCCGGAAGCCGGATCGCGATGTAGCCGCGCATCCGCGTGTAGTGACGGGCCCCGCCCTGGGTGAAAGTGAGGTTACCGAACTCCACGGGCCGACCGCGAATGGTCCCGTTCACAGTCATCCACCGGTGATGGTCCCAGCCGGTCGTGAACAGCATCCCCTCATAACCCGCGGACTGCTTCAAGTGGGAGAACCTGAAACCGTTGGCCTCGGCGAAACGCGCGATCTGGTAGGCGCGCATCGCGCCCGTGCGACGCAACTGGAAGACAGAGATCACGATCGCAAGCAACCCGCAGCCAATGAGCAAGCGCGCCAAGCGACCGTCGTCATCCAGCGGGAGACAAAAGTGAAGGGCGAGGCCCATGAGGAAAGCCACGACCCCGACGATCGCGAAGATCCGGTACCGGCGATGCCGGCCCATGACTTGTTCCTCGAGCTGGATCATCGCCGGGTCATCGGAGTCGAAGAACGCCCGCGCCGCTCGACGGTCCACGGGAGCGCTCAACGCCGAGAGGTCGAACTCTGTTGCAGACCCGCTCTCGGGCTCGGTCGTGGTGGGCATATGTACCATTCTCTCACCGGCGGCTGGCTCTCGGGAAAGACGACGGCCTAGTTGTATGAGGTCATGACGTTGTAGTCAGCGGGGTGGGTGAGTTCGGAGTCGTGCCAGCCCCCGACGAGCTCATGCACGTGGTGTGTGGCCTCGGGATGGGTGACGACGCACAGCGTCCTCATGCGGTCTCCTCCTGAGCTCTCGGGTTCTCTGTAACGGGCAGGCCGCTGAGGTGCTCGTGGGTCAGTCGCCACCCTTGGCCGGTGCGGGTGAACACGTTCGTGGCGCGCCCGGCTCCCGAGCGTGGCGCCCCGTCCAGGGTCCCGGACCAGCGATACGTGTACACGGCCACCGCGGCGTCGGCACCGGCAACCACCCACGAGATGTCCTCAGCCCAGTACCGCTCATCAGGGATCGCTGCCCAGGTGCTCTCGAAGTAGGCCCGGACTTCGGTGAGGCCGACGCAGGTCGCGTCACCGAAGAAGTAGACCGCGCCGGGGGTAAGGATCTTTTCGACCTGATCGAAGTCATGCGTGTTGGTCGCCTTCAGGTACTCACTCAGGGCGACTTCGGCGGATGCGGGGAACGACGTTACATGGCCGGGTGGTCGTTCGATGGCTGCGCGCATCGTCCACACCGGTGGGCCATCAGTTCCTGGGATGTGCGCGGTGACACGGAAACCATGACGTTCATACAGGCGGACATTGCGCGGGTCCGAGGTGTCGAGCACCACCTGCTTCCCACCCCGGTCGGCGACCTCGGCCAGCGCGAAGGTCAGCAGCGCAGTGGCGATCCCGCGTCCTTGCCGGTCCGGGCGTACGCCGAGAGTCTCCAACCGCCATGCGCCTGCCGGCGGTTCACCAGGAGCGATCCTGTCGATCCGGTCGCCATGCAACTGGATGATCTGCTCGATCATCTCCGTATCCGGTTCAGGAGCGGTCGGAGGCAGGAGCGCGATGACCCCTGCCAGGTCCTCGGTCACGGCGACCAGGCCGTGGGCGTGCGCGTAGCCGAGGTAGAGGCGCTGCAGCTGACGCAGTCGTGCGGTGTATCCGGTCTCGGGGATGACGTGCCGGGTCCACGGGTACTGCTCGAACGCAGAACTGAGCGTATCGGCGGCCGGATCAAGATCGCTTGGGCGTGCCAGGAGGATGGAGGTGTTCATCGGTCACTCTCTTGAGGGTCTGCGGCGCTGCTGGGGTCGGTGGCGCCGGAGCTGATGATGGCGCGGGTCGCCAGGTGGCGTGCGAAGGCATCACAGCCGGTGTCGGTGATCGCCACCCAGGTACGGGTGCGTCGGCCTTTTCTTAAGTCAGGGGCTTCGGTCAGCCGGATGAGGCTTGATCAGGCGCGTCAGCGAGGAGGCCGTCATGATCAGGCCGATCGCCGTTGTGGTCCAGGCCAGCGCGGCGAAAGGCACAGGGCGCTCACCGCCTGCACCGATGATGAGTGCCACGCCGAGCGCGCAGAGGACAAGTCCCGATCCGCAGTAGGTCAGAGCATGAGCGGGTTTGCGACGCCCGCGCCACCAGCTGAACACCAGTGCGCCCAAGGCGATGGCGCCGAGGACGACTCCGGCGTAGGAGATCAGCCCCATCAGCCCCTCAGGATCGTCAAGGACCTGCAACCGTTCCGAGCCGGGGAGCTTCAGATCGCCTTCTGCGTTGAGGACGGCGAGCCCCGCGATTCCCGCGGTCAGGATGAGCGTGCTCGGCCATATCGTCGCTGAGCTCATCCCCGGAAGACGTGGCTCTTCCAAGCGAGGTTCTTCAGGTCTTGCCGTGTCATCATGCGGGAGCTGGTGTGTCATCGGGCTTCTCTTCTCCACGTGAGGTCTGGGTGCCGGCTTCGACGATGGCCTGCAGGGTCGCAAGGTGCTGTTCGAACGCCTCACGCCCGACCTTGGTGATCCTGACCCAGGTGCGGGTGCGACGCCCGACCGCCTCCTTACGGACGCTCACCAAGTCCGCCTCCGACAGCACGGTCAGGGCCTGGGAAAGCGTCGAGTCACTGACCTCCAACAGGTCAGCGAGGAACCGGAAATCGACGTCTTCGAGGTTGCGCAGCGCGGCCAGCAGCGAGAACCGCACCGGGGAATGGATGAGTGTGTCGATGTCCTTGCGCGGATGACTCATCGCCGCGAGCTCGCGAACACGCAGGCCAGGATCGGTGTGACCGAAACCATGCCGGCAAGCACCCACCACCACGGCGAAGACGCGCTGAACAGCTGAAGCGCCGGGTCGAGCATCAGCGTGTAGAGCGCGAACCACGTCGCCACCGCGATGCCCATGTTCCGCAGGCCGTGCCGCGGCGCGGACTGCCGGTGCTGGAGCGCGATCATCCAGATGCACAGCGTGACCAGCAGGAACGGCGCGAACGCCTTCCAATAGTCCACTCCGGCCACATCGATCGACACAGTGAACGCTAGCGCGTACACCGCCTGCATGACCACGAACACACGGAACCACCGCACCGCACGCCGGGCGTCCGCCTCAGCCTTTTCGCCCACAGCGACCAGACGAGTTGCATCATCAACAGAGAACTTCTTATCAGGCATGCAACTACTTTATCAGACATAAAGTCTGCCTGGCCAACCGGCCAGGCGCGCCGCCCTGAGGATGCCGGACCTCGCTAGGGACAGCCTGTGCGCGATCGCTCGTGAACCGCCCGTACAGGTTGCGGCGCGCCCCACCTTTTGTTGACCGCACTCAGGAGGAGCCATGGCTCGATGATGAGATTGATGACGATGTGCGCGACGATCACTGGGAGCGCGTTGCGATCCGCGAGAAGGTAAGTCATCCCGAGCGCCGCCCCGAGGACGGTGGTGGCGGTGGTGACGGGAAGGATGATCCGCGCATCGCGCGAGAACAGCACCCACAAAGAATGTGCGGCACCGAAAGCGACTCCGGTCCCGAGGACTTGCAAGAAGCCGGCTGCGCCAAGGGCACCAAGCCAGTCCATGAGGAACTTCCGGAATATGAGCTCCTCTAGCGTTCCGCTGACCAGCGCCAGCGGAACGGCAAGGAGCTTCAGGCCGGTGAGCTCTGTGGCGTGCTCCCTCACGAAGGGGACCGCCCAGAACGTATAGGTGACATAAGTGATGGCGATGACCGTCGCCATCCCCCAGGCCCATGGGATCAAGCCCGCGGATTGGCCGATCCCGAGGAGATCGGCAGTGAAGCGTACAGGATCGCGAAGCAGCCAGAGCGTCAGCGGGATGGCCATGCCCGAGGTCGTGCCCACAACGAGGAGCCCCGTGACGTGACGGGCGGAGAGTTTGAACATGGGATCCTTCCGGAGACGCCAAGTAATATAGTACAGTCGTACCATAATAGGCACGGGTACAGGCAAAGGAGACTCGATGCCAAAGATCGTTGATCACGATGCACGCCGGACTGCGATCTCGCGCGCCGTTGCCCGGGTGATCGAACGCGACGGCATCCATACCGTATCCGTGCGCACAGTCGCGGCCGAAGCGGGCGTACAGCCGTCAACGCTGCGGCATTACTTCCCCAGCAGCGACGGCATGCTCGCCTCGACCATCCAGATGCTCCGCGATGATCAGGCTGAACGACTCGCCACCCTCACGCCGACTGGCAGCACACGAGACGACATCCGACAGGCGTGGCTTCAGGCACTCCCACTGGACGACGCCCGCCGCACCGAGGCCCACGTCTGGCTCGCCGTCACCGCAACAGCGCGAACCCCGGAACTCCGAACAATCGTCCAAGAAGTCAACGACGGGCTTCAGCACCTGTGCCAAGTCACCGTGCACGCCTTCGCTCCGCGTGCCGACGTCGCACGCGAAGCCACCCTGCTACGGGCCTTCACCGACGGCCTCACGCTCAACGCGATCACTGCCCCCAAGACCTTCACCCCCGACAGCATCACCACCGCACTCGACACCTACCTAGCCCGCCTCGCCGTGCTTGCATGACCATCCACCTCCCGCCAAGAGCACAGTATGACGCGTTCGGAAATGGGGGACTTCGTACGGGCATGAGGTGAGCCAGCGGGGCAGCATCCTGAGGTAGTGAGCGAAGTCGTCGACGCAACGCACTATGCAGCCCTCACCGCTGCACCCCTTCCCGAGTCATCGCTGATGGAGCGTGGGACGAGGCGGGCTCAGCGGGCTCGGCGAGAAGCGTTTCGATGCGTTCCCGGTCGATGCGGTGTTGCGTGTTGTCCGATGCCGGACCAAGCAAGCTCGTAGGGGTGTCGATTCCGTATCGGTCCCGGTAGGCGACGACCGCGCGGAGCGTTTTCTCCCATCGCTCACGTGCGTTCGTGCTTTCTCTTGGCACGGTGCCAAGGCTCTTCATCCAGGCAGGGCGGGTCGTGACGGCTTCCTCTGCAAGGGCTTCTGCTCGTTCCTCGATGTGTTGCCGGAGTTCATCCAGAGCATGTCTCATATCGGCGGGCATCGGGCCGGTGGCTTCGGGGATGAATCCCGTGATGAATCGTCGACGCTGGCTGGTGCGGCGTCCGGGCGTGGTGCGCACCGTCGAAACAGACCCCGACCGTGCACCACTGATCACCTGGGCATTCACCGCCTACGCCAGCGGGGAATGGACCCTGAACACGCTCCTCAACGAACTCACCGTCCGTGGACTGACATCAGTACCCACACCCCGGCGTCCGTCCAAGCCGATCCACGTGTCCACCCTGCACCGCACCCTGCAGAACCCCTACTACAAGGGCACCATCATCTTCGAAGGCGCCGAGTACGAAGGACAGCACGAACCACTCGTCGACCCCGGCACGTGGGAACAAGTGCAGAACGTGCTCCGCGCCAACAACCTCGCCGGAGACAAGACGCAAACCCACGACCACTACCTCAAAGGGTCGCTGTACTGCGGTGATTGCGAATCACGTCTGATCCACACCCACGCGAAGAACAAGAAGGGCATCATCTACCCCTACTTCATCTGCTCAGGCCGCCACCGCAAAGCCAACGACTGCACCCGCAAAGCGATGCACGTCGACATCGTTGAACAGCTCATCGTCGACCACTACGCACGCATCCAGCCCCGGCCAGAATCAGTCGAAGCGCTCGAAGCCTCCATCGCGGAAGAGTTCAGCATTCTGACCGCGCAAGCCCGATTCGAACGCGAGGACCTCACCAAGCAGCAAGGCGAACTCCTCGCACAACGGGACAAGCTACTCCAAGCCCACTACGCCGGAGCGATCCCGATCGATCTCCTCAAACAAGAACAGGACCGTATCACCCCGGCCCTCACCCGAATCGAGCAGCGCCTCGAAGCCGCAGCATCCGACTACGCAGACGAGCAAGCAGAACTCAAAGAAGCCCTCGACCTCGCCACTGACTGCCACACCGTCTACGAGAGAGCCACCGACAGCATCCGACGACTCTTCAACCAGGCGTTCTTCGAGAAGATCTACATCACCTCAACCGACCAGGTCTCCACAGTCCCCACTGCCACGTTCAGCGCCATGCTCGAACCGAGCATCAGTCGTCGAGCCGAGCGGCACGTCGCGGGCAGAAAACCCGCCCTCATCAGCACAAACACCGACCCGCATGTAAGCGGATCGGTGTTTGAACATCAAGCGTTTGGTGGAGGTAGCGCGACAGTGCTCTAACCTTGCCCCGGCTCTACAGTTGGTGGTCTCGTCGCATCGGGCGATCCGTCGTCGGCGCAGGTCAGCGTCGGGCCTGAGCTCCTCGCGGCCGTTGCCGCGACCGGTTCCGCGGTTGACGGCGGCGATGCTAGATGAGGCGGAGCGCCGCTACAAGGGCGGCGAGATTCTGCGGGTGATCGCTGACGATCTGGGCGTGAGTCGGCAGCGTCTCGCTGAGCGATTGCGGGAGCGAGGCGTGCGGTTGCGCCGTGAGAAGCCTTCATCGGAACAGGTGCTCGAAATGTGTCGCCGCTACGAGCAGGGCGAGTCGCTGGCCAGGGTCGGCGAGCGGATGGGCTTCAACGCCAGCACCGTTCGGGTCCAGTTGCTTCGTGCGGGTGTCGCGCTTCGTGATCCGCACGGGCGGGTGCGGTAGGCGAACAAGCAGAAGGCTCCGGTCTCGTTCAGTTGAGAGCGGAGCCTTGCTGGTGGCTGTAGCGGGTCAGCCGGTGGAGTCGTTGCCACCGGAAGGGAACGGCCGCCGGGCCTGGGCATCGAGGTGTGCCTGTTTGACGGCGATCAGGTTCTTCTCGACAGAGCTCGTCGTGCGGTCCTTGGTGACGTGGATGTCGACTCCGGCGTCGTGGAGCTGCTGGACGACGGCGACGTGATCGGCGTACTTGGAGCCGAGCCGAGCGAGATCGGTGACGATGAGCCCGGTCACGTCCTCTCGCTCGACGGCATCGAGGGCGCCTTGCAGACCGTAGCGACTGCGCCCGACGTCGGTGAAGACCTCGGTGACGGTCATGCCGTGCTCGTCGGCGTAGCGGCGGCAGTCGGCTTCTTGCTGATCCAGCCAGGTCGGGTTCTCTGCCGCGCTGTACAGGTAAGTGACGGTCTTCATGACGCACCTCCGACCGTGACCAGAACATCATCCGGCGTAGTACGCGACTCGGCTTCACGGCGAGCAGCGCGACGCTGGACGTGCTCTCGGTAGCGGACGCGGGCGAGGGTGATGAGGCTCATCGGGCCGAGCCAGAGCATCTTGAGCGCGTTCCATGCGCACAGCAGGACGACCAGGTGGAGCCAGCCGGGGCCACCCTGCTCGATGTGGTCGGTCAGGAGCTTGACGGCTGCGATGTAGGGGGCAGCAAGCAGCATCGCGGGAATGCCCCATTTGAGTCCGCGGCGGGTGTAGACGGCATCGCGGACGCGGTTCGTCGGGAAGAGCCGGCGGGCCGGTTCCAGGTTCTGGGCGGTGTTCTCGCTCTGGCGCCAGCGGCGTCGGACGCGGTCGCTGAGGAACATCGGTGGGCCTCCATTCAACACGGTTCGAATGATCGAGAAGCGGCGTGTTGGTGGTGGCCCCGGAAGGGGCGATCCCGAAGGACCCTACAGATGGAATGCCTGCGCTTCACCTCCTAGGTTACGCCAGGGCCTGGCGAAGGGGAAGGTCTCGTCGCGATGCCGGGTGCACCTGCCTTGGTAGTGCCTGGTGAGTGGAAGGACCCGGTCATGGTTGCTCTGGCTAACTACGCCTCCGATGAGCGAACGGCCCGCGTGATGCTCTCGATGATCGTCGAGCCCGCGGACGCGAACGTGGGGCGCCTGCTGCGGCGTGAGGGCGGGATCGAGACGCTGCGGTTGCTCGATACTGACGGCCCAATGCCAGGCGTGAGGCCCGAGGAAGCAGCGATCCTTCACCACCGCACCCAACTGGTCTCCTCGGGAGCCGACTTCGATGCAGTGCTCCGGCGGGCGCTCGACGGCGCATACGAGCCGCTGATCCCTGGCGATGCGCACTGGCCGGTCTCGGTGGACGCGCTGGGCGATCGTGCCCCATACGTGCTGTGGGCGAAGGGGGCGACCTCGTTCCTCGCGGTCCGGCAGGAAACCCGGGTGACGATCACCGGTTCACGGGCCTCGACCAGATACGGCGACCACGTCGCCAGCGAGCTCGCCCACGATGCGTCGCACGCGGAGCAGATCGTGGTCTCCGGCGGCGCCTACGGCATCGACGGCGCCGCCCACCGCAGCGCCCTGAGTAGCGGCGGGCAGACGATCGCGGTGATGGCCGGCGGTCCGAACCGTCTCTACCCGGCGGGGCATCGCGAAATGCTCGAACAGGTTGGCGATGTGGGATTGCTGATGAGCGAGATGCCGCCCGGGTCGGCGCCGACCCGGCACCGGTTTCTCGCCCGCGGCCGGCTCCTGGCGGCACTGTCCTCGACGACGGTGATCGTGGAAGCCGGGGCACGCTCCGGCACCCTGCACGTCGCCCGCGAAGCGCATGCCCTCGGTCGTGGGGTTGGGGCGGTGCCCGGCCCGGTCACGTCCACGGCGAGCACCGGCACGCATCTGCTGCTGAGCGACGGCACCGCTGCCCTCGTCACCGGCCACCACGACCTCGCCACCCTCACCAGCGACCGACGACGCCAGGCCCCGGCACGAACCACGGGCCTGAGCGCCGCGCACGATCTCGACGCCGTCGATCAGAACCGGCCCGGCCGCTCCTTCTGATCCGCGACTCAGAGCGTGCGACCCTGCCGGACTTCCATGGTGAGGTCCGGCTGCTCGGTGTTCGGGGTGTGGCGGCTGAGCTGCTGCGCCCGGCGAAGGGCAGCGTCGGCGCGGGCGGCGTCGAGCTTCTGCGCATCCGATGCCACATCGGGGCCCAGCGGGGTGTCGTCGGTGATCTGGTACCGGTCGCGGTACGCGGCGACGACCCGCCCGGCCTGCCGCCACCACTGCGCCGCACGTGCATCCGCGGGCTTGCTCCCGAGCGCGGCCGTCCACGGCTCTCCCTTGTCCAGGTCGCGGTCGAGGACCGCGAATGCGCGGTGCTCGATCAGCTCTTCGCGTTCGGTGAGGGCGTGGTGCATCTCGGGGTCGGTCACGCCGGAGGCAAACGGGATGAGCCCGGCGATCAGCCGTGGCGATCGGCGGGTACACCCGGACCCGGCGGGGCGGGCGGTGGCGCGGGCGAGGCGGTGATGCAGGACCGAGGCGATGTCGTCGGCATCGGCGAAGTCCCTCGCCGCCACCAGCCGCGGGAACAGGACGTCGAGGTCGTGATGGTTGGCCTCGGCGCGGCGCAGCTCGGCGGATAGGGCACCGTAGGCGTCGGAGCCGAGCACGAGATCGACCTGCCCCTCGGTGAGGCCGGAGACTTCGAGGAGGGTGGCCCAGCGGTCGTGCTGGCCGGCTTGGGCGATGGTCTCGTACTCCGCCGCCAACTGAGCGATGGACCCCCAGCGTTCGTGTTCGGCGGTGATGGTCTCGTGCGCCGACAGTTCCGCCGCGACGTGCTGGAGCACCCCGTACAGGACGGATCGGGCGGTGGCGTCGGCCTTGTCGGAGGGGTGCGGGGCGACATGCGCGTCGTCTGTGGTGTCGGTGGCGACGTAGGCGTAGTTCCCGTGCCGGCCGCGGGTCATCGCAACGTAGAAGTTCTCCCGCGTCGTCGTCGCCGTCACGACCGTGTGCGCGGTGTCGACAGTGATCCCTTGGGCGCGGTGCCCGGTGATCGCGTACCCGAGCTCGACCTGCTCGGCCACATACGACGCCGGGAGGACCAGTGCGCCGCCGAAGCGGCGCCCCTCCGGGCGCACGGTGATCGACCCGTCTTCGCTTACATTCGTGACGGTCCAGCGATCGCCGTTGCGCACCCAGCTCTTCCCGTTCTTCGACCGCAGCCGCCGGTTGTTCTCGCGCGTGATGACCCGGTCACCCTTGGCTGCCTGGGTGCCGTCGTGCATGGTGACTTCCCGGCCGGGGGTGATGGTGCCGTCGAGGATCAGGTCGGCGCGGGCACGCTCGTTCAGCTGGGTGACCGTCTCGCGGGCCTCGGCGACGAGGATCGACGCCCGCCCCGCCCGGGTGTCTTCGCGCCAGGCGGCGTAGGCGGCATCAGCCATCGCGTCCTGCTCCCCGCCGTACACTCGACCGTGCTCGATCAACGTGTCGATCGCACCGGTGCGGCCGTGCCGCAGATCAAGCGAGGTGGTCTTCTCCCACGGGTGAGTGAAGCGGTGCACGTCGGTGAGTTCGGGGGCTTCGTCGCGGTCGTGCACGAGCATCCCGAACGCCCCGCCGGCATCCACGGCTTGGAGCTGCGACCAGTCACCGACCAGCAGGACCTTCGCGCCGGCCTGTTCGGCGAGGCCGGTGATGCGGTCGAGCGAGCCGGTGCCGGCCAGGGAGGCCTCATCGAGGATCACGAGCTGGTTCTGTGCGAACGTGCGGTCCTGGAAGAGGTGCATCTGCCACCACCGGGCCGTGTTCCCCGTCTCGATGCCCAGTTCCTCGCCGAGCACCTGCGCCGCGATCTCCGACGGCGCGAGCCCGACCACGGAGCCGGTGCCGTGCTGCTGCTCCCATGCCCGTTTCAGTACGCTCATCGCCGTCGTCTTCCCGGCCCCGGCCGGGCCGACGAGCACGTCCACGATGCGGCCGGAGACGGCGATGCGCTGGAGGGCTTCGGCCTGATCGGGGCCGAGCCGTCGCCCGTCCGCGTCGGGCCTGCTCGTGATCTTCTCGACGGTGGCGAGATCGACCGTCGGCCCAGTTGTGGTGTGGGAGCGGTCGAGGAGGCGGTCTTCGGCGGCCAGCAGTTCCTCCGTCGAGTAGAGGACGGCGGAGGGGTGGCGGAAGCGGCTCGATCCGTCAGTGCGGCGGAACAGCAGCGGGCTCGACGCCAGTTCCGGGGGCGTCAACCGCAGCGACGCTTGCTCGGCCGCGTCGGTGACCATGCCGGTGACCGTCTCCCGGTCGGTGGCGGTGGCGAACCGGATGCCCATGAGTTGCCTGCTGGCTTCGGAGTGCAGGTTCCAGCGCCGCCACGTCGACCGTTTCTCACCCACCACCGCGACGACCGCCTGGCCGAGGTCAGTGATCGTGTCCAGCGGCACATCATCGGCACGCAACACAGCCGTCTTCTCGACGCCAGCGGTGAGGGTGCGCGCCCACCCGGTCGCATCCTCACCTAATAACTCGCCCGCGCGGTGCCGCCAGTCCGCGGTGAGCTCCGCGAGGGAATGCACCTGCTTCTCCGGCCTAGTTGCGAGCGTTGCCTGCGCCCGCAACTTCACCACCGTCGTCGCTGACGGCTCACGACCATGCCGCTCCCGGTAGGCGTCGATGAGGCGGGTCTTCTCCTCCTCGATCTGCCGAGACCGGGACGAGAACTCAGAGACCAGTTCGTCGGGCACCGGGGCGAGTTCCCACGCCGGGTTCCGATCCCGGCCCCGCTCCCGCGCCTCCCACTCGACTCCGAACGTCCCAGTGATCCGATCCGCCAACGTCGCGTTGTACAACTCGGACAGGGCGACGATCGAAGCGTGCACGGGCCGACCCGCCAGGGTCCGCCACTTCTGATCCTGCACCGTCAGCACCTTGTTGCTCACCACGACGTGCGTGTGCAACTGCGGATCGCCTGCCCGGCTGTCATAGTGGTCGAACGCGGTCGCCAGGACGCCGGCGACATCGACATGCGCGACCGCGCCGTCCGGGCCGGCAGCACCAATGCGGGTGGTCGCAACCTCGCGTTCGAGGAACCCGATCACCTCCGCGACCGCCTGATGATGCGCATCCGCGATCAACGATTGCGTGCCCGCATCCGCCACACCCCACCACGCCGACACCGACTTCGGCACCGAAAATGTCAAGTCATACCCCGCAACCGCGCGGCGGGTGCCGCGCTCGGCCTCCTCGTTCTCGATCGCCGCGACCTGCTCCGCACGCGACACCGGCCCCAGCTCCGGGTCGAGATCGGCAACGCGCTGGCCGACGCGGTCTTGCACGCTCGCGTACTGCCGATACGCCTCACCCAGAGGCTCCCCGGTGATGGGATCGCGGCCCATCCCGACCAGGAGCTGGAGCTGCGCATCGGAAACCCGGCCGCCCTCGACCAGCTCACCAGCGCCGAGAAACTGCAGGCCAGACCCCATCCAAAACCCGGGAGGCGTGCCATCGGCGTTGTAGTAGCGCGTCAGCGGGGTGGAGAGCGAGCGGTCACCGTCGCCGGCCGCGACGGTACGCAGCAGGTACTTGTACCCGTCGCCCGCGCTCATCACGCGCATCGAGACCGTCACCCAGGCCGCCTCCTTCCGCTCACTCGGGAGGTGAGCGGAACGATGCCTGTCGCACCAGATGCGACGCGGCTGAACGCGCAGCGCCCTCGATCTGCAAGAGGCGTGGCCGGCTCACGAAGGGCTGGAGAAGCAGCGATCGCGAGGAGGCGGCGTGATCGGAGCGCCTGCGCCGGGTCCATTCGCGGATCAAGAGAGCAACGCCGTCCACGAAGCCGACATCGCCGACGTGGCCGCGGTGGCGCTGCTGCACGACGGGCACGAGGGACACGCCTACGAGGTCAACGGTCCCGAAACACTGACCCGCGCGGATCAAGCCCAGGTGATCGGAACAGCAATCGGTCGAGATGTCCGATTCGTCGAACTCACCCGCTCCCAGGCCCGCGAACAGTGGCTTGCCGACGGCATGGACCTTGACCTTGCCGACTGGCTCCTCGGTCCCGACGACGAGTCAGAAGATCACGGCGAAGACACCTGCGACACCGGCCCGGCACCGACCTCCGAAGCCATCACCGGCAGACCGGCCCGGACACTCCACCAATGGGCGTTGGAGCATGCCCAAGCCTTCACAACCCAAACATGACAGTTGCCCCCGAGGGCAGCGGGCGGCTGTCTCGAGCGAAGACTCGGTGACTGTAGATCGGGTAGCTCGGGATGGCCGTCCGGGGTCGCGTCTAGGCTGGTGACCCCAGAGTTCTCGTTGGAAGGTACAGAGATGAAGCGTGATCGCCGTTGGAAGGGCCGCGCGTTTCTGGCTATGAGCCTCGACGGCTACATCGCCCGTGAAGACGGAGACGTCTCGTGGCTAGAGGAATTGTCGGACGATGTCGACCATGTCCCGACCTCGGCTGAGAACCCCGCTCTGGTGTGGGAAACGTTCTTCCCCGAGGTCGACACGATCGTCATGGGACGCGGCACCTTCGAGAAGCTCCTCACTTTCGGTGTATGGCCGTTCGACGAGGTCGACGTTCTTGTCCTCAGCGCATCGCTGCAAACTGAGGATGCGCGGGTCAAGATCGCCCGATCGCTCGGCGAACTCACAGAACGTCTCTCTGGGGACCAAGCCAAAAATGTCTACATTGACGGTGGCGCCACGATCCGCTCTTTCCTCAGTGAAGGTCTTCTCGACGAGCTCACCGTCGCGGTGGTCCCCGTCATCCTCGGCACGGGAATATCACTGTTCGGCAAAGACGTGCCCGAGACGTCGCTTCGTGTAAGAGGGTCACACGTCACCGGCGAGGGCCTCGTGCGCATCACCTACGAGATCGCTCCCGCATAGAAAGGGTGCCCCAGCACACGCTGGCGCCTACCGATTGTCGGCGGTTCGAGCGAGCATGGCTGCCTGGGTGCGGGTGGATACTCCGAGTTTCTGCATGATGCGCGCCAGGTGCGTTTTCGCGGTGGCTGGGGAGATCACGAGTCGTTGAGCGATCTGCTTGTTGGTGAGGCCTTCGGCGACCAGTTGCAGGACTTCCTGCTCGCGGTCGGTCAGGTCCGGCGCGCCAGCACCGGTTCTGCGTCCTGGCGTGTTTCTGCCTGTCGCCTGTGCGATGACGTACCGGGTCACCGACGGGGTGAGATATGCCTGTCCTGCTGCGACGGCGTGCACGGCGTCGATCATCTGCTGCGGCTCGGCCGTCTTGGCGAGGAACCCCGCCGCTCCGGCATCTAGAGCCGCGGTGATGTTGTCGCTGATCTCGTACGCGGTGAGGATCAGCACGCGGGTGGCGGTCCTTGCGGTGATCTCGCGGCAGATATCGATGCCGTCGCGGTCAGGGAGCTGGAGGTCGAGGACGACCACGTCGGGTTCCCGGCTGTCGATGAGCTGGATCGCGTCGTGGCCGGTCGCGGCTTCGCCGAGGATCTCGATGTCCGGATCGGCCGTGAGGATGGCGGTGACGCCTGCCCGCACGGCGGCGTGGTCATCGACGATGACGAGGCTAAGCATGCTGTGTCTCCCGTCCGGCTGTCAGCGGAAGACGGACACGTAGGGCCCAGGTGTCGTCGGAGCGGTCGATGTCGAGGTCACCGCCACAGAGGCGGACTCGTTCGGCCAGGCCGATCAGACCGTACCCGGACGATACCGCTCCGACGTGCGCAGGCGGGTGCTGTCCGTTCGTGATCGTCATACTCATAGCCTCGGCCTCGCGTCGGATATCAATGGTCACATCCCTGCCCGGGGCGTGCTTCTCGGCATTGACGAGCGCCTCGCGGAGCGCGTTAAAGGCGGTGACCGAGACCAGCGGGTCCAGGGTGATCGTCGCAGGATCGTCGCCGGTCAGGGTGACGGAAGTGCCGGACTCTCGTGCGCCCGCGATGAGCGAGTCCACCGATGACCAGTTCTGGGGAAGCGCGACGGGTGAGGACGTGTCGGTCCGGAGCACGTCGACGAGGGTGCGCATGTCGCCCATCGCATCCAGGCTGAGGGCCCGGATGCGCCCGAGACGCTTGGTCAGTTCCTCGGCTGTGAGCGGTGCCGTGGCAGCCAGGGCACCAGCTGCCTGGATCGTGATGGCGGACAGGTGCCCGGAGATGGTGTCGTGCAGTTCGCGACTGAGCTGCAGTCGCTCGGCGACCAGCGCCTCTCGTTGTCTGGCCGCGGCGGCCTCGGCGATGAGAGCGGCGCGTTCACGCTCCTCCTCGGCACGGGTCATCGGCGCCCGCACGGTGATGCCCCACCACAGGGTGACTCCGACCGCCAGCAGCAGGATGGTGACCTGCAGCAGCGCAGCGGCGAGGATGTTCGCCAGCAGCAGTCCTGCGACGGCGATGGACAGGCAGGCCGCGGCGATCATTGGGAGGAGCCGCCGGGTCTGCGCCGTCGATCGGGCGATGACCAGGCTGTAGAGAGCGTCACACTCGATCAGGATCGCGCCGACCGATGTCGTCCCGGTCGCGAGGGCCTCGACGGTCATCACTGCCAGTCCTGCCACGACGACCACGGTGGGCCACCGGTTCCGGAACAGGTGCACGGCGCCGAGGGCGATCGCGGTGGCGATGCCGCCGACCAGGACCTGTGAGCGGGATGCCGCGAACCATTCAATCCCGATGCTGGGCACGAAACAGAAGCCGATCGCGATCACGACGTACCCGACGGTGATCCACGCATGGCGCGGCGACGGGATCGGGCCTGTCCCCGTCATATCATCACCTCGCGAACCGGGCTCGTCCGTGCGTTTCCTTCTATCTCAACCCGATGGCGGCTCTCGGGCAAGCACCGTTCGGCGTAGCCCGAACGAGTGACGCCGGATTCGGGAAGTGCGGCAATCTGGTCGATGACGGCCCCGGCGCTGGCCCCGCACAGTGGAGGCATGGACTTCTCTGGGAGCTGGATCGTGGGCGCCATCATCGGCGCCGAGATCGCGTTCTGGGTTCTGCTCGTGCTCGGGCTGCTCGCTCGCTACGCGCTCAAGCTGAAACGGACCAGCACGGCCCTGCTGCTCAGCGTGCCACTCGCCGATCTGGTGCTGATCATCCTGGTGGGCCTCGATCTCTCCCGCGGCGCCACACCCACCTCCGTCCACGGGCTTGCCGCGGTCTACCTGGGCTTCAGCGTCGGATTCGGGCACTACATCATCAGCCGAGCCGATGCGTGGTTCGCTCATCGATTCGCCGACGGCACCAGACCATCACGTCCTCCACGGACAGGGCCCGCCAAGGTCCGGCACGAGTGGCAGGACTGGTTGCGTGTGCTGACGGCCTGGGCCATCGCCGTACCCGCCTTGCTGATCATGAAGGCGTTCTCCGGCTGGTCGTGGCCCTCGTCGATGGAGGAGTTCTGGACTGACGAGCTGTGGTCCTGGGTGGCGCGACTCACCCTCATCAACATCGCTTGGCTGCTCACCGGCCCCGTCTACACCACGATCTTCAGATCACGATACGTCCCTGAAGAACCCGAGACTCGAACCAAGGAGAACGCATGACCACAGCAAGCAACAACGTCGGGATCGGCCCCTGGTCCTTCGATGCCGGCCCCTTCGCGATCATCCTCCTCGTCGTCATCATCGGAATCGTCATCTACTACATCCGCAAAGACGACTGAGCAGCTCGCCGCGCGGCGGACCACTCTCAACGACTTGATAGGATCGATACCATGGCATGTTTCCTCAGCGCGGTCACCGTGGCCCACGCGCTGTCTGTGCGCGACCGCCGCGCCTGACGGCGCGCCCCTCCGCACCCTCGCGACGCGCGCCGTCCACCCGAGAGCCCACAGCGCCTCGGGCCGGCAGCAACCCCGTGACCACAAGTCAGGCCCTCGGACACGCAGGTCACCGGTGCCTTCACGCCTTCGAGGCGCTCCCAAATCTCGCGATGGAGCGCACTCATGCCTCGTTCAATCCACGGTGGCCGACACGAACTCGGCCAGAACTTCCTCACCCACACCCCCACCATCGCCCTCGTCGTCGATCTTGTCCGCCGCACCGACGGTGCGATCCTGGAGATCGGCGCCGGCGACGGCGCACTGACCAAACCCCTGGCGCAGCTGGGACGTCGACTCACCGCCATCGAGCTCGACGAGCACCGCGCACGCCGCCTCGCCCGGGAGCTGCCCGATGTCGCAGTGGAACACGCCGATGCCCTCACCCACCCGCTTCACGGCCCGGTGATCGTCGGCAACATCCCCTTCCACCTCACCACCCCGCTCCTGCGACGCCTGCTGAACACCCGCACATGGTCGGACGCGATCCTGCTCACGCAATGGGAGGTCGCCCGCAAACGCGCAGCCGTCGGCGGCAGCACCCTGATGACCGCGCAATCCGCCCCCTGGTTCAGCTTCCACCTCCACGCACGCGTGGCCTCCCAGGGTTTCACGCCCCGTCCGAGCGTCGACGGCGGCTTGCTTCAGATCACCCGGCGCCGAAAGCCTCTCATCCCCATCGACGAGAAGATCCCATACGAGCGCTTCGTCCGTCGCATCTTCACCGGACGCGGCGGGAACCTGGACCGGATCATTCAGAACGCCGCCGGAGTCCCGCGCGCGCACGCGGCCAGGATCCTGCGCACCGCTGGACTGGCCCCGAGGAACCTTCCCCGCGACATCAACGCCCACCAATGGACCGCCCTCTGGACGCAACTCCACCGCACCTCATCCTGACAGCGACGACACCGCAAATTGAGGGAACGCGACACGCTACCGAGTCGGAAGCGTGAGGATTTCCGCGCCGTCGTCGGTGATGGCGATGGTGTGCTCGGTGTGGGCGGTGCGGCATCCGGTTGCGCTGCGCAGCGTCCACCCGTCGTCCGGGTCGGTGATGAGCCGGTCGGTATCGGCCATCACCCACGGCTCCAAGGCCAGCAGCAGCCCGGGCCGCAGCCGGTATCCGCGGCCGGGTCGTCCCTTGTTGGACACGTGCGGATCCTGGTGCATCGTCGAGCCGATGCCGTGACCACCGAACTCGGTATTGATCAGGTAGCCGGCGCCCGACAGCACCTGCTCGATCGCGTGCGAGAGGTCCCCCAGCCGCAACCCCGGCGCGGCAACATGAATCGCGGCCACCAGCGCCCGTTCGGTGGCGTCGATCATCGCGACGTCCTGCGGGTTGTGGGTGTCGCCGACGATGAAGCTGATCGCGGCGTCCGCCGCGACCCCGTCCTTGATGACCGCGAGGTCGAGGGTGAGCAGGTCCCCATCCGCGAGGCGGTAGTCGCGTGGCATGCCGTGCAGCACGGCGTCGTTGACGGCGGTGCAGATGTAGTGCCCAAAGGGACCGCGCCCGAACGAGGGCGCATAGTCGACGTAGCATGAGGTCGCACCGGCAGCATCGATCATCTCCCGCGCCCACTGGTCAACCTGGAGCAGGTTCGTCCCGACCCGGCAGCGGGCCTTGAGGCGCTGGAGAACGTCGCCGACGATGCGGCCGGTGACCCGCGCCCGGTCCAGCTCGCTCGGAGTGAGGATCTCGATCATCCGGCACCTTCCCGCCAGGTCTCCGATACTTATACCGGTACGACTATACCGTGATTAGTATTGGTGGCATGGTCAGATTGCCGCTCACTCGCGAGGACGTCAAACGCGGGCAGCGGCTCGGAGAACTACTCCGTGTCGCGCGCGGTCCACGTTCGATCCTTGACGTCGCGATCGAGGCGGGGATCTCCCCCGAGACGTTGCGCAAGATCGAGACCGGCAGGGTCGCCACACCAGCGTTTCCCACCGTTGCCGCGGTCGCCATCGTGCTCGGCCTGTCCCTCGACGACCTCTGGGCCCAGATCAGCACACCCCACGGATCACCTCCGGAGGCGCTGACGTCAGCGGCGGTGTTGGCTTCGCGCTAACGACACCGCGCGCGGACCTGCTCACCCGTGGTGTTCACCGGGTCGCCTCGTCGTTGTCGTATGGCGGACGGCCGGAGAATGTTGCGCGGTACTCGCTGGGAGAGACTCGGGTGGCGCGGCGGAACTGGTCGCGGAAGGCGCTGGGGCTGCTGAAGCCGACCTGTCGGGCGATGCGCTCGATGCTGTGGTCGGTGGTCTCCAGCAGCTCCTGCGCGTGCCGGATGCGCACACCGGTGACCCATTCCATGGGAGCCTGCCCGGTCTCCTGGTGAAAACGTCGGGTCAGAGTACGGATGCTCGTGTGGGCTGCTGTTGCGATGTCGGCGAGCGTGAGCGGACGGTGGGCGTTCTCCTCGATCCACACGAGCACGTCCTCCAGCGTGGCGGTGCGGTAGGTGGGCGGATTCCGGACGATGAACTGCGCCTGCCCTCCTGTGCGGTGCAGCGGCGCGACCGCCAACCGTGACGCGTGGGCGGCGACCGCTGCACCGAAGTCCCGACGGATCATGTGCAGGCACAGGTCCAGCCCTGCGGCCGCACCCGCCGAAGTGAGCACCTGCCCATTGTCGGTGTAGAGCACATCCGGCTCCACGATCACCCGCGGGAACCGTCGTGCGAGCAGATCGGTGGCGAGCCAGTGGGTCGTCGCGCGCTGTCCATCGAGGAGCCCTGCGTCTGCGAGCACGAACGCCCCCACGCAGATCGAAGCGATGCGCGTCCCCGCCGCCGCTGCCGCACGGAGCGCGTCCGCGACGCCGTCCGGGAGCGGCGCGGCCGCGTCGTTGCGCCCTGGAACCATGATCGTGTCCGCCCGCTCCAGCGCTTCGAGACCCACGCTCGTGGCGATCTGGAGGGGGCCCGCGTCGACCGTGGGCGCCGTCCCGGCGACGATCACCCGATACGCCAGGCGCCCGTCCGGGAGCGTCACACGACCAAACGTCTCCACTGCGGTGGCCAGATCGAACGCGATCACATCAGGAAGAGCGAGCGAGACGACGGTGTACATACCGTGCATCCTACAGATATTCAAGCGCGAGATTGACGTTCAGAACTCGTGGCCAGATTCCGGCGATCATTGGCCATCGGGCCGATTGTGCCCGATCGGAACAAGCCGGAGACTCGATAGCGTCGCCGCCGTTTACGCCAACGCAAGGGAGTTCCCGTGTCGATGTCCGTGCAGATCGTGCTGTTCGACGGGTTTGATCCGCTCGATGTGATCGCGCCGTTCGAGGTGTTCGTCGCAGGCAGCGAGTACTTCCTCGACAACGCACTCGACATCACTCTGGTCAGCGCCGAAGGGGCGCGCGAAGTCGTCTCCGGCTCGCAAGGCCTCAGGCTCCGCGCGACGGCGGCGCTCGATCCCCACCGGCCGGGGATCGTGCTCGTGCCCGGTGCATCCGGGCCGGTTGACGGCGACCCCGACGAGGGCGCCGAGACGATCCCGGTCCTTTTGGCACGGTTCGCGGCGACCGGGGCGATCCCGCTCATCGCCAACGCGATGCGCGACCCCGACGTCCTGGTCACGGCAGTGTGCGGCGGCTCGCTCGCGCTAGCGATGGGCGGACTCTGCGAGGGCCGCAACGTCGTCACCCACACCCTCGGAATGCCACTGCTGGAGGCGACCGGCGCGACAGCGGTCAACGCCCGCGTCGTCGACGACGGCGACCTCGTCACCGCCGGCGGCGTCACCTCCGGGCTCGACCTGGCGCTCTACCTCCTAGAACGGCACTTCGGACCCCGGATCGCCCACGCTGTCGAGGAACTCTTCGAGTACGAGCGACGCGGCACCGTCTGGCGCGCCGCCGGCAAGGCCCCTGCCACGGTGCCCGAAGCCCCCACGCCGTGAGCATCCGGACCTGAGAACGAAAGGAACACCAAAGCGAATGAACCCCATCTGCGGTGACTGGCGACTGAGGATGAAAACTCCCATCGGGACCATCGAAGCCGACTACCACTTCGAAGAACATGACGGTTCGGTCACCGGGACGGCGCACGGCGCGGGCGAAGCAGTCCCCCTGACCGACCTTGTGACCGAAGACACTCCGGATGGCCAGCACGCCACGTGGAGACAGCAGATCACCAAGCCCCTCCGGCTCAACCTCGACTACGACGTCACCATCACCGGCGACAGCCTCACCGGGGTATCCCGAGCCGGACGGTTGCCGCAAACCCATGTCACCGGAGCGAGGGTCACGCGATGAGCGCCTTCCTGCTGTCTGTTCACGTCCTCGCCGCGATCCTTACCATCGGGCCCGTCGCGATCGCCGCGAGCATGTTCCCCCGGTTCGCCCGGCTCGCACTGGCATCCCCGGACGATCCCCGAAAGGCCGCGGTGGCACGCATCCTGCACCGCGTCACCCGCGTCTACAGCGTGATCGCCGTCCTGGTGCCCGTGTTCGGGCTGGCCACAGCGGCGAGCATCGGCGTCCTCGGCGACGCGTGGCTGATCGCGTCGATGATCCTCACCGCGATCGCCGCGGTCCTGCTCATCGCCTTCATCCTGCCCAGACAGTCACGCCTCGTCCGCGCTCTCGACCCCGACGCAGCCGATCCGGCCCAGCCCTCGCTCGACCGGATCCCGGGGAGCCTGAGCATGGTCACCGGGATCTTCAACGTGGTGTGGGCCATCGTCGTCGTCCTCATGATCTACCGGCCGGGATCGACCACGGGAGTCGGGCTATGAGTCCACGCCGCATGCTCCAGATCGCGGGGACGGCCGAACTGGTCACCCTCATCCTCATGCTCGCCAACATGCTCACCGTGCATGCACCCGCGATCTCGCAGATTCTGGGGCCGCTGCACGGCCTGGCGTACATGGCCACCGTCATCACCGCGATCCTCGTCCGCGGTGACCGACACATCGTCTGGGTGCTCTCCCTCATCCCCGGCATCGGCGGACTCCTCGCCGCCCGCTCCGCCTCCCCCCAGCAACTCGATCGGCACATCCTCGACGAGGACGTGTAGCTCGGCCTGCGCCGGGGGCGGGATCAGCCGGTCGACGGCATGGTCACGACGGGCGCGCGCCGTACGAGAGGCATCAGACGGCCGCGACGCATCAGTCAGCTCGTCGAATCCTCTACGAAGGCTGGGGATCTGGCTCGCTCAACGCAACGACTAGATCAACGCAGTCACTGTCACCTTGTGGTGGGGATCGCCCCCCCTCAACGCCGAAAACCTCCTCGGCGAACCTCTCCCCGAGAAGCCGGTGGGTGGCCGCATCAGGGTGGAGGTCGTCTGGGAGTGGATGTGACTGTGCATCGCTCGCCCCGTAGAGGGCCATTCCGTCGAGTTGGAAAAGGTTCGGGTCGGACGCGGAACGGTCGTGAACTACCCGGTCGATGTCAGCGCGGATCGTGGCGAGATCAAGCTTTCCACTTCGGACCTCCGCTGGGTCGCCGGCAGCGACGAATCTCGTCTCTCCCCGGGAGAGCGCGTCAGGGTCGAACACTCCGGGCCCGGGTGTGTGTTCGAAGATCGGGCTCCACAGCGGGGTGACCAGCAGCAAAGGCGTGTCGGGGTGACCGCCCCGGATCACGTCGAGGAAGCCATGGAGTGCCGGGGCGAAAGCGCGACGGCGCATGAGATCCGCGTTGACGATGTTGATCCCCACTTTCACGGAGATCAAGTCGGCGGGCAGATCCCGTATCGTTCGTGCGACGAACGGGTCCAGTAGGGCACTGCCACCGAAGCCCAGGTTCGTGAGTTCTACGCCTCCGAGACGCGCGGCGACCGCCGTCCAGATGGTGGCCGCGCTGGCTGCGTTAGATCCCTGGCTGATCGAGGACCCGTAATGAACCCATGTTGGAGCTGGCCGGTGCGCCGGAGCGAGCGGCTCGTCTGCGTCAGTGGAGATCAGTTCGACTGACTCCGAATACGGCAGCCATATCTCGACCAGACGTTCCACGCCACCGGACACGCCGAGCTCAAAGGTCAGCTCTTCCGGCTCGGCCTCTGGTCAAGTCCCTGGAAGTGGTGTAGCGATCCTTCGCTTGGGGGTCAGGCGGTCAGGGCGGGCAGGGAGCTGGTGGTGACCTCCTCGGTGCTGGTGTCGGGGACGATGTTGAGGCGGCAGCGGGCGAGGACGTCCAGTCCGAGATAGCGGCGCCCTTCGGCCCACTCGTCGGTCTGTTCGGCCAGGACCGCGCCGACGAGTCGGACGATCGCCTCGCGGGTGGGGAAGATGCCGACGGAGTCGGTGCGGCGGCGGATCTCCTTGTTCAGCCGTTCGGTGGGATTGTTCGACCAGATCTGGACCCACACGTCCTTGGGAAACGCGGTGAACGCGAGGAGGTCCGCGCGGGCGGCATCGAGGTGCTCGGCCACGGCCGGGAGCTTCTCGCCGACGTAGTCCAGCAGCCGGTCGAACTGGGCGTTCACGGCTGCTGCGTCGGGCTGGTCATAGACGCTGTGCAGCATCGCCTTCACGGCCGGCCACATGCTCTTGGGCGTCACGGCCATGAGGTTCGCGGCGTAGTGGGTGCGGCATCGCTGCCAGGCCGCGCCGGGCAGGTGCGCAGCGATCGCTTCGACCAGCCCCGCATGCGCATCGGAGGTCACCAGGCGGACCCCGGCGAGGCCGCGGGCGACGAGGTCGGCGAAGAACCCGTTCCACGCAGCTCCGGTCTCACTGGTCGCGACCCGCATACCGAGCACCTCGCGGTGCCCGTCGCCGTTGACGCCGGTCGCGAGCAGGACGACGGCGTTGATCACGCGCCCACCTTCGCGGACTTTCATCGTCAGTGCGTCGGCGGAGACGAACGTGAACGGCCCGGCCTCGTTCAGGGGGCGGTGGCGGAACTGTTCGACGTGCTCGTCCAACGACTCTGCCATCCTGCTGACCTGCGACTTCGAAAGACTGTTGATGCCGAGAGTCTTCACGAGCTTATCCATCCGGCGGGTGGAGACACCGGCGAGGTAGCAGTCCGCGACGACCGTGATCAGGGCGGATTCGGCGCGCTTGCGCCGCTCGAGCAGCCACTCGGGGAAGTAGGTGCCCGTGCGGAGCTTGGGGACCGCGACGTCGATCGTGCCGACGCGGGTGTCGAGGTCGCGGTGGCGGTAGCCGTTGCGCTGCGCAGAACGAGCAGCGCTGGGCCGGCCGTACTCCGCGCCGGCAACAGAGTCCGCGTCTGCGGAGAGCAGGGTGTTGATCACGTCCTGAAGGAGGCTGCGCATCAGATCCGGAGACGCCTCGGCCAGGGCTTCACCGAGCAGGCCGGAAGGGTCGACAATGTGAGGTGCGGTCATCGTGATGACTCCGTTCGAGAGTGCTGTGAGAGGTTCACTCGAAGGATCACACGGTGGCCGCGCCCACGTCCGAGACGATCACGACGGGGCCACCGCGCTACACCACTATCGGGGACTTAACTCGGCCTCTGAGCGGGTGATCTCGCCAGTGGTGAGGTCACGAAGGATCTGAACCGCGCTCGAAAGCGAGGCCGAGGCGACGAGTTCCCCATCGACGAGTACATCGAACACGCCCGGCGCACGCAGCGGAACGCCGACGTAACCGAAACGTTCAGCGCGAGCCCCCTTGACGATCTACATGACATCATGAATCAGTGCCTCGAACGCGATAGGGACTGGATTGCTTACAGCAAGGGCGCTCTGGCGCAGGTCCGTTACGACGCTTCGATGGTCGTTGAAACCGCTAAAGCTGAGCGACTCGCATTTAGTGAAGCCATGCGTGGCGACTATGTGTCCGCGGCACGAGAACAGCAGTCAGTTGTCAATGGCATCACGGATGACGACGCTACACAAGCACTCCAACAACAGCGACTCGCGACTTACATCAACTTCTTCGATCCATCGCAAGCACAACAGATTCGAAAGACGGCTAATCGCGCGAACATGCGACTACTTCGACCTCTTGCAGGTGTGCAGTACGAGAGATTGAAAGCGGCCAGCCGCCCGCAGGCTGAGCAGGCTTCATCTTGGCTGCAAGCGAGGTACGAGTCCGGTAACGATCTGCTCCTCGGTTTCAACGCCCTAGCGCAAGACCTAGATTGGGGGCCTAGGACGGACCAGTTTGAGCAGGCGGTGCGAGATCTTGCGGAACATATCGGACACGTAGGGCAGAGACCCGAGCAACTTCCCAAGCCCGGACCCGACAACTTGTGGGCGCTCAGCGACGGGAGTTTCTGTGTCATTGAGGCGAAGAGTGACGCGGACGCCGGGCACCCGGTCTACAAGAAGTGGGCCGGGCAACTTTCCCAAGCGATGGATTGGTTCCGTGAACAGTATCCGAGTAGCCAATCGGTTCCTGTGCTTATCCACCCGGAGGAGAGGTTCGATTCACACGCTGCGATACCGTCGGGCTGCCGGGTTATTACCACGGAGCGGCTTGCTCGCCTGAAGAAGGCGCTGGCGTCCTTCGCTACAGGGCTGGCTTCGAATGATGCCTTCCGTGATCCCGCTCGTGTCGCCAGCCTTCTGAACGATCATGGGTTGACCGCCGCCGAGTTCATTCGTCGATTCTCGGTAGAGGGACGATACTGAGTGCCCTGCCAGTTCATCCTCGCGAGACCAGCGGGGCTAGGAGATGCAACCGCATGAACTCAGACCCATTCGAAAGTCTTGCCCCAAGGGCCGAGGGCTACCGCACCTGCGCAGAGTGCGGAGCCGATTGCGCGCCAGAGCCGTTCGACGCGGGCGAGGGCACGGGCCTGCGCATCGCGTTCTCCTGCCCCGCGCACGGCGTGCATACGGTCGTGGACCCGTTCGAGGAGACCCGCTGACTAAAGCCCGCTGATCGATCTGTGCATCCATCTCTCGGCCAGCAGCGCGATCCCCATCACCGTCTTCGACTCACGCCGCATCGACGGCGACCTCACTGTGCGGCACACTGACGGACAGCACATGGGAGGCATGCAGATCGTCATCGATACGCGCTAGGTGGCCCTGGTAGCGACGAAACTCGTGCACGTTCGCGGAGCGCTCAGCGCGATCCAGTGACAGCACCTTCACGGGCCAGCCCCTGGCCCCTCCCATCCGGGATGCGCTCACGCCGATCAGGTGCGCTGTTGACGACACTTGAACCCGGTTGTCAACTCAAGTTGACGCGGCGAGCCTCGCTTGAAAGACGTGTGGCCTCTTACGACGTGGTTCCGTACGCCGTCGCGGAAGCTGTTCGGATTCGCCGATTCCGCCGCGGTCACCGACCGCACAGGGGTCGGGCACGACAAGGCCATCACGGTGCTGCGCGAGGTCGAGCAGCACGCCTGGGTGCGGCAAGATGCGTTGCCGCCCTCGAAAGTTGTTCGCACGCGCGAATCCTCAGCGAGCTCGACACGCTGACCACCGCCCTCGCCCCGCTGATCGCGCGACTCACCGCCGTGCTCACGAGGTTCGCCGGATACGACACCCGCTTCGACGCAGCGCTCGGCCACGCGCACGCCAAGCAGAGCGAATGGGTAGGCCGAGGCGGCATCGACGCCTGACACCTTATCTGGTTCTAGCTCCACAAGGATCTCGTCGCCCGCTCAGCATCGACCGCCGAGCACCGACTCTTGCCGCCATCGGAGTTCCTCACTCACGCGGTTCGGGTGCTGCCCTTCGTGTGCGCGGGCACGAGTGGCGCCTTCGCGTCGGGGACGGCCTGTCGCGACGGTGATCGTCGCGGACAGGACCTGCCATCCACCTGCAGAGGGACGTCACTTCAGGGCGTGACTGACTGGGTCACGTGGCGCGATCGGTTCCGATTACGGATCGAGCGGCCACGAGGGGCACGAGGTTTGCATGCGCGTCGGCGGGTGCCACCCGGGACGCGGATCTTCTCGACGACGGTCAGCGGGCCATTCATTGGCGAGAACTCGATGCGGCCTCCCCTGCTGGTGTCCGGTTGCTCTCTGTGCTCACCTGCGCCCCTGAGACGATGTTTCAGCCTTCGCGCAGCAGCGAAGCGGCCATTGCCAGGAGCACGACGACGAGGAGGGCGACGTAAGCCCACGCATGAGCCCGGTCGGGGATACGAGGAGGGCGGCGGCGCAGGAGCACGATGATCGGGATCGCGCCGGCGAGGAGGAGCGCGGCGGCGCCGAGGTCGACGATGCCCACACCGAACACCGCGCCGTCCGTGTTCGTCGTGTGGCGTGCGAGGAGGAACACGGCAGCGGCGGGGATGCTGATGGCGAGGGTGAGCGGGTTCGCGAGCGCGGCGGCGTGCCCCATGGGCAGGCCGCCGCGGCGTAGGAGCGGGACGGTCATGACGCTGCCGCCGACGCCGAGGAACGACGCGACCGCGCCGATCGGGGCGCCGCACGCGGTCGGGATCCGGCGCTGCGACGTATCGTCGTGCGTAAGGCCTACGGGTCGGAGGAATCCGGGGCGGACGAGCACGTCGATGATCGTGACCGCGACGTAGATCAGGAAGCCCCATGACGGCACCTCTGCCGGGACCGCCATCGCAGTGAGGGCGCCGACCAGGCCACCTGCGGCGAGGAGGCCGAGGAGCGCTCCACGGCCTCGGAGCCGGGCGAGGACCACGCGGGGCGTGGCCGTGGTGGCGACCGCGGCGTTGACGACCATGACGATCGCGGACGTCGCCACAGCGACCGTGCCCGCCGCAGAGCCGAGCGCGGCGTCGGCCCAGACGATGACAGGGACAGTGACGAACCCGCCTCCGAAGCCGAACAGGACTGTGGTCAGGCCAGTGAGAACACCGATGAGAACAAGGACGAGAACGGTCACTGAACCCATTCCACCGGCTTTCCGCCATGCCCGCATTCGATTGCCGGACGAGAAATATCGAGTTTCAGCCGGTAGTCTGGTCGGGTGCGGAACGTGACGCTGGCCGAGGTCGATGCACTGCCGGTTGCGGTGTTGCCGATCGCCACCGTGTATCCACCCGATTATTTGTTGGGGTGGCATGAACACCGGAGGGCTCAGTTCCTCTACGCCGCGACGGGGACGATGCTCGTCGAGACCGATCATGGCGCCTGGACCGTTCCGGGCGAGCGGGCCGTGCTCATCCCTCCCGACACGCGACATCAGGTGCGGATGGTCGACGTGGAGACCAACAGCCTCTACATCGACGCCACCGCGGTGCCGTGGTGGCCCGCCGAGTGCCGGGTCGTCGAGGTCACCCCGCTCCTGCGAGAACTGCTGCTGGCCGCGTCGGACATCGACCCCCGCGGCGGACTCGACGGTCGCGACGAGGCGTTACTGAAGCTGATCCTGCACGAGACGTCCCGACTCAACGAGGTACCGCTGCACGTCCCGATCCCTCACACGGCAGCCCTGGCCGGGCTCTGCCGCCACTACCTTGCCGACCCCGACCTGGCGGTCGACAACCGCGTATGGGCACGCGAAGCCGGGATGAGCGAACGCACCTTCACGCGCCGCTTCCGGGAAGAGGCCGAAATGAGCCCGGCCGCATGGCGTTCACGTGCCCGGCTCCTCGCGGCGATCCCACTGCTGCGCCACCAGAGCGTCACCGACGTCGCTGCGCGACTCGGTTACGCCACTCCGGCAGCCTTCTCCTACGCCTTCACTCGCGCCTTCCATTCATCCCCCTCAAGCCTGCGCGCGCCTTGACGCGGCACCGACCGGCTTTGCGCCCGCCATCGGATGGCCGCGGCACGCCATGGTCGCGGACGCCCATCACCGTCACGGATCCCCGTCTCGGCCGCGCCGCACATGCGATACGGCCGCGGCGCGCCCAAGAGCCGGAGAAGCGCCCGGGAGGAGCGCAGGAGGCTGCGACATGTCCGCGCGCGTTCAAGCCCGAGTAGCACAGCCTTCCTTGCTTCCACGAGAACAGCTCGTGGCAAGAACATGGGGGCGTCGCCACGGCAGAGGACAGGCGACAGGAACGGGCCGGCACCGTGCTCACGGGACTGCGCCAACCGATATTGCGGTCCTCGTGCGCGGCTAGGCTCCTTCGTGGGGCTTATAGCGTGAGGTCGAGGATCGCTTGCCGCGCCCCCTGCACGGCAAGGGAACCCATCCGGACGTCTGGGCGGCGGGGCTTCCCGCGCCAATGGGAGAATCCCAGTCACAGGGAAGGAGGGGGATGGATCGGACGAAGCAAAACCGCTCACCTGCCGACGGCGAGCATCCGCACGGCGACAGGAAGCGCCGTCGGTGGCTGATGCCCGCGGTCTGGGTGATGGTGCCACTGCTCGCGATCGCCGGCGTCGTCACCCTCGTCGAGACGACGACCAGCCCGGCCGAGACGCGGCCGTCGAACGCGATCGCCACCGGAGAGATCGTCGGAGGCAGGCATGTCGCGGTGCTCGCGTACGAGACCGACACCTTCCCGCACGTCGACCTGTTCCGCATCGGCTCGATCGGCTACAGCGTGCAGGCCACCGCGTTCGACCTCGACACCGGGGAGCGCCTGTGGGACACGATGCTCTCCAACGACTTCCCGTCGATCGGGGCCGAGGCCCTCGCCGTGGGCGGCGGCTACGCCTACGTCCGCACGGACGACGGGCTGGTGATCCTCGATGTCGTGACGGGCGGCGTCGTGTCCCGCGACGAGCAGGTACCGGGGCTGGAGGACGACTACGTCGCCTCACGCACCTCGTACGCCTATGACGAGCCATCCCGGCAGGTCGTGCTGCGAGACCGGGACGACGCCGTCCTCGCCATCCCCGTCGGCTCCGTCACCGCGAAGCCTGCGCCGGCGGAGGTCTCGCTCCGCTGGGAGGGCGAGCTCACCGCCAGCGAGCCCGATCGGTTCCTGTACTCGCAGACGATGGAAGACGCCACGAACTACAAGGCTCGGCTGCCGGGATCGGAGCCGGAGCCCGACCCACTGACGGGCATCGTGCCCGACACCAACATGCTGCACGCTTCCTGGGCGCCAGACGACGCCTGGACCGCGGACATCGTGCTCGACCCGAGCACCGGATACGCAGCCGGCTCCGACCAGGGGTTCGCGGTGTCGGAGGCGCATCAGGGCGGCCGGTACACCTACCAGGTCGCCGACCTCGAGACCCGAACGGCCCAGGCACGGCTCGATGTCCCTTCCGGGGCGGGAATCGACACCGTCACGGTCGACGCGGCCGGATACGTCGTGATGACGATCCCCAATGCGGATCAGCAGGGCCTCCTCGTCATCGCCACCGCCGACTCCATCCGCGCGTCCGTGATCGGGGAACGGGGATGGCTCGGGTCGTGACCCGAGCTGCTTCAACTCGGGAACGAGTGACGCGACCTCGATCGCCCCTCGAACGGCCTGTCCGAGCGCGAGGCAGCGGCGGAGACGGCGTCAAGGGATGACAGCGACTCTCGTGTGCGCACGTCATTGAGGCGACGAGGGTATCGGTCCATCAGCCGCCCGGCCACCCCCGTTCACCATCGGGTCTCGGAGCCGACCTCGTGATCGCCGCATCGGACGCAATCCAGCGCTGAGCGCAGGACCGACAGCGGGAATCGGACAAGCGCCATGCCCGGCTCAAGGTGCGGGTTGACTCAGATCTAGACTTCATGACACCATTTCGATTATCGAGGTATCCAACCATCGAACGAGTGGAGTGTGGGATGCGTGCGGTGATCGTGGGCGGAGGTATCGCGGGTCCGGCGACGGCGATGGCGTTGCAGGCTGTGGGGATCGAACCCCTTCTGCTGGATGCGAACCCGGCCGACAGGGGCGAGGTCGGGTCGTGGTTCACTATCGCGGCCAACGGTGTCGCCGCGCTCGATGAGATCGGGGCGCTGGAGCAGGTTCGTGGGCTCGGGGTCCCCACCGTTCGGAACGTCATGGTGAGCGCATCGGGACGCGCCCTCGGTGTCATTCCCCTGGGAGCCGCACGCGAGGACGGCACGGTGGCGTTGTCGTTCAAGCGAACGCGACTGGCCGCAGCCCTGACGGACCTGGCACGGCAGCGAGGCATCGAGGTGCGTTCACAGTCACGCGTGACCGGCGCATCCACGGACGATCGCGGAGCCCGCGTGACATTGGAATCAGGTGAGACGGTCGCCGGGGACGTGGTGATCGGGGCCGATGGGATCAACTCGGTGGTACGTTTCGCGATCGACCCGCAGGCACCGACGCGGCGTTACATGGGGCTGGCCAACTTCGGCGGGATCACGGAGAGCACCGCGCTCGTGGCAAGCCTGGAGCCAGGCGCGTGGCGACTGGTCTTCGGTAGGCGCGCGTTCTTCGGCGCTCTGCCGACCCCGGCCGGTGATGTCGTGTGGTTCGCCAACGTCCCACGACAGCCCCTCTCACCGCAGGAGCGAGCCACCACTCCCCCGGCCGCGTGGCAGGCGTTGCTCGCCGACCTCGCCGCCGCGGATCCCGGCCCTTTCCACGACCTGATCAGCACCGGGCGACTCGAACTCGCCGGGGACAACACCTTCGACCTGCCGCACGTGCCCACCTGGCACCGAGGACGCCTCGGGCTCGTCGGCGACGCGATCCACGCGCCCGCTCCGAGCTCGGGCCAAGGCGCCTCGATGGCATTGGAAGATGCCGTCGTCCTCGCTTCCTGTCTCCACGCGGCAGCCACGCCCGACCGTGCTTTCGCCGCCTTCGAGCAGCAGCGACGCAGCCGGGTCGAACGCATCGTCGCCGAAGGAGCACGCTCAAGCAGTTCCAAGACAGCCGGCCCCGTGCGACGCATCGTCCAAGACGCTATCCTGCGCATCGTCTTCCACCGCATCGCCACACGAGACACGCAGGCCTGGATCACCGACCACCGCGTCACCCTCCCTGTTGACGTCACACGAAGCTGACGTCGCTACAGTGGACTGTCACAGGATCGCGATAACCGACCGCCAGCATTTCGCGAAACCTGGCTCCATTCGACGCACCCACTCCTGGGCAGGGGTGCGGAGGACGCGATCTGGGGCCTGTCAGACCTTGGCGCGCTCCTATTGGTCGCATTGCTGATCGGAGGAATATATTGCCTCAGGCCCCCATCGGATACCTCATAGGCAGCGTCGTCACCGCCGCAATCACGTATCTATCGCTATGGCCCCGACCGACCAACGGACCGCGAGCGACACCGACGTCGGTCCTCGCCATGGCGGGCAGTGAACTGCCGCACATCTTCCTCCTCCTGAATGCCACGTCAACAACGTTGGCGATTACGGAGGGCGCGCCCTTCTCGATCGTCGGGGGCGTGGCGCTGGCGCTTTCGTTCCTCGCCGCGGTCGGGCAGGTTGCGGTGATCGTCTTGGCGAGCCGTGGACGAGCCGCCATTTCTGACTCACTGGCTGCCGCTTATGGCAACGTCGATCTGTCACGATCACCGGGTTGGCGGCATTGGCTGCGCGCCACACTTGCCCCGGCACATCTGCCTCGGCACAGCGTGGAACGGATTAGCGCCATCCGCTATGGCCCCGACCGGGCAACACACCTCCTCGATCTCTATCGCGCACGTGATCTGAAAGCCGCCAAGGGTTTCGTCATCCACTTCCATGGCGGGGGCTTCTTTAGCGGACGCCGGAGCAAAGAGGCGCGCCTGTTAATGGAACAACTGGCCGCAGCGGGCTGGATCGGCATCAGTGCCGACTATCGCCTCGAACCCGCAACGTTCCCCGACCAGGTCGTCGACGCGAAACGCGTGCTCGCCTGGACACGGGAGCACGCCAGGGACTACGGGGCTGATCCCGAGAGCGTCGTACTCGTCGGAGGGTCGGCCGGTGCTCATATCGCGACGATCTGCGCTCTTACTGCGGGCGACCCGCGGTTCCAGCCAGGCTTCGAAGACGCCGATACGAGAGTGTCGGCCGTCATCGGGTTGTACGGGTACTACGGTCCTGCGCCAACGCGCGGACTGCCCTCCGCGCCCGAAGACTACCTCGGCGAGACAACCGGAAGAACCTCGCCAGACGGCATACCGCCGACCATGATCGTTCACGGCGACCGCGATCCCATGGTCGCCCCGGCAATGGCGCGGAGGATGGCCGAGCAGTTGCGCGAAGCCTCGGCCGATTCAGTCGTCTACGTCGAGCTACCCGGGGGGCACCACACCTTGGACCGGTTCGATTCACTACGCTGCTCAGCCCTGACTGACGGCGTTGATGACTTTCTGCGGCGAGCTTTGGGGTGACCAATAGGCCACTGCAAGCTCAGAAGCGCCTAAGGGGTGTCCTTCGCGGGGTCACTGAGATACCGAGCGAGGGCATCAAGCCGCGCCAGGCCGAGGTTTCGGTCTGTCAATGAGGCTGTCGCTCGGAATGCTCCGCTAGCCGCCGCTAATCCGGATGAAATATCAGACATCATCGACACGCCCATGCTCATGTGGCTTCTGGTGTCGGGATGCTGTCGGTGAGCAGGTGCGCGAGCAGCAGTTTGATGACGAGCAGCGGCGCGATCCAGGCCAGCGCGTCCTCCGTCGACTCGGTGACGATGGTCCACGTGATCAGCGCGGCGGCGCAGGCGAAAGCCACCGGCCGACGGAGCACGAGCGGCGTCGAGGTGATCAGCAGCGCAGATACGACCAGGCCCAGGTAGAGGACCGTGCTTGCCCACCAGGTCTGTGCGGGGAAGAATACGGCGACGACGAACGGGTGCACGTGCGCTGCGACGAACAGCACGGAGCGCCGTCGCCAGTGCGGGCCGTGATGGAAGCGTCGTGCCGCTGCCCGTGTGGCGTTGACGACGACACCGCCGGCGATGTCGAATCCGAGGACGGCGAGGACGAGCACGTGCGCGGCCCCGTATCCGGAGATGAGTCCGCCTGCTGTCGCGGCCGCAGCTCCGATCAGGGCGGCACCGTATCCGAGCGCGAGCTCCGGCCTCGTCGCGTCCGGCGCGACGAGCAGCGCGTTGACTCGCCCGAGCGCGGAGAGTCTGTCGTTCATGATGCGTGGGGTCCTTCGTCGTGGGTCGAGCATTCGGTTCTCCGGTGGTTCAACCACTCTTGAAGCTCCGTCTCGGAGCGGACGGCGTCCTGGATGACGGCTTCATAGATCAGATATCCGGGGACGGGTTCATTGCCTGTGCCGCATGTGCGGCCCGAACGCTTGAGGGCGAGGATGGCGGTGCGGGATTCGTCGGTCACGAGTGGTGCGAAGCGGCGGAGGTGCTCGAGGTCGGGTTGGCGTTCGGGCTCGTCGACGAACCACAGATCCGCGGTCCACAGCTTCTCTCGCGGCGACATGATCTCCAGCCCCAGGTAGTAGCCGTCCGGGTATCGCGGGTCGGTGTTCCATCGGCCGGTGTCGTCCCGGATCGTGACCTGCCGCACGTCTTCGTGCGTGGCGAGCTCCGCTCCCAGAGAGGTGATGCGTCCGATGGTCTCCTCGTTCAGCGCCACGCACGAGGTGGTGATGTCTAGGTCTCGCCGATCGATCACGCCCAGTCCGGCGGCGCCGACCACGACCGGAGCGCCGAGGCTCTCCAGCCGATGCCACAGGCCGAGGCGCTCGCACATCGCGCGTGCCTCCTGGTCGAGCCGCCTCGCCCGTTCCAGCAGATGCTCATCCTGGTGATCCGCCGCCGCTCTAGCCTTTCCGCGCATGTCCGTCAGCTCTTTGCGGGGACGAGGGCGAGGGTTGCGCCCATGCCGACGAGCATCCCGCCGCCGGTCGCGCGCATCGTCGACAGCCGGCGCGGCGAGGTCGCGAACCACCGACGTGCAGCGGAGGCCACCAGCGCCCAGCACGCATCACAGGCGAACGCGATCGCCGTGAACACGAGCCCCAGGATCGCCATCTGCACCGCGATGGAACCGTTCTCCGGGCTGACGAACTGCGGCAGCACCGCCACGAAGAACACGATCGTCTTCGGATTCGTCACGCCGACGATGAATCCCTCCCGCAGCACGCGCCAGGAGGACACCGTGCTCCGCCCGGCGGCGGCCATCTCCTCGGTGTCCACGCGCCGATGCCGGATCGCCTGCAGACCCAGATACACGAGATACCCCGCCCCCAACAGTTTGACCACCAGGAACACCATCGCGGACTGCGCGACGACGGCACCGAGCCCCACCGACACCAGGAGAACAAGCGGCAGACCGCCGAGCTCGTTCCCAAGCACACTCATCAGCCCACCCCGGCGGCCCAGCGCCAGGGAACGGCCGATGACGAACAGTACGCTCGGTCCCGGCACCACGATCAGGACGAACGACATTACCGCGAACGCTACAAGCGCGTGCATATCCGGCATCTACTTCTCCTCTACCTCTCCTCGCCCCGCGCGACTGCTTCGATGCGGCGGGGCTGTCATCTCACGGGCCAAACGTCCCGGGGTCCGCTGCCACTCGCCGAGTGTGTTCTTCCGCACTGTTCGCCATCGCGGACAGGAGCCGTTCGAAGGCGAGGATCTGCTCGGCGTCGAACTCCTCCAGAAGCCGGTGCCCATCCTGCACGAGGGGTCCGTACACCCTCCAGAGGATTTCCTGCCCCTCCGGAGTCAACTCGACCAAGACCTTCCGACGGTCCGCCGGCGCCGGCCCACGACGCACGAACCCGCGACGGGACAGGCGATCGACCAGCGTGGTCGTCGCCGCAGGCCGCAGCCCAATAGCCTTCGCCAACTCGCCCGAGGACATTGCGCCGTCCGTCAGCCAGTCCAGACACCGCAGCTCCGTCGCCCCAAGGTCCAACGCGCGACCCACCGCGTCGTCGAAGCTCTGCGTCACCCGCTGATACCGCTGGACAGCGGCACCGAACGCCTCCTCGGCCTCTTCCCGCCGCGACGAGCCCACCCTCGCCCTCCTTTGACCAACGAATCTTTCGACGATTGTATCATGCGGGTGGTGGGTGCAGGCGTGAAGAAGCAGTCTCGTTCGCTTGGCGCACCGAGTCGTTGGCGAAGCGGGCGGACGTCCCGGCGATTCACATAGACGGACACCAGCGCTGAACGACTGTCGGGTCATGAGTCTGCTCGCCGGAGGTTCATTGTGACCAGGCGGGTGCTGACGTCGAATGCGATTAGCAATGTGCTCGCGGCGGTGAACAACCATCGGAACGACGTAAGGTAGTTCGCTGATCAGTTCCGTCATCGCGCGCATCCTGTTCCGTACCTTCGTCCTCGTCCACCGCGCTGCCCGATCTACGATGTCGGCGGCATACGAGCTTTTCGACGCCAGAGACAGTACTCGTTGACACAACCTCGGGCGGGTCACCGGGCCGCTCGTTTCCAGGACCAGCGATTCTGAATGAGGGCTGCGTGTCTCACCTGGCTCTCGTCTTCGCAGTGTGGCCAAAGGGGTTCGTTCCCCGGTGGGATTCTGATCAGGACTCAGAACGTCGTCTACCGTCGCTCCGGCAATGAGTGCTCGATTATGCTGAGAAACCGGTCCGTTGGAGGGCTGGGTGGCCGGTTGGCGGCGTACACCATCACGAGTTCGCGACCGATCTCGGGCTCAGTGTTCACCGTCCGCAGGTGGGGGTGGCCAACCATCGTTTCGGGGGGAACCAGGGCGACCCCGATGCCGTGTTCGACGGCGCTCAGCAGGTCCCCGATGGTGTCGGCTTCGAAGATGCTCCGCCGATAGAGGCCCGCTTCCTCGCAGGCGACGTCGATCCGTGCGCGAAGCGCAGAGTCGGAGCGATACTCAGCGAACTGACGGTCAGCAAGGTCACTCAGGCGAACTCGTCGGAGGCGGGCGAGCGGGTCGCGATGGTTGACGGCGAGCACGAGAGACTGCGCGACCAGGGGCCGCTCGTGCAGGTGGGCTCTCTCGAAGGGACGATCGACTACTGCGATGTCGAGGTCTCCGGAAACCACGCTGTGGATAAGACTCGATACCGCGTCGTGATGGACGCGCAGGCGGACTTCAGGATGGTGTTTGTTGAAATCCGCGAGCCATCGCGTCAACGGGATGCCGCCGAGCGCCTGAATAGTCCCGACGCGGAGCCGACCCCGAAGCACACCGCGTACAGCGGTTACCGCATCCTGCCCGTCACGGGCAGCCTCGAGAGATCGGCGGGCCGCGGGCAGGAGTGCGCGGCCTGCCTCGGTGAGCTCGACCTTACGGCTGGAACGAACCAGCAGTTCGGTACCGAGTTCGCGTTCCAGCGCGGCGATCGAACTGGACAGACTCGACTGCGCCAGGTGCACCTTCGCCGCGGCGCGCGTGAAGTGCCGTTCGTCGGCCACGGCGACGAAGTGCTCCAGTTGCCGAAGCTCCATGAATCGATGGTACCGATGATATCGATTGAACCAATCCGTTGGACAGATTGATGCGCGGGCCGAGAGTGTGGGGTTCATGGGAGAACGGCGAGCTGAGGGGCCCTCAGGCTTCTGGGCGGTGGCTGCCGCGCTGACGGTCACGATGGTCGGCACGACGCTGCCGACACCTCTGTATCCAGCGCTGCAACGTCGTCTCGGCTTTGACGACCTCACGATCACCGTGCTGTTCGCGATATACGCCGGCGGCGTCCTGCTCGCGCTGGTGTTCCTCGGTCGCGTATCGGACCTGATCGGTCCCCGCCCTGTGCTCATGGCCGGCCTGGGAGCCGCTGCGTTCTCGGCCTTGGCTTTCCTCAGCGGCACAGGATTGACCGGGCTGCTCATCGGCCGTTTACTCTCGGGCCTGTCGGCTGGGATGGTCACCGGCACAGCAACCGTGGCGTTAGCGGAACTCGCACCGCCCGACCGGCACGGTCGCGCGACGTTGGTCGCCACCGCGTCCAACACCCTGGGACTGGCATGCGGACCGCTGTTGAGCGGGCTACTCGCCGCACTCGGGCTCTTTCCGCTCGTGGCCCCGTTCATGGTGCACCTCGCGCTGGTCATCGTCGTGGGCGCCGGCTTGTGGCTGGCGCCGGAACTGACGTCGCCGAGGCCGATGCCCACGCGGGCACGTTCTCGGTTCCACATCGACTGGCCGACGTTGCCCCGTGAGGTACGGCCTGTATTCCCCGCGGTGGCGGTGGGGATGTTCGCGTGCTTCGCGATGCTCGGACTGGTGGCCGCCGTCGAGCCCGCATTCCTCACCCGGCTGCTGAATGTGACCAACCCATTGCTGTCCGGGGGCGTTGTGTTTGCGATGTTTGCTGGGTCCGCTCTGAGCCAGGTCGCGACCCGACGCCTACGTGCGGCGTCGGCGCTCGTGGCCGGATGCGCGATCGTGCTCGTCGCGGTCTTCGGATTCGCCACTGCGTTGTTCATCGGCTCAGCCGCGCTGATCGTGTTCAGCACCATCGTCATCGGTATCGGCCAAGGGCTGGCGTTCCGGGCAGCTGTGGCGATCAGCAGCGCGCGTTCACCCAGCGACGAGCGCAGCGGAACCATGTCCAGCTTCTTCCTCGTCGTCTACCTCGGCATCTCGGTACCGGTCGTCGCTGCAGGCTACGCCGCCGACGCCACCGGCCTGCGCACCGCCGGTATCGGCTTCACCGCGGCCGTCGCGGCGCTCCTTCTTACCGCCCTCATCACCACGACCCGCGCACGCATAGGAGAGATCCAATGAAACTTGACGACATCCACGGGTACATCTATCGGCCCGGCGACCCACAGTGGCCGTCCTGCTATCAGACCGCAGTCCGTGCCGAACCTGACCTGCTCATCGAAGCCGAAGACGCCGCCGACGTGCAGCGTGCGGTCGCCTACGCCGCCGAGAACGAGCTGCCCATCGCTGCACGCAACACCGGGCACGGTGCCACGTCCTTCACCGGCGGTGTCCTGATCAGTACCCGACGACTCCAGCGTGTGGACATCGACCCGCACGCACGGCTAGCTCGAGTAGGCGGTGGAACAACCTGGGACGCGGTCGTGCACGAGGCCGCACGCTACGGCCTGGCCCCACTTAGTGGCAGCGCACCAACGGTCGGCGTCGCCGGATACAGCCTCGGCGGCGGCATCGGACCGCTCACCCGACAGTACGGATACGCAGCCGATCACATCACCGGACTCGACGTAATCACCGCCGACAGCCGACCCCGGCACGTGAGCGCCGACAACCACGCAGACCTGTATTGGACGATGCGCGGTGGTGGTGGCAGCTTCGGCGTCGTCACCGCGTTGCAGTTCCGACTCTTTCCCGTCGACCAGGTTCTTGCCGGCGCACTGAGCTTCGACCCTGAGCGATTCCCTGAGATCGTCAGCCGTTACCGGGAGTGGACCACCGTCGTGCCCGACCAACTCACATCCTCACTGTCGCTCATGACCTTCCCCGACCTTCCGACTCTGCCGGAACGCATCCGAGGCAAGCGGACCCTGCGCCTCTTCGTCACCTGCACCGACCCCCGGACATGCATCTCCGCGATTGACGCACTACGCACCTGGGGACCGGTCGAGGACACCATCTACCCGATGCCCTACGCCGAGTGCAGCCAGGTATTCGCCGAGCCGGCAACCCCGCACGGCTATCAAGGTGATGCCGTGACTACCGCGGCACTGGACCCCACAGCGGCCGCCACCGTCAAGGAACGCATCGATGCCGAGACCGAGAACTGCGTGTTCCTCCAGCTTCATCACCTCGGCGGTGCTGCCGCGCGTCAGCCAGAGCATGAAAACGCGATCGGCCACCGCGACGCGACTTACGTCGTCCGGGTAACCACGCCGGTCGCCCGGCAGGTACCCGGGGACCTCGCGTCCAAACAGTCCGCCCTGATCCAGGGCCTCGCGCACGGGGCGACCAGTCGAGCACTGAACTTCCTGTTCGGAGACAATACCGCCGAGCTGAGCACTAGTGCCTGCTACGAACCCGAGACCTACCAGCGCCTTGTCAACGTCAAGCGCCGCTACGACCCAGCTAACCTCATCCGACTCGGGCGTGCCATATCTGTCAATGCGCGCTGAAAGTACGCCCTTCTCTAAGATGCGTCGAATCGGAGCTGGTGCCACATGAAACGGCATCGGCGGCCTGCGGTTGCCCATGGCAAGGCCTGGCAGTCGCCTTGTACAGGTCATGGAGGTATGTCTGACGCTCCGCGCTGCAGGGGCAAGGGCCAGGGCACGTGCCCGGACGGGATGCCCTTCGTGCAGACAACGAGAGTCCAACAGCCGGTAGGCGCGGTTACGACTGGGTGTATGTGGCCGTCGGCGTACTGCGCTACACCGGGCTGATCGCGCTGACCGCCCCGACCCCGGAAGAGCTCGACACCGCCGTCGCCGCGATGGAGCAGGCCACGATCCAAGCCTCCTGCGAGACCCGCCTGCTGGTGGCTCTGAGACGAGCCGAAAACGACGACGCGGCAGGAGCCGGGGCGGTTCGGGCGAAGTCGGAAGCAGGAGGCGACCCGAGCACCTGGCAGGTGACCAGCCCGGTCAAGGAGTCGCAGGACGACGGCCGGGGTTCACCGATCTGCCGAAGTCCTCATGCGCGAGCCGAACGACGAGAACGTCAACCGTCCGTTGCGGGTCGGGTCGCTGTTCTCCGGCTACGGCGGACTCGACCTCGCCGTCGAGGAAGTCTTCGACGCGCGCACCGTGTGGTTCTCCGAGATCAACGAGCCCGTCGCCCGCATCTTTGCCCACCACTGGCCCGATGCGCGGAACCTCGGAGACATCACCACCATCGACTGGCACACCGTCGAGCCCGTGGACATCTTGTGCGGTGGGTTCCCCTGTCAGGACGTCTTTTCGGTCGGGAAGATGGCAGGCCTCGCACCCGGCACCCGATCCGGCCTCTGGGCGCACATGGCGACAGCGGCCGAGGTGTTGCAACCGACTACCTGGTAATCGAGAACGTCCGCGGGCTGCTCTCTGCCTCCGCGATCCGCACGCCCCTGGAAGGAGACGACGATGAGCGATGCAACCCCAAGCGCGCAACCCCCGAAGGTGCGGTTTGGAACCCGACCCGTGGAGTCTGGGAGACCAGCCAGCCCGACCTATACGGGCACTTGGCGCCGTACTCGGAGACCTGGCTGACCTCCGGTACGACTCGAGCTGGATCGGCCTACCCGCTTCCGCCGTTGGCGCGCCGCATCCCCGGTTCCGCATCTTCATCCTCGCCGGGCGCGCTGTTCCGATCCCCACTCGCCTCCGACCCAGCACGGGGCGGCGAGACTCTGGACCAGGTGAAGGCACGGCGCGGCACGATGGCGCTCAGTCATCGGGTGATCGATCTCGTGACCCGGCGCGGACGGCAGCCGTCCCCGGAGACACTGTTCGCGCTGATCGAGGAGTTCTTCGACGCTGGGGACGCTACGCCGAAGCTATCGCCCGATGGGAACGAATCACCGGCCGGCCGATCCGCCCCAGCTCCCGCCATCCTGAACCAAGATGCCGGTCCGCGCGCCGCGCCCGCGTTCGTGGAATGGCTCATGGGACTCGACCAGGGGTGGGTGACCGATCCGAGTATGGGGCTGAGCCATGCTCAGCAGCTCACCGCTCTCGGCAACGGCGTCCTTCCCCGTCAGACTGCACAGGCGCTGGCAGAACTCGTCCCCCTTACGACGAGGCGCCATCTCTTGCCGAGACCGTAAAGGTCGCTATTAACCGCCCGCGTGGAGTGCCCGAGCAGCAGAGGAGCCCTCGCGGATGATCAGGTGTTCTGGCAGCACGTCGGTCAGTTGCAGGACCGGCTTGACGCTCAGGATTTTGCCGCGACGACCTATATAACCGCTCTTCATGACCATCCCAAGCGATTCGAGAGCATCGTTTGGGACGTCGCTTCGACGCTCCTACAAGACGGCTGCTGCTCGCCGAAACCTTATAGCAGAGACCGCAGTGCCCCGTCCAGGAGCATCGTGGAAACTCTCAGTTATGAACTCAGATGTGCAAACACGCCTCCATGTCACGGTAGCGAGCGATGCGGACCGGGATGTGCTCGAACGCCTGTGGGTTATGTTCAGTCACGATCTCTCCCAGTACAACCACGCGCTACCCGACCACGACGGGCGGTTCCGCCAAGAAAGGCTTGACGCCGCCCTCGGCGGCGAGACAGGTTGGGTCGCCCGACTGATCCATCTCGGCGGTTCACCTGTGGGCTTCGCCGTGCTACGAGCACTGGACAACTCGCCCCACGTCATCAACAGCTTCTTCCTCGTCCACGGGGCCCGGCGACGAGGCATTGGAACGCTCACCGTCAAGTGCATTGTGGAGGAGTTTCCTGGACGCTGGTCCGTCGCTTTCCAGGACACCAATGAGCCTGCGGCAGCGTTCTGGCAGCGCGTGTGCAACTCGATCGACCCCGCCGCTATGAAAGAGCATCGTCCAGTGCCAGGTCGCCCCGAGCTCCGACCGGACACGTGGATCGAGTTCACTGTCAGGGGGTGAGCCAGTATCGACCGCGACTCTGCTACAGCACCTCCGGGCAGGAAATCCACCAGACCGGTGCTCCGACCTGGAGCCTCGGTGGCGAGGGTGGTACGGACTGCACGCCAGTTCGGGTATTGACGTCATTCAACCAAGGTCGATCCCTGACTGCTAGCTCACATCCGCGGTGATTGGATGTCCGCTCGTGTGTGAGGGCTCGGAGTGCGGGTTCTGCACGGGGGCGGTCGAGCTTCTGACCGACGTCGTCGGTATCCGGGCTGAGTGGATCGATGCTCGTTATGACGCAGTGGTCTCACTGAGCTGCGATCACACGCTTCTCGCCCATGCCGCCCCGATCTCAGACATGTCGGAGTAGTCGGCGATCGTGTTCGGACTCGCTTGGCGGCAAACGACAACCTCTCAAGCTCAAGCGCCCGAAGTGGGTGGACTGGGCCTGGCTACTTTCCCGTCGCACTATACGCATCGAGGAACGCTTGGACGGCGGTGACCACGAAGAGTTCCCGCTCGTTGTCGGACGGCAATTCGCTGGGGATGAACAGTGCCCGGTCCTGGGCGGGGGCAAGCACGAGGTAGGCGAAGTGCGCAGCCGCGACCCGAAGGTCACGCACAGCGAGAAGTCCCGCGTCGGCGTACGGTTCGAGGCTGTCCCTGATAACGTCGATGCCCCCGGCCGGCGCTTGCTCGTAGTATCGCCGGGCGAGATCGGGGAACTGCTCGGTCTCGGCGATGATGAGTCGACGCAGCGACAACACTTGCGTGCTCAGGACTGCATCGAGATACACGCGCGCCACGGTGCACAGCCGTGCCTCGAGTTCGTCGCGCGTCGTCGCGGGTGTGTCGCCGAACGCGGCCGTCAGCGCGGAGATCACCGCCTGGGCATTGGCGGTAACCCCTTCGATGATCTCCCGGAACAGGCGTTCCTTGTCGGTGAACTGCTTGTAGACGGTCTGCTTCGACACGCCCGCCTGCGAGGCCAGCTCGTCCATGCTCGTGCCGCGGAACCCGTTTCGCAAGAATAGCTCCGTAGCGGTGCTCAGGATCGCCTGGCGCTTCTCGGCGGTGCGCCCCGGGCCGTGTTCTTCTCTCGCTCCGCTCATGTCAGAATGGTACTGGACAGTCTAGTTCTGTGTCATCTACCATGATGACATGTCACGAGATCCGTCCGTCTTCGATCGCAGTGCCGCAGTCACTCGGAGCCTTCTCGGTTGGGGCGTCGTCGCCGGCCCGTTCTACGTCGTGGTGGGCCTCGTCCTCGGGCTCACTAGGCCCGGCTTCGACTTCACCCGGCACGCGCTGAGTCTGCTGGCGCTCGGAGAGCACGGATGGATGCAGCGCGTCAACCTGGTCCTCACGGGGCTCATGGTCCTCGCCGCTGCCTACGGCACCCTTCGCGCGCTCCGTTCCGGCCGCGGACTCGCGATCGGTGTCCTGACCGGTGCCTACGGGCTGTGCCTCGTTCTCAGCGCGGTGTTCCTCCCGGACCCGTCGGCAGGGTTCCCGCCGGGGCAGACGGGCGACCAGGGCACGACCGCCGGTATCCTCCATCTGCTGTTCGGTGGTATCGGTTTCGTCTGTCTCGCAGCGGCCGCGTTCGCCTATGCGAGATGGGCTTCGGCACGCGGCGAGATGCGTCAGTCGCGACTCGGCTTCTGGTGCGCGATCGTCGTCCTCGGAGGCTTCATCGGCGGGGCGGCCCTGGCGCGGGCACCCATCGGGGTCCTGCTGTTGTGGGTGTGCGTGCTCGCCGGTTGGCTCTGGCTCGCCCTGGCGTCCGCACGCCTGTATGCGCTGGTCCCGCATCCTGTGATCGCCGAGCGAGATGAAGCTCAGGGGGCGTCATGACTGTCTTTCGAACCGTTCTCGAAGCCACGGGCGGCAACAACGTCGGCATCGTCGTCCCGGAGGACATCGTGCTCGCCTTCGAGCGCGGCAAGCGTGTCCCCGTTCGCGTGACGATCGACGGCGATTACACGTACAGCACCACAGTGGGAGTGATGCGAGGGCGCTACCTCGTCTCGTTCAACGCCGAAACACGCAAGCGAACAGGACGCGGAGCTGGCGACGAGGTCGAAGTGGAACTGACCGTCGACCCGAAACGATAGGAGGGCGCGCTCATGAGCAGGGTCATCTTCATGTGCGGCCCGGCCGGTTCGGGGAAGTCGACCGTCGCCCGCCAGCTCGAAGAGGGCGGCATGGCGCGGCTGTCCTTCGACCAGGAGGCATGGCATCGCGGCATCCGGTCGATGCCATTGCCGACAGATCTCCATCGGCAGATCGAGGCCGAGCTCCGCGCCCGCTTGACCGCGCTCGTCGCCACGGGCACGGATGTCGTCCTGGACTTCTCGTTCTGGTCGCGGCGGGAACGCGAGAAGTGGCGCAGCCTGGTCAGGCCGCTCGGCGTGGAGCCAGAGACGATCTACCTCGCCACACCGCGCGAGGTCGCGCTGGAGAGAGTGGGCGCCCGCCGGACCGACGAGGCAGACGCATATCAGCTCGACTCCGATCTCGTGGCCGCCTACTTCGACAACTTCGAACCGCCGACCCCGGACGAGGGCCCGCTGACCGTCATCTCGTGAACCGGCAGCGCGCTCAGCGTCAGCCGTCCGTGGGCGGTAGCGAGGACGGTCGCGAGCAGCCAGAGGATGATGCCGAGCACGAGCTGGATGCCACCGAGTCCCGCCGCGGTGCTCCAACTGGTCACCGGTTCGCCCAGGAACTGGACATGGTCGGCGAGCATGGGCGTCCACCACAGCGCGCCGGCGAGGATCGTGACGAGGACGATGCCGACACCGCCGAGGGCCAGCAGGCCCAGGAGGATGCCGAAGACTGCCTGCATGACAAGCCAGCCCAGTTCCCGCCGGGTCCTGGGATCTTGGACCTGACGACGAAGTACACCCCAGCCACTGCCTTCGTGGGGCGAGTGCTGCTCGGGGGCCGCTCGTCCCAGCAGCCGTGCGGCGGCACTCTGATGCCATGTGGCCCAGGCGTGCAGTGCGCGTAGCGCGGCGGGGAGGAGCACGAGGCCGATGCCGAGCAGGCACAGCAGCGCGCAGAGCAGCAGCACCGGCAGGAACACGAGGCTGACCAGCCCGGTGAACAGGTTCAGCAGGGCGTAGGCGCTTCGGCGGCCGAAGCCCCCGATCTGTCTGTTCATTCGATGATTCTCCGTTCGTTCGAGATGAGAGGTGTCGGGCTTTCGGCCGTGCTCAGGCGATGTCTCGCCGTAGCGGGAGGACGAAGGCGATAGCTGCGGCGACGGCCGCATACACGAAGAGCACGAGCGCGCCGACCCACGGGCTGAGGATGCTCGGCCCAGACAAGTGCAGCTGGGCGCTCATGGCGTCGGTGAGGAAGGTGAAACCGACCAGGCTCGCTGTCGCCCCGCCGGGCAGCAGCGGGTAGGCGGTGTTGATTCCGGGGATGAGCATGATCATCGGCTCGATGAGGTAGAACCAGCCCAGCACGATCCCGGCAGCGAGCAGGAGGTTGCGGGTGATGGCTCCGACCGCGACGCCGATGGCCGTGTAAGCGACGGCGGCGAGGGCGACACCGGCGAGATCGCGGGCGAGATCGGCCGGTGCGAGTCCGAGCGGCGTCCCGCTGATGCCGGCATGGAGCAGCAGCACGGCTCCCGTCGACGCCGCCAGGAGGATGCCGTAGCCGAGACCGGCGAATGCGTAGACGAGCAGTTTCGCGACGAGAACTGTTCCGCGTCGGGGGGCGGTGATGAAGGTGGTGACGATGGTCCGGTGCTGATACTCGCCAGCGACGGCGAAGACGCCCAGCAGAGCGGGCAGGAACAGCGTCAGCCCGGTGATCCCGAGCACGATCTGCACCCCTTCTGGCGTGTCCAGGCCGGGCATGGGAGGAGTGGCGTTCTCCGGCCCCACGATCGAGATCACCGCGGGGAAGAAGGCACCGGCCGCCAGCGCAATCACGGCCGCCCATGCGGGGATCCTGGTTCCGAACAGCCGGCGCAACTCGCCGGTGATCACGCGTTTCATCGGCGCACCTCTCCTTCGCCTCCGGTTCGGCTCCCGGTCGATGTCAGCGTCAGGAAGACGTCTTCGAGAGAGCGCTGCCCGCCGTCGGTCAGATCGCCGAGTGAGCCGCGCCTGATGGTTCGTCCCCGGTCGATCAGGATGACGTCGTCGACGATCTGCTCGACCTCGGACAGGACGTGACTGGCCAGCAGCACGGCCCCTCCCCGATCCGCGAAATCCCGCAAGAACCCGCGCAGCCACGCGATTCCCGCGGGGTCGAGCCCGTTGGCCGGTTCATCGAGAATCAGGATGCTTGGGTCCCCGAGCAGCGCGGTGGCCACCGACAGGCGCTGCCGCATACCGAGGGAGAACGTTCTGACGCGCCGCCGAGCGAACGCGTCGGTCCCCAGGAGTGCCGAGACGGTCTCCACGCGCTCGTCGTCATGCCCGCCGAGGGCCGCGTGGACTCGGAGGTGCTGCCGGGCCGTCAGTGAGGGCTGCAGGCCGCCACCGTCGATGACAGCACCCACCCGGGCGGTCGGGTCCGGTAAGTCCACGTACCGGCTGCCGCCGATGACCGCCGTGCCCTCGTCCGGACGGATGAGTCCCAGCAACATGCGAAGCGTCGTGCTCTTCCCGGCACCGTTCGGCCCCAACAGGCCCGTGACCCGGCCATGGGTCACAGTGAGCGAGATCCCCTCCACGGCAGACACCGAGCCGAAGCGCTTCGTGAGCCGATCCGCCTCGACGGCAACGCCGTTCACGCCCTGGCTCCTACGGCCAGGAGAGCCGCCACCTCGTGCGCGTCGGGCGCGCTCACCAACACCTCGGAGAACCCCTCAGCGCCGCCGGGAGCGCACGACAGTCTCAGCGTCGGCATGCCTCGGCGCATCGCAAGCAGACGACGGGTCCCATCGAGGCCCACCCAGATGCCGACCTTGAGCGTCCCGGACACGACCACCCCTCCGTGACGCAACCCCAGACCCCTGGTCACCCATTCGTCGGAGGCCGTGACCGCGAAAAGCGCCGACCTCTGGACGGTCAGCGCAGGACGGCGTGTCGCCATCGCCTCCCATCCGCTCATCCGGATGGTGACGTACTGCGCCTGGACGTCGATCGTGGCCATGTTGCCTCCCTCGTTCTCGCCCTCTAGTGTTCTCTATATTGCAACTATTCGCAAGTTTGCGACTGATAGGAGTTGGATGAGTGGTGAGTTGAACTCATTCGAAGCGCTGTTCCATCCGGTACGACTGCGCATCTTGCAGGCAGTGGCCTCTCGAAGAGTCACAGTCTCAGAGCTGGCGGCTCTCGTCGAAGGAGTCGCCGCCACGACGGTGTACCGACATGTGAATACGCTCATCGCCAGCGGCGTGCTCACGGTCATACCAAAGCGCTCTCGCCACGGTTCACCCCAACGCGAACTCGCTCTCTCGGAGGACGGCGCGCGTCCTCCTGACATCAACACGATCCATCCTTCGCCCACTCACGAGAGCCAGCGGGCGTTCGTGGTGTTCCTTGCGCGTTTAGCCTCCGAGTTCGACCGCCTTATCGAATCCACGAAGGGGTCCGTTACACCGGACTTCGGTTACAGCCAGACCTTGCTGTACGTCACCGATGAGGACCTTCGGCACATTCGGGAATGCCTCCGTGAGCTTCTGAGACCTCACCTTCGACCGCGAACCGGGCGAGAGGCACGAACGACTCTGGGAATGGTGCTGATACCGGACGATGGGCCGGCGAGCCGCATGGAAGCGCCCGATGCTGCAACACACTGACGAGTCACGAGTACCGAGCCCTCCATGGGCATCGACATGACGAACGGCTATCCGAAAAGCCTGCAAGCCTGGCTCGCCGCATCCTTCGGGCTAGAACTCGGGTTGGCGGTTCTCGCGTTCGCGATGACGTGGACGGCGTCGGCCTATGGCCCTGACACTGCATCCGCGGTGCTCACGCTGACTGTGGCTCCGGCCGTGGTGCTCGGGCTGCTGGGCGGATTGCTCGCCGATCGAGTCGGACCGCGCAGAACGATGATCGTCAGCAGCCTGGGGCTGGTCGCCATTTCCGCGATCCTGGCGGCCGTGGCGTGGAGCAGCGGAACGTCTCCTGCGTTGCTGTTCGTCATCGCGGCATCGATGGGAACCGCGTCCGCTTTCTTCCGCCCAGCCTCTGCCGTGTTCGCGCGGCTGTTCGTCGCTGACCGTGAGCTGGGCACGGCGATGGCTCGCGTGGGAATGGCAGGTCAGCTGGCGCGCACCATAGGCCCGCCGCTCGGCGGATTCCTGATCGGCATGCTGACGCTTGCCGGAGTGGCCTGGATCGGGGCTGCGGGTGCAGCGGTGATGCTGTGCGTCCTTCTGTTGATCCGCGTCCCCCGTCGGGTTCAGCCGTCAGATGTTCGACTCGGCGTCCGCGGCATTCTCGATGCGATGAGCGCCGTGCGATCGAGAAAGGACGTTCCGGCGCTTCTCGCGTCAGTGGCGATCATTGCGGGTGCGGTCATCCCCGTCGTCGCCCTCGGCATCCCTCTCGCCGCGCGGGAGCGAGGATGGTCGGCGGGCGAGGCGGGTCTGATCGAGGCCGGGTGGATCGCAGGCGGGCTCGTCTGCACGGCGTGGTTCGGTTGGAAGGGAACGCTGACCAACGCCTGGAAGCCCATGTTCGTCGGCCCGATCATCATCGCCTTGGGCCTCGGTCTGCTCGCGATCGCACCGAGGTTGGAGGTCGCGGTGTCGTCCACGGTCCTCGTCGGCGCGGGCGTCGTCCTGTTCACTGCTCACGCGTTCCCGACATACCTGCTCCTGGCACCGGCCACTATGTTGTCGCGGTTTCAGAGTCTGCTGCTGTTTGTACAGCAAGCTCCGCAGCTCGTCGTGGCGCCGCTGGTCGGATTCGCCGGGGAGGCTTTCGGCATGGGGGCCGTCATCGGGGCGTTCGGTGCGCTCGCGCTCCCAGCATCGCTTCTCGTGGCCTCGAATCGGAGTCTGCGGGACTTCCGGCTGTAAGGACTGCCGCATGGACGACGCCCGGCGAGACCCGATGCTTGCCGAGCGCCTCGCAGCGGGTACGAGGAGATGGCCTACGCGGGCCAGGTGCGGGGGTATCGCTTGGCGATCTTCTTATGCTGGCGGTGGATGTCGCGGCGCTCAGCCGGCGTGAGATGGTCTTCCATCACGATGCCATTGATGTGGTCGGTCTCGTGCTGCAGGCACCGTGCGAGGGTTCCGGTTCCGGCGACCTTGATGGGCTCACCGAACTGGTTATAGCCGTGGCATACGGCAAAACCGGGGCGAGAGACCGGCAGGTATGCGCCGGGAAGCGAGAGGCACCCCTCTCCAAGGATTTCTTCTTCCGGCTCTGCGGCGAGCGCGATCGTGGGGTTGCAGACGAGGCCCCGGCGCTCACGGCCAAAGGCGTCGTGGCATTCGTAGACGAACACGGCAAGGTCCACGCCGATCTGCGGTGCAGCCAGACCGGCGCCGTCCGCGGCGGTGTTCGTGGCGAACATGTCGCAGAGCAGGTTCCACAGATCGGGGCCGAAGTCTGTGACCCGTCTGGCCGGCCGATGTAGCACATCGTCTTCGCCCCACCGGACGATCGGACGGGCCGAGCCCAGAGACATGAGCTGTTCCAGAGGCATATCGAGTGGCTCCTCTTCATCTCGGGTAGTCGCCATTCTCATGGCGGCAACCGTGGTGCGTCAGTCGTCCTGGCTTGTACTTTCCGGGATAAGGAGCGTCGCCAGGCTGACTCTATGTTCGTCAAGACCGCCGCGCGAGCGGAGATAGGGTTCGAGAACGGTCCTGAGCTGCTCCTGGACGTCGCCGAGATCGTCTTCAGTCAGGTGCAGGATGGTTTGCCCGTAACCGAACAGCGGCATCGCCGCTTCATCGTCGCGTGCGATGAAACGGTCGAACTCGGCCGCCTGATGAGCAAGGAACACGGTGAACGCCTGCCGATGCTGCTCCTCGGACATCTGCGCGGCGTCCTCGGCGTTCATCTGTGCCGCATCTTCGACGAGCGCGAGCGTGCGCTCCACCGCCCCACGCACCCGTCGTTCGGACACGATCGTCAACACCCCGGCATCCAGGAGGGTGTTGACATGCCGATAGACAGTTGCAGCAGCGACATCTTCGAAGAGTCCGGCAAGCTCCGCGGTGGTCATGGTCCGTCCTGTCATCGCTTGCAGAATCCGCAACCTCAGCGGGTGCAGGATCAGTTCGAGCGTCGACGCTTGGGCCGCCATACGACGGACAGATGAGCCAGACTGGCCGGCTACGGGGTCACGAGTTTCGCGGTTTGCCATCATGTTCCCACGGTTCGCAGACTAGCGATTAGTTGCATAGTCGATAATATTAGCGAGTCGACCCAATCGAAGCAAGGAAGATGCATGACCACGCCCGACGCGGATCCTGGCAGCGCCCCGGGCGGTCTCGCCCGACGAGTGGCCCGCGTGACGTTGCAGTTCCATCCCGACTGGCCGTATCGCGACGGTCTGGTCATCGAGTCGATGGTGCACGATGGCAGGTATCGGTCGCAGTTCGAGACCGGTACAAGCAACGGTGGGTTGACCGCGCATCCGGGTGGTGATCGATTCCGGTGGGAGAGCCGGCTCTTCGCGGGGCAATACGACAGCCTCCCCGCTCACACGCGGCCGGTCTACGGTGCCTGGAACAGGAGGGGAGACCTCTATGGCGGTTCGCCGAGGTTCGGGTCCGCATATTTCCGCCTCACGCCAGAAACGGCAGCCTGGTCGACCTTCTGCTTCCCCGACAGCGTCCACGACCCCACCGAAGTGGGCGGGGAGGCCGAACTGCCACGGCTCGTGCAACTCGCCGACCAGGGAGGTCAGGACTATCTCGATGACTACATCGAAGCCCACGTCCACAGGCCCGTGTTCTTCGCCACGCATGTCGAGGCGCTCGTACTCGACCTCTGCCATCGCGACGGAGTCGTTCGCGAGTACGCAGAGCAGCTCGGCTGCCCTATCGAGTTCCATCACGGATTCCGCGTCGACACCGCTTGGTTGGACCGAGACTACCGAGGCGAGGAGCCAGTACGGCTCACCCAGAGCCTGGCGCGCACGTTGACGCCCGATCGCCTTGCTGAGGCCGCACGCAGCGGCAAGCAGGATCCGCAGACCGTGAAGTACGCGTGGCACCTGCTCGCACGCTTCGGGCGAAAGGGCAGTGAACGTTGAGAGCGCTGACGCTCGTTCGGATCGCACTACGAGGATTAGAATTCGCTCTCCCTGGAGCGCAACTTTCAGCTCTTGGTGAGTGTGAGCGCGGACTTCATCGTCAGATGGAGGCAGTAAGTTCACTCTTTAGCTGGTCCAGCATGCGAGCAGGGTACCGACAAGATCACGCGTAAGCGCTCGGACAACAACCTACTAGCCAAGGGCGCGGAAGTAGCTCAGAAATTCGGAGGCATTTCCGGAGGGTGCAACTCCAACCCCTCGCCTTCGGAAGATGAATCCGGCTCTGACGAGGGCACGTTGTGACGCCGAGTTCTCTGGCACGGTTCGAGCGGTAAGTTCCTGCAGTCCACTTTCTCGGGCGAATCGGACGGCGAGATTCAGGGCGGCAATGCTCAACCCTGACCCACGGTAGGCAGGGTGAATCCAAAAGCCGACTTCCCCCAACAGTTCGGTGACATTAAAGATAACGAGACTGCCTGCAAATGCGTCAGTAAAGCTGTCTGCGATTGCAAGAACTCCCAGATCGCCGCGAGTCAGGCCGGGAACCGCCTCCCGTACGATCATCTTCTTGACCGACGTGGGCGTGTATTCCGATTCCGGAAGGTGCCCGTACTTGCGCACGGCTGGATCGGCGGCGCCTTCAGCGAAGGCAATGGCGTCATCGGACTCAATCGCACGCAGTCGTACGCTCTGACTTTCGAGTGGGAGTAACGATGCGTCAAGCATGAAAACTGCCTTAGGTCAAATATGGGTACGTGAGGTGTTGTGACTATCGCTGACAGGCTGGGCGACGCTCGTTCGGCTCGCACTGACGTGGAGTTCGCATCGCATCTGCACCCCTTCAGCTCTTGGCGGGCGTGAGCGCCAGTGTGGCCCCCATGCCGATGAGCACACCGCCGCCGACGCCGCGCATGGTGGCCATACGTCGCGGTGAGGTGGCGAGCCAGCGCCGAGCCGCCGAGGCGATCAGCACCCAGCACGCGTCGCAGCAGAACGCGATCACAGTGAACACGAGGCCCAGGATCATCATCTGGATCGGCACGCCTCCGGTGCCCCGATTCACGAACTGCGGAAGGACGGCGACGAAGAACACGATCGTCTTGGGGTTGGTCACGCCCACGACGATCCCCTGCAGCAGAGTGCGCCAGGACGAGACATGACGGTCGACCTCGGTAGCACCCAGCGTCAGACCCATCTTCCTTTGACGGATCGCCTGAACTCCCAGGTAGACGAGATACCCGGCGCCCAACAGCTTGACGGCGAGGAACGCCGGAGCCGAGTAAGCGACGAGATTGCCCACGCCGGCGGCGACCAGCAGCACCAGGGGGATCCCTCCAAGTTCGTTGCCGAGCACGCTCAGCAAGCCGCCGCGCTTACCGAGAGCCAACGAACGCCCGATTACGAACAGCACGCTCGGTCCCGGGATCACGATCAACGCGAACGACATCAGAGCGAACCCCGCGACTGACTGTAGGTCCAACCGACTACTCCTTCGTGTCTAGCCCTGGGCTAACGCGGGACCCGCGCCCGGATGCAGGGCCATGCGCGGAGCGGGCAGTGTCGGCGGGAGGCGATCGCCGCTGGCAGCGACGATAGGAGCGGACCACCACCATCCTTCTCTCTCTTGCGATTGGTTGCATACTCGATAATAATATGGTCATGGTGCGGAGGAGGCAACCCGGCAGCAACCCGGCTCGGCGAGCGCGTACTGCTCCTGCCGCTTCAGCTTCGCGCGTCGCGTCGGCGAGGAACCGCGTCGTCCCCGCACATGCAATCGTTCTAGGCGACGTATGGCGCCTATAGTCTGCCCATTTCGTACACGAGATGTCGTGTCGAACAGGGGGCGCGAGGTTACGCGATACCCTCCACCAGAGCTGCCCCGTTTAGAGACAGTCGGCTCGTCGCAGATCACTCTCGTCGTCACGTTCACGGCGCAGCGAATGCCGGGGTTCTGCCGGTTGTTCGTAAGGTTCCCCAGCTGCGGTGGCACGCGTTGACCGGAGAGAGTCGCCCTTTGGAGCATGTGCCGTCAAAAAGTACGTGCCTGTCATGGCGCGCACCCGCTCTGATCGCGCCGCATCGTCGCCAGCGGCATTTGATTGCGTGCAGTTGATCGTTGTCCGCGATGGATCGGCGGTCGTGTTCGGTGACTTCGGCCGCCATCACATCAACATCGGCGACGTGATCGTACTGGCCCCGCACATGCTCTGTGGGATGGAACCTGCGGGCACAGTCAGAACGACCACCGTGTATATCGATCAGGACTACCTGGTTGACATGACGTTCTGGAAGTACGCGCACTACATGTGCGATCGCTTCGATGCAAAACAGCTCTTCGCGTCCCGCTGCTCCGAGTCGACGCAGCTTCTCCGGCTTGGGGAGAAACACGCCGAGATCCTCGGGCCTTGGCTCGATGAACTCAGCAGGTTCAGCATCGAGAACCCCGGACCTGGGACATTTCATCGGACTCAAGCGCGGCTGTCTGACATCTTGGACGTGATCGTCCCATACCTGGGCTCGACCGGTGTACAGACGGCTTCGTCGCGCAGAACATCTCACCCTGCCGCCCCTCGCCACCGTCCCTACACTGCGTTGCGTCGCGAGGCTCATCGGGCTGCGGCCCTGATGCGAGCCGATATCGCCCATCGGTGGACGCTGGCGGAGCTCTCGGCACAAGCGCACTTGTCTCCGTCGCAGCTCGGGCGCGTGTTCACCGCGGCATTCGGAAAGTCTCCGATCGCGTACCTCACGATGCTCCGCGTCGAACGGATGGCGCTCCTCCTGCGGAACACGGACACACCGCTCGGGACCATCGCGAAGGAGGTCGGTTGGCGGGATGCTGACTTCGCAGCCCGCCAGTTCCGGCGAGCTATCGGGGCGCCCCCGAGCCAGTATCGAGCCACGATTGCGACGCGTGCCGGGAAACGACGAGCCGGTTGATCTACGCATCCTTCAGGTTGATATCCGCAGGATGGCGCCTACGCCGCCCGATCGACCGTCTCATCCGGTAGTCCGGTTGTGACTCGTCGGGTTCATCGCGGAGCTTGACGGTCACCGTCTCCATCCGGCGCCTGTCTCGTTCTCATGTTCTTCCCGGCGTACCTCATGGTCGCAAGGGCCTGCGATTCACGCCGCGGGCCTCGCCGGGAGGAGGTGTGTGTCATGGCGACGAACGAGGAGGCGAGAGCAGCGCGGCAGGCGAAGCTCGAGGAACTGCAAGAGAGGCTCACGGGCGCGGTTGAGCACCTGGTCGCGGGCGACGACTGGGCGGAGGCGCTGCGGTTCGCGGCGCGGTTCCGGTCTCGATCGTTCAACAACGTCCTGCTGATATGGACTCAGCACCAGACGGCGTTCGAGCAGGGCCGGGTACCCTCGCCGTTCCCGACCTATGTCGCCGGGTACAAACAGTGGCAGCAGCTCGGCCGCCAGGTCGAGAAAGGCCAGACCGGGTACCAGATTCTCGCCCCGGTCACCGGCAAATTCGCCTCCGCCAGCCCCTCCGATCCCGCATCGTGGCGGCGCCTGAAGCGTGGCGAGAAGCCGAAGCCAGGCGAGACGGTGCGTTCGAAGATGGCCGGGGTGCGCCCGACCTACGTCTGGGATGTCTCCCAGACCAGCGGCGAGCCGATCCCCGAGCGGCCCGAACCTCAGATCCTCAAAGGCGAGACACCGGCCGGGCTTCGTGACGGCCTGGCCCGGCGGGTGCATGCGGAGGGGTTCGAGCTGCTGTGGGTGTCGCACGAGGGCATGATCCACGGCGCCAACGGTCTCACGAACTACGAGACCCGGCAGGTCGCAGTCCGCACGAACATGGACGACGCCGCCCAGGTGAAGACCCTTGCCCACGAGCTCGCCCACGTCCTCATGCACGGCCCAGCCCAGGAGGCCGCCCGCCAGCATCGCGGGATCGGCGAGGTCGAGGCCGAGTCGGTGGCGCTGATGATCGGCGCTGCCCACGGAATGGACACCACGGACTACACGATCCCATACGTCGCGGGCTGGGCCGCGAACGTCGACGGGAAGAACCCCGTCGAGATCGTCCAGGCGGCCGGCGAGCGGATACGGAAGACCGCCCTCGATGTGCTCGACCGGCTCGATACCGAGCAGGCGAGCAACGGCGTCCCGCCCGGCCGTACACAGGAGACATCCGAGCGGCAGACCCCGGAGCGCGACCGGAGCCGTAAGACGCCGGCGCGGGAGGCCGAGGAGCCTCATCCTGAGCTCGCGACACCAGAGCGGGGGCTGTGATGACGGCCCGCGACCTGTCGGCGATCTTCCTCAACGCCACCGGGCAGCCACTCCCGCACGCGGCCCGCTCTCTCGCTGCCGCGATGGTGCCGGTGTTCCCGGTTGCGCCGCGCGACAAGGTGCCGCTGATCCGCAACGGCCGTGGGTTCCGGGATGCGACGACGAACCTGCGCCAGGTCGAGGCGTGGTGGCGCCGTGCCCCGCACGCGAACATCGGGATACCCACCGGCGCCGTCTCGGGCCTGGTTGTGGTGGATGTGGACGTGCACGGCACGAACGGCTACGACGCCCTGAACCGTGCAGACCGGAACGGCCTCGTGACCGGTTGGGAGTTTCTGGTGCGCTCGCCCACGGGCGGCCTGCACCTCTACTACCCAGCCGCCGAAGAGATTGAGCAGCGGTCGTGGCAGGCCGGAGATGCGGGGATCGACTTCCGCGGCGACGGCGGCTACATCGTCGCCCCACCCTCGCTGCGCGTGATCGACGGCGAGACCGTGCCCTACCGGATCACCGAGCTCGGCACCGACCCCGCACACCCACTGGACGCAGGCCGGCTACGGGGCTTCCTCGAACCGCCCCGCCCGCCGCGCCGATTCCCAACCCATGCGCACGGGCAGGGGCGGACTGATCCGCAGAAGCTTGCGAACTGGCTGGGCGGAGAGCGCACCGACCGGAACCGGAAGCTGTTCTGGGCCTCCTGCGTCCTCGCCGAGGAAGGCGTGCCGTATCGGGAGGCGCTGGACGCGATGCTCACGGTCGAGCAGCCCGACTTCGGGCCGCGGGAGATCACCCGCACCGTCACCTCCGGCTACAAGCGCATCCACGGCACCCCGCCCACAGCTGGTGAGGCGAGGGTGTCCCGCCCCAACCCAGCGCGTGACGCGGCCCCGAAGCAGCGGCTCGCGCCTGTGAGGGGGCTGTGATGAATCGGCGGCGCGGGTGGGTGGTGGTCACGGCCGCGTCGGGCACTGTGCTCATCGGTGCCGGCGCGTTCTGGCTGTCGTTCACGGCACTGGCCGACCTCGCCGTGCGCTCGGGGATCGGGGCTGGGCAGGCGTGGATCTGGCCGCTGCTGGTCGATGGGCTGATCGTGGTCGCAACCGTCGCCGTGGTCGCTCTCGATGGGCGCCGGGCGGCCTGGTATCCGTGGGCGCTGCTGATCGCGGGTGCGCTGATGTCGGTGACCGCTAACGCCGCTCACGCCCTGGTCACCGCCGAGGCGTCCGTGCCGGGCCTGCTCGCCGCGACCGTCGCCGCCGTCCCGCCACTGGTGCTGCTGGCCTCCACCCATCTGACCGTCGTGCTCATCCGCTCCACCCGCGACACGACCACACCGCCTCAGACGGAGGTACCTCCGCCGGCTCTGCCGGCGGCAGGCACCGCGCCCGAGAACCCGTCCCCGCGCTCGGCGCCGGAGCCCGACGATCCCTCACCGCCGCACGAGGACGAGGACGAAGTAGAGCCGACCGCGCGCGTGACGCCCGAGGCCAGCGAGTCGGCTCCGACGGTGGCTGGTTCTGGTCGGCGGGCGCGGGCGGCGCGGCTGCGGGAGGCGGGCTGGTCGAACAAGCAGATCGCCCGCGAACTCGCTGTGCACCCCTCGACCGTGGGCCGCTGGTTTCCCCGACAGCCCGAGGCCGAGGTGTCTGAGTCGTCCGGCCCGCAGGAGGCCGGCACCCCACCTGAACATTCCGAGGAGGAACCGTCATGAAGACCGAACAGCACCCGCACGACCAGCAGTCGCCCGAGCAGCCGCCACCATCCGAGGCAGCAGGGCCGGAGCGGCGTGACCCGTCGGCGGGGGTGGCGCCCGAGGCGATCCAGGCCGCCGACGTCGACCGCGAGAAGCAAAGCGCGGAGGGCGTGGACGTGGAGAAGCCGACGCGCGGGGTGGACTGGGTGCGCGCCTCCGATCTGATCGCCCGTGGCAGCGGCTACGTGTCGCGGCGAGGCCTCGACCTGAACGCCAAGCTCGCTCGTGGGACCTGGCACGGCATTGCGGTCAGCGCCAAGTATGTAGGTCGGCAGCTCGCCGCGGGTGCGAGGCGGCTGCCGCCGGTCTCGGCATTCGGCCGCGACGAGCCCGCGCCCGAGGCGCCGGGTCTGACCGGGGTGAGCCGTCATGTCTACGATCCGACGTTCTTTCCCTGACCGCCCGGCTGCTCGTGGGAGTCGGCGTGCACCTGCCTGGCAGGAGGTGCCGAGATGATTCCGCATACAACGACGGCTGCCGCCCCGGGAGGCGGCGAGGACTACACGATCGGCGAGGGCCTGCGCGCCCTGCTGGCCCGGCTGCACGCGGAAGGGCCGGGCGCGTGGCGCACCGATCCGACCGCCGCGAAGCTGATGGCCTACGCGGCCGACAAGTATGCCGCTCTGGCGCGTAAGCATGGCCTTGATCCGTGGGAGGCGGCGGGTGCCGCGTTCGATGTGATGCGCACCCGTTCCGCGCGCGAGGCCGATGACCCGTGGGGCGTGGTCACCCACGCGGTGCGGATCACCTGCATCGCCGAGGAGCGCGCCCAAGGCCTGCTGTGCTCGACGCATCAGGCGCGCCGCCCGCACTACTCGGTCTTCCACGACGCCGAACGTCTCTCCGACCGGGAGAACCCGCTGGATGACTACCATCCCGCGTTCCACATCACCGACCCCCACCCCGACGACGAACACGACGAGAACGGGAGTGTGAGGGAGGTGGTGGAGCCGGCCGGGGTGGTCACGTCGGCGTCTGGTGCGGTGGAGGACGCGATCGCGTTCGTCACCGTCCTCGGCTGGCCGGCCCAGACGGCCCGCGCTGCGGTAGAGCATGTCTGCCACGCCCTCGCCCGTGCGGGATCGCGGCAGTCTGCGTTCGAGGTGCTGCGCCGCGACAAGCACTCCCGTGCCCTGCTGGACCTGCCCGGCTCGTCGTGGACGGCGCTGCTGCGGGCACTGCTCGGCAACCCCGCACCCGGGGTCGCCGCGACCTCGGCGGGGCGGGGCATCCTGCTCAGGTTGTTGATCGGTGAGACGCTGCCGGTGCTGCTGCACGACGACGACCTCGTGCTCACCGTGTCACTGGCGGCACCCCGGAACGGGGGTCGGCGATGAGTATCGAGCTGGAGCGGGCGGTGTCGTCGATCCGGGTCGGGAACCGGCACCGCACCGACCTGGGCGACATCGATGCCCTGGCCGCGTCCATCGCTCGCGACGGGCTGCTCCAGCCCCCGACGATCACCCCGGACGGGGTGCTGGTGTGCGGTAGGCGCCGGCTCGCCGCGATCCAGCAGCTCGGCTGGCGCACCGTGAACGTGTGGGTGCGGCAAGGGATCTCCGACCGGCTCGGGCATCTCCTCGCCGAGCAGGACGACAACCTCCTGCACAAGGACCTCACCCCACTGGAAGCAGCGAGCCTGTACCGGGAGCTCAAGGAGCTGTTGGCCGAGGACGCCGCCCGTCGTCAGGAAGCATCCCGGTTCAGCAGCGACTACCAACCGTCCGAGAACGGCGAGGGTGGGGAGCACGGTGGCGGAAAATTTCCGGCACCGTCACCGGCTCCGGCGGGTGAGGCGCGTCAGCAGGCGGCGGCGATGATCCCGGGAGCGGCGTCGTATCGGACGTTGGACAAGATCGAGGCGATCCAGCAGGCGGCCGAACGTGACGACCTACCCGACGACACCCGCGCGGTCGTGTTGGATGCGTTGGCGCGGATCGAGGCGGGGGCGCCGGTGCATCCGATCTTCGAGGAGGTCCGCGCCCTCATCGACGATCCCGCCCGGAGCCGGGATGCGGAGCTGGACCGGCTCGCGCAGGAAGCGGTCACCCGCGCCAAGAACCGGCCCCGCCGCACGAAGAAGACGGCCGTTCCCGCGCCGGCGGGCCTCACGGTGTGGACGGCCCGCTCGTTCGTCGTGATCTGGGGCGAACTGGCCGACTGGTGGACGCATTACGACCCGGCCGTGCTCGCCGGCGAGCTCACCGAGGAGCAGATCGAGATGTTCCTGACGATCGCCGACGGCACCGCCCGCTTCGCCACCGCCCTCCGCGCCGCACGCGACCGCAAGACCAACGACGAAGACCGTGAAGAGGGTGAGGGTGGCGTGCGGCATCTTCGCGCCCTCTGACCTCTCTCGTTTCGCCGCCCCGGATCCCTGCGTGGGTGCCGGGGCGGATGTACGTCGGGGCGCACCTGGTGGGCATGAACTCGACAGATGCTTCTCGTTCCCGCCGCCGGCTGGTCGTGCTGATCTCGGCCGCGGTCGTCGTGCTGCTGCTGGTCGGCGTCGGGGTCTACGGCCTGGTCTCCGGCCCCCGCACCACCAGCGACCCGCCGCCCGCGCGCCCGTCACCGACCGCACCGGGCACGACGGACCGGGGGCCGCGGGAGCTGGCGCCGATCCCCGAGACCGACGACGCGGAGGCGTTCGCCCGGCACGTTGCCGAGGCGCTGTTCGGGTGGGATACGACCAGCGGGCTGATGCCGCTGGATTACACGAGCGTGCTCCTGAAGGTTGCCGATCCCTCGGGGATCGAGCAGGCGGGTCTTGCCTCGGATATCGCCGGCTACCTCCCGAACCGCGACACCTGGGTCGAGCTGCGCACATACTCCACCACCCAGCACCTGGAGATCACCAACGTGTTCGTGCCGGAGGCGTGGGCGGAGGCCGAATCGCAGGCGCAGCCGGGGCAGCTGGCGCCCGGCACGACGGCATACACGATCGAGGGTGTTCGCCACCGGCAGGGCATCTGGAATGACGAGGCGACGTCGAGTGCGCATGAGGTGGCGTTCACGATCTTCCTGACCTGCCCGCCGGGTGGCGACCCGTGCTATCTGCTGCGCCTGTCCGTCCTCGACCAGCCCCTGCGCTGACATGAGGAGACTCTGATGCTGCGCAAAGCGATCGCGGGGCTCGCTGCCCTCGTCCTGCTCGGCCCGATGGTCGTCCTCGTCTCGGTCGGGCTGCTCGTCAACCCCTCCGCCGCCTCCTGCGCCGCCCCCGGCGGCAGCGTGCAGGTCGGCGACGTGCCGGACGACCTGACCTCGACCACCCGCGACGGGGAACAGATCGTCCTCGGCAAGGCCGAGCTCACCCACGCCGCCACGATCATCGAGACCGGCAACGCCACCGACGGGGTCGGCCGGGATGGGATCGTGATCGCGTTGATGGCGGCGCTGACCGAGTCGCGGATGCGGATGCTCGCCAACACCTCCGCGTATCCGGAGAGCGGCGAGTACCCGAACGACGGCGACGGCTCGGATCACGACTCCCTCGGTTTGTTTCAGATGCGGCCGGCCTCCGGGTGGGGCACCGTCGCCGAGCTCATGGACCCCGACTATCAGGCCGCCGCGTTCTATGGTGGCCCGGGCGGCCCCAACACCGGCTCACCCAGGGGGCTGCTGGACATTCCCGGCTGGGAGCAGATGGGCAAGGGCGAGGCCGCCCAAGCCGTGGAAGTCAGCGCGTTCCCGGACCGGTACGACAACTACGAGCCCGTCGCCGAAGACATCCTCGCCGCCCTCACCGGCAGCGGCAGCGCCAGCGGCGATCCCGGCCCCGCACGTGCCCCGGTCCTGGTGGGTGCGGAGCCGGTCGAGTCTGCGCGGGTGGTGTTCCCGCTCCCGGAGGGCACGTGGGTGCCGACCAGCCCGTTCGGGCCGAGGACGCATCCGATCACCGGGGAGCAGTCCTTCCACACCGGCAACGATTTCTCCGCCCCGGACGGCACCCCGATCCTCGCGGCCGCGGACGGCACCGTGACGGTCTCGGAGTTCTCCGGCGGCTACGGGGGTCTCGTCGTCATCGAGCACCGCATCGACGGGAAGACCATGGCGACCGCGTACGCGCATTCCTGGGAGGACGGCATCCACGTCGCGCCGGGTGACACGGTGCGGGCGGGGCAGCACATCGCCGACGTCGGCAGCTCGGGGATGTCGACGGGGCCGCATCTGCATTTCGAGGTCCGCGACGGCGGCACCGACGGCGAGTACATCGATCCCGCGAAGTGGCTCAACGACCATGACGCCGCCGACCTCGACGAGTCCGACGTCACCCCGCCCGGACAGCACGAGGACTGCGACACCGAGCAGGGCACGCCGGGTGATCCGGCCCCGGTCGACGGTGACCCGGACGAGCTGGTGGACGACCCCACCACGGATGGGCAGATCACGGTGCGGATGCGCAGCGTCTACGAACAGACCCTCGCCGCGTTCCCGGAGTCGACGTGGGCGTGCTACTCGCCCCGCCCCGGCAGCAAGTCCGAGCACCCGATCGGCAGAGCCTGTGATGTGGCGTTCGGGAACGCGATCGGCCAGTACCCGACCCCGGCCCAGCTCGAGTACGGGTGGCAGGTCACCGACTGGCTCCAAGAGCACGCCGAGACCCTCGACGTCGAATACCTGATCTGGCAGGGCAAAATCTGGAACGTCAACCGCGCCGGCGAGGGCTGGCGCGACTACAGCGGCGGCGAGATGCACAACCCCTCAGATGTGACCGGCGGGCACTTCGACCACCTCCACATCACCGTGAAAGCCGGTGAGGCGTGATGGGAGTGTTCCCGGATTTCGAGGGGCTGTCGGGGATCGAGGACCTGCGGGAGGTCGCCGGCGCGCTGTTGATGTTCGTGCTCATCGTCGCGGTGCTGATGCTCATCGTCTCCGGCATCTGCTGGGCGATCGGCTCCAGCAACGGCAACTACCAGCTCGCTCACCGTGGCCGGGCCGGCGTGTTCGTCTCCTTCGCCGGCGCGATCCTCGCCGGCGCCGGCGTCGCCTGGCTGAACTGGCTCATCACCATCGGCAACCAGCTCTAACCCCGCCGCGGCCGTCTTCGGTTTTCTCTGGCCCGCCCCTCGGGTGCTTCGGCACCTCGGGGCGGGTCTTTCGTGCGCCCCTGGGCGCGGGTGGTGCACCTGGCGGTCGGAACTGTCTCTCGTCTCGTGAAAGGGCACATCGTGATCGACATCGACCCCAACTCCAGCGGACTGCCGGGCATCGAGCAGCTGCGCACCATCGTCGGCGCCGTGATGACCGTCGGCCTCATCCTCAGCGTGCTGGCCCTGATCGTCTCCGCGATCGTCTGGGCCTACGGCTCCAACTCGTCCAACCCGCACCTCGCCGGGCGGGGGAAGACGGGGCTGCTGATCTCCTGCGGCGCGGCCGTGATCTGCGGCGCCGCCGTCGCGCTGGTGAACTTCGGCTGGTCGGTCGGCCAGCAGGTCTAACCCCTCTCTTCTGCGTGTGAAAGGAGGGGTGCGCCGTGAGCGTGTGCGACATCCCCGTCATCTCCAACGTGTGCGACGCCGTCGGTGAGGGCACCGCGTCCCTGATCGCCGCCCCGTTCGACTGGCTCGCCTCCTCGATGGCCGGGGCCGCGGCCTGGCTGATGGAGACGATGTGGACCGTCTTCGACACCACCACCCTGGTCGACCTGAACCAGGACGGGTTCGTCTCGGTCTACAACATCGTCTTCGGGATCGCCCTGTTCATCATCGCGATCTTCTTCTTCCTGCAACTGATCACCGGGATGATCCAGCGCGACCCGGGCGCCCTGTCCCGTGCCGCGCTCGGGGCGGGCAAGTCGATCCTCGGCAGCTTCGTGGTCATCACGTTGACGACGGTGCTGCTGGAGATCGTCGACCAGCTCTGCATTGGCCTCATCCAGGCCGCCGGGGAGACCACCGAGTCGATGGGCAACCAACTCCTCCTGCTCGCTGGCGCCCTCGCGGGGCTGAACATCACGGCTCCCGGCGTCGGCGCGATCGTGTCGATCTTCCTGGCCGGGTTGATGATCGCCGCGATCGGCATCGTCTGGTTCAGCTTGTTGATCCGCAAGGCGCTGATTCTCGTCACCGTGGTGCTGGCCCCGCTGGCGTTGTCGGGGGCGTCGTGGGATGTGACCAAGGGGTGGATCGGGAAGTGGGTGACGTTCCTGATCGCCCTGATCGTCTCGAAGCTGGTGCTCGTCGTGGTGTTCCTGGTCGCGATCACGCAGGTCGCGACCCCCATCGACGCCGGCCTAACCGCGGTGACCGAGCCCATCGCCGGGATCGTGCTGCTCGGCATCGCGGCCTTCGCCCCCTACATGGTCTACCGACTCCTGAGCTTCGTGGGCTTCGACCTCTACAACACCATGGGCGCCGAACAGGACGCCAAGAACGCCATGAACCGGCCCCTCCCGGTCCCCACCCGGGGCGGCGAGGGCCCGAAGAAGATCCTCGACGGCTCCAGCGGCGGAGACGGCGGGGGTGACGGTGATGGGGGTGGGAGCCCGCCTACGAAGCCGCCCGCCAGCACCGAGACCGCGGGCACGGAGACCGCGACCGCCGAGGCGGGAACGGAGACCGCCGCGAGCAGCGGACCTGCCGCCCCGGTCGTGGCCGGCGTGATCGTCGCCAAAGAAGCCGCCGAGGCCGGCCCCGAGGCCGGCCACGAGGTAGGCACCCAGGCCGACACCGCCGCCGCGGGAGCCCAGAACACCGGCAACACCACCAACGACAGTAACGGCGACGGCGGCCCGGGCGGCGGTGCGCTGCCGGCTCCGTCGGCGCCGGTGCCGAACACCCCGACCGAACCGGCCGCCCCCGCGCCGGCGGACCCTGGCCCGGCCGGCGGGAAGGAGTAGGCGATGCCCCGCACCGACGACACCACCACGACTACCGGCGAGCTGGTGCCGGTGAAGTTCTCCCGCCTCACCCGACGCGGCCTCATCCTGGGCCTGTCGCTGTCGCAGATGATCGCCCTCGGCATCGGCGGCGCCTCCCTGATCGGAGCGCTGTATGCCGGCGGCGGCATCCTCATCGCCTACTCCGCCCCCATCTGGGCGGTTGCGATCGCCCTGACCTGGGTGAAGACCGGGGGCCGGGCCCTGGTCGAATGGATACCCGTCTGCGCCTGGTGGGCCTGGCGCACCACCGGTGGACAGCTCGCCTACCGGCGCCGGATCGTCGCCCCGAGACCCGAGGGCACGCTCGCCCTGCCGGGAGATATGGCCCGGCTGCGCGAGTACACCCACCCCGAGACCGGGGCCGGGATGATCCACGACCCGACCGCGAACACGCTGACCGTGGTGGTGTCGGTGACGCATCCGGCGTTCGTGCTGCTGGACCCCTCCGAGCAGCACCGCCGCGTCACCGCCTGGGGCCGCGTGCTCGCCACGATCTGCCGCTCCGGCCGCGTCGCCACCCTCCAAGTCCTGGAACGCACCCTGCCCGATTCCGGGCAGGGGCTCGCCGAATGGTGGGCCGAACACGGCACCCACGACACCTCCTGGGCTTCGACCACCTATAGCGAGCTGATCGACCGGGCCGGGCCTGCCGGGGAACGCCACGCCACGACGCTGTCGCTGTCGTTGGATATGAAGGCGGCGGGCCGGCAGATCCGCACCGCCGGCGGCGGCCTCAAAGGTGCGGCGAACGTGCTCCGCCAGGAGATGACCACCCTCAACTCCGCGCTCCGCGCCGCCGACCTCACCCCCTCCGGCTGGCTGTCCACGGGTGAGCTGGCGGTGATGCTGCGCACCGCCTACGATCCCGCGATCGGGCCGACCCTGGAACGCCACGGCCAGCTCGGCCAGGACCTCGCCGCCGCCGGCCCGGTCGCGGTCGCCGAGACGTGGGAGCGCCTGCGCACCGACTCCGGGTACCACGCCGTGCTCTGGATCAGCGAATGGCCCCGCGCGATGGTCTATCCCGGGTTCCTCGCCCCGGTGACGTTGTCGACGGGGATACAGCGGTCGATCTCGCTGATCTGCACCCCGCTCAGAACCGACCAGGCCGTCCGCGACATCCGCAAGAAGAAGGTGGAATACATCAGCGACCGCGCCCAGCGGGCGAAGATCGGCCAGATCCAAGACGCCTCCCAGACCGCCGAGTACGAGGACGTGCTGCGCCAGGAAGCCGACCTGACCGCCGGGCACGGGGTGCTGCGCTACACCGGCCTCATCGCCGTCACCGCCCCCACCGTTGAGGAGCTCGACACCGCGGTCGCGGCGATCGAGCAGGCAGCGATCCAAGCCTCCTGCGAAACGAGGCGGCTGGTCGGGCAGCAGGCGGTCGCGTTCACCGCCGCCGCCCTGCCCATCGCCCGCCGCATCTAACACCCTCCGCGGCGGTGTGCGGGTGGGTGCACCTGGCAGGCACAGCGCCCCGACCCCCTTCACCTCCGGGGTCGGGGCGCTGCCCTTGCCCTACCCTTGACGCGAGAAGAGGCCATCATGCCGACGTTCCACGACCTCCACGCCGATGCCCGCGAGACCGCCGAGGCCTTGCGCAGGCTCGCGCACGCCACGGCCGCCATTGAGGACCCGCGCACCATGTATGAGGTCATCGGGAACCTGCTGGCCAGCACCCGGTATCTGGCTCAGGTCACCGATCAGCTCGCCCAGAACCATCACCGCAGTGCGGCACGGGCGACGACTGATCACGGTGATCCGCTCGCCACAAGAACGCTCATCAGCGACACGATCGACGCGCTGCGCACCGCGTCCGCCCGCCTGGATCAGGCCGAAGTTTCTCTCGATCAGGCGTCCGGGAAGGCGGGGCAGATCGCGTGGAAGCCCGACGATCCGCAGCACAGGTGGGTCAGCATCGTGTTCCTCCAAGGCGAGGAGGCCGACCCGGTGATGGAGATCATCGACCGGCAGGGCACTGACGCCGCGATCGCCTACCTCGCCGGCTGGGATTTCGGCGAGGAGACGGTCAGTGATGCGATGGAGAACGGGTACGTCTACGACACCGCCCCGCAGAGCGCCGCCGACCGGCTCGTCACCTCCGGCGACTACGCCCTCACCTACAGCACCGATCTGAACTACGTCGGCCTCTCCCGCCGTATCGACGCCCCCAACCCGGACGCTCCCGCCTCCGGCACCGCAACACCGCCCCTGTCGAAGCCTGAGCCGCGGCGGGGGCGGCGTCGCGGACAGGCAAGGGCGTCGTCGTGGTTTCGGCCGGATGTGATCGATGAGGTCGCCGAGAACAGGGGGCTGTTCCGGTGAGCGGCGACCGCGAGAAGCTGCACTCCGCCGTCCTCGTCGCACCCGCGAAAGAGCGCCGCCGGCTACGCAAGCAACGCCGGCAGGCGGCCGCGGAGCTCGTCGCCGAGCAGCGGCAGAAGGAGCGGACTCAGGCGCGGGAGAGGAAGGCCGCCGAGCAGGCTGAGCGGCGGGCGACTCGGTATCTGCCCGCCGCCGGTGAGTCCGGCCCCGCGACGCTGCGCACGCCGGGCCGGTTCCGCCTCCCCAGGCATCAGGACACCTCGGCGATGCTGTCGGGGGCGTATCCGTTTCTCGCCGAAGGCGGCCTCGGCTCCCAGGGCGTGTTCATCGGCCAAGACCTCTACTCCGGCGGGAGCTTCGTCTACGACCCGTGGGTGCTGTATGCGAACGGGGTCATCACCGCCCCGAACGTCGTGGTCGCCGGCATCGTCGGCTCCGGCAAATCCTCGCTCGCCAAGTCCCTCTACACGCGCTCGCTCGGGTTCGGCAGACGGGTCTACATCCCCGGCGACCCGAAAGGCGAGCACACCGCCGTCGCCGAGGCCGTCGGAGGGCGGGCGATCAAGCTCGGCCACGGCCTGCCCTCACGCCTGAACCCCCTCGACGAGGGCTACCGTCCGGCCGGGATGAGCGACGAGCAATGGACCGCCACCGTCGTCTCTCGCCGTCGCGACCTGATCGGGGCGCTCACGGAGACGGTGCTGGCGCGGCCCATGTCGCCGTTGGAGCACACCGCAATCGACACCGCCCTGGCCGCCACCATGCGCGGCAATGCGGTGCCGATCCTGCCGATGATCGTCGACCACCTCCTCAACCCCGCCCACGACGGCGACGGACGCCTGAAGGAGGACGGCCGGATGGTCGGCCACGCCCTGCGCCGCCTGGTCGCCGGCGACCTCGCCGGCCTGTTCGACGGACCCTCGACGGAGGTCTTCGATCCGTCGCTGCCGATGATCTCCCTCGACCTGTCCCAGGTCACCGAGAACTCCACCCTCATCTCCGCGCTCATGACCTGCTCCAGCGCGTGGATGGAAGCCGCCCTCCTCGATCCCGCCGGCGGACAGCGCTGGTGCATCTACGACGAAGCCTGGCGCCTCATGTCCCAGCCCGCGCTGCTCAGGCGGATGGATGCGCACTGGCGGCTGGCGCGGGCGTATGGGATCGCGAACGCGATGATCTTCCACAAAGTCAGCGACCTCGACAACGTCGGCGACCAAGGCTCCGCGATGCGGGGCCTCGCCAACTCGTTGTTGGCGAACGCGGAGACGCGGATCATCTACCGGCAGGAATCCGATCAGCTCGGCCCCACTTCCGCCGCGCTCGGGCTGACCGGCACCGAACAGTCCCTGCTGCCCACCCTCGGGGTCGGGCAGGGGCTGTGGAAGATCAAGGGCTCCTCCTACGTCGTCCAACACCAACTCCACCCCGCCGAAAACCGGCTGTTCGACACGAGCGCCCGCGCGGCCGCGAAAGTGTGAACGTTCGCGGGATTCCTGATCGTTGTTCACGATTCCTGACGGTTCGTCAGCATTGATGAGCTTCGGTCGGAATTCTCGACGGTCTCCGGCGAACATGCGCATCCACCGCCGGGGGACGGGGTGCACCTGGCGGGCATGAGACTTACCCCTGATCCTGCTGATTCGACGAGTTCCGCGCCGGTGGTGGTGCCGCATCTCGTGCTCGACGTGCGCGAGGACGGCACCCTCACCGCGACCCTCAACCGCCACCCGGTCGCCGCGCCGGAGGATGTGGGGGCGTGGCGGCGGGCGATGTTCGCGCAGATCATCGATCACGTCACCCACGACCGGGCGATCCCGGTGCGCGTGACCGTGCACGAGGTGGACGGCAGCACCTTCACTGACATCCTCCCCGCCGCCAAACGCCCCACCCCGAAACCCGAGACCAACTCGCAGCCGGAGCCGGAATGGACCAAGAGGCCGAGCAAGCGGCGGCGCGGGGTCGACCCCATCGAGGTCGACGGCGGTGACGGGTTCATCGCCGGCGAAGACATCGCCGTCGCCCTGATCGTCGCCCACACCGACGCGACGCCCGACGGCCGAGCCCGCGCACTCATCGACCCGCAGGTCGTCACCGCGACGAAGGCGGACGAGGTGGTGCTGGTCGGGCGGGTCTCGGGCACGATCGCCGTACGGGGCCTGGCGTGACCGGCCCGCAGGGCCGCCCCGGCCAGCCGCTGGGCGACGAACTCACCAACATCCTGCTCGTCGCGATCGGCGGGCTGCTCTGGGTCGCGTTCGTGCTCCGTGCCGCGGGCAGCGTCGCTGCGTTCCTCACCGGCACCCCGCAACCCACGGCAGGGGCGACGGGTGGGGTGGCGGTGTTCTTCGACCCGGCGGACCCGGGTGGGCAGCTCGGTGCCGACGGCCTGAACCCGGTCGTCTACTGGATCACCGCCGCCCTCATGCTCTCCGCCCTGACCGCGGCAGGGCTCTGGGCCTGGAGCCTGATCCGACGGTTGACCCGGCAGGCCGCGGGCGATCCGCACCGGCAGGAGGGCACCGCCACCGGGCACGAGGTCGCGACGGCTGCGTCGGCGAAAGCGCTCATGCGGCGGGCCGGCACCCTGCGCCCCAGCCTGGATAACCCGCGGCCGGGTGATGTCGGGTATCGGCTCGGCACCGCGCACCGGCAGGAGGTGTGGGCGAGCGTGGAGGACTCGATCCTGCTGATCGGCCCGCCCCGCTCCGGCAAAGGCCTGCACCTGATCATCCCCGCGATCCTCGACGCCCCCGGCGCCGTCGTCACCACCAGCACCCGGCCGGATAACGTCACTGCGTGCCTCCGCGCCCGCAAACGCATCGGCCCGGTCGCGGTGTTCGACCCCCAGCATCTCGCCGAGGGCCTGCCTGCGGAAATGCGGTGGTCACCGATCCGCGGGTGCGAGTCCCCGCAGACCGCGATGATCCGCGCCGCCGGCCTCGCCTCCGCCACCGGCCTGTCCGCGGGCAGGGTCGAAGGCGGCGACTTCTGGGAAGGCAAAACCAAAGCCGCGCTGCAAGCGCTGCTGCACGCCGCCGCCCTCGACCGCCGGTCACCGTCTGAGCTGTTCCGGTGGACCCTCGACCCCACCAGCGCGGCGGACGCGGTCGCGATCCTCACCAACCACCCCGACGCCGCAACCGGATGGGCCGACTCGCTCGCCTCCATGATCGACGCCGACCCCCGCACCCGCGACTCGATCTGGCAGGGCGTCAGCCTCTCCCTGGCGGCGCTGGCGGACCCGCGGGTGCTCGATGCCGTCTCACCCGCCGAGGGTGAGGAGTTCGACCCCGAGGCATTCATCCGTGAGCGGGGCACTCTGTTCCTCCTCGCCACCGGTGCCGGGGCCGGGAACAGTGCCGCGCTCGTCGCCGCGCTGGTCGAGGACCTCGTGGAGACCGCCCGCCGCATGGCCGCCCGCTCCACCGGCGCGAGACTCGACCCGCCGATGCTGTTGTGCCTGGATGAGATCGGGAACCTCGCACCCCTTCCCAGCCTGCCGACACTGATGGCCGAAGGCGGCGGCACCGGCATCACCACCCTCGCCGTACTCCAGTCCCTCGCGCAGGCGCGGGACAAGTGGAACGAGCACCAGGCCGGCGCGATCTGGGACGCGTCCATCGTGAAAATCATCCTCGGCGGCGCCTCCAACAGCCGCGACCTCCAGGACCTCTCGACCCTGATCGGGGAACGCGACGAGCTCACCGACACCACCACCGTCGGCGACCACGGCTCCCGCTCCAACCAACGCTCGGTGCGGCGGGTCGCGATCCTCCCGCCCGATCACATCCGACGCCTGCCGTTCGGCACCGCCGTCACCCTGCTGCGCTCGGCGCCCCCGATCATCACCGACCTGCGGGCCTGGCCCGACCGACCCGACGGCAAACAGATCCAGTCGGATCGAGCCGAGGTCGAACAGCTCCTGCACGGCGCCCACCGCGAGTAGACGACGCCGGCGGCTGGGGTGGTCGAGTGCACCTGCCTGCCACGAGCAGCCCCCACGACGAGCGGGCGGCATGAGCAGAGCAGGAGCACACGATGAGCGAGCAGAAACCAGACGTAGACCCGGAGATCGGGCAGGCCTTCTACGGGTTCGTCGCCTCCGAACCGCAGCTGACCTGGCACGACGGCAAGCCGCGCCTATACTTCAAAGCCGGGCAGGAGCACTACGAGTACGGCCCGGACGGGTCGCGCACCAAGCTACCGACCACCTTCCACGATGTCGTCGCGTTTCGCGGCGCCGCTAAGAGCGGTGGCGAGATGCTGTCCAAGCAGGACTGGTTCCTCGCGCACGGCCGCCTCGAAACCAGCACGAACCCGAACACCGGGGTCGAGAGCAAGGAGTTCATCGCGAACCGGTTCGGCCACGACGCCGCCCGGATGAACATCGAGATCGGCACGCCGCGCCGGCTGTCGCAGATGGAGTCCCCGAACCGGCAGCAGCCGCAGCGGCAGGGCGGGTTCGAGCCGCCCGAGCAGGAACAGCCCGCCCACGAGCAGCCCGCACGGGCCATGTGAACGGACGCGGACGCGATGAACGACACCACCACCCCGCACGACCGCCCCGAACCCGAGGAGTGGGAGGACGAGGACTTCGGTCCGACCGGCCCCGATGATGATGTGCCGGGGCCGCCGCGGCCGGTGAACTGGAACCTGCTGCTCGCGCACGATCTGGAGCAGGAATGGCTCGCCCTGAACCGGTGGGTCGAGTGGGTCAGGAGAGAGTACGCGCTGCCCGCCTCGGTGATCCCGCCGTTGTGGCACCGGCATCCGGCGCTCAAGTGGGAGCTTTCCGCGTTGCATCTGCACTGGCTCGCCACGTACGACCCGGAACAGGACGCCTCGGCCGCGGTCGGGTGGCACCGCGACTTCGCCGCCGCCCGGCAGCGGCTGCGGGACTGGGTCGCCGCCTCCGGCACCCGTCTGGATCGCGACCGCCCCGACCGGCAGACCGCCTGGCCAGGCGAGCCCCCGGCCCCGCCGGTCGAAGACATCCCGATCACGAACCGGCGCGAGGACTTCGTGGCCTTCGTGATCGAACAGGTCGCCCGCCGCAAAGCCGCCGAAGACGCCTTCTTCGCCCGCCTCGACGACGCCGACCTCGACATCGACGCCGACCCCGACGAGGGTGCCGACCCCGAAGGCGGGTGAGCGGTGATGGTGCGGAACTATCAGCGCAAGACCCAACGCCCATCATCGGATCGGCGGCTGCGGGTCATCTTCACCCGGCGGGAGCAGATCGACACCGAGAAGGTCGCCGAAGTCCTCATCCGCGTCGCCCTGCGCGAGGCCGGCACCGGAAGCCCGGTCGGTCAGGCCGGAGACCAGCTCCGGGCGCTGCTGGGCAGCGAACGGTAGAATCCCTGTTGTACGTCCACCCCAGGGCGCTACCGGCTTACCCATCTGTCGCCCGAACCCGACGCGGTTCGGCAGGCCTCCAATCTGTGTCGTGACCGCCAGTCGGCGCCCGCACCCACCCCCACTGTTCGGGGTTGGGTGAGAGCCCGAAAGGCAGTCACGACCATGACGCTCCTCGACCTCCCCGCCGGCCTCGACCTCGGAGCCCTGCGCACCCTCGCCATCGGCCCGAAACCCTCCCACGAGGAGACGGCCCTTCCTGATGGGAAGGTGCCCGCGATCTCGTATCTGCGGGTCTCCACCAAGGACCAGGCCACCCGCAACGGTCTCGAAGAAGGCCTGTCCATTCCCGCGCAGCGCGAAGCAGCGCAGCGCAAGGCCGACCAGCTGAACGCGGTCATCGTCGCGGAGTTCATCGAGCCCGGCGAGTCCGGGAAGACAGCGCGTCGCAAAGCGCTCCAGGAGATGCTGGACTACCTCGCCGAGCACCCCGTCCGGTACTGCATCATCAACAAGGTCGACCGCATCGCCCGCAACCGGCTCGATGACGCGATCATCCACGCCACCCTCCGCCAGGCCGGGGTCACGCTCGTGTCCGTCATGGAGAACATCGACGAGACCCCGTCCGGGATGCTGATGCACGGCATCATGGCCTCGATCGCCGAGTTCTACAGCCTGAACCTCGCGCAGGAGGTCACCAAGGGGCTCGTGCAGAAAGCCACGATCGGCGGCACCCCGCACAAGGCGCCCATCGGCTACCTCAACATCCGCACCACCGACGCGAACGGGCACGAGGTCCGCGACGTGGAACTCGACCCCGACCGGGCCGAGCTGATCCGGTTCGCGTTCACCGCCTACGCCACCGGCAATTGGTCACTCTCGAAGCTCGCCCGCGAGCTGGAGACCCGCGGCCTCACCACCCGGCCCACGCCGTCGTTCCCTGCGAAGCCGCTCACCTCGACCGCGCTGCACAAAGTCCTCACGAACCCCTACTACCAGGGCATCGTCACGTTCCGCGAGATCACCTACCCCGGCACCCATGACCCGCTCGTCACGCCGGAGACGTTCGAGCAGGTGCAGACCATCCTGCGGCAGAATCACGTCGTCGGCGACAAGCCCCAGAAGTACGACCACTACCTCAAAGGCTCGATCTACTGCGGCTGCGGGAAACGGCTCATGTTCGAGCGGCCCCGCAACCACCAGGGCGTCGCCTACGACTACTTCACCTGCACTGGCCGCCGGTTCAAGCGCAACACCTGCCAGCGCACCGCCGTCCTCACCCACCGCGTCGAGCAGTCCATCGAGAACCAGTACAAGCAGGTCTCCGTCACCAAGGAGGAAGCAGCGAAGATCGAGTCAGTGCTCGGGCAGGTGTTCGACACCCTCGCCGAGTCCACCAGCGATGAGAAGAAGCTCCTCGCCGGGCAGAAGGCGAAGCTCGAAGCCGAACAGGTCAAGCTCCTCCAAGCCCACTACGCCGACGCCATCCCCGTCGACCTGCTCAAGACCGAGCAAGACCGCATCCGCGCCAGCCTCCAAGCCATCACAAACCGGCTCGACACCCTGGCCACGACCTACGACCAGGCCAAGGTCGGCCTCGACGCGATCCTCGAACTCCTCACCGACATCGGCGACGTCTACGCCAAAGCCGAACCCGCGGAACGACGGATGCTCAATCGGGCACTGTTCGACCGCATCACCATCGATGACGAGGACGACGCCACCCTCCAACCGACCGAAGCGATCCAGACGATCCTCGACGCCAGTCCCAGGCCACACAACGAAAGAACCTTGCCCCGCGATCATGTGGGGCAAGGTTCGAACGTTCAACTTTACGTGGAGGTAAGGGGATTCGAACCCCTGACCTTCTCCATGCCATGGAGACGCGCTACCAACTGCGCCATACCCCCGTACTCGTTCCCAGGTCGCCCCGGCAACGAGTTACATAATAGGCGAACCGCAGAGCACGGGACAAATCGCGGAACGGTAACCTCGCTCACAGTCCGGGCGCCCGCGGTCCGGGCGCTCGCAGGACCGTCGCCGGCCTGGGCTCCCGCCGGCCCGGACCCTCACTAGACTGACCGCATGCACTTCCCCCCGTCCCGCCCGCTCACCGCCGGAACGGACTTCCCCTGGCTGGGCCCGGGCCCAGCTCCCGCCGTCCACTTCCACCCCGCGCGTGCACGTGCGGGGACCTCCGCAACTCGCCCCGTCCTCCTCATCCACGGCTTCCGCGGCGATCACCACGGCCTCGGGCTCATCGCCCACGAGCTGCGTGCGCACGACGTCTACGTCCCGGACCTGCCAGGATTCGGTCGCACTCCCCCGCCGCCGGACGGGCTGAGCCTCGACGCCTACACCGCCCACATCGCCGCGCTCGCGGAGGCCCTCGCCCAGGACACGGGACAGGCGCCGCTGCTCGTGGGTCACAGCTTCGGATCGATCCTCGCCGCCCACACCTTCGCCGCACACCCGCGGATCTCCCCCGGCCTGGGTCTGCTCAGCCCCATCGTCACACCTGCGCTGGAGGGCTCCGCACGGTTCCTCACCGGGCTTACCCGCCTGTACTACGCCGCCGGCTCCCGCCTGCCCGAGCGCGCGGGAGCGGCCCTGCTCTCCCACCCACTCATCGTCCGGGCCATGAGCGAGGTGATGGCGACGACCCGGGACCGCCGCCTCCGCGCCTACATCCACGACCAGCACGCGCAGCACTTCTCCGACTACGCGGACCGGGACTCGCTCGCACAGGCCTATGAGATCTCCATCCGGCACACCGTGGCCGAGGCCGCCCCCGGTCTCGCCGAGGCCGCCCGCCCCGTCCTGCTCGTCGCAGGTGACGCTGACCTCATCGCCCCGATCGCAGACACCCGCGCCTTCGCGGACTCGCTCCGCGCAGCCTCCCTGACGGTGACTGTGGAGGAGCTGCACGGCGTGGGCCACCTGCTCCACTACGAGCGAGCGGCGGAGACGGCGGAGGCGATCTCCGCGTTCGCCCGCCGGCTCCCCGCAGAGCCCTCAGGGGGCTGACAGGAGCCCGCCACTAGGCTGGTGCGCCATGAGGCTCCTCTTCGACGCGCGCTACACCCGCACCCCCCGCCACGACGGCATCTCCCGGTACGGGGCCGGAGTGCTCGCGGGGCTCCTGCGGCTCACCCGTGAGGATCCGGAGGTCCAGGTGAGCGCGCTCGTCTCCGACGAGGAGCAGCTCACCATGCTGCCTGAGGTGGACTGGCACCGCGTCTCCGCACCCACCTCCCCGCGTGAGCCGCTGCTCGCGGCGCAGATCAACCCCCTGCGCCCGGACGTGGTGTTCTCCCCCATGCAGACGATGGGCACCTGGGGCCGGGACTACGGCCTCATCCTCACCCTCCACGACCTCATCTACTACTCCCACCCCACTCCGCCACGGGACATGCCCGCGCCCGTCCGCGGTCTGTGGCGCCTCTACCACCTGGCCTACTGGCCCCAGCGGCTGCTGCTGGACCGCGCGGACGCGGTGGCGACCGTCTCGGAGACCACGGCCTCGCTCATCGCGGAACACCGCCTCACCCGGCGCCCGGTCACCGTCGTGCCCAATGCGGCAGACCCCCTGGCCCCTCCCGCTGCACGCCCCAGCGGTCATGACGCGCGCGCCCTCGTCTACATGGGCTCCTACCTGCCCTACAAGAACGTCGAGACCCTCATCCGCGCGCTCGCGCATCTGCCCGGGTACACACTGCACCTCGTCTCGAGGGCGACGCCGGAGATCGAGGCGCGGCTGCGCGGCCTGGTGCCGGACTGCGCCCGGGTGGTCTTCCACCGAGGCCTCGGCGACGAGGAGTACGCCCGGCTCCTGGACGGCGCCACGGCGCTCGTGAGCGCCTCACGCGCAGAGGGCTTCGGTCTGCCGGTGGTCGAGGCCATGGCCCGCGGTCTGCCCGTGGTCCTCACGGACATGCCCATCTTCCGTGAGATCACGCAGGGAGCGCCCGCGGCACGCTTCTTCGACCCCCAGGCTCCCGCAGATCTCGCCGCACGGGTCCGCGAACTCGAGGACGCCGAGGCCTGGGCCGCCGCCGCGGAGGCCGCCCCCGCACGTGCCGCCGCCTTCTCCTGGGACGACTCCGCCGCCCGGCTCCTCGACCTCGCCCGGGAGGTCCACGCACAGCGTTCACGCGCATGCTGAGACGGAGCCTGCGATCCCGGCGCGAGCGGCGGACGGGGCAGCGCCGAGGGGGTGGGACGCATTCCGCGTCCCACCCCCTCACTCGCCTCCCGGACCGTCGGCCCGCCGCGGCGGATCCTCAGCCCTGTGCGGCGGCCACGGCCTCGGCGCCTCCGCCCCACTGCCGCAGGATCCAGCCGTGCCGGCCCGGTGTGAGGAGCGCGTACGTGGCGTTGGTGAGCACCCCGAGAGTCCCCTTCGCGGAGTCCTCGAAGCCCAGCAGGAGCTCCGCGGCGCCGCGGATGACGGCGCCGTGGGCGACGACCGCCAGCACCCCCTCATCCGGGGTCCGGATGACGAGGTCCTCGACCGCCGCATGCACGCGGGCGGCCGATTCCCGGCGGCTCTCCCCTCCCGGCGGACGCATGTCCACACCGTCGAGCCAGTCCTGCAGCTCAGCGGGCCAGGTCTCCTTCACCTCGGCACGGGTGAGCCCCTCCCATTCGCCCACCGTGATCTCCCGCAGGCGCTCGTCGAGCTCGACCTCGACCCCCGCCGCAGCCCCTAGGGCGTCCGCCGTCTGCCGGGCACGGGTGAGGTCGGAGGAGACGATGCGCGTGATCGGCTGGGCAGCGGCCAGGTGTGCGCCCACGGCACGCACCTGCGCCGTTCCCAGAGAGTCGAGGGGCACGTCGATCTGGCCCTGGAACCGGCCCTCGGCGTTGAACTCCGTCCGCCCGTGGCGCAGGAGGATCAGTGCGGCGACCACGGCTCAGGCCTCCGCGTCCGGCGCGCCGGCTTCCGCCACCGCCGCGCTGACGTCGATGACGGGGCAGTCCTTCCAGAGGCGCTCGAGCGCGTAGAACTCCCGGTCCTCCTCCGCGAAGACGTGGACGATGAGATCCGCGAAATCGAGCAGCACCCACCTGCCGCTGGCCTGTCCCTCCCTCCGGATCCGCTTGATGCCGTGACGGGTGTGGAGCTCCTCCTCGACCCGGTCGACGATCGCCCTGACCTGACGTTCGGACGGTGCGGAGACGATCACGAAGGCGTCCGTGAGCACGAGCTGCTCACTCACGTCCAGGGCGACGATGTCGGTTCCCAGCCGGTCTGCGGCGGCGAAGGCGGCGGTGCGAGCGAGTGCGATCGATTCGGGTGTGGCGGTCACGGGGTCCTTCCCAGTCGGGCGGGCGCTGCGCGCAACGGCTGCGCGCAGAACGGTGACGGGCGCGGACACCCGCGCCCGTGAGGATCAGAGGAGCAGGAACAGTGCGATGACCACGAGGGCCAGCGCGACGACTCCGGCTGCGCCGAGTGCGATGTAGGGCACCATGGAGCCGCGCTCGCCCACGAGGATCTCCCCGTCCTCGTGGGTGACGGAGCGCGCGCTCATCGGGCCCACGGGCGGCGAGGCGAGCTCCGCGCCCTCGACGTCGTCCGATTCGTCCGGCAGGCCGTCGATGCCCAGACCGCGCCACTGCTCCGCACCCGCGGACAGCCGGCGCTGGCCTGCAGAGGTGCTCGCCGCGCCGCTCGCTCCCCCGGCGGCAGGAGCGCCGCCGTCGGGTCCGACGGCCTGCTCCTCGGCGGGCAGGTCGATGGCATCGATGGGAGTGGTGGGCGGGTCCGCCGGCCCGTCGGCCGGATCCGGGGTGATGGGCAGTGCACCCGTCACCACCCGGATGTTCCCACTGGTGGGCGGCTGGATCACCGGGGTCCGGCGACGAGCGGGCGGGTTCTGGTCGCCGCGCCCCGCCGGCGTGATGACGGCGGTGGAACTCGTCGCGAAGTCCGGGCCGGAGGGCGAGGAGTCGATCCGGCGCTGGGCGAGGTCCGCCAGCGGCTTGTCGTGATGGGCGAAGGCGCTCTGCACGTCGAACAGGGACGACCTGCTCACCCGCGGAGCCTCCACGGCCTCCTCGGCAGGAGCGCCGGCGGACGGCTCGTCTGCCGGCCCCTCCGGAGCGGGCGACACAGCGGCCTCACCGGGGCCGGTGTCCTCCGGACGCGCCGCGTCCTCCGCAGGTGCCTCGTCCTGTTCCGGGGCGGCCTCCTCGACGGAGGGTTCCGCAGCCGCCCACGGGGCAGGGCTCACCGGCGGCGAGCTCACCGGTGCCGGGGACGCCGGCTGCTCCGGCTGTGCGGGGGCCTCGGGCTGTGCGACGGGCTCCGGCTGCTCGGCGGACCCGTGCTGGGCGGCGGCCTCCGGCTGCGCGGGCTGTTCGACGGCCTCCGGCTGTGACTCCGAGACGTCGGGGCGATCTGCCGCCGGTGCAGGAGCGGCGGCCTCCTCGGAGGTTCCGTCCTGCGGCTCCTCCACGGGCTGGGTCCGCTGAGCGGCGCGCTCGGCGAGGACCACGGGGATCGAGGCGGTGGGGATGTCCACCGGAAGACCGTGCTCACGGAGGAACCGCTTGCGCTCTCCCCGCGTGGCGAACGTGGGCAGTTCGAAGTCCTCCGGCGACGGGGCGGGTGCGGCAGGCGCAGGCGGCTCGGACGCGGAGGCCTTGGGCGCAGGCGTCGCGGGCGCTCCCGCCGGAGCGGGGGCCGGAGTCCGGGGAGCAGCCGGCGCCGCCTCGCCGGAGACGGTCACCGGAGGAGCGGACCGCTGCGAACGGATGCGCGGGGACGGAGCGGACTCGGAGTGGGCCGGGGTCACGGACGCGGCCGGCTGTGCCGGGGCCACGGGCTCCTGCTGCGGTGCCGCGCTGGGCTGCGGAGCGACCACCGGCTGCGGCGGTGTGGACGGCTGAGGCGGCGCGGCGGGAACGGACGGTGCCGACTGCGCGGCAGGGGCCTCCGCAGCCTCTGCGGCCTGCTTCGCGCGCTGCTCGGCTTCGCGGCGCTCGCGTCGCGTCATGAACTTCTCAGCCAATGTCACTCCTGTACAAGTTGTACTTCGCGATGTATTGCACGACCCCGTCCGGGACCAGGTACCACACCGGCAGGCCCACCCGCGCCCGCCGTCGGCAGTCCGTCGAGGAGATCGCCAGCGCGGGGATCTGGAGCAGGCTCAGATCGCCCTCCGGCAACCCGTCCCCGCTCAGATCGTGGCCGGGGCGCGAGACCCCCACGAAGTGCGCGAGCGAGAACAGCACGTCCGCATCCTTCCAGGACAGGATCTGCTCCAGCGCGTCCGCACCGGTGATGAAGTACAGATCCGTCTGTTCACCGTACACCTCGCGGAGATCCGTGAGCGTGTCGATGGTGTACGTCTGCCCGCCCCTATCGATGTCCACCCGCGAGACCGTGAACCGGGGGTTGGAGGCGGTGGCGATGACCGTCATGAGGTAGCGGTGCTCCGCCGCCGTGACCCGTGACTCGGACTTCTGCCACGGTCGCCCGGTGGGCACGAAGACCACCTCGTCCAGATCGAACGTCGCGGCGGCTTCGCTCGCCGCGACAAGGTGGCCGTGGTGGATGGGGTCGAATGTACCGCCCATGACGCCCACGCGGCGCGGGCGGGAGGCTGTCTGCTGTGCGTTCACTGCGATGCGAGATCCCTGCGGTCTGCGGCCGGTCAGCTGAGCGCCACCGGCCGCAGGGAACCGTCAGTGACGGTGCGCGATGCCCTTCCAGGACAGCGTGATGACGCCCAGGGTCATGAGCGAGGCGAAGGCGATGAGGCCGAAGGCCAGCGGCGGCATCGGGAGTTCGTGGACGACGTGCACCGTCTCTTCGACAGCGGCGAGGACCTCGGTCTGCATGGTGTTCATCCTTCTGTATGCGTGGAGCGGCTTCTGGCCGCGCCTATTCTCTCACGGTTGTGGGCCTTACGCCCACGGCGGGGTGAACGTGTGCCCTCCCCCACGGTCTCTCAGGACCGGACCTGCCCGCTTCCGCGCATGATCCACTTGGTCGTGGTGAGCGCCTCGAGGCCCATGGGCCCCCGCGCATGCAGCTTCTGCGTGGAGATCCCGACCTCGGCGCCCAGCCCCAGCTGACCGCCGTCCGTGAAGCGGGTCGAGACGTTGACGCCCACCGCGGCGGCGTCCACGGCCTGGACGAACGTCTCCGCATTGGCGAGGTCGTTGGTGACGATCACCTCGGTGTGGCCGGAGGAGTACGCCTGGATGTGCTCGATCGCCTCATCGATGCTCGCGACGAGCTTCACCGCGATCTCGAGTCCCAGGTACTCCTTGGCCCAGTCCCGCCGGGTGACCCGGCGGATCTTCACGCCCTCCGGCGCGAACTCCTCCACGGCGCGGTCCGCACGGATCGTCACGCCCGCCTCGCTGAGCGCAGTGAGGACCTTGGGCAGGACCCGGCGCGCGGCCTTCTCATGGACCAGCAGGTTCTCCAGCGCATTGCAGACGCTGGGCCGGTGCGTCTTCGAGTTGAGCACCAGGTCCGTCGACATCCGCACCGGCGCCGAGGAGTCGAGGAACATGTGCACGTTCCCCACACCGGTCTCGATCACCGGGACGAGGGACTCGTGGACCACGGTGGAGATGAGCTCCGCTCCCCCGCGGGGGATCAGCAGGTCGACGTAGTCACGTGCCTGCATGAGGACCGCCGCCCCTTCGCGGCCGAACTCGTCGATGCTCGCCACGACGTCCTCCGGGAAGCCCGCGGAGGCCACCGCGCCGCGCAGCAGATCGACCAGCAGCGTGTTGGACGACCGGGCGGCGGACCCGCCGCGCAGAACCACGGCATTCCCCGCCTTGAGGGCGAGAGCGGCGATGTCGACCGTCACGTTGGGGCGCGCCTCGTAGATGGCGCCGACGACGCCCATGGGCACCCGCTCCTGCGTCACGCGCATCGCGTTGGGCATCGTCCGGCCCGCGACGACGGTGCCGACGGGATCCGGCAGGCCCACCACCTCGCGCACCGCGCCGGCGATGTCCCGCACCCGTGCCTCCGTGAGGGTGAGGCGGTCGATGAGCGGGGCCTCGGTGCCCTTCTTGTGCGCCGTCTCGATGTCCTCGGCATTGGCCGCGAGGATGTCATCGACATTGGATTCGAGCGCGAGGGCGATCGCCTCGAGCGCTGCGTCCTTCTGCTGCGAGGAGGCCTGCGCGAGTGCGCTCGAGGCCTGCTTCGCGGCTGCGACGATGCGGGTCACGCCCCGTGTGGCGCGAACGCTGGGTTCGGTAGTCGTCATATCTCCGCTTTCTCGAAGACCGCTTCGGTGAGGACCAGGTCGTTCCGGTGGATGACCTCTCTACGGTAGTCGGCACCGAGCCGGTCGCCCAACTCCTCTGAGGACATCCCGCACATCTGCGGGAGCTCCTCGGCGGAGAAGTTCACGATGCCGCGGGCCACGAGCGTGCCGTCGGTCCCGCGGACGTCGACGGGATCGCCGGCCTCGAAGTCGCCGCTCACGCCCGTCACCCCCACGGCCAGCAGCGAGGTGCCGCGGCGGGAGACCGCACGCACGGCGCCGTCGTCGATCCTGACGGTGCCCATCGTCCGCGCCAGATGGGCGAGCCAGAGGAGCCGGGTGGCGCGCCTGCGATGGGTGATGCCGAAGGCCGTGCCCCGCTCGCCGCCGCGCAGGGCGTCCTCGATGTGCGGGGCGGAGGTGAGGATCGTGGGGATGCCGGAGTCCGCTGCCATGGTCGCCGCCTGGACCTTCGTCACCATGCCCCCGGAGCCGATCCCGGCGGCGCCGATCCCGCCGATGCTCAGCGCCTCGAGGTCACCGGGCCCGCTCACGAAGGAGACCCGCTGGCTGCCCGCGCGCTCCGGCGGAGCGGTCAGCAGCGCTTCCACGTCGGAGAGGAGGATGAGCGCATCGGCGTGCGCGAGGTGCGCGACGAGCGCCGCGAGCCGGTCGTTGTCGCCGAACCGGATCTCATGCGTGGCCACCGCGTCGTTCTCGTTGACGACCGGCATCATGCCCAGCGAGATCATCCGATCGAGCGCCCGCTGCGCGTTCCGGTAGTGGGTGCGGCGGATGAGATCGTCGGCGGTGAGCAGAACCTGCGCCGGGACGAGGCCGTAGTCGCGCAGACCGAAGGTGTACGCGGCCATGAGCAGACTCTGTCCCACCCCCGCGGCCGCCTGCTGCGTGGCGAGGTCGCGCGGCCGGCGGTCGAGGCCCATGGGCTCCAGACCGGCGGCGATCGCACCCGAGGACACGAGGATGACCTCGCGCCCGCCCGCACGATGGGCGCCGAGCGCGGAGGCGATCCGCCGCACCCGGTCGTGGTCGAGACCGCCCTCCACCGTCGTCAGCGAGGACGAGCCGACCTTCACCACCACGCGCCGGGCGTCACGGACCCGCGCCCGCGCCTCGGCTTCCGCGCTCATCGTTCGCCCTCGGCGGCCTGCTGCGCGCGCTTCTCGGCCAGACGCTCCTCCTCGAACTCCGCCCGGGTCGCTGCCTTGGCGTCCATGCGGTCGTGGAAGGCGGCCTTGCGCTCCTTGCGGGTCGCGCGCCCGGACTCGTCCAGGCGCAGATCCGTGCCGCGGGAGCCCAGCAGCTCCGCGCCGCCCACCATGGTGGGGTCCCAGTCGAAGACGACGCCGTCGTCCGGGCCGATCACCACGGTGTCGCCGGGAACCGCGCCCGCGCGGAAGAGCTCCTGCTCGACCCCCAGACGCTCGAGGCGGTCGCCCAGGTAGCCGACGGCCTCGTCGTTGGAGAAGTCCGTCTGCAGCACCCAGCGCTCCGGCTTGGCGCCGAGCACCCGGAAGACCGGGCCCTCCGCGTCGTGCTCCGCGACGACGGAGAAGCCCCTGTCGTCGACGGCGCGCGGGCGCAGGACGATCCGCTCGCGCACCTCGGGCTGCGACTCCCGGCGCGTGCGCTCCGCCTCGACGAGCTCGGCCATCGCGAAGGACAACTCGCGGAGGCCGGTGCGCGCGACCGCGGAGACTTCGAAGACCCGGTAGCCGGCCTCCTCGAGCTCCGGACGGACCAGGGCGGCGAGCTCCCGGCCGTCGGGGTCGTCGACCTTGTTGAGCGCCACGAGCGCGGGACGCTCGTCCAGCGGGAGCAGATCGCCCCCGTGGGCGATGTCGACCGCGTACTGCGCGAGCTCCTCCTCGATGGCCCGGAGGTCTCCCACGGGGTCACGGGAGGTGTCCCAGGTCGAGAGGTCCACCACGTGCACCAGTGCGGCGCACCGCTCCACGTGACGCAGGAACTCCAGACCGAGGCCCTTGCCGTGAGCCGCGCCCGGGATGAGACCCGGCACGTCTGCCACGGTGAAGCGCGTCCCTCCCGCCTCGACGACGCCCAGATTGGGCACGAGCGTCGTGAAGGGGTAGTCGGCGATCTTGGGACGCGCCGCGGAGAGCGCCGCGATGAGGCTGGACTTGCCCGCGGAGGGGAAGCCGACGAGCGCGATGTCCGCCATCGTCTTCACCTCGAGGACGATGTCCCGCCGCTCACCGGGCAGACCCAGCAGCGCGAAGCCCGGCGCCTTGCGCTTGGTCGAGGCCAGCGCGGCATTGCCGAGGCCGCCGCGGCCGCCCTCCGCCGCCACGAAGCGCGTGCCCGCGCCCACGAGATCGGCCAGGATCTCGCCGTCCGTGGACTTCACGACGGTGCCCTCCGGCACGGGCAGCACGAGGTCCTCCCCGTCCGCGCCGTGGCGCAGGTCGCCCCGGCCGATCCCTCCGTTGTCCGCGCTCCGGTGGGGACTCCGGTGGTAGGGCAGCAGCGTCGTCGTCTGCTCGTCGACCACCAGCACGATGCTGCCGCCGTTGCCGCCGTTCGCGCCGTCCGGCCCGCCGAGCGGCTTGAACTTCTCACGCCGGACGGACACACAGCCGTCGCCGCCGTCGCCTCCTGCGACGTGCAGAGTGACGCGGTCGATGAACTCAGTGGCCATGGTCTCCTCGCGGACTCTCAGCGCGGGCGCGGCTGAGACGGATGGTCCCACCGGTGCGGCGGGAGAAGGGGTGGGGCAGACGACAGAAGGATACGCGAGCGGGGCGAGTCGAAACCGACTCGCCCCGCTCTCGCATGCGTGCGGCTGATGCTCAGCCAGCGACGATGTTGACGACCTTGCGGCCGCCCTTGGCACCGAACTCGACGGTGCCCGCGGACAGCGCGAACAGCGTGTCGTCGCCGCCGCGGCCCACGTTCGAGCCGGGGTGGAAGCGGGTGCCGCGCTGGCGGACCAGGATCTCACCGGCATTCACGAGCTGACCGCCGAAGCGCTTGACGCCCAGGCGCTGAGCGTTGGAGTCGCGGCCGTTCTTGCTGGAGCTGACGCCCTTCTTGCTTGCCATACGCTTGTCTCCTTAACTTGGGTCGCTCAGGCGATTCCGGTGATCTTCAGACGGGTGAGCTCCTGGCGGTGGCCCTGGCGCTTCTTGTAGCCCGTCTTGTTCTTGTACTTCTGGATCACGATCTTGGGGCCGCGGCGCTCGTTCAGCACCTCGGCGGACACGGAGATCTTCGCAAGCGCATCTGCGTCCGTGGTCACGGCGTCGCCGTCCACGTGGAGCACTGCGGGGAGCTCGACGGGATCGCCGGCCTCTGCCTTGATGCGGTTGACGGTGATGACGTCGCCGACGCTGACCTTCTCCTGGTGGCCGCCGACACGAACGATGGCATAGACCATGTACGTCCCCTTCTGCTCCTGCGCACAGCACTGCGCCGCGCGTCTTCGATGATGTTCGGACCGGGCGATTCCCACCTTGGCTCCTCGGGGCGCGCGACCGGGAAAGTCGCGGTGCGCCCGCCAGTACCCATTACGAGGGGGAATCTGCCCGCATGCCCTGAAGGCACCGACGCATTACTCTACCGCACGCACGCCCGCGGATCAAAGGCCGCGCGGAGCGGTGTCCTCGCTCACACTCCCTCGACCGCGCTCCGGACCGTGCGCCGGGGTCAGCCCCGCTCGGCCTCGCCGGCGATCCGCTCGTGGTGCCGGATGACCTCCGCGACGATGAACGCGAGGAACTTCTCCGCGAACTCCGGGTCCAGGTGGGACTCCTCCGCGAGCGCCCGCAGACGCTCGACCTGCAGCGCCTCCCGGGAGGGGTCGGCGGGGGGCAGCGAGCGCTCCGCCTTGAGCCTCCCCACCCGCTCCGTGAGCTTGAAGCGCTCGGCGAGCACGTGGATGAGGACGGAGTCGAGGTTGTCGATGCTCGCCCGCAACGCGGCGAGCTCCTCGGGAACGTCTGCTGCCATGCCTCGCCCTTCTGCACGTGTCTCCGATCGTCGGCTCAAGAATACACAGCGGGTGCGGGCCGGACCTCCGGCGGCCGGCATCCGGCCGGCAGGCGACAGGCCCTGCGGCACTGCACCCCCGCACACGGCGGAGCGCGCACCCCGGACACGCCGGGACGCGCGCTCGGAGCCGCGCAGAAGGGAGGCCTCAGGCGTTGCCCTGCTCCTGACGGATGCGGGCGAGGTCCGCCTCGTCCCCGGCCCCCAGCTCGTGGAGGCGACCGGACTTCCTGTCCGCGAGGTACTCCTTCATCTCCTTCTTCACCACCGGCATGAGGAGGTACAGGCCGAGGATGTTGACGAAGGCGCAGCAGAACAGCGCGGCATCGGCGAAGTCGACGATGGTGCCGAACGAGGCGATGCAGCCGATCACGATGAACGCCATGAGGATGAGGCGGAACAGCGTGTCGGTCGCCTTCCTGCGGCCGAACAGATAGTGCCAGGCCTTCTCCCCGTAGTACGCCCAGGTGATGAGCGTCGAGATCGCGAAGAGCATGGCGGCGATCGCCAGCAGGATGGGCCACCAGTCCGTGATGGTCGAGAACGCCGAGGAGACGAGCGTGATGCCATCCGGCGCCTGCCCCGTCTCCTGGAAGTACGCGCGCCCCTCGTCGTAGGCGACGCCTCCGGCGATGACGACGGTGAGAGCGGACATGAGGCAGATGACCACGGTGTCGAGGAACGGCTCGAGGAGGGCGACGAACCCCTCGGAGACCGGACGCCGCGTCTTCACCGCCGAATGCGCGATGGGCGCGGAGCCGACGCCGGCCTCGTTGGAGAAGGCCGCACGCTGGAAGCCCACGATCATCGTGCCGATGAGGCCGCCCAGACCGGCCTCGAGCGAGAACGCCCCGGAGAGGATCTCGCCGAGGGCCGGCAGGATGTGCTCGGCGTTGCCGCCGATCACGATGAGGCAGGAGACGACATAGAAGATCCCCATGGCGGGAACGAGCTTGTCCGTCACACGTCCGATGGACTTGATGCCGCCGATGATGACGAGACCGACCACGGCCGCGATGACGAGACCCATGAAGAGACCGCCCAGCGGGCCGGCGAGGACGCTGCCGTCGCCGCCCGTGACATCACGCAGCTGCACGGCCGTCTGGTTGGCCTGGAACATGCCGCCGCCGGCCACTCCGAAGAGCAGGATCGCGATCGCGAAGAATCCGGTGAGCGCCTTGGCCACGGGGGAGCTGAAGCGGGCGAAGGCGATCGGCAGGTACTTGAAGGGCCCGCCGTTGACGACCCCGTCCTCGTCGATCTGCCGGTACTTCACGCCCAGCGTGCACTCGACGAACTTGGTGCACATGCCGAGCAGACCCGCCACCATCATCCAGAACGCGGCACCGGGACCGCCCATTGCGAGCGCTGCGCCGACGCCGGCGATGTTGCCCATGCCCACGGTGCCCGAGACGGCCGAGGTGAGCGCCTGGAAGTGTGTGACCTCACCGGGGTCGCGGGGGTTCGAGTACTTGCCGCGCACCACTTCGAGCGCGACCTTGAAGCCGCGGAACTGGATGAAGCCGAAGTAGATGCTGAAGATCAGGGCGCCGGCGATCAGCCAGACGACGATGATGGGGAAGTGGCCCACCTGGAAGAAGACGACGTTGGAGAATCCGGTCACCACCGGATCGAGGACGCCGTTGACCGCCTCCTCGATCCGGTTGACCTGCTCCTGCCCTGCGGGTTGCGCAAGGAAGGCTGTGCTCAGTTGTGTGTTCATGACGTTCGACCGTAGCGGTGAGGGGCGTCACATTCGGACGGATGGGTGATCTGGATCACTGTCGTTATCGAATCGTGACATACTGGCCGCGGAGATTCGACCGCGTCGAACGAGCGGCCGATTCCCCGAACGCTCCACCGAAGCCCGCAACGTCTCCCGAACGGAGCGGAGGGCGGGAGCGGCGCTCCGCTCCCACCCTCCGCAGTCTCTCCTGCCGCTCCTCCCCCACCCCACGGGGCGGGGGAGGCGGAGGACCCGTCAGCCCTCGGCGGAGACGATCAGTCCTCCATGCCGAAGAGGAGTATCGGCGTTGCCGGGGCCTTGGGCGCCTGCTCCTTCTCCTCCACCGGGGCCGGAGCCTCCTTCACCGCCGGGGCCTTCTTCGCCGGGGCCTTCTTCCGCGGAGCGCGCTGCACGCTCGTGGTGGCATCGGCACCGATCATGAGCGGCGCCGGGCCGGAGGGTTCGGGCAGAGGTGCCGGCTCCTGCGCGGCCTTCTCCGCCGCGGGCTCCTGCTCGGCCGCCTCCGCCGGCTTCGTCTCCTGGACCTGCCCGGCCTCGCCGCCGGAGCCTGCGGCCTCCGGCAGAGCCGTCGAGTCACGGCGACCGCGCGACCGGCGGCTGCGCGAGCGCTTGCGCGGGGTCGCACCGTCCTGCGCGTCCGCAGCCGCACCCTGTCCGTCCGCAGCGGGTTCCGCCGCAGACGACCCCTTCCCACCGGACTTCACGTCCCCGTCCGCGCGGCCGTCCTCGGGATCCCCGGGCTTCTCCTCCTGCTTGAGGGTCGCCTTCGCGATCGCGGCAACGGCGTTCCGGGACTGCTCGGTCCGTTCGTCGGCCTCCGGCGTCTCCTGCTGAGAGCCGCCCTGCTCCGCGTTCTGACCACGCCCCTTCTTCCGGGACCTGCGCTCCTGCCGGTCCCCCTTCTCACTGCGGCCGCCGCCCTGTGCCTCGCCGGGCTCCGTGCCCGGCAGCAGGAGGCCGCGACCGGAGAGGTCCTCTCCCGCCGCCACGAGCGACTCCGCCAGCCCGGTGCCGATCCGCTTGCGCGTCATCTGCACGAGCCCCAGCGAGGTCACCTCGGCGACCTGATGCCGCGTGCGGTCCCTCGAGAGGCACTCCACCAGCCTGCGCGTGACGAGGTCACGGTTGGCCTCGAGGACCATGTCGATGAAGTCGACGACGATGATGCCGCCGATGTCGCGGAGCCGGAGCTGGCGGATGACCTCCTCGGCCGCCTCCAGGTTGTTCTTGGTGACGGTCTCCTCGAGATTCCCGCCGGAACCGGTGAACTTGCCGGTGTTGACGTCGATGACCGTCATCGCCTCGGTCCGGTCGATGACGAGCGAACCGCCGGAGGGCAGATTCACCTTCCGGTTCAGCGCCTTCTCGATCTGCTCGCTCACCCGGAAATGGTCGAAGATGTCCGTGCCCTCGGCAGCGGGCGATTCCGTCTCCGTGCCCGGCGCACCGTAGCGGCTCACGCGCTCCAGGAGATCCGGGGCCACCGCCTCGACGTACTCGTGGATGGTGTCCCAGGCCCCGTCACCGTCGATGACGAGGCTGTCGAAGTCCTCGTTGAAGACGTCGCGGATGATGCGCACGATCATGTCCGGCTCGCTGTAGAGCAGCTTGGGCGCGCCGGTCTTGGGTGCGGTCGACTTCTTGCTGATCGACTCCCAGCGCTTGGAGAGCCGCTCGACGTCCCGGCGGAGCTCCTCGTCCGAGGCTCCCTCGGAGGCGGTGCGCACGATCACGCCGGCGTCCGCGGGCAGGATCTCCTTGAGGAGCTTCTTCAGGCGGGCGCGCTCGTTGTCCGGCAGCTTGCGGCTGATGCCGGTCATGGAGTTCCCGGGGATGTACACGAGGAAGCGGCCGGGAAGCGAGATCTGGCTCGTCAGCCGGGCACCCTTGTGGCCCACCGGGTCCTTCGTCACCTGGACCAGCACGGGATCGCCGGAGCTCAGCGCCTGCTCGATCCGGTGCGGCTTGCCGTTCATGCCGAGCGCGTCCCAGTTCACCTCGCCGGCGTAGAGCACCGCATTGCGGCCCTTGCCGATGTCGATGAATGCCGCCTCCATCGAGGGCAGCACGTTCTGGACCTTGCCCAGGTACACGTTGCCGATCAGGGAGGCCTGTGCCTTGTGCTCGCTGAGGTAGTGCTCCACGGCAATGCCGTCCTCGAGCACGACGAGCTGAGTGCGTCCGGCTGTCTCACGGACGAGCATGGTGCGCGTGACCGACTCGCGGCGCGCGAGGAACTCCGCCTCGGTGAGCAGCGGACGCCGGCGACCGGCCTCACGGCCCTCACGGCGGCGCTGCCGCTTGGCCTCGAGCCGGGTGGAACCCTTGACGCCGGTGACCTCGTCCTCCGAGGAACCGCTCTCCTTGCGGGAGCCGCGTGCCCGCCGCCGGCGCCGGCGGCGGGAGCCCTCGTCGTCCGCGTCCTCGCCGGAGTCCGCCTCCGCGGAGGCGTCTCCCCCCTCGGACCGCGCGGAACGGTCGCCGCCGGCGGACCCTGCGGCCTCGCCGGAGCGGTTCCCGCCGCCGTCCGCCTCGCGGTCTGCGGACTCGCCGCCCTTGCGGTCCTGCCTGCGGTCGTCCTTGCCGTCCTGCGCGGCCCCGCCGTCGCCGGACTCACCGCCCTTGGCATCGGCTCCGCCCTTGGCGTCGCCTCCGCGACGGCGCCGGCCCCTGCCGCGGCCGCGCCTGTCGCCGTCCTCGCCCGAGTCCTCGTCCGCCGCCTCGTCGCGGCCGTCGGAATCTCCCGGGTCCTGGGACTCTCCGGACCGGCGTCCGCCGTTCGTCGTCTCGTCGTCCCCGGCCTCGGCATCGCGTCCCCGGCCGCGCGAACGCCGGCCGCGCCCACCGCGCCGGCGCCGCGAACGGCCGCGGTCCTCGTCGTCGCCGGAGCGCTCATCGTCGCCGGCGCTCTCGTCCTCGGATCCGTCGCCGCCGTCCTCAGCGGGCTCCTCGTCATCGTAGTCGTCGTCCTCGTCGTCGAACCACTCCGGCTCGACCGGCTGCGCGAGGTCCTCCTGCGGGGGCTGGAACAGCAGACCGCCGCCGGCAGGAGCCGCCACCGGCGTGAAGACCCCGGTCCCGGAGTCCGCGAAGTGCGAGAAGGGGTTGGAGACGCTCACCGCCGGTGCCGGCGCCGTCTCCTCCGTGCCAGGCTCCTCCTCAGCGGAGTCGTCCTCGTCCGCGTCGTGGGTGTCTGCGATGTAGGACTCGAAGACCAGCCCGCGATTGGCGACCGAGGCGCGGGCGGACTTGGGGGCGGGACGCTCAGCCGGCTGCGCCTCGGGCTCCGCGGGAGCCTGCGGTGAGTCGTCGCGGAGATGGGCGGCCGCCTCTGCGATGTCGTCGAGGAGGGCCTTGGCCTCCGGGCGGGAGTCCGCTCCGGTCCCCTCCTCCGCCTGGCGGCGGGAGGCGCGGAGCGATTCGAGATCTGCGAGGATGCCGGCCGTCGGGTCGAGACGGCCGTCGTCTGAAGTGGACATGCGGTGGTTCTCCTGTTCGCGGCGACGGCGCCACACCTGCCCCGTCCCACGGTGTTCGGCTGTGCCCGCACGCCTGCGGCGGGCATCGAAACCTGCGGTGCGCGTCAGCCACGTGAGGCTCGCGCAGTGCGCGCGGCGGCCTGTGGCGTCCCGCTTCTGCTTGGCGACCGGCTGGGGATGTCAGCGCCGGAGGGCACGCAGCTCAGCTCGGTGGAAGCGGACGAACGATCCGGGTGTGGTCGGATCTGCACCGCTCACAGTATGTCACAGCAGGCGTCCGCCCGGGGGCTCACGGGCTTTGCACAGGCTGTCCGCACCCTGGCATCCTTCTCAGCGTGAGTACCGATCCCGAAATCAGCCGGCCCTGGTTCGTCCGCAGCGTGCCCCTGGGCGTCCTGCTCCTCGTCACGGGAGCGGTGGGGCTGCTCTCCGCCTTCGAACTCTCGATCGACAAGATCCGCCTGCTGCGCGATGCGGATGCGGCGCTGTCCTGCGACCTCAACCCGTTCTTCTCCTGCAGCAGCGTCATGGTCTACCCGCAGTCGGAGATCTTCGGCTTCCCCAACCAGTTCCTGGGCATCGGCGCGTTCGCCGTCCCCGTCCTGCTGGGTGCGCTCCTCATGGCCCGCACCCCCCTGCCGCGGTGGGCGCTGGTGGGCCTGAACATCGGCCTGGCCGGCGGGGTCGTCATGGTCACCTACCTGCAGTACGCCTCCCTCTTCGAGATCGGCGCCGGCTGCCCGTGGTGCATGGTCGTCTGGGCCGTCACCATCCTCCAGTTCTGCGTCGTCACGGCACACAACGTGCGCACGGGGGCCTTCGGCGCCGGGCTCCGCGACCACGCCGTCACCCGGGTGCTCTCCGGCATGCCCGTGCTGCTGGCCTGCCTCTGGATGTTCGTCATCGCGGCCGTCGTCCTCGTGCAGTTCTGGACGTTCTTCAGCACACAGCTCTGATCCGCCGCCGTGCTCGCACGAAGGCTCAGGTCATGCGCGCAATCGCGTGCATGACCTGAGCCTTCGTGCTCGGTGCCGGGCCCGCCTCAGCGGCCGGGGAACCAGATGGCGATCTCGCGCTCCGCCGACTCGACCGAGTCCGAGCCGTGCACGATGTTCTTCTGCACCTTCTCGCCCCAGTCACGGCCGAGGTCGCCGCGGATGGTGCCGGGCGCCGCCGTCGTGGGATCGGTCGTCCCGGCCAGCGAGCGGAAGCCCGCGATCACGCCGTCGCCGGAGGCGATCACCGCGAGCACCGGGCCGGAGGACATGAAGTCCACGAGCGGCTGGTAGAAGGGCTTGCCCTCGTGTTCGGCGTAGTGGGCGGCGAGCTGCTCCGCCGTGGCGTTCACCAGCTCCACGCCCTCGAGGACGTAGCCCTTCCGCTCGATCCGAGCGAGCACCTCGCCGGAGAGGCCGCGGGCCACTCCGTCCGGCTTGACGAGGATGAGGGTGCGTTCGGTCATGACTCTCCTAGAGGTTCGTTCACTGCTGCGACGGGCCGGTGGGACCGACCGCTCCGCACACGATTCTAGACGGGGCCGGCCCCGTCACTCGCCGCGGGCGGTCTTCTCCCGGTCGGCCCTTCGTCCCCGGGTGGAATCTGCGCCCCGTCACTCGCCGCGGGCGGTCTTCTCCCGGTCGATCCTTCTCCCCCAGTAGACGCCCACCGCCCACATCGTCCCGAACACCACCGCGACCACCACCATCGCCGGCTGGACGATGCCCATCGCCAGCAGGAGCACCTGACCGATCCACCCCAGCAGGATGCCCGGCCGGTTCTGGCCCCGCCTCCTCGGCAGCGTGGCCGCCGCGGCGATGAGCAGGACCGCAATGCCGCTGAGCACCGCGATGAACGCGCCGAAGCCCATCAGCTCCGGCCGCAGGCCGAAGCCGGTGAGACCGGCGAAGTAGAGGCACAGCACCTCGCTCACGAGGACCGTCCCGCAGAGCACGGGCAGCTGGGACCTGGGGGCGGATGCGCCGCCCGCGCTCACGAGGCGTCACCCCGGTGCAGCAGCACGCGGGCCTCGGCCACGGTGAGGAGCGATCCGGTGACCACGATCCCCGAGCGCGCCTGATCACCGCTGCGGGACTCCGCGAGATCGGCGAGGTCGATCGCACGCATGAGCGCGTCCTTGACGGTGGGCGCAAGCGTCACGTCGTCCGGATCGAACCACTCCCGAGCGGCCTTCGCCAGCTCCTCCGGGTCCATCGCACGCTCGCTCAGCGCCTGCGTCACCACCACCCGGTCCGCGAACCGGCTCACGTGCTCGAGCACTCCGTGCGGGTCCTTGTCCGCGAACATGCCGAGCACGGCGGTGGTGTCCGTGAGATCGAACGCCTCCTCCATGGCCGCTGCCAGGACAGCCGCCCCCGCCGGATTGTGCGCGCCGTCCACCAGGATCGTCGGCTCGGCCTTGAGCACCTCCAGCCGCCCCGGACTCGTCATCGCGGCGAAGGCGTCCGTCACAGGCTCCGCCCCGAGGGGACGCTCGCCTCCCGTGAGGAAGGCCTCCGCGATCGCCAGCGCGACGGCGGCGTTGTGCGCCTGGTGCTCACCGTGCAGCGGCAGGAAGAGCTCCGGGTAGTCACCGCCGATCCCGCGGATGCTCACCAGCTGGCCGTCCACGGCGAGGCTGCGCTCGTAGAGGCCGAACCCCTGGTCCTCGAGCCAGGCCGTCACGCCGCGGCGGCTCACCTCCTCGGCGAGCGCGGCGGCGGCGTCCTCCTCCGGCTGGGCGGCGATGACGGCGAAGGGCGCGGGTGCCGGCGACGGATCCACGTTCCGGTCGAGGATCCCCGCCTTGGTCCGCGCGATCTCCCCCGGGGTCTCCCCCAGGAACGCCTGATGGTCGAGGCCCACAGCGGTGAAGCCGCAGACCTGGGCATCGACGACGTTGGTGGAGTCCCACTCGCCGCCCATGCCCACCTCGAGGACCATGACGTCCACCGGTGCGTCCGCGAAGACGGCGAGCGCGAGGACGGTGAGGGCCTCGAAGAACGTGAGCGGCGCGCGCTCCTCGGCGGCCAGCTGCGCGTCGACGATCTCGAGGAACGGCGCGATCTCGTCGTACACGCGCACGAAGTCCTGGATCGCCACCTCCTCGCCGTCCACGCTGATCCGCTCCGTCACCCGGGTGAGGTGCGGGCTCGTGAAGCGCCCCACCCGCAGATCGTGGGCGGTCAGCAGCGTGTCGACCATGCGGGCGGTCGAGGTCTTGCCGTTGGTGCCCGTGAGCATGATGGCCGGCGCCGCGGTGTGGATGTCGCCCAGCAGTTCGCATGCCCGCCGGGTGGCGTCCAGCCGCAGCTCCACGAGGGTCTCCCCCGCACGGGCCAGCAGAGCGGCGTACACCCGTGCGAGGGCCTCGGCGTGCGGGGACTCCGCGGCAGCGGCGGCGTTTCCGGCTGCGGAGACGTCCCCGGCGCTCATGCGCGCACCGCCTCCGCATCGAGCCGGACGACCCGGACGCGCGCGTCGCCGCCCAGCTCCTCCGTCGCGAACACCCCGGCCGCGGCCTCGGCGGCAGGGGCCTCGGCCGCAGGAGCGACTGTGAGCTCGCGGGCGAGGGTCTCCCCTGCGACGAGGTCCCGGTGGGTCTCGAGTGCCGCTCGCGTGCGGTCATCGGCCCAGACGGTCACGCTGATGCGATCGGTCACCGCGAGGTCGAGCTGCTTGCGCACACCCTGGACCGCGCGGACGGCGTCACGCGCGGTCCCCTCCGCCCGCAGCTCCTCCGTGACAGAGGTGTCCAGAGCGATGAAGCCGCCCTCCACAGTCGCGAGCACCTGCGACTCGCTCGCGGACTCCGCGATCTCCTCGAGCGTGTACTCGCCCTCGACCAGCTCGATGCCGCCGGCGGTGACCACACCGGCCTCGGCGGACCAGTCACCGGACTTGGAGCCGCGGATGGCGAACTGCACGTCCTTGCCCAGGCGCGGGCCGGCGGCACGGGCGTTGACCGTGAGCCTGCGCTCGAACACGAAGCCGGCCTCGCGGGCCTGGGCGGAGGTGAGCACGCGAACGCTCTTGACGTTGAGCTCGTCGGCGATGATTTCCGTGAACTCCGCACCCAGCTCCATGTCCGTCACCAGGACCAGCTCCGCCAGCGGCAGGCGCACGCGCAGACCCTTGGCCTTGCGCAGCGCGGAGCCGGCGGAGCAGACGGTGCGGGTGAAGTCCATCGCGTCGACGAGGCCCTGGTCCGCGGGGAAGGCCTCCGCGCGGGGGAAGTCCTCGAGGTGCACGGACCGGCGGCCCGTGAGGGACTTGAAGATCTCCTCCGCGGCGAACGGCAGCAGGGGCGCGATCGCGGTGAGGGTGGCCTCGAAGGCCGTCGCGAAGACGTCGAACGTCTCGTGCGTGTCCGGGGTGCCGTCCCAGAACCGGCGGCGCGAACGGCGCACGTACCAGTTGGTGAGCATGTCGATGTGGCTCTGGGTGAGCGCGCAGGCGCCCCAGATGTCATAGGAGTCCATCCGCGCCTGGAAGGCGTCGAGGAACTCGCGCGTCTTCGCCACGAGGTAGCGGTCGAGCACCTGGGAGGACTCCAGCGAGGCCTGGGCCTCGTACCCGGTCCCCGGCCCCGCCGGCCCGTCGGCCGTGTTGGCGTAGGTGGCGAAGAACTGCCAGGCGTTCCACAGCGGCAGCAGCACCTGGCGCACGCCGTCGCGGATCCCCTGTTCCGTGACGACGAGGTTGCCGCCGCGCAGGATGGGGCTGGACATGAGGAACCACCGCATGGCGTCGGAGCCGTCGCGGTCGAACACCTCGTTGACGTCCGGGTAGTTCCGCAGGCTCTTGGACATCTTCTGCCCGTCCGAGCCCAGCACGATGCCGTGGCAGATGACGTCGCGGAACGCGGGCTTGCCGAACAGCGCGGCGGCGAGGATGTGCAGCGTGTAGAACCAGCCGCGCGTCTGCCCGATGTACTCGACGATGAAGTCCGCCGGGTAGTGGCTCTCGAACCAGTCCGCGTTCTCGAACGGGTAGTGCACCTGGCCGTACGGCATGGAGCCGGAGTCGAACCAGACGTCGAGGATGTCGCTCACACGGCGCATGGTCGACTTCCCCGTGGGGTCGTCCGGGTTGGGCCGGGTGAGCTCGTCGATGTAGGGGCGGTGGAGGTTGGGCTCCCCGTCCGGTCCGGTGGGCAGCCTGCCGAAGTCCCGCTCCAGCTCCGCGAACGAGCCGTAGACGTCCGTGCGCGGGTGTGCGGGGTCGTCGGAGACCCACACCGGCACGGGCGAGCCCCAGAAGCGGTTGCGGGTGATCGACCAGTCGCGGGCGTTCTCCAGCCACTTGCCGAACTGGCCGTGCTTGACGTTGCCCGGCACCCAGGTGATGTCCTCATTGGTCGCGAGCATCGTCTCCTTGATCTTCGTCACGGAGACGAACCAGGAGGACACCGCGCGGTAGATGAGGGGGTTCCGGCAGCGCCAGCAGTGCGGGTAGGAGTGCTCGTAGGTCTCGTGGCGCACGAGCAGCGCGGAGCGGCCGGCGAGCGGGCCGGTGTGGTGCTTGAGGTCCGCGATGATCGCCTTGTTGGCCTCGAACACCTGCTGGCCGGCGTAGTCCGGCACCTGGGAGTCGAAGCGGCCGGCGTCGTCCACGGGGCGGGCGGCGGTGATGCCGTAGGTGTCCGTGAGCTCCTTGTCCTCCTCACCGAACGCGGGCGACTGGTGGACGATGCCGGTGCCGTCGTCCGTCGTGACGAAGGGCGCCGCGAGGATGGTGTGCGTCTTCTCGCCCCAGCGCTCCTGCTGGTCCTCGAAGTACGGGAAGGGCGGCTCGTAGCGCAGGCCGAGCAGCTGCTCACCGGTGTAGGAGGCGACGATCTCCGGGTTCTCGCCCAGCTCGCGGGCGTAGGCGCCCAGACGGGCCTCGGCGAACAGGAGGGTCTTCCCGGCCAGCTCGCCGGCGGAGTGCTCCGGATCCGGTGTGACGGCGACGTAGTCGACCTCCGGGTTCACGGCCATCGCCTGGTTGGACGGCACGGTCCACGGCGTGGTGGTCCAGATGACGGCCCAGACCTCGCGGTCCTCCAGCCCGGCGGGCTTGTCCAGCAGCCGGTAGCCGATCGACACCGCCGGGTCCTGCCGGGACTTGTAGACATCGTCGTCCATGCGCAGCTCGTGGTTGGACAGCGGCGTCTCGTCCGACCAGCAGTAGGGCAGCACGCGGTAGCCCTCGTAGATGAGGCCCTTGTCGTACAGGGTCTTGAACACCCAGAGGACGGACTCCATGAAGGTGGGGTTGAGGGTCTTGTAGTCGTTCTCGAAGTCGACCCAGCGGCCCATGCGGTTGACGTAGGCCTGCCACTCGTCCGTGTAGCGCAGGACGGATTCGCGGGCGGCGTCGTTGAACCTGTCGATCCCCATCTCGAGGATCTCGTCCTTGGTCTTGAGCCCCAGCTGCTTCATGGACTCGAGCTCCGCGGGCAGCCCGTGCGTGTCCCAGCCGAACCGGCGCTCGACCTTCTTCCCGCGCATCGTCTGGTAGCGCGGCACCACGTCCTTGACGTAGCTGGTGAGCAGGTGGCCGTAGTGCGGCAGGCCGTTGGCGAAGGGGGGTCCGTCGTAGAAGACGAACTCGTTCTCGCCGTTCTCGCCTGCGTCACGGGACTCCACACTGGCGCGGAAGGTGTCGTCCGCGTCCCAGAAGTCCAGGATCCGCCGCTCGAGCTCCGGGAAGGAGGGCGCGGCGCTCAGCCCGAAGGCCGAGCCCTGCTTGGGGTAGATGTTCTCGCTCATGAGCGTCCTTTTGTGCGCGGGCCGGGCACCTCACGCGGCGTCCGACCCTGTTTACGGTCGTCTCCCGTGCGAGGACGACGGCGCAGGAAGCGCTGCCGCGGTACCACCCCGCTTATCCGCCCTGTCCGCACTCCCCGGAGCGGGGATCGCGTGCCGGCGGATCGCTCATTCGGCTGTGACGGGCCTGCCCGTCCGGTTCTACTGAGCCGCTGGGCCGTTCTTCCGGATGCTCCCCGGTGATGGCCGGATCGACGCACCGACGATGATACCGCACCGCTCCCCCGCACGGACCGCGGCCCGCTGGACACGACGGCTAGCCTGGGACGCACACGCACCGACCCGGGAGGAACCCCATGTCCCACGTCACCAGCAGGCTCTCAGCAGAGGGCGAGTGCGTCGTCGCAATCGCCCAGGTCACCGCGGCCGGCTCCGTCGACGCCGCCTGGGAGGCCGTCGCGACGGGAGAGGGCGTGGGCGCCTGGTTCGTCCCCGCAGTCGTGGGCACGGCACCCGGCGAGGAGTTCACCACGCGGCACGGGGACTTCGGTGATTCCCACGGCACGCTCACCGCGTTCGAGGCTCCGCACAGGCTCGCATACGTGGAGAACGAACCCGAGCTGCCGGAGTGGCACACCGAGGTGACGGTCGAGGCCCTGCCCGCCGGCCCGGACGGCGCGGAGCAGGTCAGGGTCACGCTGACCTCGGGATTCCCCGAGGACGGTGCCGCCCACGCAGATGTCGTCGAGTCCACCCTGCCGGGCTGGCACGGCGCGCTCACGAACCTCGGCGAGTACCTCGAGCACTTCGCCCCCGCAGCCACGAGCCAGCTGCTCGTGCAGCGGGAGCGCACTGCCGGGCGCGGAGAGGACTCACCCGCCGCGGCGGCCTCGGGCCTGGCAGGTGAGCCGGGCACCGTCGCCGAGGCCGTGGTGGGCGGGACGGGCGAGGAGAGCGCGAGCGTCCGCGTCGCCGGGACGGTTCTCGCCTGTGAGGACGATGTGGTCTCACTGCGGCTCACGGACCCGTGCCCGGGGCTTCTCGAGGTCGGCGAGTTCACCTACGGGGACTCGCGTCACGTGATGGTGCGCGGCTACCTCTACGGCGAGGAGGGCGCAGCGGCGCTGGCTCCGCTCACCGCGGCCTGGCAGGAGTGGGTGGACGCACGCTGCGGGTGAGGCTTCCGCACGCACCGTTCAGAACGTGATCTCCTCCGGCGGCGGGAACTCCGTCCACAGGTGCCCCTCCTCGCAGATCGGGGCCAGCTCCATGCAGCCGGGGACACCGTCGTCCACGAACAGCAGGAGCTGCGCGTTCTCCGCGGCGGCCTCCAGGATGATCCGCTCACGGAAGTCACCGGGCCCGCCCCGATCGTCCCGGCGCGGATCATCCGCGCGGTCCCGCGGACGCATCCCCACCGTGGGGCACGTGCCGCACCCGCACTCGTGGGTGACCACCGCCTCGGCGAGATGCTCCTCCCACCGTGTCCGCTGCGCGGCCGTGAGGGACTCCGGCCGCTCCCATGCGACCTCCTGCTCAGCCGTGAAGCCGGCCCGGTCCGCGGCCTCCGGCGAGGGCGTGGCGCGGCGGATCAGGGCGAGGGCGACCTCGCGCTCCCGCTCCGTCAGCTCCCTCGGCACGGGAGCCTCAGAGTCCCTGGTTGCGCGCCACCTTGTGCTGCGCCGCCTGGGCGATGGGCCGGATGACCATGAGGTCCACGTTGAAGTGGTGCGGCCGGGTGAGGGTCCAGACGACGGCGTCGGCGCAGTCATCCGCCGTGAGCGGCTTCTCCACGCCGGCGTAGACCTTGTCCGCGGCCTCCTGCGAGCCCAGCCGCTTGCGGGAGAACTCCTCCGTGGCGACCATCCCGGGAGCGATCTCGATGACGCGCACCGGCTTGCCCGCGAGCTCCAGCCGCAGCGTCGCCGCCACGGTGTGCGCTCCGTGCTTCGAGGCGACGTAGCCCCCGCCGCCCTCGTAGACGATGTGACCGGCGGTGGACGACATCACGACGATGTCCCCGCGCCCGCTCTCCACCAGTGCGGGCAGCAGCGCCTTCACGCAGCGCACCACGCCCAGCACGTTGAGGTCGAACATCCCGGCCCAGTCCTCAGGATCCGAGTCCGCGACCTCGTCCTGTCCGTAGGCGGCCCCCGCATTGGCGACGAGGGAGTTGACCGGGCCTCCGGCGAGCACCTGCTCCGCCATCGCCGTCACGGACTCGTCCGAGGTCATGTCCGCCACGATGAATTCGCAGCCGGTCTCCTCCGCGAGCGCGCGGAGCTCCTCCTCGCGCCTGGCGACCGCGACGACGTCCCACCCCTGCGCACGCAGGCGGCGGACGGTGGCGGCGCCCATTCCCGAGCTGGCTCCTGTGACGACGGCGCGGAGAGCGGTCATGAGTTCCTCCTGAGGGAGTGGTTCTGCGGTTCGCCCCCACTGTAAAGGAGGTCACCCGTCCCGCACTCCGGACCCCGCTGATCCGCCGTCGCACTCCTGCACGCGGACACGCGGCGACCGCCGCTAGTCTGGGCGCATGACCTCCGCCGCACACTCCGATGCCCGCCCCGCCGGTCCACCGGCCACCCCCGCCGCCGGCCCGGACGCCGTCGTGGTGGGCTCCGGGCCCAACGGGCTCGCCGCCGCGGTGACCCTGGCGCGCGCCGGTCTCCGGGTGGAGGTGCTCGAGGCCCAGGACACGGTGGGCGGCGGCGCCCGGACGCTGGACCTCGGTCTGGCCGAGGGCATCGTGCACGACGTGTGCTCCGCCGTGCATCCCATGGCGCTGGCAAGCCCCTTCCTGCGCGAGTTCGACCTCGCCGCCCGGGGCGTGCGCCTGCACGTGCCCGAGGCCTCCTACGCCCAGCCGCTCGACGACGGCCCCGCCGCGATCGCCTGGCACAGCCTCGAGCGCACGGCGGAGGGACTGGGGCGCGACGGCGCGCACTGGCGCCGCTTCTTCGCCCCGCTCGTGGCTCACGTGGACCAGGTGGTGGCGCTGGGCCTGGGCGACAAGCGCTCCCTGCCCGCAGAGCTGCGCTCGCCCGACGAGCTGGCGTTCGCGGCGGGCTTCGTCGCCCGGATGCTCCAGCAGTCCACCCCCGCCTGGACCCGACCGCTCACCACCGAACCGGCCCGGGCCCTCTTCACCGGAGTCGCCTCCCACTCGATCGGCAGGCTTCCCTCGACCGGCACCTCGGCGGCGGCGATGCTCCTCGCGGTGCTCGCCCATGCGGGCGGCTGGCCTGTACCCCGGGGCGGCTCCCAGGCGATCGTCGACGCGCTGCGTGCGGACCTGGAGGCCCACGGCGGCAGCGTGCGCACCGGTGTGCGGGTGACGAGTGCCGCGGACCTCCCTGCCGCCCGTGCCGTCCTGTTCGACACCACCGCCGAGGCCGCGGCGAGGATCCTGGGCACCCGCCTCCCGGCGCGCACCCGCAACCGGCTGCGGGCGCTGGGCCACGGTGCGGCCGCCGCGAAGGTGGACTTCGTGGTGAACGCCCCCGTGCCGTGGCGGGATCCCCGCGTGGCCCGCGCCGGCACCGTCCACCTGGGCGGGACGCGCGCGCAGATGGCTGCGTCCGAGGCCCAGGTGGCCGCCGGACGCTTCCCCGCCCGCCCGGTGACGCTGGTCTCCGATCCCGCGACGGTGGATCCCACCCGCGCGCACGGCGGGCTGCGGCCGGTGTGGGCGTACGCGCACGTCCCCTTCGACTCGCCGATCGATCCCGCCGAGGCCGTCACCCGGCAGATCGAGCGCTTCGCCCCCGGCTTCCACGACACCGTCGTGGCCAGCGCCTCCGTCCCGGCCTCCGAGATGGCCGCGCACAACGAGAACCTGGTGGGCGGCGACATCGCCACCGGCACCGTCTCCCTGCTCACGATGGTGGCGCGGCCCGCGCTCACCTGGGATCCGCATCTGGTGAGCCGCTCCGAGGCCGGCGAGGCCGTGGGCGGGCCGGCGGCTGCGGGCTACTACCTGTGTTCGGCCGCGACCACCCCCGGCCCCGGCGTGCACGGCATGAACGGCTGGTTCGCGGCGCGCAGCGCACTCAGGCGGGAGTTCGGCATCCGCGAGCTGCCCTCTCTGTCACCGGAGAGCTGAGGGGTCACCGGAGGGCTGAGGGAAGCTCAGCTCCCGCTCGCGGCCGGCTGCGGCGCGAGGCCCGGACGCGCCTTCCACAGCACGCGCTCGAGCGGCAGGAACGCCGCCCAGCAGATCACAGTGGGGAGGAAGCTGATGCCCAGTGACAGGAACGTCGCCAGGTGGAACAGCATGAAGAAGCCCACCGTGAGGTAGAGCCACCTATCCCTGAGGAAGAGAGCGACGGGCGAGAGGATCTCGACGACGAGCAGGCACCACTGCGCCACGATGAGCAGCCAGGGGAAGGCCAGCGTCCAGCTGATGATCCAGGAGCCCCGCCGCATGATCGCCCACACGAACACCGCGCCGTTGGCCCAGTTGGCGAGGTTCCCGGAGCGCACCCACTTGGACCAGACGGAGAAGAAATAGGTGAGCACCACGGCGATCTGCACGCAGCGCAGGGCCCAGCCGGCGGCCCGGGAAAGCCGGTCGTCCCGGAATCCGGCCGCACCCACCGTGGGCAGCACGACCACCGCGATCATGAGCGCCATGTGGTCGTGGGCGACGTAGCCGTAGCCCTGCGAGTAGAACATCCAGCACCAGAAGGAGCCCGCCGCGATCCACCCGCTGGTCCGCGGGAGCCGTCCGGTCATCGCGACCAGTGAGCTCACCGTCACGATCACGAGGAGGGCGATCGCGCCTGCCTGCGTCACCGGCGGGATGCCGAGCAGCCGCGGCAGCAGCAGCGGCGAGTAGAACTCCGGGATGAGGGAGTGCCGCAGGACATCGTTGGACAGCGTCCACACATCCACCAGCACGAAGGCGTAGACGATCACGCGGAAGCAGGCCACGCGCGCCAGCGGGACGGCAGGGAGCAGGAAGCGGAGCACCGGGTTCACGCGGCCCCCACCTTCAGCTCCGCGACCTCGTCGAACGTCGGCTCGCCCACGGCGCGGCCGTTCTCCAGCTGGTGGACGCGCCGCGTGAGGCGCACCTCCTCGACCGGGGGCGAGTCCGGATGGAGCTTCGCGTAGTTGCGCGCCAGCGGCTCCAGCAGGGAGGGGTCCCGGCGCAGCTCGCCCAGGTGGGAGTCCAGGTCACCGGGGACGATGCCCACGTTCCCGTGCGAGATGCCGACGGCCCGGAACTCCTCCTCGCCCTCGAACCTCATCTCCAGGACGGTCCGGGAGACCGTCGCGTCGAGGTCCCTGGCGGCGGAGTACTGCGAGAGGGAGCCGAGCGGGAACCAGTCGTTCGTGTCCAGCGCCTGTCCGCCGCAGAGGATGCCGAAGGCGAGAGCGGCCGCTCCCACCCGCCAGCCGACGGAGATCCTGTTCATGGGCACTGTCATGCCCCGCATCGTACAACGGGCTTCAGGCGTGCCCCGGCGGAGGCGGGGGCGCCGGCACGGGGGCGTTGCGCGGCACCTCGCCGAAGGCCACGCGGAGCACGGGCACCTTGAGCGCCGCCCACGTCACCGCCGTGCAGAGCAGCGCGTAGACGAGGGGGAGCACGAGGCCGTGGACGAGGACGGCCGGGACGGAGTCCGGCACCCCGATCCAGTCGCGGAAGGTGTACACGCACAGCGGGTGCAGGAGAAACACGCCGAACGAGTACGGGTAGAGGCGGCGCAGGCCCAGATAGCCGCGCCCGTCCGCGTCGAACAGCCGGTGGAGGAGGAGGTACCCGGAGAGGCTCATCACGACCACCGTGGGCGAGAGGTACTCGTACACCGCCGTCCACGGCGCGGCCCCGGGTCCCAGCCCCGCCCAGAGGATCGTCACCGCCACGGCGGCGAGGAAGACGAGCGCGGCCCACACCACCTGCGCCCCGCGCAGCAGGTGATCGCGCATGATCCAGCCCAGCAGGTAGTAGCCCATGAGAGGGAGGAACCGCGTGGCGATGTTGGGGTCGCCCACGTCGAAGACGTAGCTGGCGAAGTGGTCGAGCATGCCGATGCCCAGCAGGATCGCTGCGGTGCCCCACTGCGCGCGCCGGGAGCCGTGGACGGTGAGCTGGCGCATGAACGGCGTCAGCAGCGTGAGGACGGCGAGCACGTAGAGGAAGTAGAGCTGGACGAAGGGGGACCCGGTGAGGATCGCGAGGACCGGGTTCCAGCCCGTCTCGTAGCCGGACATGGCGAAGAGCCGGTAGGGGATGTAGACGCCGGTCCACACCACCAGCGGGACGAAGATCCGCCAGAAGCGCTTGGAGAGGAACTCCCGCGGGCTGCCGCCCTTGGCCGGGTCCAGGGCGAGCGCACCGGAGATCATGAGGAAGACCGGCACGGACCACCGTGAGGCGCTGTCGATCACGTTCGCGATCCACCACGCCTCGGAGCCGTGTTCGGCGAAGCGCGTGCCCACCGTGTCGGCGATCGTGTGGATCGCGATGACCGCGAGGATCGCGAGGGTGCGGGCGGGGTTCATCCACTGCGTGGACCGCGGAGGCGGACCCACCTCGTCGATCCTGTCGATCAGAGCCATGGCTGCAACATTGCCACGGAAGCACCGCCCGGGGCCACGCGGGCACCGGTCCGGCGGCATGCGGCGCTGTGGGACAATCGCACGCATGACGATTCCCGAATCCAGCACACACGACACGGTGCATCTTCCGGCCAAGCCCGCGCTCGAGGGCCTCAAGGACAAGTGGGACTCCCGGTGGCAGTCCGAGGGCACCTACGCCTTCGACCCGGACACCACCCGCGAGGCCGTCTACTCGATCGACACTCCCCCGCCCACCGCCTCGGGTTCGCTCCACGTGGGACACGTCTTCTCCTACACGCAGACGGACGTCATCGCCCGGTACCAGCGGATGACCGGCAAGAACGTCTTCTACCCGCTGGGCTGGGACGACAACGGCCTGCCCACGGAGCGCCGCGTGCAGAACTACTACGGCGTCACCTGCGACCCGCAGCTGCCGTACGACCCGGACTTCACCCCTCCGGCCAAGCCCGCCAGGAACGCGCGGGACTTCGTCAAGGTCTCCCGTCAGAACTTCATCGAGCTCTGCCTCACCCTCTCCGCGGAGGACGAGAAGGTCTTCGAGGATCTGTTCCGGACAGTGGGGCTCTCCGTCGACTGGAAGTACACCTACCGGACGATCGACGACTCGTCCCGCGCGCTGTCCCAGCGGGCCTTCCTCGATGACCTGGCGAGCGGCAACGCCTACTCGCAGGACGCGCCCACCATGTGGGACGTGACGTTCGGCACAGCCGTGGCGCAGGCCGAGCTCGAGGACCGGGAGAAGGAGGGCGCCTATCACCGGGTGAACTTCTATCCGGCCGCCGGGGACGGCACCGCGGATCTGAATGCCGAACCCATCGTCATCCTCACCTCGCGGCCGGAGCTCATCCCCGCCGTCGTCGCGCTCGTCGCCCACCCCGACGACGAGCGCTACCGGCCGCACTTCGGCACGACGGTGGTCTCCCCGCTGTTCGGCGTCGCGGTGGAGGTGCGGTCCCACGAGCTCGCGAAGTCCGACAAGGGCACGGGCATCGCCATGGTCTGCACGTTCGGCGACCTCACGGACGTGACCTGGTGGCGCGAGCTCGACCTGCCCACCCGCGCCGTCATCACCCGCGACGGCCGCCTCGCCCGGGAGACCCCGGCATGGATCGCGGACTCCCCCAAGGCGGATGCGGCTGAGCTCTACGGCCGGCTGGCCGGCAAGACCACCTTCTCCGCCCGCAAGGAGATCGTCGATCTGCTCCGCGAGTCCGGCGACCTCATCGGCGAACCGGAGCCCATCACGCACCCCGTGCCGTTCTACGAGAAGGGCGACAAGCCGCTCGAGGTCGTCACCTCCCGGCAGTGGTACATCCGCAACGGCGGCCGCTCCGCCCAGCTGCGCGAGGAGCTGCTGGCCCGCGGCCGCGAGGTCGAGTGGTACCCCGGCTACATGCGGTCCCGCTACGAGAACTGGGTCGAGGGACTCAACGGCGACTGGCTGGTGAGCCGCCAGCGCTACTTCGGCGTCGCCATCCCGCTCTGGTACTCCCTGGACGCGGACGGCACCCCGGACTACGAGAACCCGATCGTGCCCGCTCCGGAGCAGCTGCCCGTGGACCCGCAGGCCCAGGCACCGGCCGGCTACGAGGAGGCGCAGCGGGACCAGCCGGGCGGCTTCACCGCGGATCCGGACGTGCTGGACACGTGGGCGACCTCCTCGCTCACCCCGCAGCTCGTCACCGGCTGGAAGCGCGACGAGGACCTCAACGCCTGCACCTTCCCCATGGACCTGCGACCGCAGGGACACGACATCATCCGCACCTGGCTGTTCTCCACCATGGTCCGGGCGAACTCCCTGTGCGACTCCGTGCCGTGGCGCCGCACCGCGCTGTCCGGGTGGATCCTCGACCCGGACCGCAAGAAGATGTCGAAGTCCAAGGGCAACGTGGTCGTGCCCTCGGACATCCTCGCGGAGTCCAAGCCCGGATTCGGGCCGGACGCCGTGCGCTACTGGGCCGCGAGCGCCAAGTTCGGCGCGGACACCGCCTACGACACGGCGCAGATGCAGATCGGCCGCCGCCTGGCGATGAAGCTGCTCAACGCCTCGAAGTTCGCGCTCGCCCAGGGTGTGCACTCCGGCCTGGTGGGCCGGACGGACCTCGTGACGGAATCCCTCGACGCCTCCGTGCTCGCACAGCTGAGGACCGTCGTCGAGGAGTGCGGCACCCGCATGGCCGACTACGACGGCGCCCACGCGCTGCGCCTGGCGGAGTCCTTCTTCTGGGACTTCACGGACGACTACGTCGAACTCGTCAAGGACCGCGCGTACGGGGCCCGGGGCGAGGCCGGCCAGCTCTCCGCCCATGCCACGCTGGCCACCGCGCTGGACGTCCTGCTGCGGCTCTTCGCCCCGTTCATGCCGTTCGTCACGGAGGAGGTCTGGTCCTGGTGGCGCACCGGCAGCGTGCACCGCGCCGCCTGGCCCACCACCGGGGACGTCTCCGCCCCCGAGGCGGAGGAGGGCCTGCTGCCCCGCGTCGCCGCTGTCCTGGGCGAGGTCCGCAAGGCCAAGACCGAGGCCAAGGCCTCGCAGAAGACCCGCATCGAGTCCGCGGTGCTCACGGCACCCGCCGCCGTGCTGGCCGCCTTCGAGGCCGCTCGCGGGGATCTGCTCGCCGCCGGACGCGTGGAGGCGCTCACCACCGCCGAGGCCGCGGCGGGGGCCTCCGGCGAAGGCACGGACGCGGAGGCCGTCACTGTCACGGACGTGGTGTTCGAGGCCAAGGCGGAGTGACGCGGCCTCCCGTGTGCGGCGCGCGGCGGTGACGGATCTGCCACACCGCCGGCGGCGGGCCGGCTGCCGGGGAGGACTACGCTGAGGGGCGGAGCAGGGGGAACCTGCTCCGCCCCTCGTCTTTCCCGTCACCACGCCCTGCCGGCCCGGCACGCGGCGCACCCATACACAGAGGAGACCTCAGATGCGCTCTGAGCTGTTCGCCAAGAGGAACGCAGAGATCCAGTCCACCGAACGCTGGACCCTGCAGTCGCAGAAGATGCTGCGCACTCTCGTCACGCCGCAGACCCCGGTCGTCGCCACGAAGGGTGCGATGGTCGCCTATCAGGGCAGCGTGCAGTTCAAGCATCAGGGCTCCGGCTCTGTGGGGAACTTCCTCAAGAAGCAGATGACCGGCGAGGACACCCCCATGATGCGCGCGGAGGGCCAGGGCGAGGTGTTCTTCGCCCGCAACGCGGCCAACATCTTCATGATGCAGCTGGAGGGGCAGAACGACGCGCTGAGCGTCAACTCCCAGTCGCTGCTGGCCTACGACCCCACCCTGAATGACGACATCCGCAGGGTGAAGGGGCTCGGTGCGCTGGCCTCGGGCGCGGGCCTGTTCAACGTGGTGCTCTCCGGGCACGGCATGGCCGCGATCGCGTGCCAGGGGGATCCGCTCGTGCTCGACTGCTCCCAGCAGCCCACCTTCGTCGATCCGCAGGCCGCGGTGTGCTGGTCCGCGAACCTCAGCCCGGACATCCACACGGACGTCTCCCTCGGCTCGTTCGTGGGCCGCGGTTCCGGGGAGAGCGTGCAGATGCGCTTCCACGGTCCCGGCTTCGTGGTGGTGCAGCCCTCCGAACTCTGAGGACCCTCACGGGAGCCGGACCCGCCGAGGCCCGCCCGGAACCCGCAGGGCCCCGACCGTCCTGGAGACGGTCGGGGCCCTCGCACTCTGTGCTCAGGCGCTCTTGCGGCGCGGGGACGTGCGCTTCGCCGGTGCCTGCTTGGGCACGATCGTGGGGGCGACGTTGTCCTCCACCGTGTCCTTCGTGACGACCACACGGTCCACGTCGTCACGCGAGGGGATCTCGAACATGACCGGCTGGAGGACCTCCTCCATGATCGAGCGCAGTCCGCGAGCTCCGGTGCCGCGCAGCAGCGCGAGGTCCGCGATCGCGTCGAGGGCCTCCTCCTCGAACACCAGCTCCACGCCGTCGAACTCGAACATCCGCTGGTACTGCTTGATGAGCGCATTGCGCGGGCCCGTGAGGATCTGGATGAGCGCGGCGCGATCCAGCTCCCCCACCGTCGCGAGCACAGGCAGACGGCCGATGAACTCCGGGATCAGGCCGAACTTGTGCAGGTCCTCCGGCTGGAGCTCCGCGAAGACGTCCTCCTGATCGTCCTTGGACTGGATGAGCGCACCGAACCCGATCCCGTGCTTGCCCCGGCGGGAGGAGATGATCTCCTCCAGTCCGGCGAAGGCTCCGGCGACGATGAACAGGACGTTCGTCGTGTCGATGGTGAGGAACTCCTGGTGCGGGTGCTTCCGGCCGCCCTGCGGAGGCACCGCCGCCTCCGTGCCCTCGAGGATCTTCAGCAGCGCCTGCTGGACGCCCTCGCCGGACACGTCACGGGTGATCGAGGGGTTCTCCGACTTGCGGGCCACCTTGTCGATCTCGTCGATGTAGATGATGCCCTTCTGGGCCTTCTCGATGTCGAAGTCCGCGGCCTGGATGAGCTTGAGGAGGATGTTCTCCACGTCCTCACCCACATAGCCGGCCTCCGTGAGCGCCGTGGCGTCCGCCACGGCGAAGGGCACGTCCAGCTTCTTCGCCAGGGTCTGCGCGAGGTAGGTCTTGCCGGATCCCGTGGGGCCCACCATGAGGATGTTGGACTTCGCGATCTCCACGTCGTCCTCGGAGGCCTCCGCCTGGGAGCGGATGCGCTTGTAGTGGTTGTACACGGCGACGGCGAGGGCGCGCTTGGCCGGCTCCTGGCCCACGACGTACTCCTCCAGGAAGTCGAAGATCTCCCGCGGTGTGGGGAGCGCCCCCTCACCCGCCTCCTCGACCGCCTGGTTGAGCTCCTCCTCGATGATCTCGTTGCAGAGCCCTATGCACTCGTCGCAGATGTATACCCCGGGTCCGGCGATGAGCTTCCGGACCTGCTTCTGCGACTTGCCGCAGAAATTGCACTTGAGGAGTTCCGCTCCCTCTGCACTGCGCGCCACTTCTCACTGCCTCCCTGGAAGCTCCGTGCCTCCAAGATACTCCGCTGTCTCGTTGGTCCCAAGCATCCCACAGGCCACGGATGCACACGCGCCGGACGGCTCCTGGCGTGTCATCGCCCGGATCCGTCCGGCGCGGGGCCGCGGTCCGTGCCGCAGACGGGCGCTCAGCCCTGCAGCGCCGCCTTCCGCGACGTCAGCACCTGGTCGACGAGGCCGTAGTCCTTGGCCTCCTCCGCCGTGAGGAAGAGGTCGCGCTCGACGTCGTTGGAGACCTGCTCCGCCGTCCGGTTCGAATGTTGGGCCAGGGTCTCCTCCATCCACGTGCGCATGCGCAGGACCTCGTTCGCCTGGATCTCCAGGTCCGAGGCCTGGCCCTGCCCGCCGCCCTGCATGGAGGGCTGGTGGATGAGCACGCGGGCGTTGGGCAGCGCCAGGCGCTTGCCCGGGGTGCCCGCGGCCAGGAGCACGGCGGCCGCCGAGGCCGCCTGGCCCAGGCACACCGTCTGGATCTCCGGCTTGATGTACTGCATCGTGTCGTAGATTGCGGTCATCGCCGTGAACGAGCCGCCGGGCGAGTTGATGTAGAGCGTGATGTCCCGGTCCGGGTCCTGGGACTCCAGGACGAGGAGCTGAGCCATCACGTCGTCGGCGCTCGTGTCGTCGACCTGGACGCCCAGGAAGATGACGCGGTCGTCGAACAGCTTGGTGTAGGGGTCCTGGCGCTTGAAGCCGTAGGGGGTGCGCTCCTCGAACTGCGGCATGACGTAGCGGGAGGAGGGCATCTGGCCCGCGGCCGCCCAAGGGGTGTGATTCATCCTGAGTCCTTTGTGTGAAGTGCCTGCCGTCACTGGCCCGAGTCGGTGGGGACGTCGCTCGCGTTGGTCACCACTCCGTCGATGAAGCCGTATTCCAGGGCCTCGTCCGCGGTGAACCAGTGGTCGCGGTCGTTGTCGCGGAGGATCTGCTCCACGGACTTCCCCGTCTGCTCCGCCGTGAGCTCGGCCATCTGCCGCTTCATGTGCAGGATGAGCTCCGCCTGGATCTTGATGTCCGTGGCGGTGCCGCCGATCCCGCCGAGCGGCTGGTGCATGAGGATCCGCGCGTGCGGGGTCGCGAACCGCTTGCCCTTGGCGCCGGACGACAGCAGGAACTGCCCCATCGAGGCGGCCATGCCCATGGCCACCGTCGCGACGTCCGGCTGGATGTACTGCATCGTGTCGTAGATGGCCATGCCCGCCGTCACGGAGCCGCCGGGCGAGTTGATGTAGAGCCGGATGTCCTTGTCCGGGTCCTCGGCCGCCAGCAGCATCATCTGCGCGCAGATGACGTTCGCGTTGTCGTCCCGCACGTCCGAACCCAGCCAGATGATGCGCTCGCGCATGAGCCGGCTGTAGATGTGATCGTCGAGGCCCAGCCCGCTGGACTGCTCCGCCATGGTGGGCGACTGCGCCATCGTCCGGACGATCGAGGAGCTTCCTCCGTCTGCCACGTCTCACTCCTGTTCCTGAGGGTGTCGTATCCGTCTCGAAGCCTAACCCGCGCGGACTCCGCAATAGTCCGCGGAGTGCCCGGTGTTCGCCCTCAGCGTGAAGGGCGCCCCGTCGGCGCGACGCGGATGCGCGCGACCCCCGGGCACTCGGCGTGCCCGGGGGTCGTTCCGCTCATGCGGATGAAGCGGTCAGGAGGTCACTTCTCCTCGGCCGCGGCCTCCTCGGCCTCGACCGGCTCGGCCTCGGCGGTCTCCGCCTCGGCCTCCTCCTCAGCGGCCGCCGCGGCAGCGGCGCCACCGGGGGTGGTGAAGGCCGTCATGTCGACGACCTCGCCCGCGGGATCCTTCACGACGGCCTTGGCCAGCACCTCGGCGAGGCCCTTGCGGCGCGCCACGTCGCCCATGATGGCCTGCACCTGACCGCCCTGGTCCAGCATCTGCGCGAACTCGTTGGGGTTCATGCCGTACTGCTGGGAGGCGTTGATGATGTACTCGATGAGCTCCTGCTGGGAGACCTCGACCTCTTCCGCCTTGACGACGGCGTCGAGGATGAACTGCACGCGCAGGTTGCGGGTGGTCTCCTCCGTCACCTCGGCACGGTGCTCGTCGTCCTCGAGGCGGTTCTCGCCCTCCAGGTGGCGGTGCACCTCGTCCTCGACCAGCTTGGCCGGGACCGGCGGGTCGATCTTCTCGAGGAGGGCCTCGAGGACCTTGTCGCGGGCCTCGACGCCCTGGTCGAACTCCTTCTTCTCCGCGGCCTGCCTGCGCAGGTCCTCCCGGAGCTCCTCGACCGTGTCGAACTCGCTGGCCAGCTGGGCGAACTCGTCGTCCACCTCGGGCAGCTCGCGGACCTTGACGGCCTTGAGGGTGAGCGTGACCTGACCCTTCTCACCCGCGTGGTCGCCGCCGGCCATCGTGGTCTCGAAGGTGGTGGACTCGCCCTCGGAGAGCCCCTCGAGAGCCTCGTCCATGCCCTCGAGCATGGTTCCGGCACCCACCTGGTAGGAGATGTCGGAAGCGGTGTCGATCTCCTCGTCGTCGATCTTGGCGACGAGATCGAGGGTGACGAAGTCGTCCTTCGTCGCCGGGCGGTCCACGCCCACCAGCGTGCCGAAGCGGGTGCGCAGCTCGGTGAGCTGGGCCTCGACGTCCTCATCCGTGACCTCGACGGCGTCGACCGAGACCTCGATCGAGTCGTAGGCGGGGAGCTCGATGGCCGGGGCCACGTCGACCTCGATGGTGAAGGAGAGATCGCCCTCGTCCTTGCCGTCGAGGCCGGGGACCTCGGAGACCTCGACCTCGGGCTGGCCGAGAGGGGTGAGGTCGTTCTCGGCGATCGCCTGGCGGTAGAAGCCGTCGAGGCTGTTGTTCACTGCCTCCTGGATGACGGCGGGGCGGCCCACGCGCTGGTCGATGATGCGGGCGGGCACCTTGCCGCGGCGGAAGCCGGGGATGCTGACCTGCTTGGCGATCTCCTTGTAGGCCTCGTCGACGCTCGGCTTGAGTTCGGCAAAAGGCGCGTCAATGCTGAGCTTGACCCGGGTGGGGTCGATGTTCTCGACGGAGCTCTTCACGGTTTCCCTCTCGTAGTCTGGCAGCCGCTGTCGCCGGAGACAGGCCGGGACCGCGGCGGAAGTGTGCGGGTCGTTCATGCGGGCACCACGAAAGGCACCCCGCAATGCGCGCGCTCCATACTACGCGTGGGCCCTGCAGATGCCGAATCGCACACCGCGCAGGGCGGCGGGCGCACTGGGTGCGGCGTCGGGTTACGGACGCACCCCGGACCCGGCGAGGCGCTGCCCTGACCCGCCGAGGCGCCGCCCTGATCCACCGGGGCGCCGTCCGGCTTTGCCCCGGGCGTGTGCCTGGCAGAGGATGTGCGGCATGTCGAAGCGCCGCCGTCCCGTATACCTCCTGGCCGAACGCCGCCCGGACGGTGCCGTCATCCCTCCGGCATCCGTTCTGCCCGCCGCAGCGAAGGGTCCCGCAGGCTCGGGCCCCGCCGAGGGCGCGCGCGCGTCCACCGGCACCGCGCACAGGCGCGCAGACGGGCGCCGTGCCGGAAGGCGGCACGGGACGGGACTCGCCGCCGCCGTCACCGCGCTCGCGCTGGTGGGCGCGGGGGCTGTCGCAGTGACGTTCGCGGTGCGGCACACGGACGCGGCGGACGGGACGGCCTCGGCGCCGCGCGCCTCCTCACCCGCGAGGTCCGAGGACGGTCGGCCGGCTGCGGCCCCGGAACGGGCCTCGGACCCGGCCTCGTTCTCCTTCGCCTTCGCCGGCGACGTGCACTTCGAGCGGCAGCTCCGCAGCGTGGCGGACGATCCGGAGGGTCTGGCGGCGCTGCGTCCGTACTTCGCGGACGCAGACCTCGCCGTCGTGAACCTGGAGACCGCGATCACCTCCGGCGGCACGCGTCTGCCCACCAAGGACTTCGCCTTCCGGGCACCGGAGTCCGCCCTCACCACACTGGCGAACGCGGGGATCGACGCAATCACGATGGCGAACAACCACGCGGCGGACTACGGGGACTCCGGCCTGGCGGACACCCTCGCCGCGGCGCAGGACTCCCCCGTGGAGATCTTCGGGATCGGCGAGGACGCGGATGCGGCGTTCGCCCCTCTCTCCACCCACCTGGACGGGGCAGAGGTGGCGGTGCTCGCCTCGAGCGCGCTGTGGGAGGACACGTACGAGCACCACGAGGCGACGGACACCGCCCCCGGCATCGCGGCCTTCGTGGAACCGGAGCGGATGCTGACGGAGGTGGAGGCCGCGGCGAGGACCCACGACGTCGTCATCGCCTACATGCACATGGGCGAGGAGGGATCGACCTGCGTGCGGGACGTCGACGCCCGCCGCGCCGAGCAGCTGGTGGATGCCGGCGCGGACATCGTCGTCGCCGCCCACGCCCACCGGCTAGCGGGGATGGGCCACCAGGACATGGGCCCGAGCGGCGAGGCCTTCGTCGCCTACGGCCTCGGGAACTTCGTCTGGTACACCGGGGGCAGCGGACCGTCCTCGCACACCGGGGTGCTCTCCCTCGACGTCGAGGTCCCCTTCCCCGGCGCTGAGGATCCCGGCACACGCGTGACGGACTTCGAGTTCCAGCCGATGGTGATCGGCTCCGACGGAATCCCCCGGGTGCCGGACGCGGGAACGGTCTCGCAAATCGAGTCCGAGGTGGCCGCCGCGAACAGGTGCTCGCCGATAGGCGGGTGACGCGGAGGGCGACGCGGACGGCTCAGCGCCGTTCGAGCTTCTCCGTGGATGCCTCCGCCACCAGTGCGTCGTCCCAGCAGCGCTCCAGCACCTCGGAGCCGGTGACCGCGCCGTCCGGCAGAGCGGCGAGGGTGCGGGGTGCTCCCGCCGGAACGCGGTGCTCGCGAAGCCTCGGGTCACGGCCCAGGAGAGGAAGAGGCCCATGTGGGTACAGGCGGCCGAGGAATCCGGTCCGGAGAGGAAGTCCCCTCCCGTGTGCCGGCGGACGTCGTCGAAGACAGAGGAGACGGCGGCGGTGTCCGTGAGCCCCATGCACGGAAGCATGCCAAGCCGACCCGCGGAAGATCCGCTCCAGGCCTGTGCAGGGCCGACCCGCACGCGACCCTGCAGGCACCGAACACCGCGCGGCTGCCGGTGCCGTGAATGACGAAAGCCGCTGTGACCAGCGGCTTTCGTCCTCGGAGGGGATGACGGGAATCGAACCCGCACCATCAGTTTGGAAGACTGAGGCTCTACCATTGAGCTACATCCCCGGGTGCTCCATGAACTTTAGACCACCGGCGCGCGGCCTGCCAACTCGAAGAGGCGATCAGGGGGAAGTGTGAGGCACGGCACTTGACGGGTCGGCAGGGCCCCGGCTGTCGGCCGAAGCGCCTCGGTGGGCTATCATTGACCTCGTTGCGAGGCGTAGCGCAGCTTGGTAGCGCATCTGCTTTGGGAGCAGAGGGTCGCAGGTTCAAATCCTGTCGCCTCGACCGTGTGATGTGCCGCGACATCGTTCCTACGATGTCGCGGCACATTTCTCGTTTCTGACGCGGGGTGTCTCGCGACATCGTGCAGCCCCTGTCTGTCTCGCGTCGTCGTTCTTGGTTCCCCCTTCTTCTCGTGAGAACTGTCGATCCCGCGGCCGCCCGTCCGTCATCATGGTGTCGGACCATCCGGTTCGGCATCCGCAGTCCGGTCCGAGGAACGCGCGTCCCGGACCGCGACTCTTCGAGGAGGAACGATGAAGTACGCACTTCTGCTGATGGGCCATCTGAACGATCCGGCATGCGGTGAGGACGGCGGCGCGGATCCGGAGGAGTTCTTCGCCTTCGACCGGGAGATCACCGCCGCCGGCGTCGTGGTCGACTCCTTCGCCCTGGAGGATCCGGACCAGGCCGTCCAGGTGAGCACGGGCGACGACGGCGAGCGCATCGTCTCCGCGGGACCGTTCGCGGAGGTCCGCGAGTTCGTGGGCGGCGGCTACATCATCGAGGTCCCGCACCTCGACGATGCGATCGCGTGGGCGAAGAAGAGCCCGGCCTCGGCGGCCGGCGGCCACGTCGAGATCCGCCCGCTCGCCCCGTACTGAGCCTGAGCATGAACCGCACCCCGCACGGCACCCCTTCCTCCGCCGCCGAGGCGCAGGAGGGGGCCCGCCGCGCCCTCGCCGCATTCGGACCGGAGGCCAGGGCCCGGCTCCTCGCGTCCCTGGCTCGGCGGTTCGGCGACCTCGGCCTCGCCGAGGACTCCCTCCAGGACGCCTTCGTCCAGGCCCTGCGGACCTGGCCGAAGACCGGTGTCCCCGCGGCACCGGCCGCCTGGCTCATGACGACGGCCCGCCGCCGTGCCCTCGACGCGGTCCGGCGCGAGGGCGTGCTCGCGCAGAAGCTCGCACAGCTGCGCATCGAGGAGGAGCGCGCGCCGCTCACGTCCTCGGGCGCGGATCCTGCCGAGGCCGCGCTCAGCAGAAGTGCCGGCCCGCTCGCTGACGACCGCCTCGTCCTGTTCTTCACGTGCGCGCATCCCGCGCTGCGGCCCGAGGACAGGGTCGCCCTCACCCTCCGCTTCGTCGCCGGGCTCACGACCGAGGAGGTCGCCCATGCCCTCCTCGTGCCCACCACCACGATGCAGCAGCGCATCGTCCGGGCGAAGAAGCGCATCCGCACCCTGGGAATTCCGTTCACCACTCCCCCGCCCGCCGAGATCCGCCCGCGCCTGCACGGAGTGCTCCGGGTGGTCTACCTCCTCTACGCGGAGGGGTACGCGCGCTCGACCGGCGACACCCATGTGCGCGACGACCTCACGGCCGATGCGATCCGCCTGGCCCGCGTCCTCCACCGGTCGCTGCCCACCGCCGGCGAGGTCACGGGCCTGCTCGGCCTCCTGCTCCTCACCGAAGCGCGGCGCCCGGCCCGCATCTCCGCCGGCGGCGTCCCGATCCCGCTGGCCCGGCAGGACCGGGAGCGCTGGGACGCCGCGCTCATCGCGGAGGGAATCGGGTGTGCCGAGGCCGCGGCGGCCTCGGCGGAAGCCGGCACCTATGCGATCCAGGCCGCGATCGCCGCCGTCCACGCTGAGGCCCCGTCTGCCGAGGCCACCGACTGGCGGCAGATCGCCGTCCTCTACCGCATGCTCGAAGCCCACGAGCCCGGCCCTGTGGTGCGGCTCGGCCGGGCCGTCGCACTCGGCCGGGCGCACGGAGCCGAGGAGGGCCTCCGCCGCCTCGACGCCCTTGCGTCCGACCCCGCCCTCGCACGCTTCCGCCCCTTCCACATCGCCAGGGCGATCACCCTCGAGGAGCTCGGGGACGCGGAAGCTGCCGCCCGCGCGTATCGCCGTGCCCTCTCCCTCAGCGGCAACGACGCCGAGGACGAGTTCCTCACCGCGGCGCTGGACTGAGGTGCCGCACTCCTCCGACCCCCGGGACCGGCGGGCTCCTCCCGCACCCGGGCTCCGCGCACATAGGCTGGAAGCATGCCGGAACCCGAGGAGAACGCAGCGCCGTCCGATGCCGCAGGCACGGACACCGGTGCACGGGACGGCGCCTCGGGCACAGACGCAGGCACGACCTCGGGCGCAGGCGCAAGCACTGCCCGCACGGCTCCGGTCGCCCCGCTCTTCGGGCTTCCCGTCCCCCAGCGCCTCCTCGGCCCGGGAGGTCTGGCCGCCGCGCTCGTCGCCGCAGGTGCAGTGCTGATCTTCGCCCTCATGAGTCCCTGGGGCTATGCACCGCTGCTGGCGGGGGTGGCACTGGGCTTCGCCGCGTCCCGCCCACTGGGCCGCGACCTGGGGCTCATCGTCCTGGGCCTGGGGATCATCAGCACCATCTCCGTCGAGGCCGACATCGCCTGGCCCCGGTACTTCCTCATGGGCGGGGTGCTCACCGCCGCCGTGGTCGCACCCTGGCTCGTGCACCGGTTCGTGCTCCGCGATGACGCGATCCGCTTCCCCCGCAGACGTGGCCGCCGCTGGTCGCGGCTGGAGTGGGGCTGGCTCGCCTTCGTGCTGCTCACGGCATACTTCGTCCTGCCGTTCTACTTCCTCCGCTCCGGCGCCTACGAGAACTGGCCTGCTGTGACCAAGCCCAGCGAGATCGGCCGGCTGTTCGTGGGAGTGAACGCGGTGGGCATCTGGGACGAGCTCTTCTTCATCTGCACGGTCTTCACCCTGCTCGCCCGGCACTTCCCCTTCTGGACGGCGAACGTGCTCACCTCCGTGATCTTCGTGAGCTTCCTCTGGGAGCTGGGCTACCGCTCCTGGGGACCGCTGCTGACGATCCCCTTCGCCCTCGTCCAGGCGGTCGTCTTCACACGGACGAAGTCCCTGCCGTACACGATCACGGTCCACCTGCTCTTCGACCTCGTGGTCTTCCTGTCGATCGCCCACGCGCATCATCCGGACCGGCTGCCGATCTTCGTGTACTGATCGTCCTGCGCCGTGCCTCCGCGCACCGGCCGCCCCACACCCATGTCCGATTTCCGCCAGCGCAGGGTCCTCGCGGCGTGTTTGACTGGTCCCATGAGCACAGTCGATCCCGTCTTCGAGGAGCGGTACCGCGCCATCTCCGCGCGCGATTCCCGCTTCGACGGGCAGTTCTACACCGCGGTCACGAGCACCGGCATCTACTGCCGCCCCTCGTGCCCGGCACGCACGCCCCGGCGGGAGCACGTCGTCTTCCACCTCACCGCGGCCTCCGCGCACGAGGCCGGGTTCCGCGCCTGCAAGCGCTGCCTGCCCGAGGCCGCGCCGGGCACCCCCGCGTGGAACCTCCGCGGCGACGTCGCCGCCCGCGCCATGCGCCTCCTCCTCGACGGCGAGCTGGACAGGGGAGGCGTCCCCGCTCTCGCGGAGCGGCTGGGGTACTCCCCGCGCCACCTGAGCCGCATCCTCGTCGCGGAGCTGGGCGCCGGTCCGGCGGCCCTCGCCCGCGCGCACCGGGCCCAGATCGCCCGTTCGCTGCTGGTGGACACGGACCTGCCGCTCGCACAGGTCGCCCACGCCGCGGGGTTCGGATCCGTGCGGCAGTTCAACGACACCGTGCGCGAGGTCTTCGCCGTCTCACCGTCACAGCTTCGCGCCCAGCGTCCGGCCGCGCGCAGACGGCGCACCGCAGCCACACGGGACGGGGCGGTCCCACCGGGCCAGTCGGCCGCGCCGGGCCAAGCCGTCGCCCCGGCTGGGGTGCACGCTCCCGGCCTCCTCGTGCGCGTCGCGCTGCCTACGCGCCCGCCCTTCGATGCCCCCGGGGTCTTCGACTTCCTCGCACGGCGCGCGGTCGCAGGGGTCGAGCACGTCCGCACCTCCGATGACGGGGCACTCGTCTACGCGCGGACCCTCTCCCTCCCGCACGGCCCCGGGGCGGCACAGGTGACGGCGAGGTGCGAGGCGGCCGCCGGCCGAAGCACACGGACCTGGTCCCTGCACGCGGAGCTCGAACTCACGGACGTCGCGGACCTGCCGCCGGCCCTGGCCCGAATCCGCCGGCTGTTCGACCTGGACGCGGACCCGGAGGCCGTCGACGCCGCGCTCTGCCTGGACCCCGCACTCGCACCCCGCGTGCGCGCGGTGCCGGGCATCCGCGTCCCCGGTGCCGTCGACGGCCCGGAGATCGTCGTCCGCGCCCTCGTCGGCCAGCAGATCTCCGTGCAGGCGGCCCGCACGCACCTCGGCAGGCTCGTGGCGGCGGCGGGCACGGCGCACACCTCGCGTTTCGCAGGTCTCACCCACGTGTTCCCCGCCCCGCAGGACATCCTCGCGGCCGTACCGCCTCCCCCGGACGAGGGCCCGCTCGATCCTCACCGCCCGCTGCGCCTGCCGCGGCGCTCGATCACCGCCGTCCGCACAGCCGCGCGGGCACTGGCATCCGGGGAGCTGCCCGTCCACCCCGCAGCCGAGGCCCCGGCCCTGCGCGCAGGGCTCCTCGCCCTGCCCGGGGTGGGGCCGTGGACGGCCGCCTACGTCGCCATGCGCGTGCTCGGCGATCCGGATGCCTGGCTGCCCGGCGACGTCGCCCTCCTCCACGGCGCAGCGGCGACGGGTGCGTTCGCCATGGGTTCCGCGCCGCGGGCACGAGCGCACCGGGAACTCGCCGCACACGCGCAGCGGTGGGCCCCGTGGCGCTCCTATGCCGCCCTGCACCTGTGGCGTGCCGCCGCCCTCGGCGACGCACCGCCCATGCCCTCAGGTGTCCGCCCGGGCACCGATCCCAGCACCGCTCCTCCGGAAGGACCTCACTCATGACCACGACCTCGGCCGCAGCGCTCACCCTCGACACCCCCGACGGGCCGTTCTCCCTCATCACGGACGACGCATCCGTCCTCGCCTCGGGCTGGACGGAGGATCTCGCCGAACTGCTCGCGCTCGTCCACGGGAGCCTCCGGCCCGAGGCGGGGGCGGTTCACCTCCTGGACGAAGACGCGGGCTCCGGACCACCGGCAGCGGCATCCGCGCACGACGCCCCGACTGCTGCGGTCCGCACTGCGCGGGCTGCCGCACAGGCGGTGCGCGCCTACTATGCCGGAGATCCCTCGGCGGTGAGCACGGTTCCCGTACGCCAGCATTCCGGCGACTTCCGCACGCATGCGTGGGAGGTGCTGCGCACAGTGGCTCCCGGTGAACAGATCACCTACACGGAGTACGCCCGGCGCAGCGGACGCCCCGCAGCCGTGCGGGCCGCGGCGGGCGCCTGCGCCATGAACGCCGCCGCACTGTTCGTCCCCTGCCACCGGATCGTGCGGACCGACGGCAGCCTGGGCGGCTTCCGCTACGGCCTGGACGTCAAGCGCAGCCTGCTCGCCCGCGAGGCCGCGGCAGGCTGAGGCCGAGGCCGACCGAGAGCACGGGGCTGGGAGCACAGCACCCTGAGACCGCGAAGGGCCGGAAACCGCTGCATGCGGCTTCCAGCCCTCTGCGCTGCCGGTCCGGGCGCTGCCGGTCTCAGCGCGCTTCGTAGTCCGCGATCTGCGCGATCCGGCGGTTGTGCCGCTCGTCGTCGGAGTACGGGGTGGCGAGGAAGGCGTCCACGATCGCGATCGCCTCGGCCTCAGGGTGCTGACGGGCGCCGACGGACACGATCTGGGCGTCGTTGTGCTCCCGGGCCAGCCGGGCGATGTCCGTGTTCCAGGCCAGCGCGCAGCGAGCACCGGCGACCTTGTTGGCGGCGATCTGCTCACCGTTGCCGGACCCACCGATCACCACGCCGAGCGCGTCCTCGCCCGCGGCACGGGCGGCCACGACGCCCTCGGCCGCGGCGATGCAGAACGCGGGGTAGTCGTCGAGCGCGTCGAACTCGGCGGCGCCGTGGTCCACGACCTCATGTCCGGCAGCGCGCAGGTGCGCCTTGAGCGCCTCCTTGAACTCGAAGCCGGCATGGTCGGTGCCCAGGTGGATCTGCACAGTGGTTCCTCTCGGATGGGTTGCAGGGGATGGAGGTGTGCCGCGAAGCGGAGAGCCCCGCGGGACGGACTGTCGGCCGCAGAGCCGTCAGTCGAAGATCGGATCGCTGGTGCGGGTGCGCTTGAGCTCGAAGAAGCCGGGCACGGAGGCGGCGGCGAGCACGCCGTCGAAGAGCTTGCCCGCCTCCTCGCCCTTGGGCGCGGGCGTGACGACCGGGCCGAAGAAGGCGACCTCGCCCACGGCCACGACGGGCGTGCCGACGTCCTCGCCGACCTTGGAGATGCCCTCCTGGTGGGAGGCCCGCAGCTGTGCGTCGTAGGTGTCCTTCTCCGCGTACTCGAGCAGGGAGGAGGGCAGACCCACCTCCTCGAGGGCCTCGGCGCAGGCCCGCACCCAGTCGGTCTCGCCGCCCGGGTGGATGCGGGTCCCCACAGCGGTGTAGAGGTCGCGCAGGACCTCCTCGCCGTGCTCCACCCGCGCCGCATTCACGATGCGCGCGGGTGCCCACGCCCGGTCCATCTTCTCCCTGTAGTCCTCCGGCAGGTCCCGGCCGTCGTTGAGGACGGAGAGGCTCATCTGGTGGAAGACCACCTCGACGTCCCGGACCCTCTCGACCTCGAGCGCCCAGCGCGAGGTCATCCAGGCCCACGGGCAGATGGGGTCGAACCAGAGATCGAGGGTGGTCGCCATGAGGGTCCTCCTTGCAGGATCACGTGCTGTTCCGTGCGGTCCGCGCGCCTTCCGGACGTCGCGACGGGGCCGCCGCTGGCAAGCCTAGCCGCATCGCCTCGATCCGGCGTCCTCCCTCCGTGACAGAATGACGGACAGCAGCCAGCCACACGCCGCCACGACCGGAGGAATGCATGCCCCAGCACAATCTCACCCGCGCGGAGGCACAGGCCCGCGCGGCCCTGCTCTCCTCCCACGGCTGTGACGTCACGCTCGTCCTCGATCCCTCGCAGGACACCTTCCGCTCCGTGACCACCCTGACCTTCTCCGCGGAGGAGGGCGCGGAGACCTTCGTGGACGCGATCGCGGAGAGCATCGACTCGGTCGTGCTCAACGGCGTGGAGCTGGATCCTGCGGAGCTGGTGAGCCCGGGCCGGATCCGGCTGCCCGGCCTCGCGGCGGAGAACGTCCTCACCGTCGACGGGCGCTTCCGGTACATGAACACCGGCGAGGGCCTCCACCGCTTCGTGGACCCCGTCGACGGTGAGACCTATCTCTACACGCAGTTCGAGGTGCCGGACTCCCGGCGCGTGTTCGCGGTGTTCGAACAGCCGGACCTCAAGTCCACGTTCACCTTCACCGTGCTGGCGCCGGAGCACTGGACGGTCGTGAGCAACTCCCCCACACCGCATCCCGCGGATGCCGCCGAGGCCGCAGGAGCGCTCGGCGAGCTGCCGCCCGGGCTGCGTGCCTGGCAGTTCGCGCCCACGCCGCGCATCTCGAGCTACATCACGGCCATCGTCGCAGGCCCCTACACCTCCGTGCACTCCTCGCTCACGAGCACGGACGGCAGGGAGATCCCCCTCGGCGCCTACTGCCGCGCCTCCCTGGCGGAGCACCTGGACGCCGAGGACATCTTCGCGATCACGCGCTCCGGCTTCGCCCTCTACGAGGACCTCTTCGGCACGCCGTACCCGTTCGAGAAGTACGATCAGCTGTTCGTCCCGGAGTTCAACGCCGGTGCGATGGAGAACGCCGGAGCCGTCACCTTCCTGGAGAGTTACGTCTTCCGCTCCCGGCCCACCCGGGCGATGGTCGAGCGCCGGGCGGTCACCATCCTCCACGAGCTCGCCCACATGTGGTTCGGCGACCTCGTGACGATGCGGTGGTGGAACGACCTGTGGCTCAACGAGTCCTTCGCCGAGTACATGTCCACGCTCGCCACCGCGGAGGGCACGGAGTTCACGGACGCGTGGACCACCTTCGCCACGCTGGAGAAGTCCTGGGCCTACCGGCAGGACCAGCTCCCCTCCACGCACCCCATCGTCGCGGAGATCACGGACCTGGCCGATGTCGAGGTGAACTTCGACGGGATCACCTACGCCAAGGGAGCCTCCGTCCTCACCGCTCTCGTCTCCTATGTGGGGCGGGAGAGCTTCTTCGCCGGCCTGCGCGAGTACTTCGCGAAGCACGCCTGGGGGAACACGGAGCTGGCGGACCTCCTCACCGAGCTCGAGCGCGCCTCCGGCCGCGACCTGGGCGCCTGGTCCCGGCTCTGGCTCGAGGAGTCCGGGGTGAACGTCCTGCGGGCGGAGCCGCAGCGCGGTGAGGACGGCGCACTCACCTCCGTCACGCTCACGCAGGAGCCCCACGTGCTGCCGGGTCAGCCCGTCCCGAGCCTGCGCCCGCACCGCGTGGGCGTGGGCTTCTACCGGACCGAGGACGGCGGGGGCCTCACCCGGCTCGGGCGCGCCGACGTCGATCTGGACGGGCGGAGCGCCGAGGTCCCGCTCCCCGCGGGCGCGGAGTCCGCGGAGATCGTCGTGGTCAACGACGGCGATCTCACCTATGCCAAGGCCCGCTTCGACGAGGTCTCCCTGCGCCTGGCGATGGAGCGCCTCTCCGGATTCGAGGACACGCTCACCCAGCTCCTCGTGCTCTCAACGGTCTGGGACATGGTGCGCGACGGTGAGTTGCCGGCCGCCGAGTACGTCGAGCTGCTGCACCGCCACCTGCCGGCGGTCTCCCACTCCTCGGGGCTGCTGGTGCAGCTCCGTCAGCTGGCCACCGCCCTGGGCGAGTACGTTCCGCTCGCGGAGCGCCCAGCGCTGCGCACCCGCATCGCGGACAGGCTGCTCGGCCTGTCCCGCGGCGAGGACGGGGTGGAGCCCGGCTCTGATCAGCAGCTGCAGCTGTTCCAGGCGCTGTGCCGTCATGCCTGCACGGACGCCCACTTCGAGGTGCTCGAGGAGGTCCTCGCCACGGCCCCCGGATCGTCCGCCGCCGGTTCCGAAGCACCGGGAGGCCTGCCGGGACTCGTCGTGGACACGGACCTCGTCTGGACGATCGTCATCGCGCTCGCAGGCGCGGACAGGCTGACCGAGGCACAGATCGACGCGCACCTCGCCGCGGACAGGACCGCCGCCGGCCAGCGTCACGCGGACACGGCCCGTGCGGCGCGGACGACGGCGGAGGCGAAGTCTCGTGCCTTCCTCGCCCTCGTGGACCAGCGCGACCTCCCCAATGCGCGCATCAGCGCGATCGCGCAGGGCTTCTCCCGCGGGCTGCAGCTGGACTCCGGCGACTGCATCCCGGCGCAGGAGCCGCTCACCAGCTTCAGCCGCGAGTACTTCGACCGGGTCACCGGGTGGTGGGAGACACGCACCCTGGAGATCGCGCAGACGCTCACCCTCGCCCTGTTCCCGCCGTCGACTGCGAAGACGGTGGAAGCGGCTGAGAACTGGCTGAGCACCCATCCCCAGGCACCCAAGGGACTCCTGCGGCTCATGCGCGAGAACCTCGACAACGCCCGCCGCGCCCAGCGCGCTCAGCAGGCCCGACGGCGGTGACCCTGCAGTTGCTGCGAGGGGGCCTCCCCTCCCGCGGCCGCAGGCGCCCCTCGAGGTGCGCGCCGGTGTGCGACGTAGGCCACGCTCGGCATTCGGCGCAGGCTCAGGGTCGGCTCCTACGGTGGGGACAGTATGAGTTCACAGACCTCCTCCCCCGCGTCCACTCCCATGGATGATCCGACTCCCACGCCCACGACCTCCGTCGAGGACGTGCAGCGCGCGGTTGAGCAGTCCGCCTCCTCCGGCTGGGACTTCATCACCGGCACACCCCTGCGCGTCGCAGTGATCCTCGTCGTCGCGATCGTCATCACATTCATCATCCGGCGGGTGATCCGCAAGTTCGCCAAGTCCATCGCGGAAGGCGATTCCCGGCGCAGGCTGGGAGAGACGAAGAAGAGGTCCGTCACCTCCGAGTTCCTCAAGACGGATCCGTCCGTGCGGGAGCGGCGCGCGCAGCGCGCCAACACCGTCGGCTCGCTGCTGCAGTCCATCGCGACGATCGTCATCTGGCTCATCACCACCATGACCGTCCTCACGGAGCTGGGCTTCAACCTCGCACCCGTGCTGGCCTCGGCGGGCATCGCGGGTCTGGCGCTGGGCTTCGGCGCGCAGACCCTCGTGAAGGACTACCTCGCGGGCTTCTTCATCGTCATCGAGGATCAGTACGGGATCGGCGACTACATCGACGCCGGAGAGGCCGAGGGCGCCGTCGAGGAGGTGGGTCTGCGCACCACCAAGCTGCGCGGCCTGGACGGCACCCTGTGGCACGTGCGCAACGGCGAGATCCTCCGCGTGGGGAACTACTCGCAGGGCTGGGGTCAGGTTGTCCTCGATCTGCCCTTCCCGTACGACACGGACGAGCACACCGCTGAAGGCGTCATCCGCGACGTCTTCGACGAGCTCCGCCGCGATCCGGCCGTGGACCGGAGCATCATCGAGGAGCCGGAGGTGCTGGGCGTCCAGGACATCACCGGCGAGGCGCTCACGGTGCGCGCGACCATCAAGACGACGCCGGGCGACCAGTTCTCCGTGGGCCGTCAGTTCCGGGCGGCCTTCAAGCGACAGCTCACGGCCCACGGACTCGCGATACCGTGGACCCAGCAGACCGTGCTCCGCACGACCGCTCCCGGCGCTCCTGCCGACGGCGCTGCGGCAGGTGCCGCGAAGAAGGGCGCGGAGCAGAACGGCTCGGACCAGGAGAGCACGGGGGAGAAGGCGGACAGCAGGAGCTGACTCCGCCGCGGAGGAGGAGCGAGAGTGGCGATCAGCAGTGTGAGCTTGTCCACGGGCGGGAAGCCGGAGAGCGTGTACGAGGCGGTGGGCGGCCACCCCACCTTCGAGGCGCTCGTCGACGCCTTCTACGCAGGTGTGGCCCAGGACGAGCCGTTCCTCGCGATGTACCCGGACGGCCACGAGCTCGAGGGCGCGAAATGGCGTCTGTGCGCCTTCCTCGAGCAGTACTTCGGCGGGCCCACCACCTATTCCGAGCAGCGCGGCCATCCCCGCCTCCGCATGCGGCACATGCCCTTTCCCGTGACGCCGGAGGCGCGGGACCGCTGGCTGACCCACATGCGTGCGGCGCTCGACGAGATCGCGCTGCCGCCCCTCTACGACGAGCTCATGTGGGACTACTTCCAGCGCGCCGCGACGGCGATGATCAATCAGCCGGGTGAGGGGCAGCCGAGCCCTCTCATCTGAGCGGACGGCTCCGGCCGGCTCTCAGCGTGTGAGGATGCAGCCTCCCGCGCGGCCGCACCGGGTGCACTCCCGGGCGACGCTGGTCACCGGGTGAGGATGTGGCCGCCCGGGAGACTGAGCCGCTGCCACACACCGCAGCGCAGCACCCGGACGCGGGGGTCGGGCCGCGCGTGCCCGCCTGCCTCGTGGGAGCCCGCGCGGCCAAGGAATCCGAGGACGTGGGCGCCGAAGGCCGCTCCCGCGCTCACCGGCACCCGCGCTCCCGCGGCATGCGCGTCCTCAGCCGGGACCACCTCGGCGGCGGTCCTGGACCAGACCTGCCTACGCAGCGCTTCGACGGCGTGAGAGCCCGCGCCGGAGGGAGTGCCCTCCGCGACCTCGGCGATGCCCGCCTCCGCCGCCTCCGCGAGCCGGCGGACGCTGAGCGTCCCCACCGGCTCCCACGGGCCGCGAGGCGGGGAGATGCCGGCCCACGCGGCCTTCACCTCCACCGGCGGCACGGCCACGCCCACGGCGTCTGACGCCGCTGCGGAGGCGGCGCCGGGAGCGCCCGCCTCGATCCGGGCGAACCTGTCGAGCAGCGCCCGCGCCTCGACCACGGCGTCCAGCCCGTCGTGACCGGAATCCGCCAGCCGGAGCATGCGCATCCCGAGGACCAGCGGCATGGAGTCACCGAGCCCCCGCGGGTGCAGCGGCGCAGCGGTGAGGACGAGCACGTCTCCCGTGACGCTGAGCCGCACAGCGGCATCCGCCTCCGCATGCTGGATCCGGGCGACGAACGTGCGCCAGTCCGCGAGCGCACGCGGATCCTGGGGCACCAGCGGACCGGGCGCCTCAGACATGGCGCAGCGGCACCGGAGCCGTAATCGCCGGTTCCAGCCGGGCGCGTTCGTCGTCCCTGATCCTGCGTGCCCGGCCTGTGGCGGAATCGACGAAGACGACCACCGTCTCGGCGACGGTGTAGGCGACGCTGCCGTCCGGCTCCGCGATCACGTAGCCCACCGTCATCGAGACCGGCGAGACCGCCGAGATCACGCAGTCCACCGCCACGGGACCCTCCCTGTACGGGATGGGCTCCCGGTACTCGATGCGGTGCGAGAGCACGAGCAGGTCCGTGTCCGCGCTCGCATCACCCAGCACGCCCGGCAGCGGCTCGCCCAGCACGGACTCCCCCACTCCCGGGACGCGGACGGGAGCCGAGTCCCGGGCGGCGGTGGGCGAGCCGAAGGCGCGGACGCGCGCCTCCTCGAGGATCCGGAGCTGAGTCACGTTGTTCACATGGCGGTAGGCGTCCATGTCGCCCCAGCGGAGCTCGATGAGCACCCGCGTGAAGGGGCCGGACAGGACGGTGCTGGTGAGGGGGGAATGGTCCATGCCCTCATCCTGCCACTCGGCACGCGGCGCTCGCATGCGGGTGGGCCGGAGCATGCGGCTGAACGAACGATCTACACTCGTACCGGCACCGCTGGACGATCCCTCGCCCGGCGCACAGCACAGCGGCCGGGCGAACGGCCCGGCACCCTCGGTACGAACGGAGTCGCACGCAGACATGGACAACGGACCAGGAACGGACACCCAGGCGGACTCCGCGGGAGCGGGCGCGGCGAGCATCGGGGAGCTCAGACGCGTCCTCGGCCTCCAGCCGCTCGACGCCCCCGGGATCGGCGGGGAGGCCCACGCATTCCTGGGCTGGAATCAGCAGAAGCCCGGCGGGCGGCTGTTCGGCGGGCAGGTGCTCGCCCAGTGCGTCGTCGCAACCTCCGCCACGGTGCCCGAGGACCGTCCCATCCACTCCTTCCACGGGTACTTCCTGCGCGCCGGGGCGGTGGAGAAGGAGATCACCTTCGGCGTGGACGTCCTCCGGGACGGCCGCTCGTTCTCCGCCCGCCGTGTGCAGGCCTACCAGGACGGCGTGCCGATCTTCACCGGCATGGCCTCCTTCCAGGACGAGCAGGCCGGCGCGGAGCATCAGGTCGCTCCCCCGGCGGACATCCCCCAGCCCGAGGAGCTCTCCGGCCTTACGGAGCTGCTCGCGGGCTACGAGCACCCGCTGCTCGAGGGCTGGGTCTTCAAGCGCCCCTTCGACCTCCGCCCCGTGGAACCGCCCATCCAGGGGGTGTTCCGGGGCGAACAGGTGGCGCAGTCGCGCTTCTGGGTCCGCGCCGCGGCGCCGTTCGGCGGCGATCGGGTGCTGAATGCGGCGGCCACCGCCTATGCCAGCGACTACAACCTCCTCGAACCCGCACTCCGCAGGCAGGGCGTGGCGGTGTACTCCCCCGGCCTGCGCATGGCCAGCCTCGACCACGCGATGTGGTGGCACGCGCCCATCAACCTCGACGACTGGCTGCTCTTCGACTACTCCTCGCCGCAGGCCGGCGGAGGGCGGGCCCTGGGCACCGGCCGCATCTTCTCCCGGGACGGCCGTCTCCTCGCCGATGTGGCACAGCAGGGGATGATCCGCCTGCCGCGCTGAGCCGCCGGGCCGGATCCGACGCACAGTCCGCGCATGTGGTTGAGCGCCTCCGGCGGTGCCGCCCGGAGGCGCCCAGCTCGACAATGCGAAGCGCCCCTGTGCTCGCAGCACAGGGGCGCTTCTCGCTGTCCCGCCGGCGGCGGGGTCCGCTCAGTCGCGGGTGAGGCGGCGGTGGGTGACGCGGTGCGGCCGTGCGGCCTCCTCGCCCAGACGCTCCACCTTGTTCTTCTCGTAGGACTCGAAGTTGCCCTCGAACCAGTACCAGTTCGACGGGTTCTCCTCCGTGCCCTCCCAGGCGAGGATGTGCGTCGCGACACGGTCGAGGAACCAGCGGTCGTGGGAGACCACCACGGCGCAGCCCGGGAACTCCAGGAGCGCGTTCTCCAGCGAGCCGAGGGTCTCGACGTCCAGGTCGTTGGTCGGCTCGTCGAGCAGGAGCAGGTTGCCGCCCTGCTTGAGGGTGAGTGCGAGATTGAGGCGGTTGCGCTCACCGCCGGAGAGCACGCCGGCCTTCTTCTGCTGGTCCGGCCCCTTGAAGCCGAACGCGGAGACATAGGCGCGCGAGGGCATCTCGACCGCACCCACCTGGATGAAGTCGAGCCCGTCGGACACGACCTCCCACAGCGACTTGTCCGGATCGATGCCGGCGCGCGACTGGTCGACGTAGGAGATCTTCACCGTCTCGCCCACCTTGAGGTCGCCGCCGTCCAGCGGCTCCATGCCCACGATGGTCTTGAAGAGGGTCGACTTGCCGACGCCGTTGGGGCCGATCACACCGACGATGCCGTTGCGCGGCAGGGAGAACGACAGGTCCGAGATGAGGGTGCGGCCGTCGAAGCCCTTCTGCAGGTTCTTCGCCTCGATGACGATGTCGCCCAGCCGGGGGCCCGGCGGGATCTGGATCTCCTCGAAGTCCAGCTTCCTCGTCTTCTCCGCCTCGGCCGCCATCTCCTCGTAGCGCGCGAGCCTCGACTTCGACTTGGTCTGCCGGGCCTTGGGGTTCGAGCGGACCCAGTCGAGCTCCTCACGGAGGCGCTTGGCGAGCTTGGCGTCCTTCTTGCCCTGCACCTGCAGGCGCTCCTCCTTCTTCTGGAGGTAGGTCGAGTAGTTGCCCTCGTAGGGGTAGAGATGTCCGCGGTCCACCTCTGCGATCCACTCCGCCACGTGGTCGAGGAAGTAGCGGTCGTGGGTGATCGCGATGACGGCGCCCGGGTAGCTGGAGAGGTGCTGCTCCAGCCAGAGCACGCTCTCCGCGTCCAGGTGGTTGGTGGGCTCGTCGAGGAGCAGCAGGTCCGGCTTCTCGAGGAGGAGCTTGCACAGCGCCACGCGGCGGCGCTCACCGCCGGAGAGGTGGGTGACCTCGGCCTCGGGCGGCGGGCAGCGAAGCGCGTCCATGGCCTGCTCGAGCTGGGAGTCGAGGTCCCAGGCATCGGCGTTGTCGATGGCCTCTTGGAGCTTGCCCATCTCCTCCATGAGGGCGTCGAAGTCCGCGTCCGGGTTCGCCATCTCCTCGGAGATCGCGTTGTAGCGGTCGAGCTTGCCCTTGATCTCCCCCACTGCCTCCTGGACGTTGCCCAGGACGGTCTTCTCCTCGTTGAGCGGAGGCTCCTGGAGGAGGATGCCCACGGTGTAGCCGGGGCTCAGCCGGGCCTCGCCGTTGGAGGGCTGGTCGAGGCCGGCCATGATCTTGAGGATGGTCGACTTGCCGGCGCCGTTGGGGCCGACCATGCCGATCTTCGCTCCGGGGTAGAACGACATCGACACGTCGTCGAGGATGACCTTGTCACCGTGCGCCTTGCGCGCCTTGTGCATGGTGTAAATGAACTCTGCCATAGTGCCACCACCATATAGGGGCGGGTGACCTCCCGCCCAATGCGCTCGGCTCAGTTGCCGCCCAGGCTGGCGGACCCGCCCTCGCCGCTCTCCCCAGGGGCCTCACTGGGAGCCTCGCTCGGTTCGGCGGTGCTGAAGCTCTCACCGGGGATGTGCCCCGTGCCGTTGTCCTCGCCGTCCTCGTCCCGCGGCTCTCCGCTGGGCTCCGGGGCGCCCTCCGGCCGGTCCACGGCTCCGAACATGCAGGTGCCCGTCGACTCCGAGGGCGGCATGAGCGTGGCCGCGGCCTTCCCCTCACGGATCTCCCCCACCACGCAGCCCGCGTCCACGAGCACCGCGAACTGCTTGGACGGCACACCGGTCTCCAGCGGCGTCTCGTCCTGCGTGGCCTCGAGCTGGTCGGCCTCGTAGCCGGCGTCCATGAGCGTCTCGAACACCTTCGCGGAGCTCGGGATGGACTCCGCGTCCCCCAGGAGCGGTTCGAGAGCGGCGATCACCTCGTCCACCTCCGCCGGCTCCTCGGTCTCCACGACCTTCGGCTCCTGAGCGGGCGTGTCTGCGAACACCGAACAGCCTGCCAGCACAGCCAGCAGGACCGCGGAGCCGCACAGTGCGGCGGATCGGCTGAGCGCTCGGGTCATGGACGTCCCTTCCGGAGGTGGCGGATCGGTCCCACTGTAGCCGCACCGCTGCGCGGATGCGGTCATTCCGCACCGTCCGCGGCGAGGGACCGCTTCCACGCACGAGTCCACACCGATGTGACCTCACTGGCCGTGGCGTCCACCGCCCGGCGAGCTCCCGCCCGCAGCGGTTCCGTCCGGATCAGAAGGGAGGGTCCTCCCCACCCGAGACCGCATCACTCGGGACGGCGGCACCGGGCGCCGCACCGCCGGGCACCGCGCCCACGAACGCCTCCTCCGGCTCAGCGGATTCGGGGAAGACCGCCGGCGGGCTCTCGCCGCCCGTCTCACCGATGCCGTCCCAGCCTCCGGCGGCACCCGCCGGAGGCTCATCCTCGGCCGGAACCGGCGACGGATTCTCGAGCGCCTTGGTGGGTGTGAGCCGTGCGAGGCCGAACCGCAGGCTGGGCCCGATCGCATAGGCCGTGATGTCACCGCTGGTGCCGCTCTTCTCGCCGTTGTCCCACTCACGCAGCTTCAGCTCACCCGCGACGACGACCCTGTCGCCCTTTCCCAGGCAGTAGGCGGCATTCGCCGCCAGCGTGCCGAAGACGCTCACATGGAACCAGCTGGTGCCGACCTTCTCGTAGAACCCGGTGTCCGGGTTCCGCCTCTCCTGATCGACGGCCACGCGGAAGTTCGCGTAGCCGCGACCGTCCGTCGTGGTGCCGGTGCGCGCCCTGGCAGCCAGGCTGCCCTCGATCGCCGTCATGACCTTCATGGTGCTGTCCTTCCCCGCCGGGCGCCGACCCCTTCGGCGCCGCCGTGCACCACCACACTGGCCGCTGCGCCAACCGGCGGGAAGGGGTCGACGACGGCTGTGGACGGAGCGTGCGGGATCCACAGCGCGGTGTGCGCACTCCAGGTGGAGTCCGCACACCCGCGGTGACGCATCGCGGCAGGCGACAGCCGGCGGGACGTGTGGGACGCCCGCCGCGCACACTCAGCGCACCGCGTCCCAGAGCCGGCGATGGCGGTCGAGCACCGCGGTGATCGGAGAGAGGAAGGACCCCCTGGCCGCGGAGAGCACAGCGCTGCGCAGGCGCTCGTCCACGGCGGAGGCGGCTGCCTCCGCACCCCGGACACGTGCCCGCGCGGCCCAGGCGGAGGTCAGCCACGAGCCGGGAGCGCCTCCGACGAGGAGGACGGCGGGCACCATCCACAGAAGGACGTGCGCCTCGAGGTCGGTGAATGCCACGAGAGCCCCCTGCACGAGCACCCAGAGCAGACCGGCCACGGTGCAGACGAAGAAGAGGATCTGGAAGAACCTCGCCGTCGACCACCAGCCGGGACGTTCGCGCTCGAGGGGCACGGCGGTGAGGGCGTCGTCCAGTGCGGAGGAGAGCACCTCCGCACTGGACCTCTCCTGCTTGGCGATCCTCCCGCGCCACACGGCCGGCAGCCCCGCCACGGCGTCCTCGACCAGCTCATGGGCGGCGAGGCTCACCCGTGCGCTCTGGGCCCCCGTGACCTCCGGTGCGGCCGCACGCAGGAGCTCGCTCCGCTCGCTCCCGTGCTTGGCGCCCAGCGGATCGGCCTGGGAGCGCTGCGCCCAGGCGAGCACGGGATAGCCGGTCGCCCGGTAGGCGCGCCGGAGGTAGTCCTCCCGGACCGTGCTCACCAGCGCGTCCACCCCCGCCGCATCCATCATCGCGTCGACCAGCGGCTGGGCGCGGGCGAGGTCGTCGAGGTCCTCCGGCGGCTCCCCGATCTCCGCGCGCACCCGTGCCGCGGCGGTGCGGACGTCCGCGAGCAGCCTCTCGGTGGCGGCCTCGCGGGCGGTGATCGTCTCCGCCAGGATCCGCCGGAGCTCCGGCACCCCGTCGCGCGTGACCGCGGAGGCGCCGTGGACCCGCGCCTGCTCGATCCCGTCCTCGCGGAGGAGGGAGGCGAGGTGCGCGCGCGCCCGGTCGCGGTCCGCGGGGCTCAGCCTGTCGATCTGATTGAGGACGAAGACCATCGCCGTGCTGTGTTCGGCGAAGGAGGCCAGGTACCCGCTGTGCAGGGAGTAGTCGGCGTACTTCTGGGGGTCGACCACCCAGAAGACGACGTCCACGAGCCCCACCATCCGGTCGGACTCGAGGCGATGGGCCTGCGCGGTGGAATCGTGGTCCGGCAGATCCACGAGGATGAGGCCGTGGAGATCCGTCTCGTCGTCGCCGTCCAGCGCGGACTCCCGCCAGGTGCGGTTCTTCTCCGGCACCTCGAGCCAGTCCAGGATCTCCTCGCCGCCGGTGCCCCACACGCAGGCGGTGGGCTTCGAGGTGGTGGGCCGGCGGACCCCCACATCCGCGATCTCCAGCCCGGAGACCGCGTTGAACAGGGAGGACTTGCCCGAACCCGTGGATCCGGCGAAGGCGACCACGGTGAAGTTGTCGCCGAGCCCCAGCCGCTCCTCGACCCGGCCCAGGAGCAGCGCCGTCTCCACCGCCAGCTCCGCGCTCAGGGCCGAACGTCCCTCGTCCAGCGCGTACCGCAGCCCTTCGGTGAGGCGCACGAGCTCCTCGCGGGTGCGGGCGTGGGCCGAAGCGGTCATCGGAGTGCCTCCTGAAGTCGTCCTGCGCTGCCTCTGAGCGCGCCCGCCTGCCGGGGAGGGACCTCGGCGGCGGAGAGTGTCATGTCGAAGCCGCTGCGGCATCCGGAGAGCAGGCTCTGCGCGCGGTCCAGCAGGCGCGTCCGCACCGTGGCGGCGAGATCCCGCGCCGCCTCCTCCCCGAAGCTCGTCGCCAGCAGCGTGCCCGCCACGGCGAGCGTGCCCCTCCCCCGGCTGTCGTGGGGTCCGGAGAGCGCCGCGAGCATGAGCACGCACGCCACCCCGTCCACACCGAACGACAGGATGCGGGCCTTGGCCCGCGCGGACTGCCCCAGATCGCGCACGAGGGCGGAGACCTCCTCCGCCCAGGAGGACACGGCGGTGCGGGCCTGCACGTCGAAGTCCGCCGGAACCCGGAAGCGCTCCGGCGCACCGCACTCCTCCATGACCGCACGCCCCGCGCGGTCCTCCTCCCAGCGGATGCGCGCCGTGGAGACGGCCGCCACGGCCTGCTCCCGGATGAGGACCGCGGCTGCGGACTCGATCGCCTGCCGCAGCGGTCCGGCGGTGTCCCGCCTGCCGGTGACGGTCGCGGTGATCCTGTCCCGGATGCGTGCCACCGTGGGCTCGAGGCCCCGGAAGAACTGGCCGGTGCCCACGAAGTCCTGCCAGCGGGCCAGGACCTCCCCGCGGAGCACCCTGCCGCTGGTGAGCGCCTCGGCGAGCGCGGAGGACGCGGCGGCGAACGCATCGTCGACGGCGGTTGCGAGGGCGGCGTGGGCCTCCTCCTGGGCGGCCAGTCCGTCCGCCAGGCGCTCAGCGGTCTCCGGCACGGCCGCGAGCGCTCCCCCGAGGGTGCGGCTCGCCACCCGGCGACGGGCCTCCTCGCTCCGCCCCAGATTCATCACCCACGAGGTGAGAGTGAACACCGCGGACTCCGGGAGAAGGCCGTCCTCGAGCTCGAGTTCCGGAACGGTGAACAGCGGGGACGCGCCGAGACCGGCACCGGTGAGCAGCTCGGTGAGATGGTGGCGGACCTCGCGGTTGGCCGCCGCCGGCACGCGGTCGAGGACGAGCGCGATCGTGGTCCCCCGCGCCTCGGCCTCGGTGAGCAGGCTCCAGGGGACGGCGTCCGCGTAGCGGGAGGCGGTGGTGACGAACAGCCAGAGATCGGCGGCGGCGAGGAGCTGCCTCGCGGCGCTCCGGTTCCCCGCACTCGCCGAGTCGACGTCCGGTGAGTCCAGGAGCGCGAGCCCCTGCGGCACGGCCTCGTCTGCGAGGAGACGGATGCGGGGCCGTTCGGACAGGTCCTCCTCCGCCCGTGGGGCGAGGGCCTCCGTGGTCCTCTCGAAGCCGCGCAGCACGCTCGCACCGGCGAAGTGGGCGGTGTCGGCGGGATGGTGGATGAGCACGGGCACCCGCGTCGTGGGTCGGAGCACCCCGGCCTCCGTCACCGGCTTCCGCAGCATCGAGTTGAGCAGCGTCGACTTGCCCGCGCCCGTCGAGCCGCCGAGCACCACGAGCAGCGGCGCGTCCGGATGCTCCAGCCGCGGCAGGAGGTAGTCCTCGATCTGGGAGGCCAGTTCGCGGCGCAGGGCTCTGCCCTCCTCCGCGCCCAGGGCGGCAAGCGGCAGGCGGGCGTCGCTGATACGCCGGAGCAGCTCAGTCAGGGCCGGGGCCGCTGCTCCGGCGGCCGGGCTCTTCGCACGTCGATCCACGTGACCAGCATCGACGCTCGGGACGCTCACGTCGACCCACCACGCCGAACAGCTTGGGGATTCGCTGGGAATCGGACCGGCGACCGTACGCTGGCGGAGACACGTTCGAACACTCGATCAGCTGTCCGACCCGGCGCCGCTGCGGCACGGGCCCCGCACAGACGCAGTACAGATACGCACCGGCGCGTATGCACCGGCCACGCACGCACTCGACGACGAGGAGCACCCATGACGAACCCGCCCACCCGCCCGGAGCCCTTCTACCGCCAGGTGGACGCACACCGCTTCGACTCCCTGCCGGCGACCACCGGGGTGTGGTCGCCGGAGCACCAGCACGCGGGTCCGCCGGCCGCCCTGCTGGTCAGGGCGATGGAGGAGCACGGGCAGCACGAGGGCATGCGGCTCGCGGACGTCCGCTCGGACATCCTGGGCCCTGTCCCCGTCCGCCCTCTCGACATCAGTGTGTCCACCCTGCGCAGCGGCCGCTCGATGGAGCTCCTGGAGGCCTCGGCGAGCGCGGACGGGCGGACCGTGATGACCGCACGTGCCTGGCGCATCCGGCGCGCACCGGAGGACTATCCGCCGCTGTCCGGGTGGCGGGACGGGGAGGTGCCGGCGGTGCCCGAGGCCAGTGGGGAGTCCCGTGCCGTCGTCCTGACCGGCGGGCACGAGAGCGGCTATCAGCGCTCCGTGGAATGGCGCTTCGTCCAGGGCGGGCCCGGCTCCGGCGGGCCCGCCGTTGCATGGGGACGACAGCTCAATCAGCTGGTGGAGGGCGAGGAGCCGAGTCCCTGGCAGCGCACTCTGGTGCTGGCGGACTCCGCCGGTGGCATCAGCCTCGCCGTCGACCCGCGGGTGCACCGCTTCATCAACTGCGATCTCCACGTGGCGCTCGACCGGGACATGCACGGGCAGTGGCTGCGGATGAGCGCGCAGTCACTCGCGACTCCCGGGCACGGCGGGATCGTGCACAACGCCCTCGCGGACTCCCGAGGCGAGCTGGGCTACGGGCTGCAGGCGATGGTGGCGCAGAACATGGAGTGAGCGGCCGCCCCCTCACCCGCGTCCCTCAGCCCGTCCGGGCCGCTGAGTCATCGGGCAGCCGTGCCGGTGCCCCGAGGAGGAGGGACCACAGGGCGACGGCCACCGCCCCGGCGGCCAGCAGGCAGGCGAGGACGACGAGCTGGAAGAGGGCGGCCTCCACGACGGGCAGGCCGCCGAACACTGCGCTCACAAAGGCACCGGGCAGCGTGACGAGACCCGTCACCCGGGTCTGGTCCGTGCTGGGGACGAGAGCGCGGGTGCGGCGGCACCGCGCCGGAGGAGAAGACGAGCACGGCGGGCACCGCGGCCGCCACCATCACGAGGAGGAAGGCCAGGACGAGGGGCACGCTTCCGATCATGAAGCGCAGCACGAGCGAGAGTGCTCCCAGCTGGAGGACCGCGCGAGCCAGCGACCAGGCCTGGAGCCACGGACGCTCCAGGCGCAGCGCTGCCGTGACCGTGCACGCCGTCGGCGTGAGCAGCGCCAGGGCGAGGAGGACGGACGGCAGGGAGAGGGCCGCAGGGGTCATGGGGGCATTCTGCCCCAGGGACCCGCGGGTCTCACCACGCCAGCGGTGCGGTGAGCGCGCGGCGCAGCGCGGCCTCGCGCTCACGCTCCAGCTGCTGCGACAGCCGGTGCCGGCGGATCAGCTCCGCCCGCGGGAGAACTGGGTCAGGCGGCGGGGGCACCGGGCTCAGCGCCCAGCGGACGAGGAGCATCCCGGCGGACAGCGCCAGTCGACGGGGAATGGGATACAGAGGTACTGCAGACACAGATGTTCCTTGAGTGCAGGGCAGCCCGAATGCCATATTCGGGCATGCCGAAAGAAAGGGAGAGGAAAAGAGACCAGCGCTGCGTCTCATTCCTGCGCACGCGGAGAATCATCACGTGCAGAGGAGAGCGCAGCCGGATCCCCGGAAATGCTCATGCATTCGCTTCGGGGATTCCCGCACCAGGTCTCATTCGCAGGCGAGACCACGCGGATCCGAGAAACAGCTTCACGGACGACGTGTCGCTGCCTCGAGGAGAGGTGCGGGCAGAGCCGCCCGCGCTCGAGGAGCGGGAGACGCAGGCGTCACGCTCGTCACATGACCGCGGGGACCGCAGGCATACGCGTCAGCCGCGGAACAGCGGGACGATTCAGCCCCGCGCGCCCGGATTCGCCGCAGAGAGTGCAGATGCCGCGCACGTCACTTCGGATGTGAGGCCTCCGAGCAGGCGCGGAGAGCCGAGCCAGCGTGCGGAGCCGAGGAAAGGTCCTTCATGCCGCTGTGCATTCACCATTGCCATCGCCTCCATTCGCAGTCTGCACCGAGATGCGCCTCGACAGGCCACCGGTCCTCCGAGGACCACCCTGTCATTCCTGTCTCTTTGTGATCGCGGTGGCGCTGTCCGTTCTTTCCGACAGAATGCCGCTCACCGCAGATCCGCCACCACCGTAGCACCGGCATTCAGAGCTTGGCAATGGGATTCTCAGATTCTTCGGCATTTCCTGTGCCCGATCCCGCGGACGGTCACCTGCAGGATCATTTCCCGGCAGAACTTCCCGCAGAACGGCCTCGCGACACGGCCCCGCTCATCCGCACCGGCGGATGAATGACGAAGGTGCCGGAACTTCGCCTGTGCGATGTCCCGGCACCCTGCGGTCCGGCAGCGGCGCCCCCGACGGGATTCGAACCCGTGACCTGCGGATTAGAAGGCCGCTGCTCTATCCAGCTGAGCTACGGAGGCGACACGATCCTACAGCACCTCGTGCCGCGTCCCGCCCTCAGGCCTCGGCCTCGCCCAGCGCCTTCTCCAGCCGCTCGAGTTTGGAGTCGATCTCGCCCGTGCGTCCGGGCCGGATGTCCGCCTTCATCACGAGTGAGATGCGCGGACCGAAGGGGGCCACGGCCTCGGTCGCGGCCTTCACGACCGCGAACACCTCGTCCCACTCCCCCTCGATGGTGGTGAACATGGAATCCGTCCGATGCGGCAGTCCGGACTCGCGGACCACCTTCACCGCGGCCGCGACGGCGTCGTGGACGCCGCCGTCGCCCTCAGGATCCGGACCGCCGGACGGTGCCACTGAGAATGCCAGGAGCATGTCCGCTCACTCCCCCGGGACCGTGACGACGAGGGCATCGCCCTGTCCGCCGCCGCCGCAGAGCGCGGCCACGCCGGTGCCTCCGCCTCGGCGGCCCAGCTCCAGGACGAGGTCGAGGACGATGCGCGCGCCCGAGGCCCCGATCGGGTGTCCCAGCGCGATCGCACCGCCGTTGACGTTCACCTTCTCCGCATCCACGCCCAGATCCGCGGTGGAGGCGAGTCCCACGGCCGCGAAGGCCTCGTTGATCTCGTAGAGGTCGAAGGAGTCCGCCGCCACGCCCTGCCGCTGAGCCGCCGCGCGGATCGCCTGCGAGGGCTGGTGCTGCAGCGAGGAGTCCGGGCCCGCGGTCCAGCCGTGTGCCCCGATCTCCGCGAGGATGGGCAGGCCGAGCTCGAGTGCCTTCTCCTTGGAGGCGACGACGACGGCGACGGCACCGTCCGAGATCTGCGAGGCGTTGCCGGCCGTGATCGTGCCGTCCTTGCGGAAGGCCGGCCGCAGCCCGGCCAGCGACTCCGCGGTGGAGGAGGCGCGCACGCCCTCGTCCGCGGAGACGACGGTCTCCCCCTTGCGGGAGCGCAGCGTCACGGGGGTGATCTCGTTCTCGAAGCGGCCCGCCTCCTGCGCCGCGGCCGCCTTCTGGTGCGAGGCCGCCGCGAACGCGTCCTGCTCCTCCCGGGTGAACGCCCGGTCTCCGCCGTCGGCATTGTTGGCGGACTCCGTCAAACCGCCCATTGCCTGATCGGTGAAGGCGTCCCAGAGACCGTCGTAGTCCATGTGGTCGCGCACCTGCACCGTGCCGTACTTGTAGCCGGCGCGGGACTTCTCCAGGAGGTGGGGCGCGTTCGTCATGGACTCCTGCCCGCCGGCCACGACGATGTCGTACTCGCCGGCGCGGACCAGCAGCGCCGCCTGCGCGATCGCGTTGATGCCGGAGAGGCAGAGCTTGTTGATCGTGATCCCGGGGACGTCCATGGGGATGCCGGCCTGCACGGCCGCCTGCCTGCCGGGGCCCTGCCCGCAGCCGGCCTGCAGCACCTGGCCCATGATCACGTAGCCCACGTCCGCCGGTGCGACGCCGGACCGGTCCAGTGCGCCCTTGATGGCGTGCGCGCCCAGGTCCACCGCGCTGAGCGCACCGAGCGCCCCGGACATCTTCCCGAACGGGGTCCGCGAACCACCCACGATGACGGCTTCCGTCATTTCTCCTCCTCCGTCTCAGCCCCGGAGCGCCCGCACCGGGCGACCGGGCATGTGCCGCTGGTCATACTCCGCCCAGCGTATCCGACCGCCCGCGCACGCGTCCGGGCCCCCGGGTCCGGGCCCGCCGACTCTGACCCCGTCGTCAGGATCGGACGACTAGAGTGGGAGGAGGTGTCCGGATCCACGGGGCGACCTGCACCGCGGGGAGCCTGCACGGGTCCGGCAGCAGGTCCGGTGAACGGATGCGTTCTTGACACGACGGGAGACACGGTGACGCCGCCAGAGGAGTTCCGCACTGCGATGCGGGGGTACGAGAAGAACGAGGTCGACACGCGCTTCGGCCAGCTGCGGACGGAGATCGACTCCCTCCGCAAGGCGCTCAAGGACGCACGCAGCCAGGTGGTCGCCGCCGACCGCGCCAAGCTGCAGGTGGCCGGTGAGCTGTCGGAGGCCAAGGCGCAGCTGAAGAAGGCCACGAGCGAGGCCGGAGACGCGGACGGCGCGCCCGGCACCCGCATCGACCACCTGCTCAAGATCGCAGAGTCGCAGGCCCGCGAGACCCTCGCCCAGGCCACGGCGGACGCGGAGACCATCCGCAACAAGGCCCGTGCCGATGCCGCCGGACAGCGGGCCCGCATGCACACCGAGGCCAACGACACGCTGAATTCCGCGCGCTCCGAGGCCGAGGCGATCACCTCCTCGGCGGAGCTGCGGGCCTCCGAGACCGTCACGGCTGCCGAGAACAAGGCGGCGGAGATCGTCGAGACCGCGCAGCGCGAGGCCGATCGGATCCGCGAGACCGCCGCCGCTGAGACGAAGGACGAGCGCGAGGCGTTCGACCGCGAGCTCGCCAGCGCCCGCGCGACGGCCGAGGAGGAGTGCGCCCGGCTGCGCAGCGAGGCCAAGCAGGAGACCGACGCACTGCGCGAGACGACGCAGCAGGAGGTGGACGAGCTCCGCAGCACCGCCCAGCGGGAGACCGAGGAGCTGCGCGCCGCAGCGCAGCAGGAGGTCGACGAACTCCGGGCCGAGGCGAAGAGCGAGACGGACGCGCTGCGGGCGAAGACCCAGCAGGAGGTCGACGAGCTCCTCGCCGCGGCCAAGCAGCGGGAGACGGAGACGACCAAGCGGGCCGAGGCGCTGGAGCTCGAGCTCGCCACCCGCCGCAGCGAGTTCGAGGCGGCGGAGAAGGAGCGCTTCGAGAAGACCAAGGCCGCGAACGACGAGCTGATCGCCGAGGCCCGCGCCCGCGCTGAGAGCGCGGAGGCGGATGCGAAGGCCGCCTCGGAGCAGGCCGAGCGCACCCGCGCCGAGGCTGTCGAACAGGCCGACACCATCATCGCCGACGGCAAGAAGCGGGCGCAGACGCTCATCAGCGAAGCCCGGCAGACGGCCGAGGCCACGATCGAGGAGTCGCAGGCCGAGGCCCGCCGGAACGTCCAGGCCGCACAGTCCCAGGTGGACCTGCTCACCAAGCAGCGCAAGACGATCGCCGCGCAGCTGGATCAGCTGCGTTCGATGTTCGCCGTCCCGGGCCTGCTGCCGGTCACGGACGCGGAGCAGCCGCCGAGCCCGGAGCGGGTCGCCGCCGGTGCGGTGCCCACCGAGCGGATCGCGGGCGCCGACGAACTCGACCGGCTCAGGCAGGAGGCGGGTCTGGAGGACGCCGAGGACGTTACAGAGGGCCCCGACGCGGACGACGAGACCGCGACGGCCGAGGACACCGTCGAGGAGGAGACGCGGGCCTCGGACGCAGCCGATGCGGACGCCGAGGGCTCAGCCGACACGGACGAGGGCACCGGCGAGTCCGATGAGGACGAGGACGACGCCACGCAGGAGATGCCTCAGCAGAACTCCGACGCCTCCCTGCGCGGGGCTCAGCAGCCCGGCAACCGCCTGCGCTGAGCCGAGGCGCCCGCGCTGACCCGTTTCCCCTGCGCCCGGAGCGGCGGCAGGCATTCGCGGTCTGCGGGGGCGCCTTCTCTGCGCCTCACCTGCGCCGGGAGCGGAAGCACGAGGTGTGCCAGTGCCTCCGCGCTCCCGGCCCGATGCTGATCCCGTAGCCGGCTTCCTCCCGCCACGCCACCGTGTGCGGGACGGAGGCCGTCAGCGTCTGGTTGCACCCGGGGCAGGTGTAGGTCTTGCCGCTGCCGTTCCCGCTCACCTCCTGGACGATCCACTGGCCGTCCGAGGCGTCGTCCACCCGGCGGCGCGTGGCGAAGCCGGTGGAGAGCTCACGCCTTTCGCGCTGCCACTTGTTTGACCTGCGGGATGACGACGAACGAGGCATGCCGGAATTCTCTCACGCGCCCGCCGTGCCGTAGGGTGGTGGACCGTGCGAGTGGTGATAGCGAAGTGCCAGGTCGACTACGCAGGCAGGCTCACGGCCCACCTGCCCCTGGCCACGAGGGTCCTGATGATCAAGGCGGACGGCAGCGTGCTCGTCCATTCCGACGGCGGCTCCTACAAGCCGCTCAACTGGATGACGCCCCCGTGCACGCTCCGTGAGAGCGAACCCACCCCAGAGCAGGCCGAGGCCGGCTTCACGCAGGTCTGGACCGTCAGCCACAGGAAGACGGACGATTCGCTCGTCATCTCCATCGCCGAGGTGTTCGAGGACGTCGCGCACGAGCTCGGCACGGACCCCGGCCTCATCAAGGACGGAGTCGAGGCGCACCTGCAGGAGCTCCTCGCCGCACACATCGAGACGCTGGGCGACGGGTTCACGACGGTGCGCCGCGAGTACATGACGGCGATCGGTCCGGTGGACATCCTCGCCCGCGATGCCGCGGGCGCCTCCGTCGCCGTGGAGATCAAGCGCCGCGGCGGGATCGACGGCGTCGAGCAGCTCACACGCTACCTCGAGCTCATGAACCGGGACCCCGCTCTCTCCCCCGTCACCGGCGTCTTCGCCGCACAGGAGATCAAGCCGCAGGCCCGCACGCTCGCGGAGGACCGCGGCATCCGCTGCGTCACCCTCGACTACGACGCGCTCCGCGGCATGGACGACCCGGAGACCCGCCTCTTCTGACTGTCACGAAAGCTCAGGCCGCACACGCAGTTGCCGTGTGCGGCCTGAGCTTTCGCGCGCCTGAGAGCTGCGCCTCAGAGGAAGTCCGGCTCCGGCTTCTCGATACGGCTGATGGAGGCCCCGAGCGCCCTGAGCTTGGGGACGAAGTCCTCGTAGCCCCGGTCGATGTGGTCCACCCCGGAGACCTCGGTCCGGCCGTGCGCCAGCAGTCCGGCGAGCACCAGGCCCGCGCCCGCGCGGATGTCGCTCGCCTCCACCTCGGCTCCGGACAGACTCTCCACCCCGGTCACGAGAGCGTGGTTGCCGTCGATGCTCACCTTGGCACCCAGCCGTGAGAGCTCGTTGACGAAGCGCCAGCGGGCCTCGAACAGGTTCTCCGTGAGCAGCCCCACCCCATCCGCGACGGAGTTCAGCGCGATGACGAAGGGCTGCAGATCCGTGGGGAAGCCGGGGAAGGGCAGCGTGGACACGTGAATGGGCTGCGGACGCCGCGGACCGCGCACGCGGAAGCCGGGTGCCTCCGCGGTGGCCGAGCCCTGCGAGTCCGTGCCGGGCAGATCCTCGATACGGCCGCCCGCCTCCGCGAGCTTGTCGAGGACATTGGGCAGCAGGGCCTGCGGCACACCCCGGATGCCGATGTCGCCGCCCGTCGCCACGGCCGCGAACGCCCAGGTCCCGGCGACGATCCTGTCACCCACGCAGCGGTGGGAGACGGGAGCCAGCGACTCCACACCCGTGACGACGAGCCGCGAGGTGCCGATCCCCTCGATGCGGGCGCCCATCGCGACGAGCATGCGGCAGATGTCGACGATCTCCGGCTCCCGTGCGGCGTTCTCCACCACGGTCTCCCCCGCCGCGAGCACCGCCGCCATCACGAGATTCTCAGTCGCCCCGACGGACGGGAAGGGCAGCTCGATCTCCGCGCCGCGCAGGCCGGCAGGGGCCGAGGCCACGAAGTAGCCGTGCTCCAGCGTCACCTGCGCGCCCAGCCTCTCCAGCCCGTGCTGGTGCATGTCGAGCCCGCGCGAGCCGATGGCGTCCCCGCCGGGCACCGCGACCTCGGCCGCGTGCATCCGGCCCACCAGCGGACCCAGGACGGAGATCGAGGCGCGCATGAGCCGGACGAGCTCGTAGTCGGCCGTGATACCGACCTCCGTGGGCACCTCGACGGCCACGGTGCCCGCCGCGGCGTCGTAGTCGATCCCGCAGCCCAGCCGCCGGAGCAGCTCGCACATGATCCGCACATCGGCGATGGCCGGGACATTGGAGATGACGGAACGGCCGGGTGCCAGCAGCGTCGCCGCCATGAGTTTGAGGACGGAGTTCTTCGCGCCTCGGACCACGATCTCACCGCGGAGGGCGGCAGGCCCGTCGATTGCGAAGACTTCCATCATGTGAACCGTCCCATCGAGTGGTTGGCGCCGGGAGGCGCGGACTCGAGCCACGAGGCGAGACCCGCGAGGGCCTCCGCGTCGAGCGCGAGGCGGATCGACTTGGGCGAGCCGCGGAAGACATCGTAGCGGCACTCGATGACATACGCGTCCGGCAGCATCGAGTACTGCTCGTCCGTGCCCGGCGCACGCCTGTCGACGATCTCGAGATCTGCCCGCGGGAACGTGAAGCTCGGATGGGGCCGGAGGCTGAAGACCGGGTACCAGTCCAGGGCGGAGATGCCGTACACGGCGACGCCCAGCCGCCAGCGGGCCGTCCTCCCGAGGACCTCCGCGGAGCAGTCGAAGGCGCCGGCCGCTCGAGTGAGCGACCGGCGCCTGAGAGTGAACAGGACGGACACGACCACGGCTGCGCCCACTGATGAGAGCAGAATGATCAGCAGCGCGGAGGCGAGCACGGCGGTCCAGTCCTGTCCGAGCGCGGTCAGTCGAGGATCTGCGTGATCTCAGCGGCGTCCGCGACGACAGAGACCCTGTCGTTGGCGACGGAGAGGAAGCCCCCTTCGGCCTGCGCACGGACGGTCTTCCCCTCCTCGGTGAGGATGCGGACCTCACCCCCGGCCACGAGCCCCATGAGGGGCTCATGGCCGGAGAGGATGCCGATCTCGCCCTCGGTGGTGCGGGCCACGACGCGGGAGGCCTGACCGCTCCAGACCTCCTTCTCGGCGGAGACGACGGCGACATCGAGGAGAGCCATGGATCAGTTCTCCTTCTGGAGCTCGTCGTAGTTGCGCAGCACGTCCTCGATGGGACCGACGTTGAAGAAGCACTGCTCCGGGATGTGGTCGTACTCGCCGTCGCAGATGCCGCGGAAGCCCTCGATCGTGTCCTTGATCGGCACGGTCGAACCCTCCACGCCGGTGAACTGCAGAGCCGTGTACGTGTTCTGCGAGAGGAACTGCTCGATGCGCCGCGCGCGGTGCACCGTGAGCTTGTCCTCCTCGGAGAGCTCGTCCACGCCCAGGATCGCGATGATGTCCTGGAGCTCCTTGTTCTTCTGCAGGATGGCCTTCACCCGGTTGGCGACCGTGTAGTGCTCCTCGCCCACGACCTGCGGGTCGAGGATGCGGGAGGACGACGTCAGCGGGTCCACGGCCGGGTAGAGGCCGCGCGAGGCGATGTCGCGGTTGAGCTCGGTCGTCGCATCCAGGTGCGCGAACGTCGTCGCCGGAGCGGGGTCCGTGTAGTCGTCTGCAGGAACGTAGATCGCCTGGAGGGAGGTGATCGAGTTGCCGCGGGTCGAGGTGATGCGCTCCTGGAGCACACCCATCTCGTCCGCCAGCGTGGGCTGGTAGCCCACGGCCGAGGGCATGCGGCCCAGCAGCGTCGAGACCTCGGAGCCCGCCTGGGTGAAGCGGAAGATGTTGTCGATGAAGAGCAGCACGTCCTGGTTCTGCACATCGCGGAAGTACTCCGCCATGGTCAGACCGGTGAGCGCCACGCGCAGACGCGTGCCCGGCGGCTCGTCCATCTGGCCGAACACGAGGGCCGTCTTGTCCAGCACGCCGGACTCGTCCATCTCGAAGATGAGGTCGTTGCCCTCACGGGTGCGCTCACCCACACCGGCGAACACGGAGACGCCGCCGTGATCCTGGGCCACACGGGTGATCATCTCCTGGATGAGCACCGTCTTGCCCACACCGGCGCCGCCGAACAGGCCGATCTTGCCGCCCTGCACGTACGGGGTGAGCAGGTCGATGACCTTGATGCCCGTCTCGAACATCTGGGTCTTGGACTCCAGCTGGTCGAAGGAGGGCGCCTGACGGTGGATGGGCCAGCGCTCGGTGATCTCGTAGGGCTCCGAGAGCATCGAGTCGTTGAGGACCTCGCCCACGGTGTTGAAGACCTTGCCCTTGGTCACGTCGCCCACGGGCACGCTGATGGGCGCACCCGTGTCGACGACCTCCTGGCCGCGGACCATGCCGTCGGTGGGCTGCAGGGAGATGGCACGGACGATGCCGTTGCCCAGCTGCAGCTCGACCTCGAGCGTGATGTTCCGGACGCCCTCGGAGAGCGTCACCTCGGTCTTCAGAGCGTTGTAGATGGAGGGCACGGAGTCGAGCGGGAACTCGATGTCCACGACGGGTCCGATGACCCTCGTGATCCTGCCCACGGTCCCCTGCACCTGGGGGGCTTCCGTAACTGTGGCTGTCATATCTGCTTTCTCTTCTGCTCTCTTGGGCCTGGGGCGCCGTGATCAGTCGTCGGCTCCGGACGCCGCCAGCGCGTCCGCGCCGCCCACGATCTCGGAGATCTCCTGCGTGATCTCGGCCTGACGGGCCGAGTTGGCCAGGCGGGTGTAGGTCCGGATGAGGTCGTCGGCGTTGTCCGTCGCGGTCTTCATGGCCTGCTGACGCGCTGCCTGCTCCGCGGCGGAAGCACTCAGCAGCGCCGAGAGGATGCGCGAGTCGACGTACCGCGGGAGCAGCGCGTCGAGCACCTGAGCGGCATCCGGCTCGAACTCGTACAGCGGGAAGACCTCGGTGGAGGCGGAGCCTGCCGCGGACGTGCCGCCGACCTCCTCCTCGACGACCTCGAGGGGGATGAGCCGCCTGTACTCGGGCTGGCGGTCCACGGCGTTGCGGTAGACGGTGGAGACGAGGTAGATCTCGTCGACTCCCCCGTCGGCCGCGTCCGTGCCGAAGGCCGCGAGCAGCGCCTCACCGATCTCGCGTGCGTGCTCGCCCGTGGGCGACTCCGAGAAGCCGGTCCAGGAGCGGGCGATGTCACGGTCGCGGAAGGTGTAGTAGGTCTCCGCCTTCCGGCCCACGGTGAAGAGCGCGACGTCCTTGCCCTCCTCGCGCAGCAGCGCGATGAGCTCCTCCGCCTCGCGGATGACGTTCGCCGAGTAGGCCCCCGCGAACCCGCGGTCCGGGCCGATGACGACGACCGCCGCGCGCTCGATGGTCTTCGGCTCCGTCGTGAGCGTGTGGTCCACGTTCGACTGCGTGGCGAGCACCGACACCGCGCGGGTGATCTCCCGGGCATAGGGACTTGCGGCCTGGGCCCGCGCAACCGCCTTCTGGATGCGGGAGGCCGCGATGAGCTCCATCGCCTTGAAGATCTTGCGCAGGGACGAGGTCGAGCTGATCTTCGCCTTGTAGACCCTCTGCTGTGCGCCCATCTGTTACGTCCTTTCCGTCCGGCTCGTCACGGTCGCGCTCACCGCTTCTGCTTGACGATCTGCTCCTGCTGGACCTCGGACTCGTCAGCGGCGCTGACGGCCTCGGAGCCGGCAGCGGCGGAATCGGACGTCTGGAAGCCCGCGGAGAAGTCCTTCACCGCGGCGGTCAGCTCAGCGAGCTGATCCTTGCTCAGCTTGTCCTTCTGACCGGCGATGGTCTGCAGCAGCTCGGTCTTGCGCTCGAGGTAGTCGTGGAACTCCGCCTCGAAGCGCAGGACGTCCTCGACCGGGATCGAGTCGAGGTGGCCCTCGGATCCCATCCAGATCGAGACGGTCTGCTTCTCCGCCGACATGGGCGAGTACTGGGGCTGCTTGAGCAGCTCCATGAGGCGCGCACCGCGATCGAGCTGCTGCCGCGTGGCGGCATCGAGGTCCGAAGCGAACATCGCGAACGCCTCGAGCGAGCGGTACTGGGCCAGCGAGATCTTCAGCGTGCCGGAGACGCCGCGCAGCGGCTTCGTCTGCGCGGAACCGCCCACGCGGGACACGGAGACGCCCACGTCCACCGCCGGGCGCTGCCCGGAGTTGAACAGGTCCGACTGGAGGAAGATCTGACCGTCGGTGATCGAGATGACGTTGGTGGGGATGAACGCACCCACGTCGTTCGCCTTGGTCTCGATGATCGGCAGACCGGTCATCGAACCGCCGCCCAGCTCGTCGGAGAGCTTCGCGCAGCGCTCGAGCAGGCGGGAGTGCAGGTAGAACACGTCACCCGGGTAGGCCTCGCGGCCCGGCGGACGACGCAGGAGCAGGGAGATCGCACGGTAGGCCTCTGCCTGCTTGGACAGGTCGTCGAAGACGATGAGGACGTGCTTGCCCTGGTACATCCAGTGCTGGCCGATCGCGGAGCCCGCGTACGGGGCCAGGTACTTGAAGCCGGCCGGGTCCGAGGCGGGCGAGGACACGATGGTCGTGTACTCCATCGCGCCGGCCTCTTCCAGCGTGCGCTTCACGGAGGCGATCGTCGAGCCCTTCTGACCGCAGGCCACGTAGATGCAGCGCACCTGCTTCGTGGGGTCGCCGGACTCCCAGTTCGCCTTCTGGTTGAGGATCGTGTCGATCGCGATCGCGGTCTTGCCGGTCTTGCGGTCGCCGATGATGAGCTGACGCTGGCCGCGGCCGATCGGGATCATGGAGTCGATGGACTTCATCCCGGTCTGCAGCGGCTCCTTGACCTCCTTGCGGTCCATCACGCCGGCGGCCTGCAGCTCGAGCTCGCGGCGGCTCTCCGCCTCGATCTCGCCGAGGCCGTCCACCGGATTGCCGAGCGGATCGACCACGCGGCCGAGGAAGCCGTCGCCCACGGGCACGGAGAGCACCTCACCCGTGCGGTAGACGCTCTGCTCCTCCGCGATGGAGGCCGGGTCGCCGAGGATGACGACGCCGATCTCCCGCTCGTCGAGGTTCTGTGCGAGGCCGAGGGTGCCGTCCTCGAAGCGCAGCAGCTCGTTGGCCATGGTCCCGGGCAGACCGGAGACCTGGGCGATGCCGTCTCCGGCCGTCACGACCTTGCCGACCTCGGTCTTGTCACCGGACTGGGGCGAGTACGACTCGACGAACTTCCCCAGTGCGTCCCGGATCTCCTCCGGGCGAATTGTCAGTTCCGCCATTGCGGTTTCCCTGCTTCCTTGGATGTCTGCGAGGCTGCGACTGCTCAGCGCAGCGTCGGTTGAGTCTGTGTCCTGCGCCTCAGCCGGCGAGCCGGCGGCGGACGTCCGCGAGTCGGTCTGCGATGGTGCCGCTCACGACCTCGTCGCCGACCTGGACGCGGACGCCGCCCACGACGTCCGGATCGACGATCAGATTGAGCTGCAGCTCACGGCCGTACGTCCGTGACAGCACGCCCGCGAGCCTCTCCTGCTGTGCGGCGGAGAGCGGCTGGGCGACCGTGACCTCTGCCACGGAGCGGTTCTGCCGTGCGGCGAGGATCTCGCCGTACCGGCCGAGGGCCTCCGAGGCGCGCACACCGCGCGGATGGGCGACCGCCTGCTGGGCGAGGAGAACGGTCTCCTCCGCAGCCTTCGAGCCGAGCAGATCTGCGACGAGAGTGCGCTTGCTGTCCGCCGGGGCCGGCGAGGCCAGGGCCCAGCCGAGCTCGTGCTCGGCCTCCACGGTGCGGGCGAAGCGGAAGAGCTCCTCCTCGACCCGGCCCAGACGGCTCTCCGACTGCGCCGCGGCTGCGATCGCGGTCACGCCGGCGCTCTCCACCGCCGTCACGAAGTCCTGCGGGCGCACCCACCGGCGCCCCGCGGCCTCGGCGACCACCGCGACGGCCCCTGCTGCGACCTGGCCCGTGAAGAGACCCTCCACGAGCGCCCGCTTGCCTTCCGCGTCATTGGACGCGTCCGCGAGCGCCTTGCGCAGCGACACGTCGCCGGCGAGAACGGAGACGATGCTGAGCAGATCGGTGCCGAGCTCCCGCGCGGACGCGGGTTCCGCCGCGATCCGCGCCTCGACGCTCTCCGCCGTCTGCTGCAGGGACATTCTGCTCGACTGCAGCATCAGACCTCCTTCGAAGCGACGCTCGTCTGCGCGGGCGCACTCGCCTCGAGGTCGGCGATGAAGCGGTCGACGACACCCGCGGCGCGGCCGTCGTCGCTGAGCGACTCGCCGACGATGCGGGAGGCGAGGTCGGTGGCGAGGCCGCCGACCTCCGCGCGGAGCGAGACCATGGCGGCCTGACGCTCGGCCTCGATCTGCACCTTGGCCTGCGCAGCGATCCGCTCAGCCTCCTCGGTGGCCTGCTGCTTCATCTCCGCGATGATCTGCGCGCCCTCCTCCTGTGCCTCGGCACGGAGTCGAGCGGCCTCTGCACGGCCGTCGGCGAGCTGTTTCTGGTACTCGGCGAGAGCGGAATCGGCCTCGGCCTGGATCCGCTCCGCCTTCTCGATGCCGCCTTGGATGCGTTCGCTGCGTTCGTCAAGCGTCTTGTTGAAGGCGGGAAGGACGAACTTCCACACGACGACGAAGACGACGATGAGGCAGAGCGCACTCCAGACGATGTCATAGGTCGCGGGGAGGAGCGGGTTCGACTCCCCCTCCGCGGCGATGATGTCCAGAGTCATATGACTGTCTCCTTGAGCGATCAGGGCAGGAAGAACGGCGTGGCGATGCCGATGAGCGCGAGCGCCTCGATCAGCGCGATGCCGAGGAACATGTTGCCGCGGAGCTGGCCGGCCAGCTCCGGCTGACGCGCGGTGCCCTCGATCGTCTTGCCGATCACGATGCCCACACCGATGCCCGGGCCGATGGCGGCGAGGCCGTAGCCCACCGTCGACAGCGAGCCGGAGACTTCAGCGAGAATATCCATGGATATTGCTTCCTTTCATAAGCGATCCGGGGGGTTGGCCCGGAAGGGTCACACGCGAGTGACAGTCAGGAGCCGATCGCTCGGTGCACGCTCAGTGCTCCTCCGCGACCGCAGAATCGATGTACACGCAGGCGAGCAGCGCGAAGATGTATGCCTGCAGGACGCAGATGAGGATCTCGAGCAGGTAGACGAAGAATCCGCCTGCGATCGTGACCAGGCCCAGCGGCTTCAGCGCGAAGTCCGCGCTGAAGAGCAGGAAGGAGGTCGCGGAGAAGCAGAGCACCAGCAGGAGGTGTCCCACCATCATGTTCGCGAAGAGCCGCAGCGTCAGTGTGAACGGCTGGATCACGAACTTGGTGAGGAACTCGATGGGGATCAGCAGGACGTGCATGACCGGCGGGACGCCGGGCAGGATCAGAGCCGACTTGAGGTAGCCCCCGACGCCCTTCTCCCTCACGCCCGCCCAGTGGTAGGTCACGTAGACGACGAGCGCGAGGACCAGCGGGAGGCCGATCACGCCGGTGCCCGGCATGTTGAGGAACGGGATCAGCTTCGTGATGTTCGTGAAGAGGACCAGGAAGAACAGCGTCACGATGAGCGGCATGTACTTCTTCGCGTTCGTCTTCCCCATGGTGTTCTCCGCGATGCCCACGGTGACGAACTCCATCACCATCTCCATCGACGACTGGAAGCGGGAGGGGATGAGCTTCATCCGCTTCGCCCACAGGGCCAGGAGAACCACCAGCACCACGACGGCGAGGATGCGGATGAGCATCACGCGGTTGAGCTCGAAGGCCGTGCCCTCGAAGAGCACCGCCGGCGGGAAGAACTCCGCCATGCTGGGCGCGTGGAAGCCGCCCTCGTCGTGGCTTGCGGATGCGAGGAGAGTGCCGGGGGCAGCAGTCAGGATTCCCACGTTCAGATTTCACTCCCAGTAGAACGCCGATGGCAGACCATCGGGCCGGTCGTCGGAAAAGAGCATGTCGGTCCGGTCAGCGGAGCGGGAGGAGAATCTCGACCAGGTCCGAGCTTGACCGCTCCGTTGGAGCCGTCCGCGACGCCCGTGAGCGCCTTGAACACCGTTGGAGACTCTACCAAGACTCTGAGTCGGCACACAAATTTCGACAAGCTGTAGACAAACGGCCCTGTCCCGCGCGGGCATGCGTCCCGCGGGCGTTCCCGAGGCGGGCGCACGGGGGTCTTCCCGTCTCCCCCGGACGCCGCGGTCGGAGTCATCGCCGGCGTCACCACCGGCGTCACCACCGGAGTCACCACCGGCGTCACCGCGCCTCCGGGTCCGCGTAGGGGATCCGCGCGCGGGCCACGGTGAGCACGTCGAGCAGCGAGGTCGCGATGACGGCGGCGACGATCGTGAGGAAGGCCGTCGTCCCGTGCAGCCACGGCGCTCCCGCGAGCCGGGAGATCAGGATCATGAAGAGGAACGCCTTGAAGAGGAAGCCGATCCCGAGCGCCCCGGCCAGCATCTGCATGGAGAGGTTGCGCCCCAGATAGACGACGACGAAGGACACGAGCAGGAAGACCGCGGCGATCCCGCCGCCCACGAGCCCGCCGTAGAGTCCCTCGCGCCCCACGAACAGCCAGCCGGCACCGCCCCCCAGAACGAGGATGGCGAGGACGAGGAGGGAGCCGCGGACGAGGAGGGAGCGGTAGACCCGCCGCCAGGCGGCCTGGACCTCCGTCTCCCCTGCGTGCGGCTGTCCGCCCGTCTCCGAGGGATCGCTGTGCGGGTTCATGCCTTCTCCTTTGCGGCCAGGCGACGGCCCAGCGGGTAGAACGTGAGTCCGAGGGTGATGAGGACGAGCGCTCCGAGCACCGGCAGCACGTGCGAGGCGCGGAACATGAGGAACGAGACGGAGCCGAATGCGAAGATCGCCGTCCAGAGGTAGAGCAGGAGCACGGCGCGGGCGTGCGAGTGCCCCAGCCGCAGCATCCGGTGGTGGAGGTGCTTGGCGTCCGCGGAGAACGGCGACTTCCCGGCGAGCATCCGCCGCAGCACCGCCAGCCCCAGGTCCAGCAGCGGCAGCGCCATCACCGCCACCGGCAGGATGATGGGCATCGCCGCGGCGAAGGCGCGCTCCTGCGTGAGGAGCGCGGGATCCACCTGTCCCGTCACACGGATGGTGGAGGCGGCGAGCAGGAGGCCGATGAGCATGGAGCCGGAGTCGCCCATGAAGATCCGCGCCGGGTTGAAGTTGTGCGGCAGGAAGCCGATGCATGCGCCCACCAGCACCGCGACGATGAGCGAGGCGAGGTTCGCGTAGCTGTCCGGCGTCGCGTCGACGGCGAGGCCGTAGCTGTAGACGAAGAAGGCCGCCCCGCCGATCGACACCACTCCGGCGGCGAGGCCGTCGAGGCCGTCGACGAAGTTCACGGCGTTGATGGAGATGAGCACGACCAGGACCGTGAGCGCCACGGACATCCGCGGCGAGCCGATGATCACCCCGCCCAGCGGGATCGACAGGAGGCTCACGCCCATGAGGGCCATGAATCCGGCGGCCAGCGCCTGCCCCGCGAGCTTGGTCGACCAGTGGAGGTCCCAGATGTCGTCGACGACGCCCAGCAGGCAGAGCAGCGCGGCCGCCCCCGCGATGCCGATCACCGGACCGGGTTCGTCGAACACCCGGGCGAGGAACGGGGTCTGCGAGGCCAGCAGGAGCCCGCCCATCACGCCGGCGAACATCGCGACGCCGCCCAGGCGGGGCGTGGGCACGGAGTGCACGTCCCGCTCGCGCAGCGGCGAGAAGATGAGGCCCCGCTCCGCGATCCTCCTGACCATGGGGGTGAGCAGGTAGGAGATGAGCGCGGAGACGAGGAGGACGAAGAGGTAGGCGCGCACTCAGCCGTCCAGCGGTGCGATCTCCGGCACGACGGCCTGGAGCGCGACGGCGGTGAGCGGACCGTCCCGGAGGATGCGGGGCGGCTCCACCGTCATGTCCACGATGGTCGAGGAGCCCTGGCCGCTGCGCGGTCCCGCGTCGAGGTAGACGGAGACCTTCTCCCCCAGCATCGCCTCGGCCTCCTCGATGGTCTCCGCGGCGGGGTCCCCGTGCGTGTTGGCGCTGGAGACCGCCAGCGGACCCGTCTCCGCCAGCAGCGCGAGCGCGTCCGGGTCGTCGGGCATGCGCAGCGCCACGGTGCCCTGTGCGTCGCCGAGGTCCCAGTCCAGCATGGGCTGGGAATGGCAGATCAGGGTGAGGGGGCCGGGCCAGAACGCCTCCGTGAGGGCGGTGGTCCGCGGATCCACCCTGTCCGCGAGCGCCATGACGACACTCGGATCCTTGACGAGGACGGGCGGCGGGAACTCGCGTCCCCTGCCCTTGGCCTCGAGCAGGGCGGCCACGGCACGAGGGCTGAAGGCGTCCGCCCCGATCCCGTACACCGTGTCCGTGGGGATGACGATCAGCTCGCCGTCCCGGACGACCCGCGAGGTCGTCTCGAGGATCAGCTCGCGCACCTGCTCGTTGCGGATGTCGAAGGTCCGTGACATCGGATGCGGCTCTCTTCCCATGAGTGAGGCGGCTGCGCGGGTCTAGGCCCGGCGCACAGCCAGGGTGAATCGATCTCGCCCAGTGTAGTCCGGGCGCGTGCACGGGTCCGCGAAGCCCGCTTCCAGCATGAGGGTCCTCACGCCCTCACCCTGGACGTCCGCATGCTCCATGACGAGGATCCCGCCGGGCGCCAGGACCGCGGCCGAGGCCGTGATCACGCGGAACGGGACCTCCAGCCCGTCCTCTCCCCCGCCCCAGAGAGCGGCTGCGGGGTCGTGGACGACCGCCTCGGGCGCGGTGGTGGTGCCGTCGCTGAGGACGTAGGGAGGATTGGAGACGACGAGGTGCGGCGGTCCGCCCAGCGTGCGTGCGCAGATCCCGGCCACGTCCTCGGCGTCCCCGGCGTCACCGGCCTCCACGAGGAACACGGAGCCTGCGGCCTCCAGCTCCCCCGCGGTCGCGGCGACGCTGCGGCGCGCCCAGGCCAGGGCGGTGGCCTCGCGTTCGACACCCACGGCGCGGGTGCCCGGCCGCTCCGCCGCGAGCGCGAGTCCCAGAGCGCCGGAGCCGGTGCACAGGTCGAGGACCCGGGCGGGCTCGCCCGCCGGGAGCAGCTCGGCCAGTGCGGCGAGAGCGGCCTCGGCGACGAGCTCGGTCTCCGGCCGCGGCACGAACACCCCCGGGCCCACCGGCAGCGTGAGGGTGCGGAAGTGCGCCGTGCCGGTGAGGTGCTGCAGCGGCACGCGGGCGCGCCTGCGCTCCACGAGGCCGGCGAAGGCCGCGTGCACCGGTCCGGGCACCTCCTCGTCGAACAGCCGCGCCCGCCGCACCCGCTGCTCCGGCACGGACCAGGCGTGTGCGAGGAGGGTCAGCGCGTCCGGTCCGGGCGAGTCGATCCCGGCACGGGCCAGGAGGGCCTCCGCGTCCCGCAGCAGGGCCGGCGCGCGTCCGGCCTCCGTCACCCGATCCCCTCGAGGCGCTCGGCGCGCTCCGCGGCCGTGAGCGAGGCGATGACCTCGTCGAGCCTGCCGTCGAGCACCTGGTCGAGGTTGTGGGCCTTGTACCCGGTGCGGTGGTCCGTCACCCGGTTCTCCGGGAAGTTGTAGGTGCGGATGCGCTCGGAGCGGTCCACCGTGCGCACCTGGGACCTGCGCTGCGCGGACTCCGCGGCCGCGGCCTCCTCCGCCCGGGCGGCGAGGATCCGGGCACGCAGCATGCGCAGCGCCGCCTCCTTGTTCTGCAGCTGCGACTTCTCGTTCTGGCAGCTCGCCGTGATGCCCGTGGGCAGGTGCGTCACGCGCACGGCGGAGTCCGTCGTGTTCACGGACTGCCCGCCGGGGCCCGAGGAGCGGAAGACGTCGATGCGGAGATCCGCATCGCTGAGCTCGACCTCTTCCGGGGCGTCCGCCTCCGGGAAGACCAGCACGCCCACGGCCGAGGTGTGGATCCTCCCCTGCGACTCCGTCACCGGCACGCGCTGGACGCGGTGGACACCGCCCTCGAACTTCGTGAGTCCGTAGACGCCGCCCGAGGACGACTTGAGCGCCAGGGTCATCTCCTTGACCCCGCCCAGCTCGGAGCGGTTCTCGTCGAGGATCTCGGCGACCCAGCCCCGCGCCGCCGCCCACCGCGTGTACATCCGCGCGAGGTCGCCGGCGAAGAGCGCGGACTCCTCGCCGCCCTCCCCCGCGCGGATCTCGAGGAGCGCATCGCGCCCGTCGTCCGGATCCCGCGGCACGAGGAGCTCACGCAGCTCGTCCACGAGAGCGGGGCGCTCGGTCTCCGCCTGCGCGCACAGCTGCGCGTACTCCTCGGCGAAGTCCGGATCCTCCGCGAGCTCGCGCCCTGCGGCGAGGTCCTCGTCCAGCGCCCGGAGCCGCGCCCACACGCGAGCGACCCGGTCGAGCTCCGCATAGCGCCTGGTCAGCGCGCGGGCCCGGCCGGGGCTGGCATGGACGGCGGGGTCGGCGAGCTCCTGCTCGACGCGCGCGTGCTCGTCGAGCAGGGAGCGCACGCTGGCCTGCAGTGCAGCGAGGTCGTCCTCCGCCACGCCCGCCGACCCCGTGCTCAGTGCTCGTCCGCGGCCGACTTGGGCAGCGGGGTCGTCTTGTGCACCTGCATGAGGAACTCCGCGTTGGAGCCGGTCTCCTTGAGCTTGTCCAGCAGCAGCTCGACGGCCTGCTGCTGCTCCAGTCCGGAGAGCAGGCGGCGCAGCTGCCACATGACCTTGCGCTCCTCCGGCCGCATGAGGTTCTCCTCGCGGCGGGTGCTCGAGCTGTTGACGTCCACGGCGGGGAAGATGCGCTTGTCCGCCAGCTGACGAGACAGCCGCAGCTCCATGTTGCCGGTGCCCTTGAACTCCTCGAAGATGACCTCGTCCATCTTGGAGCCGGTCTCCACGAGCGCCGTGGCGAGGATGGTGAGCGAACCGCCGCCCTCGATGTTGCGCGCCGCGCCGAAGAACTTCTTGGGTGGGTAGAGCGCGTTCGCGTCCACACCGCCGGAGAGGATGCGGCCGCTCGCGGGCTGCGCGATGTTGTAGGCGCGGCCCAGGCGGGTGAGGTTGTCCAGCAGCACCACGACGTCCTGGCCCATCTCCACGAGGCGCTTGGCGCGCTCGATCGCGAGCTCCGCGATCGTCGTGTGGTCGTCGGCCGGGCGGTCGAAGGTCGAGGCGATGACCTCGCCCTTCACCGCGCGCTGCATGTCGGTGACCTCCTCGGGGCGCTCGTCCACGAGGACGACCATGAGGTGGACCTCAGGGTTGTTCTCCGTGATCGCGTTGGCGATCTGCTGCATGATCGTCGTCTTGCCGGCCTTGGGCGGGGCGACGATGAGGCCGCGCTGTCCCTTGCCGATGGGGCTGACGAGATCGATCATCCGCGTGGCGATCGTCTTCGACGTGGTCTCCAGCCGCAGGCGCTCCTGCGGGTACAGCGGGGTGAGCTTCGAGAACTCCACGCGCCGCTTGGCGTCCTCGATGCTGAGGCCGTTGACGGAGTCGAGGCGGACGAGGGCGTCGAACTTCTCGCGCTTGCCCTGGCGCTCGCCGTCGCGCGGCTTGCGGATGGCACCGGTGACGGCGTCGCCCTTGCGCAGGCCGTTCTTCTTCACGAGACCCGCGGAGACGTAGACGTCGTTGGGGCCGGAGAGGTAGCCGGAGGTGCGCAGGAAGGCGTAGTTGTCGTGGACGTCGAGGATGCCTCCCACCGGGATGAGGACGTCGTCGGGACGCAGCTGGTCGTCGCCGCGGCCCCGGCGGTTCCGGTCGCCGCGATCGCGGTCGCGACCACGGCCGCGCCGCTCGTTCCGGTCGCCGCGGTCGTTGCGCTCGTTCCTCTCGGAACGGTCGTTCCGGCCGCCCCGCTCGTTCCTGTCCGAGCGGTCTCCCCGCTCGTTCCGGTCGCTCTTCTCGCCGCGGTCCGCGCGGTTCTGCTCGCGGCTGTCCCTGCCGCCCTGGCCGTCGCGGTCGCCGCGGCGACGACGGCTGCGGCGACCCTCGCCGCGCTCGTCCTCGGAGTCTGCGGGACGCTCGGTCTGCTCGGCGGACTCCGCCGTCGTCGCGGGCTCGGCCGTCTTCACGGATTCTGCCTCGGGCGCGTCCTTCACGGGCTCGGCGGCAGCCTTCACGGCCGCCTCCGCCGCGGGAGCCTCGGCACCCTGCTCGCGGGTGGGCTCCGCGGCAGGCTCTGCGGGCCTCTCCGCACGGGCAGGTCGCGAACCGCGGCCGGAGCCGCGGCGACCTGCTGCAGAGGCTTCGGCCTGCGAGCCCTCGGTCTGCGGGGTCTCGGAGGCAGCAGCCGGCTTCTCCGCGGGAGCACCGCTGCCCTGGGACTGGATGGCCTCGATCAGGTCGCTCTTCCGCATCCTGCGGTAGCCCTTGATCCCCAGACCGGACGCCATCTCCTGCAGCTGCGGCAGGCGGAGCGCGGTCAGGCTTCCCGAACGCGCTGCATTGTCGTTCGTGGTGGTTTCGGTCACGAAGGTTCCTTCTCCCTCGTTCGGCTGTGCGCGGCTTGCCACGCAGTGAAGCGCTCAGGGGGCACAGCGGCGGATGGCATCGATCGGATGCTCATGGAAGTCGCAGGAACGGTCAGAGCCGAGTGCGACTGGGATGTCTCCGCACAGCTGAAGACGCTGACACCGTGTCTTCGCGGCAAAGCATCGCGGCGAAGGCGGTGACTGCAGAAGAACTGACTGCAGGCGGAACACCCTCATGGTACATGCCGCCGGGCGCTGGGCGAAATCCGCGCCCGGCGGCACAGCTCACGCAGCCGTGCCCCTGAGGAGCAGCGTCGACGCCCCCGATTCCGCCAGCGGAGCGGCGATCACGGCGGCGTCGTCGCCGGAGAGGACGGTCCGCACGCGCGCCTCCAGGCCCGCGCCCGTGCCCAGCACCGCGACGGTGGGGCCGGCGCCGGAGACGACGGCGGCGAGGCCGGACTCCCGGAGCGCATCGATCCGCTCGAGCGAGCCCACCATCGCCGGACGCCTGTACTCCTGGTGCAGCCGGTCGCGCGTGGCCTCGAACAGGAGGGAGGGATCGTGGCAGACGGCGTGCACGAAGAGACCGGCGATGGCCGAGTTGGCCGCTGCGTCGGCATGCGGCACCCGGGCCGGCAGCAGCTCCCGGGCGACCCCGGTGTCCAGCCGGGCGTGCGGCACCACGACGACGGCGCGCACGTCCGCGTGCACCGGCAGCGAGATGGACTGTGCGCGCTCCGGCTCCGGGTACCAGCTCACCGTCACGCCGCCGAACAGGGCGGGGGCCGCATTGTCCGGATGCCCCTCGAAGTGCGTCGCCCAGGCGAGCTTCTCCCCGGGCGTGGGCTCCGGCAGGCCGGCGGCGACGGAGACCGCGTCCGCGATGGAGATGCCCGCGACCACGGCGGCGGCAGAGGAACCCAGCCCGCGGGAGTGCGGAATGCGGTTCTCGCACTCGAGCACGAGCCGCTCTCCCCCTGCGACCTCGCGCGCGGCCAGCACCTGGGAGGCGACACGGAGGATGAGGTGCGAGGCGTCACTGGGCACCTCGCCCTCCCCCTCGCCCGTCACTGTCACCCGCCGTGCCGGGTCCACCGACTCACCGGCGATCGCGGCGCGGACGGTGTCGTGCATCGCCAGAGCCATGCCGAACGAGTCATAGCCCGCCCCCAGGTTCGCCGAGGTGGCCGGGACGGCGATCTCCGCGGAGAAGCCCTGAGGCGCCGTGTGCCGGCTCATGCGTCCTCGAGCCCCAGGGCCCGGGCCGCGCTCACGGCGTCGACGGGAACGCGGACCGGCGTCGTGTCCCCGCCGTCCGCGGACTTCAGCGCCCACTGCGGATCCTTGAGGCCGTGGCCGGTGACGGTGACGGTGACGAGCGATCCCGCGGGGACCAGTCCGGCCTCGGCGGCCTTGAGCAGGCCCGCGACCGAGGCGGCGGAGCCCGGCTCCACGAAGATGCCCTCCGTGGAGGACAGGAGGCGGTGCGCGGCGAGGATCTCCGCATCCGTCACGGAGTCGATGAGGCCGCCGGACTCGTCACGGGCCGCCTCGGCCTGCTCCCAGGAGGCGGGATTGCCGATCCGGATGGCGGTGGCGACGGTCTCCGGCTCGTCCACGGGGTGCCCGAGGACGATGGGGGCCGCGCCGGCCGCCTGGAAGCCGAACATCTTCGGCACGGACCCCGCGAGCCCGAGCTCCCGGTACTCGCGGAAGCCCTTCCAGTAGGCCGTGATGTTGCCGGCGTTGCCCACCGGCAGCACGTGGATGTCCGGCGCCGCCCCCAGGGCGTCGACGATCTCGAACGCCGCGGTCTTCTGGCCCTCGATCCGGTCAGGATTCACCGAGTTCACGAGGTGGACGGGGTAGGCCTCGGACAGCTTGCGGCACAGCGTCAGGCAGTCGTCGAAGTTGCCGTCGACCTCCAGCAGCGTCGCGCCGTGGGCCACGGCCTGGCTCATCTTGCCCATCGCGATCTTGCCGGCGGGGACCAGCACGGCGCTCGTGATGCCCGCCTTCGTCGCGTACGCGGCGGCGGAGGCCGAGGTGTTGCCCGTCGAGGCGCAGATGACGGCCTTGGCCCCGGCCGCCTTCGCCTTGGTGATCGCCATCGTCATGCCGCGGTCCTTGAAGGACGCGGTGGGGTTCATGCCCTCGTACTTCACGTGGACCTCCGCGCCCACGCGTGCGGACAGCCCCTCCGCCCGGATGAGCGGGGTCCCGCCCTCCCCCAGGGTGACGGCCGGGGTGTCCGGTCCCACGTCGAGGAGCTCCCGGTACTCCTCGACGACTCCTGCCCACTGATGACGATGTGCTGGTGCCATTGGCTTGCGTTCCTCTTTCCTCATGGATCCTTGCGACCGGCCCTGGCGGGTGCCGCTCAGCTGCCTTCGATCCGGAGCACGGACCTCACGGAGGCGACCGCGTCGAGTGCTGCGAGCGTCTCCACGGTGGCGGCGAGGGCGGACTCCTTCGCGGTGTGGGTGGCGATGACGAGCTTGGCGCGGGGGACGCCGTCCTCGGCGGTCTCCAGCTGCGTCTGCGAGGCGAGCTCCACGGAGACGCCCTCCGCCGCGAGCACCTCCGCGACGGTGAGGAGCACGCCGGGCCGGTCCGCGACCTCGAGCGTGATCTGGTAGCGGGTGTCGACGGCGGAGATGGGCAGCACGCGGCTCCCGCCCCGCACCTGCGCGGCCGCCTGGCCGCGTCCTCCCAGCACGCGGCGGCGCGCCACGGAGACCACGTCGCCCAGCACGGCCGAGGAGGTGGGGGCGCCGCCGGCGCCCTGGCCGTAGAACATGAGGGAGCCCGCCGCGTCAGCCTCGACGAAGACGGCGTTGTAGGCGCCGGAGACGCTGGCCAGCGGGTGCTCGCGGCTCACGAGCGCCGGGTAGACGCGTGCGGACACGCCGGCGTCCTCGCCCTCGAGGCGCTCGCAGATCGCGAGCAGCTTGATGGTGAAGCCCTGGGCCTGAGCCGTGGCGATCATGTCCGCGCTCACACCGGTGATGCCCTCCACGTGGACGTCGTCGATGGAGACCGGCACCTGGAAGGCCAGGGAGGCGATGATCGCCGCCTTCGCCGCCGCGTCCAGTCCCTCGATGTCCGCCGTGGGATCGGCCTCGGCGTACCCGAGCTCCTGCGCCGTGCGCAGGGCGTGGGCGAAGTCCCAGCCCTCCCGCGCCATCTGGTCGAGGATGTAGTTCGTGGTGCCGTTGACGATGCCCATGACGCGGGTGACCCGGTCGCCGGCCAGCGAGTCGTTGAGCGGGCGCACGATGGGGATGGCACCGGCCACCGCGGCCTCGAACTCCAGCCTGACGGCGGACTCGTCAGCGGCCGCGAGCAGCTCCGGGAAGCTCTGCGCGAGCAGTGCCTTGTTCGCCGTCACGACGCTGGAGCCGCGTGCCAGCGCGGAGAGAATGAGCGAGCGGGCGGGCTCGATGCCGCCCATCAGCTCCACGACGATGTCCGCGTCCGCGAGAGCGGCCTCGGCGTCGTCCGTGAGCAGCTCGCGGGGGATCCCCGGCCTCTCCTTCCCCAGGTCGCGGACGACCACGTTCCGCAGCTCCAGCGGAGCGCCCACGCGCTCCGCGAGCGCTTCCGCGTCCTCGAGGAGGGTGCGGGCGACCTCGCTGCCGACGACGCCTCCGCCCAGCAGTGCAATGGTCAGCTTCTCCATCTTCGTCCCTTCAGCGATCGCGATCTCCTTGGCCGTGCGCGCCGCAGCGGGCGCGGGCACGGCCGCGGCCGGCTCAGGCGAGCGGACCGCAGTCCCGTGCGAACAGGTCGTCGAGCGTCTCCGGACGCACCATCCACTCCACGGCGGACTCGCGCACGGCGAGCACCCCCGGCCTCGGCGCCATGTTGTAGTTCGAGGACAGCGGCTGGCAGTACGCACCGGTGCCCGGAACCGCCACCAGGTCGCCGGGAGCCACGTCCGCCGGCAGGTACTCGTCGCGGACGACGATGTCACCGCTCTCGCAGTGCCTGCCCACCACGCGGACCACTGCGGGGGCCGCGTCGGAGGTGCGGGAGGCGAGCGTGCACGAGTAGTCCGCGTCGTACAGGGCCGTGCGGACGTTGTCGCTCATGCCGCCGTCCACGGACACGTAGGTGCGCACGCCGTGGTCGGTCTCCACGGGCTTGACGGTGCCCACGCGGTAGAGCGTGCACATCGCCGGACCGATGAGGGAGCGACCGGGTTCGAAGGAGAGCACGGGAAGGGGGTCCCCGGCGTCCGCGCACTCCTTGGCGACGGCGTCCGCGAGCTTCTCCGCCATCTCCGGCAGCGGCGGGGGCGTGTCCTGCGAGGTGTAGCGCATGCCGAGGCCGCCGCCCAGGTCCAGTTCCTCGAGCTCCACGCCGTGACGCCTGCGGAGCTGGGCGCGGAGCGCCACGATCCTGCGGGCGGCGACCTCGAAGCCGGAGGCGTCGAAGATCTGGGAGCCGATGTGGCTGTGCAGGCCGATGAGGTCGAGGTGGTCCGCGGCGATGACCCTGGCGGCGGCCTCTGCGGCCGCGCCGGACTGCAGGGAGAGGCCGAACTTCTGGTCCTCGTGCGCCGTCGCGATGAAGTCGTGGGTGTGGGCCTCGACGCCCGCGGTGACGCGGATCATCACCCGTGCGCGCACGCCCAGCCGGGCCGCAGCCGCCTCGAGCCGGTCGATCTCCTGCAGGGAGTCGACGACGATCCGGCCGATCCCCCACTGCAGGGCCAGCTCGATCTCCTCGTCGGACTTGCTGTTGCCGTGGAGGCCCACCAGCTGCGGATCCACGCCGGCGCGGCGGGCGAGCAGCAGCTCACCGAGCGAGCAGGTGTCGATGCCCAGCCCCTCCGCCGCCGCCATCTGCGCGACGGCGACGGTGAGGAAGGCCTTGCCGGCGTAGTACGTGCGCGAGGACGTGCCCACCCGCTCGAAGGCGGCTGCGAACGCACCGACCGCCTCGCGGGCGCGGGCACGGAAGTCCTCGACGTCGAACAGGTAGAGCGGGCTGCCGTATTCGCGGGCGAGATCGGTGACCCGGTGGCCGGCGATCGTGAGCACGCCCTGCGCGTCCTTGGCCGCATGCGCGGACCACAGGCTGGGCATGAGGGCGTTGACGTCCTCCGGGAAGGGTAGCCAGACCGGCGAGGGCCCGGCGTGCATGACGCCGGAGATGTGTGCGGGCATGCGCGCCTCCCCTACATCCGCTCGGGCGCGGAGACGCCCAGGAGGTGGAGGCCGTTGGCCAGCACCTGGGCCGTGGCGCGGTTGAGCACGAGGCGCGAGGAGTGGACGGCGCCGATCTCCTCGTCCGCCCGCGGGGTCACCCGGCAGGCGTCGTACCACTTGTGGAAGAGGCCCGCGAGGGATTCGAGGTAGCGGGCGATGCGGTGCGGCTCGCGCAGCTCCGCGGCCTGGGCGACCACGCGCGGGAAGTCCGCGAGGGCGGCGAGCAGTGCCGACTCCGTCTCGTCCGTGAGCGTCGTCGCGTCGAAGCCGGTGGGATCGATGCCGGCCTCGACGGCCTTCCGATCCACGCCCCGGGACCGGGCGTGCGCGTACTGGACGTAGTGGACGGGGTTGTCGTTGCTGGCCGAGCGCAGGACCTCCGGGTCCAGGGTGAGCGGCGAGTCCGCGGGGATGCGCGCCAGCGAGTAGCGGAGGGCGTCGCGGCCCAGCCACTGCACGAGATCGCGGAGCTCGATGATGTTGCCGGCGCGCTTGGACAGCTTGGCGCCGTTGACCTTGATGAGCTGGCCGATGAGGATCTCGATGTTGTGCTCAGGGTCGTCGCCCGCCGCGGCGGCGATCGCCTTGAGCCGGTTCACGTAGCCGTGGTGGTCCGCGCCCAGCAGGTAGACCTTCTCGTCGAAGCCGCGGTCCTTCTTGTCCAGGTAGTAGGCGGCATCCGCGGCGAAGTAGGTGGGAGCGCCGTCCTTCCTGATGAGGACGCGATCCTTGTCGTCGCCGAACTCCGTGGTGCGCAGCCAGACGGCACCCTCGGAGTCGAAGACGTGGCCCTGCTCGCGCAGGCGCGCCACGGAGGACTCCAGCGCGCCGGAGTCGTGGAGGGTCTTCTCGGAGAACCACACGTCGAAGTGGACGTCGAACTCCGCGAGCGTGTCCTTGATGTCCTGCAGCTGGATCGCGTAGGCGCGGGACAGCACCTCCTCGCGGATGGTGTCCTCGCAGGCGTCCGCGAGCGCCGGCTGCTCCTGGGCGATCCGGTCTGCGATGTCCTGGATGTAGGCGCCCGGGTAGCCGCCTTCGGGCACCTCACGGCCCTTCATCCGGGCGAGCACCGAGTCCGCGAAGACGAGCATCTGCGAGCCGGCGTCGTTGATGTAGTACTCGCTGGTGACCTGCGCCCCGGCGAAGGCGAGGACGCGGGCGATCGCATCGCCCAGCGCGGCCCAGCGGGTGTGGCCGAGGTGGAGCGGTCCGGTGGGGTTGGCGGAGACGAACTCCATGTTGACGACGTGCCCGGCCAGCGCCTCGCCGCGCCCGTAGTCGCTGCCTGCGGCCACGATCTCCGCCGCCAGCGCCCCGGCGGCGCCGGCGGAGAGGGTGATGTTGAGGAAGCCGGGCCCGGCCACCTCACAGGACTCGATGCCGTCCACGTCCGTGAGGATCGCAGCCAGCCCCTGCGCGAGATCGCGCGGGGCGAGCCCGGCCTTCTTCGCCGTCTGCAGCGCCACGTTGGTGGCCCAGTCGCCGTGGTCGCGGTTCTTGGGACGTTCGACGACGAGCTTGGCGGGCACCTCGATCCCCGTGCCGGTCTGCGTGCTGTATTCCTCAAGTGCGCGGGCGATGGTAGCCCTGAGTTCTTCCGGAGTCACCCGCACAGGATAGTGGGTGGACGGTGCGCGCGGACAATCGGTCTCACGGGAGGCCTCGAACCCGCAGTTCACGGCAAGATGCATGACGAAGGCCCCTCACCTGTTCTCCCAGGTGAGGGGCCTTCCGTGGTGCCCGCGACAGGATTCGAACCTACGACCTTCTGCTCCGGAGGCAGACGCTCTATCCACTGAGCTACGCGGGCTTACCGGTGCAACTCTAGCACCGCCGGCTTCCGCCGTCATATCCGCACCCGCCCGGATGCGGTGGCATATCTCACATACGGCCCTCAGTGGCCCTTGATCGTCTCGCGCGCCGGGACGTACTCCCAGTGCCAGGGCTCGTACTTGCTGGACTTCGCCCAGTCCGGGTTCTCCCAGCCGAAGTCGCCGGCGTTCTCCACCAGCCAGTTCCAGGGGCCGGACTCGCTCTCGACACCGCCGCCGAGGTCGAGGGCGATGCCCCAGCCGTGGAGCGAGGTGCCGGGGCGGGCGGAGAGGCCGGGCTTGCGGCCGGCCACGGAGATCTGCCCCTCGAGGCTCCGGTAGGAGTCCGTGATGGAGAACTCCTTGCCGGTGTCAGCCTTGTAGGCGGCATTCATCTTCGCGAACGCCACCGCCGCGTCCGCGCGGAGCTGGTGCTTGCCGATCCCCAGGTCGCACAGCCACTCCTCGGGCAGCTGCCCGTTGCTCACGTTCGCGTCCCAGTCGTGCTCCGCTGAGCAGCCAGGAAGGACCGTCTTGGTGATGGAGCGCCCCGCGGCCTCCGCCTTCCCGCCTTCGGCACTGGGAACGGAGCCCGAGGCCGTGCTGCCCACCGCGACGTCCGCCTCCGCGACGTCCGCGCTCACGGACTCCGCGTCCAGAGCGGTCAGGCGGGGAGCGTCCTCGGCCGGAGCCTCTGCGGCCTGCGCCTGCCCGGTGCCGTTGCCGGCCACGAGCACGGCGGCGATCGCCACACCCGCCGCGGACACGGAGGTCAGCGCGGAGACCGTCGCCGCACGGCGGCGGCGCATGGAGCGGACGACGGAGCCGTCCGAACCGCGGAAGGCAACCGTGCCGGCGTTCACCTGGTCCGTCGCCTGCGCGGAGGCGGGCGCCTCCGTCACGGTGCGGAACGTCCGCCGCGTCTCACGGCGGGTGCGTCCCTCCGCCTCGCGGCGGGCACGACGGCTGGTGAACACCTGTTCAGCGGTTCCCTCGGCCATTCACTCACTCCAAAGCTCTCGACAGTGTGCGACCCCGCCCTGCTGAGCGGGGTCTCCGTCCATCTGTCACAACACTATAACGACAACGTTACAAAGACGTCCAGTTGATATATCCGATGCCACATCCCGTGACGTGCACCATGAACGGCGTGCACCACGAACGGCATGCGTCACGAGCGCTGCGGCCGGAGGAGAGCCCTCCGGCCGCAGCGACAGCGCAGCTGCTCCGCCTCAGCGGAGGCCTCGGGCACGGTGCCGCTGCATGGCATCGTCCACCTCGCCCACGAGCTCCTCGAGCACGTCCTCGAGGAAGACCACGCCCACGGCCTCCCCCGCCGCGTCGAGCACCCGCGCCACGTGGCTGCCCGCACTGCGCATCTCGTCGAGTGCGTCCTCGATCTCCGCGTCCGCGGCGACCGAGGTCATGGAGCGGAAGCGCTTGGACTGCACCGGAGCACGGTAGTCCGCCTCGTTGTCCGCGTAGAGGAGGTCCTTGATGTGGAGATAGGAGCGCGGAGTGCCGGCGGAGTCCGTGACGATGTACCGCGAGTACCCCGTCCGGCCCACCAGTCCCTCGACCTCCTCCGGGGTGGCCTGCTCCGAGACCGTGACGAGATCCGCCCGGGGGACCATGGCCTCGGCCACCGACTTGTCCGAGAACTCCAGGGCGCCCTTGAGCAGCCCCGACTCGTCGCGCAGCAGTCCCTCACGCTGGGACTCGACGACGATCGACTGCACCTCCTCGACGGTGTACGCCGCATTGACCTCGTCCCTGGGGGTGACGCCGAGCAGCCGCAGCACGCCGTTCGCGAAGGAGTTGAGCGGCCGGATCACGAAGCCGAAGACCCGGGCGAGAAACACCAGCGGGGGCGCCAGCATCATCGCGGCCTGCCGGGACAGTGCGATGGCGATGTTCTTGGGGATCATCTCCCCCACCACCACGTGGAGGTAGGTCACGGCGGCCAGCGCCAGGACGAAGGAGATGACATCGGAGAGACCGGCCGGGATGCCGAGACCGCTGAGAGGACCCACCAGCAGATGGTGGATCGCGGGTTCCGCGACATTGCCCAGCAGCAGCGAGCAGACGGTGATGCCGAGCTGGCAGATCGCCAGCATGACCGAGACGTGGCTCATGGCGTACAGCGTGGTCTGCGCGCGCTTGGAGCCCCCGTCCGCATACGGCTCGATCTGCGAGCGCTTGGCGGAGACGATGCCGAACTCCGCCGCGACGAAGAACGCGTTGCCCAGCAGCAGCACCACGAGCCAGACGAGACCCATCCAGTCACTCATGCGCGCTCACCTCCCCCGGAGTCGCGACGACGAGGTCCGGGATGAGCCGCAGCCTCTCCACCCGGCGCATGTGCATGCGCTCGACGACCAGCCGGGCGGATTCGAGTCGCACCTCGTCCCCCTCCTGCGGCACGCGCCCGAGGCGGAGCATGACGAATCCGGCGATCGTCTCGTACTCGGAGTCCTCCGGGATCTCGATCCCGACCGCCGCCGCCACCTCGTCCGGGCGCAGCCGCCCGGGGACGATCCACGAGCCGTCGCGCGCGGGGCGCACCATGACGCGCATGCGATCGTGCTCGTCGGCCACCTCGCCCACCAGCTCCTCGACCGCGTCCTCGAGGGTCGCCACACCAGCGGTGCCGCCGTACTCGTCGACGACGACCACCATCTGCGTGGAGCGCGCGCGCAGACGCAGCAGCAGGCGGTCGAGCGGCAGCGTCTCCGGCACCTGCTGCACCTCGGTCATGAGGCCGCCGGCATAGGCGTCCTCACGGTTGTCCAGCGGCACGGACATGGCGGACTTGATGTGCACGACGCCCACGACGTCATCGCGGTTCTCGCCGATCACGGGGAATCGCGAGTAGCCGGTCCTGCGGGCGATCTCGACGATGTCCGCCGCGGTCGCATCCCGGGCGACGGAGACCATCCGGGTGCGCGGGGTCATGACGTCCTCCGCGGTGCGTGCGGAGAAGCTGAGCGTCCGCTCGAGAAGATCCGCGGTCTGCTCGGCCATGGTCCCCTCCTCCGCGGAGTGGCGCACGAGGGCGGTGAGCTCCTCCGGCGAGCGACCGGCCGAGCCCTCCTCCTGCGGCTCGATGCCCATGGACACCAGAGCGCGGTTGGCGGTGCCGTTGAGCACGGCGATCACCGGCTTGAACGCCACGGAGAACGCATACTGCAGTGGCACCGCGATCTGCGCGGCGTGCAGGGGCGAGGAGATCGCGAGGTTCTTGGGCACGAGCTCCCCGATGACCATCGAGAGGATCGTGGACACCAGCAGCGCGAGTCCCAGGGACACGGGCGCGGCCGCGGACTCCGGCACGCCCAGCGCGGTGAACACCGGTGTGAGCAGGGCGCCCAGCGACGGCTCCATGAGGTAGCCGGTGAGCAGAGTGGTGATCGTGATGCCCACCTGCGCCGCTGACAGCTGGGTGGACAGGTGGGTGGTGGCCTTCTGGATGGTGCCCGCGAACCGCGAGCCGTCGGCCACCGCCTTCTCGACGGTGTGCTTGTCGAGGGTGAGGAGGGCGAACTCGGCGGCGACGAAGACGCCGGTGCCTCCGATGAGGACGAGGGCGAGGCAGAGGAGGAGCCACTCCATCTCAGGCGCTCACCTCGCGGCGGCGGAGGATTCTCCGCCGGGGACGGGGCGGCGCAGCGGGTGCGGTGTGCACCGGCCGCGCGACGGGACGGAAGGAGAACGTGGGGGTGCCGGCTTCACGCCGGCACGGACTGTCACTCGTCATGGAGACATCCTACCGAGGAAGGCGGGGCGAGGGCGTCTCTGCACCGTCCCCGCCCCGCCTTCACGTGGATCTCTCAGCCTCCGCTCCGGACGGAGGCCTCACCAGCCGCTCTGGACCGGCCTGCCCTCTTCGTAGCCGGCCGCGGACTGCACGCCCGCCACCGCGCGGGCGTGGAACTCCTCGAGCGTCCGCGCTCCGGCGTAGGTGCAGGACGAACGCACACCGGAGGTGATCTGGTCGAGCAGGTCCTCCACCCCGGGCCGCTGCGGGTCCACCGGCATGCGCCCGGAGGAGATCCCCTCCTCGAAGAGGCCCTTGCGCGCGCGTTCGAAGGCGGACTCCTCCGACTGCGTGCGGGCCGCGACCGCCCGTGCGCTGGCCATGCCGAAGCTCTCCTTGTACTGCCGGCCGCTCGCGTCCGTGAGCAGGTCGCCGGGGCTCTCGAAGGTGCCGGCGAACCAGGAGCCGATCATCACCTGCGAGGCGCCCGCGGCCAGGGCCAGGGCGACATCGCGCGGGTAGCGCACCCCGCCGTCCGCCCACACGTGCGCGCCCAGCTCGCGGGCACGTGCGGAGGCATCCAGGACCGCCGAGAACTGCGGCCTGCCCACGGCCGTCATCATGCGGGTGGTGCACATCGCGCCCGGGCCCACCCCCACCTTCACGATGTCGGCCCCCGCCTCGACGAGGTCCTCCACGCCCTCGGCGGTCACCACGTTGCCGGCCACGAGCGGCACGCCCAGGCCGGCGGCGCGCACCTGACGCAGGACCTCGATCATCTTCTCCTGGTGTCCGTGCGCCGTGTCCATGACGAGGACGTCCGCCCCCGCGGCGACGAGCGCCTCCGCGCGGCCCGCCGCGTCGCCGTTGACCCCCACCGCCGCCGCGATGCGCAGCCTGCCCTCGCCGTCGAGCGCGGGGCTGTAGACCGAGGCCCGCAGGAGGGACTGCGGTGTGAGTACACCCGCGAGCTCTCCGGAGTCCACCACCGGGACGAACGCGGAGCGGGAGGCGACGAAGTCGTCGTAGAGCGCGGAGAGCGCGGCCCGCGTGGGGCGGGCGTGGGCCAGGGCGTCGAGCTCGAGGGTGCGCGAGGACGAGTCCAGCAGCCGTGAGAGCGGGGTGAAGCGGTCGACGGACTCCAGCGAGTCCGCGGACACGACTCCCAGCACGCGGCGCTCGGCGTCCGTGACCACCACGTGCCCGTGCGAGCGCTTGCGCACCAGGTGCAGGGCCTCGAGCGCGGTGTCGTCCGGTCCCAGACGCACCGGGGTCTCCAGCACCGGATGGCGCTCCTTGACCCAGCGGATCGTCGCCGCGGCGGCGTCGAGGGGGATGTCCTGCGGGAGGACGGCCAGACCTCCCCGGCGCGCCAGCGTCTCCGCCATGCGCCGGCCGGAGACGGCGGTCATGTTGGCGGCGACGAGGGGAATGGTCGTGCCGGTCCCGTCCGCGGTCTCGAGCGACACGTCGAAGCGGCTGGCCGCCTGCGAACGGGAGGGGACGAGAAACACGTCCGAGTAGGTGAGGTCCGTCTCGGGACGGCCGGTGATGAATCGCATACGACCATTGTGAACCATCCTCGTGCAGCCGCACCCAACGCGGATACACTGGCCGCACTGGGATATCTCCATACGAGGAAGAGGGCGAACAACCCCGTGTCTACGAGCACCCCCGCGACCACTGCGTCCGACTTCGGTTCGAACGAGTGGCTGGTTGAGGAAATGTACGAGCAGTACAAGGCCGACAGGAACTCCGTCGACAAGTCCTGGTGGCCTGTCTTCCAGGAGTTCGAGCGGAACGGAGGTGCCGTGGGCGCCGCGAAGACCGCTCCGGCGCAGTCGGCCGCTCCCGCGCAGACCGCCGAGCCCGCCAAGGCGCCGGCGCGGACAGCCGCCGCAGCCACCGACTCCCCCAAGGGCGTGACCCCCTCCGTCGCGGAGTCGGAGACGACCAAGGCAGAGAGCAAGTCCGCCGGGGCGAACAACCTCCCGGAGAAGCCCCAGGCGCAGCAGGAGGACGTCGAGGACGTCGTCACCAAGCTGCGCGGGCCCGCCAAGCTCATCGCCAAGAACATGGACGACTCGCTCACGCTGCCCACCGCCACCTCCGTGCGGGCGCTGCCGGCGAAGGCGCTGATCGACAACCGCATCGTCGTCAACTCCCACCTCCGCCGCACCCGCGGGGGCAAGGTCTCCTTCACCCACATCATCGGCTTCGCCGTGGTGCGCGCGCTGCGGGAGATCCCCAGCCAGAACGTCTACTACGACGTCCGCGACGGCAAGCCGGTGATGGTCCAGCCCGGCCACGTGAACCTCGGCATCGCCATCGACGTCCCCAAGAAGGACGGCACCCGCAGCCTCCTCGTGCCGAACATCAAGAAGGCGGAGACGCTGACCTTCAAGCAGTTCGTCGACGCCTACGACGACCTCGTGGCACGCGGCCGCGACGGCAAGCTCACGGCGGCGGACTTCGCCGGCACCACCGTCTCGCTCACCAACCCCGGCGGGATCGGCACCGTCCACTCCATGCCCCGTCTCACGGTGGGCCAGGGCTGCATCGTCGGCGTGGGTGCGCTGGACTACCCCGCGGAGTTCCAGGGCGCGAGCCAGGAGACCCTCAACAAGCTGGCGGTCTCGAAGGTCCTCACCCTCACCTCCACCTACGACCACCGCGTGATCCAGGGAGCCGGCTCCGGGGAGTTCCTCAAGCAGGTCCACGGTCTGCTCCTGGGCGAGGACGGCTTCTACGACGAGATCTTCGCGTCCCTGCGCCTGCCCTACGAGCCGGTGCGCTGGGTGCCGGACGTCTCCGCCGACGACTACGACGTGGTGAACAAGACCGCGCGCGTCATCGAGCTCATCGACGCCTACCGCTCCCGCGGCCACCTCATGGCCAACATCGACCCGCTCGTCTACCGCCAGCGCTCCCACCCGGACCTGGACATCAACACGCACGGCCTCACCCTCTGGGACCTCGAGCGCGAGTTCCCCACCGGCGGCTTCGGCGGCAAGCGCATGATGCCCCTGCGGGACATCCTCGGGCTCCTGCGCGACTCCTACTGCCGCACGACCGGCATCGAGTACATGCACATCGCGGACCCGGAGCAGCGCCGCTGGTTCCAGTCGAAGCTGGAGGTCCCGCACGAGGACCTCACCCGCGACGAGCAGGGCCACATCCTGGGCCGGCTCAACGCCGCGGAGGCCTTCGAGACCTTCCTGCAGACCAAGTACATCGGGCAGAAGCGCTTCTCGCTGGAGGGCGGCGAGTCCACCATCGTCCTCCTCGACGAGATCCTCAACCAGGCCGCGGACTCCGGCATGGACGAGGTCACCATCGGCATGGCCCACCGCGGCCGCCTCAACGTCCTCACGAACATCGCCGGCAAGTCCTACGGCCAGGTGTTCCAGGAGTTCGACGGCTCCCTCTCCCCGGCGAACGTGCAGGGCTCCGGCGACGTGAAGTACCACCTCGGCACCGAGGGCTCCTTCACGTCCCCCAACGGCAACACGACCAAGGTCTACGTCGCCGCCAACCCCAGCCACCTGGAGACGGTGGACCCGGTCCTCGAAGGCATCACCCGCGCCAAGCAGGACGTCATCGACCCGGACCAGACGGCCTTCACCGTGCTCCCCGTGCTGGTCCACGGCGATGCCGCCTTCGCGGGTCAGGGCGTCGTGGCGGAGACCCTCCACCTCTCCGAGCTGCGCGGCTACCGCACCGGCGGCACCATCCACCTCGTCATCAACAACCAGGTGGGCTTCACGACCTCCCCGGCCTCGGCCCGCTCCTCGTTCTACTCGACGGACGTCGCGAAGATCATCGGCGCTCCCGTCCTCCACGTGAACGGCGACGACCCCGAGGCCGTCTACCGCGCCGCCCAGCTCGCCTTCGAGTACCGTGAGGCCTTCAACCGCGACATCGTCATCGACCTCGTGTGCTACCGCCGCCGCGGCCACAACGAGGGCGACGACCCCTCGATGACGCAGCCCATCATGTACTCCCTCATCGACCAGAAGTCCACGGTCCGCCGCATCTACACGGAATCGCTCGTGGGCAGGAAGTGCATGACCGCGGACGAGGCGCAGGAGGCGCTCGCGGACTTCCAGCAGAAGCTGGAGACCGCCTTCGCGGAGACCCGCGAGGCGGAGAAGTCGGAGAACCGTCCGTCCGCGTTCGGCATCGATCAGAACTCGCGTCAGATCGAGGGCTACACCGCACCGGAGACCGCCGTGAGCACCGATGTGCTGGAGCGGATCGGCGATGCCTTCATGGACATCCCGGAGGGCTTCACCGTCCACAAGAAGCTGCGCAGCCTGCTGGAGAAGCGCCGGGAGATGACGCGTTCGGGCGGCATCGACTGGGGCTTCGCGGAGCAGCTCGCATTCGGTTCGCTCCTGCTCGAGGGCGTGCCGGTGCGTATGTCCGGCCAGGACGTCCGCCGCGGCACCTTCACCCAGCGCCAGGCCGTGTTCGTCGACTACGAGAACGGCAACGAGTGGACCCCCCTCGCCAATCTCTCCGAGGACCAGGGCCGCTTCTGGATCTACAACTCGCTGCTGAGCGAGTACGCCGCGATGGGCTTCGAGTACGGCTACGCGGTGGAGAGGCCGGAGGCCCTCGTCCTCTGGGAGGCGCAGTTCGGCGACTTCGCCCAGGGCGCGCAGTCCGTCATCGACGAGTTCATCTCCGCGTCCGAGCAGAAGTGGCAGCAGACCTCCGGTGTGGTGCTCCTGCTCCCCCACGGCTTCGAGGGCCAGGGTCCGGACCACTCCTCGGCGCGCATCGAGCGGTTCATGCAGCTCGCGGCGGAGGACAACATGACGGTCGCCAACCCGGCGGACGGCGCGTCCTACTTCCACCTCCTGCGCCGCCACGCGCACGCCGGTGTGAAGCGTCCGCTCGTCGTGTTCACCCCCAAGTCGATGCTCCGCCTCAAGGCCGCCTCGACGTCCGTGGAGCAGTTCACCAGCGGCAGCTTCCAGCCGGTCATCGCGGACACCGCGGTGGAGCCCGCGAAGACCAAGCGCGTGGTCATGGTCTCCGGCAAGCTCTACTGGGACCTCCTCGCCAAGCGCAGCAAGCTCGAGGACACCGAGACCGCGCTCGTCCGCTTCGAGCAGCTCTACCCGCTCGACGAGCACTCGATCGAGCAGGCGCTGGGCGCCTACGGTCCGGACGTCGAGTTCGTCTGGGCTCAGGAGGAGCCGGAGAACCAGGGCGCATGGCCCTTCATGGCGCTCAACCTGCCCGCAGTGCTGGGCGGCCGTGAGCTCCGCGTCATTGCCCGTGCGGCCTCGGCCTCCCCGGCCACCGGTCTCAAGCACGTGCACGACGCCGAGCAGGCCGATCTCGTCGAGCAGGTCTTCGCTCGGTGATCGCCAAGCGCAGGCAGACCATCGTCGTGGTCGGCGACCAGCTGGTCGCCGGCCACGGCGATGGGCGTGGAATGGGCTGGGTGGGCCGCGTCGCCGCACGCACCTATCCCTCCGCCCCGGAGGCGGACTTCCACGCCCTGGCCGTCGCCGGGGAAGACACCACCGGGCTGTCCGAGCGCTGCATGACGGAGGCCTGCCGCCGGTTCTCCGACGACACGGAGAACCGCCTGGTGCTGGGTCTGGGCGCGGCGGACGCGGACACCGGCATCTCGGTGGCTCGCGCGCGCCTCAACATCGCGAACGTCCTCGACACGGCGCTCACGCAGGAGGTCTCCGCCTTCGTGGTGGGGCCCACCCCGGTGCGCGACGCCGACAGCAACCGCCGGCTCGCGGAGCTCAGCACCGGCTTCTCCGATGTCGCCCATCGCCGCGGCATCCCCTACGTGGACGCCTTCACCCCGTTGCGCTCCCACCCGGTGTGGCAGCGCGAACTCGCCGCCTCGCGCTCAGGCACACCGGCGCAGGAGGGCTACGGTCTCCTCGCCTGGCTCGTGCTCAATCGCGGGTGGTTCGAGTGGCTGGGCGTCCCGGACGTCCTCGGCGAGGACTGAGCCTGCGCGCTTTTGCCGCTCGTCTGCGGCTGTGGGAGAATCAACGGGTCTATCCGAAGGAGTGAACATGAGCAAGCGAGCACGCAAGCGCCGCGACCGCAAGAGGCGCGGCGCCAACCACGGCAAGCGTCCCAACACCTGACAGGCAGGGTGCCGGATCCCCTCCGGCACCCGCCTCGCACGAAGGCCC
>NZ_BAAAPZ010000002.1:109529-185313 GCF_039531405.1 Brevibacterium salitolerans | reverse complement strand
CTTCAGCGTGTGCCGGCGGCCGTCAGCCGCCGTCGATCCGCCGGATCACCGTCGTCCGGCGCTCCACCACGATCCGCTGCTGGATGCGCTCCCGCAGACCTTCCGGCGCGCTGCCCGTGCAGGAGCGCTTCACGAGCTCCTTGAGCAGTGCCTCCACCTCGTACTCGTCCTGGCAGTTGGTGCAGCAGTCGAGATGGGTCTGGATCTGCCGGATCTCCGCGGCCTCCAGCTCGCCGTCGAGGTAGTGGTAGATGCGCTCGAGGCTCCGCTCACGCGCAGAACCGCAGCGGTCCTCGTCCTCCTGTGCTCCTGCGCTCATGAATCCTCCTCCTGCGTGTCCTGGGACGCCGCCGGGGCGTCCGCCCCGCGTTCGTCCGGGTGGACGAACCCGCGCTCCCGCGCGTAGTCGTGCAGCATGTCCCGCAGCTGCCGCCGGCCCCGGTGCAGCCGGGACATCACGGTGCCGATGGGGGTCCCCATCACCTCCGCGATCTCCTTGTAGGGCATCCCCTCCACATCCGCGTAGTACACGACCATGCGCCGGTCCTCCGGCAGCGCGGAGAGCGCGTCCGTGACGTCGGAGTCAGGCAGATGGTCGAGCGCCTCGAGCTCCGCGGAGCGGCCGTCGGAGGACGAGTGCGTCGAGGCGCGGTGGATCTGCCAGTCCTCGATCTCGTCCGCCTGCGATTCCTGCGGCCTCCGCTGCTTCCTGCGGTAGCTGTTGATGAACGTGTTGGTGAGGATCCGGTACAGCCACGCCCGGAGGTTGGTGCCGGGGGTGTACTGGTGGAACGCCGAATACGCCTTCGCGTACGCCTCCTGCACGAGGTCCTCCGCGTCCGCGGGATTCCGGGTCATGCGCAGCGCTGCACCGTACAGCTGGTTGACGTACTCGAGAGCGTCGCGTTCGAAGCGCGCGTGGCGCTCCTCGTCCGTCTCCGCTGGGGGAGTCTCCGTGGCTTCAGTCATCATGACCCATCGTAGGTCCTCCTCCGCGGGAACTGCAGTCAGCGTGCTCATCCCACCTCCTCGTTCTGCAGGGACAACAGAGGGGACGCGGAGGGTATTCCGGCGGGGTGGGCCGGCGGTGGGGATTTCGGTCGGGCTGGTTCCCGGTCGGAGAGATATGCTGGCGCGAGAAGAGATCTCTCTGACGAAGGAAGGACCCACTGTGAGCCCTGTCCGTCTGCTCGCCCGTCCCCTGCTCGCCGGCGCCTACATCGCCAACGGCATCTCCCGCGTCCGCGCTCCCCGCGGCTCCCAGCGCTCCGCCGAGGCCGTCCTCGCCGCGGCCTCACGCGTGGTGGAGCTGCCGGTGGGTCCGGAGACCCTCGCCCGGTCGGCCGGAGCCGCCCAGGTGGCCGCCGGGGCCCTGCTCGCGATCGGCAAGCTCCCCCGTCTCAGCGCGTCCGTCCTCGTGGGCACCTACCTCTTCGACGTCGTCGGCACGGCCCTCTCCCAGGACGCCGCCGAGTCCAAGGAGGACAAGGCGGCGCGCCGGAGCGACCTCCTCACGCGCACCTCGCTGCTCGGCGGCGCGCTGCTGGCCGCCGTGGACACGGCCGGCCGGCCCGGGCTCGCCTGGCGCGCCCAGCACGCCGCCGAGGACCTGCGCAAGAGCATCGAGAAGACCTCTGCCCGGGCCGTCGACGCCGTGAGCAGCCGCAGCTGAATGGAAAGCTCCGCCTCTCCTCTCCCCGGGCCCTCGCCTGAGCAGTGGGCCGCACCGGCCGCCTCGGGTCCTGCGCCCTCTTCCCGACCGGTGGACCCGCCTGAGCAGTGGGCCGCACCGGCCGCCTCGGGACCCGTGTCCGCAACCGTCCGCGTCCCCGGCTCCAAGTCCCTCACCAACCGCTTCCTCGTCCTCGCCGCGGCGGCGGATGCGGAGTCCGTCGTCCGCAACGCGCTCGTCAGCCGTGACACACAGCTGATGGTGTCCGCGCTGCGGGCGCTGGGCGCGGACATACGCACGGACTCCGAGGGAGCCCTGCGCGTCGCCCCGCTGCCGCTCGGGACGGACGGCACGGCCCCGGCCGAGGCCCGGGTGGACTGCGGCCTGGCCGGCACCGTCATGCGCTTCGTCCCACCCCTGGCCGCCGCCACGGGACGCCGCGTGCGCTTCGACGGCGACGAGCAGGCCTATTCCCGCCCCATGTCGACGATCCTCACCGCCCTGGAATCGCTGGGCGCGGAGGTGTCCGCGGAGAACGGCACCCTGCCCTTCACCGTCGAGGCGCCCGGCGGCATGCGGGGCGGCCACATCGAGATCGACGCCTCCGCGACGAGTCAGTTCGTCTCCGGACTGCTGCTGTCCGGCAGCCTCTTCGACCTCGGCGTCGAGCTCGTGCACACGGGAGCCTCGCTGCCCTCGCGCCCGCACATCGACATGACCCTCGAGGTGCTCGCGGACGCGGGCGTCCACGTCGAGGAGCCCGCGCCCGGCCGCTGGGTCGTGGAGCCGGGCCGGCCTCGGGCCCTCGACGTCACCGTCGAGCCCGATCTCTCCAACGCCGCCGCATTCCTCTCCGCCGCCCTCGTCACCGGCGGGTCCGTCACGGTCCCCCACTGGCCGGCGCACACGCAGCAGGCGGGCGACCGCTTCCGGGAGATCGCGGAGGCGTTCGGCGGCACCTGTGACCTCGACCGCTCCGGACTCACCGTCACCGGTCCGCAGACGCTGGCCCCGGTGGACCTCGACCTCTCCGAGGTGGGCGAGCTCACGCCCGTCACCGCCGCCGTCGCCGCATTCGCCCCCGGCACGAGCGTGCTCCGCGGGATCGGGCACCTCCGCGGCCACGAGACCGACCGCCTCAGCGCACTCGCCGCGGAGCTCACCGGCGCGGGCGCGCAGGTGGTCGAGGGCCCGGACAGCCTCACGATCTCCGGCACCCCCTCCGTCCCGACGCTCTGGCGCACCTATGCCGACCACCGCATGGTGATGGCGGGGGCGATCGTCGCGCTCCGTGTCCCCGGTCTGCGGATCGACGATCCGCAGACCGTCGGCAAGACCCTCGCGGAGTTCCCCGAGCTCTGGACGCGGGCCGTGGACGCCTGAGCGGGTACGGACATGGCACGCATCATCAGGAGCGCGGAGGAGTACCGGCCGCGCCCCAGCAAGCGCGGGAGCAGGCCCCGCACCAAGCGCCGCCCGGACCATGCCGACGCCGTCCCGGGCGTGGTGGTCTCCGTGGACCGCGGACGCCTGCGTGTGGTGCTCGGTCCCTCGTTCGCACAGGCGGACCCCGAGGCCGTCATCGTCTCCTGCGTCCGCGCCGCGCAGGTTCGCCGGCGCTCCATCGTCCCCGGCGACCGGGTGCGGGTCGTCGGCGACGTCAGCGGGGACGAGGGCACGCTGGCGCGCATCGTGGGCCGCGAGGAGCGCAGGACCGTGCTCCGCAGATCCGCCGATGACACGGACCCCACCGAGCGGGTGGTCGTGGCGAACGCGGACACCCTCGTCCTCGTGACGGCGGCGGCCGATCCGGAGCCCTCCTGGGGCTTCCTCGACCGTGCCCTCGTCGCCGCCATCGACGCGGGGATCCGCCCGGTCATCGCCGTGACGAAGACGGACCTCGCCTCCGCCGGAGCGGTGCGGGAGCACTTCGCGGACGTGGGCGCACAGGTGGTGGAGTGCGGCTACGGTGAGGCGGGACGGCCGCGCGTCACTGCCCTGCTGCCGGAGCTCGCCGGACGGGAGGCGGTGCTGCTGGGGCAGTCCGGCGTGGGCAAGTCGACGCTCATCAACGAGCTCGTGCCCGGCGCGGACAGGGCCACCGGCGAGGTGAATGCGGTGACGGGCTCCGGCCGCCACACCTCCTCCTCGGCCTGGGCCCTGCCCCTGCCCGGCGGCGGCTGGGTGATCGACACCCCCGGCATCCGCAGCTTCGGCCTGGCCCACGTGGTCCCGGACTCCGTCGTCGCCGCGTTCGAGGAGCTCGCACCCGCCACCGCGGACTGCCCGCGCGGCTGCACCCACGCGGCCGGGGCACCCGGCTGCGCCCTCGACGCCTGGGTGGAGTCCGGGCGCGCCGGTCCGGCCGGCGCACGCCGCCTCGCCTCCCTGCGCAGACTGCTCGGCAGCCTCGGCTGAGGGCTCGCCCCGCTCACGGCACGGCCCCCGGGGCGTCCGCATGACGGCTCCGGGGCGCAGCGGGCCGGGGTGTGCCTACAGTGGGACCATGGCAGACGACCTCGCACTCGCACTCGCACTCGCCGACGCCGCGGACGCCCTCGCGCTCCCCCGCTTCCGCTCCCACAACTTCTCCGTCGAGTCCAAGCCGGATCTCACCCCCGTGACGGAGGTGGACCGCGCCGTCGAGGAGCTCATCGCCTCGCGGCTGGCCGAGGCCCGGCCGGCCGATGCGCTGCTGGGCGAGGAGTTCGGCGCGCACGGCTCCGCCGAGGGCCGCAGGTGGATCGTCGACCCGATCGACGGGACCAAGAACTTCGTCCGCGGAGTACCCGTCTGGGCCACGCTCATCGCCCTCTACGACGAGGAGACGCCGCTGGTGGGCGTCGTGAGCGCCCCTGCACTCGGCCTCCGGTGGTGGGCACAGGCCGGCGGCGGGGCGCACCGCAGCGTGGCCGGCGGCCCGCCGGAGCGGCTGACGGTGTCCGGTGTGACCTCACCCGCCGATGCCTCGCTCTCCTACTCCTCGCTGAGCGGCTGGGCGGAGCGCGGTCTGCGCGAGCGCTTCCTCGCACTCACGGACGCGGTGTGGAGGACGCGCGCCTACGGCGACTTCTGGTCCTACATGCTGGTCGCGGAAGGGGTCGTGGACCTCGCCTGCGAGCCGGAGCTCGAACTCTACGACATGGCCGCCCTCGTCCCGATCGTGACGGAGGCCGGAGGGGTGTTCACCTCTCTCTCCGGCAGGCCGGGGCCCTTCGGCAGCGACGCCGTGGCGAGCAACGGCGCACTGCACGCATATGCGCTCGACGCGCTGGGGGCGGCACCGGGCGGGACGCCTGTGGCGGACACGCCAGGCGGGCGCCGCACGGGTGAGGAGACGCAGGCATGAGCCCGGCCGGCACGGAACCGCTGTGGCACCGCATGGCTGCCGCCGCGGGCCTCGTCGCCCCCGACGGCACGGTGGAGCAGACCGTCTTCGGGCAGATGACGCAGCTCGCGGCCGCGCACGGCGCGGTGAATCTGGGGCAGGGCGCGCCGGGCGATCCCGCCCCGGGCTTCCTCCTCGAGTCCGCGCACCGGGCGATGCTCGCCGGCCACAACCAGTACTCGCCGCCGCAGGGTCTGCCGGCGCTGCGGGAGGCGGTCGCGGAGCAGCGGCTGCGGGACTGGGGACAGCGCACGGATCCCGCGGACGTGCTCGTGACGACCGGGGCCACGGAGGCCCTCACCGCCGCGCTCGTGGCGCTGGCACCGGCCGGGTCCGAGGTCGTGGTGCTGGAGCCGTACTACGACTCCTACGCCGCTGCGGCGGCACTGAGCGGCGCGCGGATCCGCCCGGTGGGTCTGCGTCAGACCCCCACGGGACCGGCCGTGGACTTCGAGGCCCTCACGGCCGCAGTGGGCCCGCAGACCTCGGTCGTCCTGCTCAACACCCCGCACAACCCCACCGGCCTCGTCCTGGACGAGGAGGATCTTCGCCGGATCTGGGAGATCGTCGAACCCAGCGGCGCGCGGGTGCTGACCGACGAGGTCTACGAGCACCTCGTGTTCGACGCCCGCCACACTGCACTCGCGGCGCTGGTGGACGATCCACGGATCGTCACGGTCTCCTCGGCGGGGAAGGCCTTCAACGCCACCGGCTGGAAGGTGGGCTGGCTCATCGGCGCGCCCGCCGTCGTGCAGGCGGTGCAGTCCGTCAAGCAGTTCCTCACGTTCGTCTCCGGCGCCCCGCTGCAGCCGGCCGTCGCGGCGGCGCTCCGTGAGCATCCGGAGTTCCTGCGGGAGAACGCACAGGCGCTGGCCGCACGCCGCGACGTCCTCCTCGACGCCCTGCGCGAGGTGCCCGGCGTGCACGTGGACTCACCCGCCTCCGGATACTTCGCGCTCGCGGACTTCGCGGAGGTCACCGACGAGGACGCCGCGGCGCTCAACGCCCGTCTCACACGGGAGGCGGGGGTGACGGGGATCCCCGCGCCTGCCCTCTGCGCCGCGGGCTCCCCCACGGCCGGCCGGCTGCGTTCCGTGATCCGCTATTCGTTCTGCAAGAGCGCGGCGGACGTGGACCTCGCGGCGGAGCGGATCCGGGAGTTCGCCCGCAGCCTCTGAGTTCGTCCGCAGCCGCTGAGCCCCTCCGCACACCCGGCAGAGAACCGCGCACGTGCGGGGCCGAGGCCGGACGGGCATCGCGCGCGGAGCACCTTGGGCGCGGACAGCCGGGGCAGGAGGCACAGAGCGCTGCGGGCGGTGGGGACATCCCCACCGCCCGCAGCGCTCAGGCACGCGTCGTCATGCCGGACGCACGCACTCGCCTCAGGCGCGCACCGCCTCGATCTCGATGTTCACCGCGATCTTGTCGGACACGAGGAGCTCTCCGCCCTTGAGCACGGCGTCGAAGCTCATGCCGAAGTCCTTGCGGTTCACCGTGCCGGTCGCGGAGAAGCCCGCCACCATGTTGCCGCCCGGATCCTCGGCCGCGCCGTTGAACTCGGCGTGGAACACGACCTCACGCTCCACCCCGCGGATGGTGAGGACGCCGCGCAGGTCGAACTCGGGTCCGTCGACGTTCTCCACCGCGGTGGAGGCGAAGGTGATCTCCGGGTACTCGTCCGCGAGGAGGAAGTCCCCCGTGCGCAGGTGGCCGTCGCGCTGTTCGTTCCCGGTCGTGATCGAGGCGGCCTCCGCCGTCGCGGAGACCGTCGAGTCCTCGAGGGTCTCACCCACCTCGACGGCACCGCCGATGACGGTGAAGAGGCCGCGGACCTTGGAGACGCCGGCGTGGCGTGCGACGAAGGCGAACTCGGAGTGGGTGGCGTCCACGTTCCAGGTGCCGGCGGTGAGTCCTGCGGGAAGTGCGGTCATGGCTGCTCCTCATGTAGTTCAATGTTCAACAACAACGCCCACATTAGTTGAAGTTTTAACTAGCGGCAAGAGGGTGCCCGGATTTTCACTGTGACAGCTGTCACTGCATGGGGGAAGACCGTGCGCTCCCTCTTCACGGAGCATTCACCGAGCGGCGACGAGGGCCTGCCGCAGCCGGGCCGCTTCCTCGTGCCACGCGGGCCTGAAGGCGTAGACGCATCCGAGGCGCAGCAGCGCCGCCCGCTCGTAGAGATGCGTCGCCGCGGGCGGCACACCCTCCCGCGCCCCGGCCTCCCGCAGCCGCGTGAGCACCGTCGCGGCGCGCTCGGCGGTCCACACACCCTGCCGCGCGCGCCACAGCGCATGGGCACGCAGGTTGCCGAGGTCGAGGGCCGGGTCCGCGAGGCAGGCGGTGTCCGCGTCCAGCAGTCCGGGCCCGGCAGCGGCGTCCCACAGCAGCTGCTTGTCGTGCAGGTCCCTGTGGGACGGCCTCCGGACGCGGTCGCGGACCGCCGGGGCGCAGAGGTCCGCGGCCGCCTCCTCGACCGCGGCGGCGTATCCGGTGCGCTCGGCGCCCATGAGGGGTGCCGCGCGTTCACACCATGTGCGGAGGACTTCCGCCTCCGCGGCGGAATCGTGGACCGCTCCCCACCGCACCGCCCCGCGCTCCGGACCGGAGACCGCCCGCGCCCACGCCGCTGCGGTCTCCGCCCAGGCCCGGTCCCACTCCGCCGCGCTGAACGCCGCGCAGTCGTGGAGGCTCGTGCCTGCGAGTGCCGCGAACGTCACCGTCGTCTCATCGTGGTCGAGGACCTTCGGCATGCGGAACCACCGGGCGAAGGACGCGGCGCGCTCGATGCCCGCGAGGATCCCCGCGGTCCGTCCCGGCCGGACGATCTTCACGAAGCGACCGTTGTCTGCGCTGCGCACCACCGCCCGCTTCCCCGGCCGGTGCGAGACGACGGTCCCCTCCGCCGCCGCGGCCGTGAGTGCCGGGAGACGGGGGTCGCACCCCTCCTCCAGCAGGACGATGCCGTCCGCTCCGAGGCGGCCCGCCCGCACCCGGCCGTCCGGAGAGGTCGCCTCGAGGACGATGTGCCCGTCCCCCTCGGGCCAGGCCCGGCGCACGGTCCACCGGACTCCCCCGTGCTCGCATTCCGCCGGCGGGAGCCTCACAGCCCGCTCACCTCCTCGGCCTCGCGCAGTCGACGCTCCAGCTGGGACTGCCAGTCCGGTGCCAGCCGCCGCAGGGGGTCCAGCGCTCCGAGGACGAGCGCGTGGGCCTCCCACACGGCGGCACCGGCGAGGGCGGTCCGCAGGAGACGGCCCTCGTCGCTGCCGGAGGCCCGGGCCTCGGCGACCTCCCGGTAGCCGTCCGTGAACGCTGCGGCGAGCCGGGGCAGACCCGCGCCGCGACAGGCAGCCAGCCAGCTCCCCACGTCGCGGGCCGCCTGCCCCGCCCCGGCGCGGTCGAGGTCGATGAGGCGGATCTCCCCCGCGGCGTCGACCAGCACCTGGTCCGGCGAGAGGTCTCCGTGCAGCAGCACCCGCGGGCCGCCGTCGTCCAGGCGGGGCCCGAGGCGGTCCGCCAGACGACGCGCGCGGGAGCCGAGCGCGGGAGCCGCCGCGGCGACGGCACGGGCGGCGGGTCCCAGTCCGGACCGGAGGACACGCACCCCGGTCCGCGGGAGCGCCGGTGCCCCGGACCCGGGGCGGAGGCCGCGCAGCGAACGGCGATGGACCGCCGCCACGGCACGCCCCGCACTCCGTGCGGCGGCCTCCTCCGGGTGCGCCCGCAGATCTCCGGCGCCCCACCAGGGCGAGACCACCGTGCCCGCCCCGTCCGGACCGCGGACCCGTCCGCGCACCTCCGCCGGCAGGACAGGAGCGCCCAGGCGCGCCCAGAGCCGCGTCGCTTCCGCGAGAGCTCCGCTGCCGCCGGCCGCCGTCCGCAGCACGCGCGCCCCGGAGGAGTCCTCGGCCCGGAGCACCAGGCGCCTGCGGGGGTTGAAGCGCAGCACCTCCCACCGCGTGCCCGGCACCGCCTCCGCCCGCACCCGTGACAGCTGCGAGACGAGGGACGGATCGGCCCAGACCGGTCCGGAGAGCAGGTGCGGTCCCCCGCCGCCCGCCGCTGTGTGCTCGACGAGCGGGACACCCGCGCGGCGGGCACGGCGCACCGCGTTGTCGCGCTTGTCGCTGTCGGCGAAGATGCCCGTCCAGCCGTGGCCGCCGGTCCAGCTCCGGGCGCCCTCACCGTCCGGTTCCTCCCAGGCGACGACGAGGCTGCGACCGGGCTTCATCCGCAGGTACCGCGGCGCGGCCCGCACCCCCAGCAGCGACGACAGCCGAGTGGGATCGAGCACCTCGTCTGCGCGCGGCACCGCGGCCATCTCCGCGATGCGCCGCAGCCCGGCAGTGCGGTCCACGGCACCGGTGGCGTCCCCGTGCGCCGGCCTCATGCGCGCGCCTCCCACCGGTGCTTCCGGGGCGCTCGGGTCCGCGCTGCCAGGCGCGCCCTCATGCGCGGGCCTCCCTCGTCTGCGCCGCGGCCCAGTGGGCCACGCGCCCGCCCGGCCGGCCGAACAGCTCCGCCGGGGCGCCGTCCTCCACGATCCTGCCGTCCTCCAGCCACAGCAGGCGGTCCAGCCCGCGGAGCATGCCGAGGTCGTGCGTGATCGCCAGCGTCGTCCTCCCCCGGGTGAGCTCCTCGACCGAGGCCGCGACGCGTGCGCGGGCGAGCGGGTCGAGCCCCGTGGTCGCCTCGTCGAGGACCACCACGGGAGCGTCGCGGACGAGGGCGCGGGCGATGGCGATCCGCTGCCGCTGGCCGCCGGAGAGCGTGTCGCCGCGCGGACCGAGGAGCGTGTCGTAGCCCTGGGGCAGGGCTGCGACGAACTCGTGCGCCCCCGCACGGCGCGCCGCGTGCTCCACCTCCGCGTCCGTGGCGTCGAGCCGGCCGAACCGGATGTTGTCACGGACGGTGCCCGCGAAGAGCACGGACTCCTGCAGGAGGATCGACACGTGCGCGCGCAGGCTCGCGCGCGTCACCCTGCGGGTGTCGTAGCCGTCCACCAGCACGTTCCCCGCATCCGGGTCCGCGAGGCGGAGGAGATAGCCCACCAGCGTGGACTTGCCCGCGCCGGACGGACCCAGCAGACCCACCCGCTGGCCGCTCGGGATGTGCAGGCTGAGCCCGGAGAACAGCTCTCTGCCGTGACCGTCCCGTGCGCAGACGCGGTCGAAGACGAGGTCGCCGTCCACGTGGCCCATCTCCAGCGGCGGGGTGGGGTCGCAGATCTCCACCGGCTCCTCGAGCAGGTCGGCGATCCGCTCCCCGGAGGCGCTCGCCCGGGCGATCCGGCCGGTGTACTTCGCCATGTCCCGCAGCGGCTTCATCGCGAGCTTGAGGTACATGAGGAAGAGCACCATGTCGCCCGGCGTCATCTCCCCGCGCAGCACCTGCCAGCCCCCTATGCCCAGGACCGCCGCGGTCGCCGCTCCCACGAGGAGGTCCGTGGACCTCTCGAGCCCTGCGGCCAGCCGCCGTGCCCGGACCCCGGCACGGAGGGCACGTTCGTTCCCTCCGGCGAAGTCCGCGGCGACGGTCTGCTCCAGCCCGTAGGCCTGCACGACACGGATGGCGCCCAGGGCCTCGGCGGCAGAGCTCACCAGCTGCCCCTCTCCCCTGCGCGTGGCACGGGACGCGTCGGTGATCCGCGGCGCGGAGTAGTGGGAGAGGAGCAGGTAGCAGCAGCCGGCCGCGAGGACCACCGCGGAGAGCAGCGGGTCCAGCACGATGACGACCCCCAGCAGCACCACCAGGGTGAGCACATTGCCCACGAGCGGGAGTCCCGCCGTCACCGCCACCTCCTGCAGGCGTCCGACGTCGCCCACGAGCCGCTGCGAGGTGTCCCCCACGGAAGCGCGCGAGTGGTAGCGCAGGGACAGCGACTGGACGTGGTCGAAGACCCGCGAGCGCAGCTCCGTGGCCACGCGTGAGCCCACGAGGGCGAAGGCCACCGTCGAGGCGTAGTTGCAGGCCGCGCGGCCCCCGGCGAGGAGTGCGAGGAGGAGCGCCCAGGTCACGAGCACGGTGACGGTGTCCTGGTCGCCTCCGGTTCGCCCTGCCACCTCGGCCCCCAGCGCGGCGGTGACGGCGTCCACGGCGTGCTTGACCGGCCAGGGCTCCAGCACCCGGAACACGACGTCGCCGGCGAGGGCGAGGAGACCTCCCAGCGCCAGCAGGCGGTGGCGCCGCAGGTGCGGGAGGAGCATGCGCAGGGTCCGCATGAGCGCCTGGCGGTGCAGGCGGCGCGCACTGCTCTTCATGGCACCGGCACCCCCTCGAGCAGCCCGAGCCACTGCGCGCAGCGCCCGGTCCAGGAGTGCTCCGCCACGGCCGCGGCCCGTGCGGACGCCCCCATGCGCGCCCGCAGCGCCGGATCCGCCGCGAGGATCCGGAGGGAGGAGGCGAGCGCAGCGGGATCACCGGGCGGGACGAGGAGGCCCCGCTCGCCGTCCCCCAGCAGCGCGGGCAGGTCCCCCACGGCCGAGGCGACGACGGGAAGTCCGGCGGCCAGGTACTCGTAGACCTTGAGCGGGGAGAAGTAGTGCGGGCCGGGCGGGTAGGGTGCGACGGCGATGTCCAGGCCGGCGAGCATCTCCGGGACCCTGTGCGGCGGCAGCGCACCACGGAACACCGTCCGCTCGGCGATCCCCAGGGCGTGTGCGCGCTCCCGCAGCGCAGCCAGCTCCGGACCGGCGCCGCAGATGTCGAGCCGCCAGTCGTCCGCGGCGGAGCGGCACGCACGGGCGAAGGCCTCGAGGAGGACCTCGGTGCCGTGCCAGGGCTTGAGCGTGCCCACGAAGCCCACCGTGAAGCGCGCATCACGGCGCAGGGAGGGCTGCGCCGGGCAGATCCGCGTCACGTCCACGCCGTTGGGGACGACGACGGCGCGGCCGGCGGCCTCCGGGCACATCGTGCCCGCCCACCGGGCCACCTGGGCGGAGACGCAGACCAGGACCTCGGCCCGGCGGAACTGGCGGAGTGTCGCGGCGAGCGCGGCCTCCGCGTCGTGCAGCTCCCTGTGGGTGCGCTGCTCCTCGATGAGCGGGGCATTCACCTCCAGCACCAGGGGGATGCCCAGCGCACGGGACGCCTCCTCCCCCGCCGTGCTGAAGAGGGAGTAGCGCTCGTAGACCAGGTCGAAGGAGTCCGGGTGCGCGACTGCGGCGGCCGCGAGCGCCCGTGCCGCCTCCGCGACCCGCACCTCGCGCTCCGCGGCGTCCGCCGCACGCCCCAGCGGGACGCGGACGACCTCGAGATCCTCCAGGTCCGGCGGCACGGACTCGTCGCTGCGCACGCAGAACACCGTCACCTGGTGCCCCAGTGCGATGAGCGCCCGCACCACCTCCTGCACGTGGACGGAGGCCCCCTTCGTCCCGAAGACGCCGATGCCGGGGTCTGCGAGGAGATAGGCGATCCTCATGCCGGGATCCTCTCCTCCGCACCGCGCCGGCCGCTCGGGCCGTCGGTGCCCGCCGGGCGTCCGCGCTCCCCCACGGTCGCAGGTGAGCCCTCCGCCCCGCACGAGCCCTCGGTCACCAGTGCGGCCAGCTCGGCCGCCTGGCGGCGGGAGTCGTAGCGGCGCTCGACGAGCACCCGGGCCCGCTCCGCCTGGGCGAGGCTGGACGGGCCCGCGTGCACGGCCTCGGCGAGAGCGCGGGCGAGCGCAGCCGGATCGCCGCTGGGCACGAGCCAGCCGGTCTCCCCCGTGACGATCACCTCGCTCACCGCGGTCACGTCCGCCGCGACGCAGCGGATGCCCCGGGCCATCGCCTCGAGCAGCACGGTGGGGAGGCCGTCGGTATTGCCGTCGGCACCCACCACGAACGGCGCGGCGAACACGTCGTGACTGCCCAGCAGGCGCACCACCTCCTCCTGCGTCCGCGGTCCCAGCAGCGAGACCGCTCCACCGAGGCCCCGGGCCGCGATGTCCGCCTCGAGCTCCTCCCGCAGCGGGCCGTCGCCCACGATGTCCGCGGTCACCTCCTCGCCCGCGGCGCGGAGGCGGTCCACCGCGTCGATCAGGTGGCGGAAGCCCTTCTTCTCCACGAGCCGGCCCACCGCGAGGACCCGGGCGGGAACGGCGGGAGCCGGCCGGGGCGCGTACTCGAAGCGGTCCAGCTCCAGTCCGTTGCGCACGAGGTGCAGGCGTCCGCACTCGTCCGGGAACCGGGACCGCAGGTGCGCCATGTTGTACTCGCTGATGGTGACGGCGTGGTGCGCGCCGGCGAGCGCGGTCCGCAGCAGCTCCGGGTCCAGGTCCTCGTGGAAGATGTCCTTGGCGTGCGCCGTGAAGGAGTACGGGAGGCCCGCGATCAGGCCGGTCAGGCGCGCGACCCGGGTGGCGACGGAGGCGAAGTGCGCGTGGAGGTGGGTGACGCCGTGGGCGCGGGCCAGCGCCGCGAGCGCCACGGCCTGTCCCGCGTCGTCGTGCGCGGCCTCCAGCAGGGCGGGCAGCGCCGTGACCAGACCCGCGGCCGTCGCCGGGTCCGCGCCGGCCGTGCGCCAGGTCTCCCACCATCCGTGGGCGGACGAGGGCCGCGGCACGTGGATCACCGGTGCCTGCACACGGGCCAGCTCGGGGTGGAAGCGCGTGTCCGTGCTGGGCCGCAGGGAGAAGATCACGAGCGATTCCCCGCGCGCCTCGCGGGCGAGGATCTCGGAGACGACGAAGGTCTCAGAGAACCGCGGATACATCTTGAGCACGTAGCCGATGGTGGGACGGCCCGAGGGCGGACCGGCGCCGAGCGGCTGTCCGGACGGCGAGTGGGCCTCGGGCATGCGGACCGCGGGCGGGCGGACCGCAGATGAGCTGCCGGCGGGCAGGTGGTCAGTGCGCATGGGCGAGTGCCTCCAGAGGTGTGGGGACGCGGGCAGGCCGCGAGGCGGCCCGTGCCCGGGGCACGCCCGTCGGATGCGGCGAGTGCATCGGTGCCGCGCGACGGGCGCGGATGAGCTGGGCTGCGAGCTCCGCGGCACGGGAGAGTCCGCCGAGGTCGATGGCGCTCCTGTCCACGGCCGTGCCGACGGCCTTCGCGAACCAGGCGCTCAGCGCCTGGGGTTCGCAGGCCTCGGCGGGGAGCACCTCGACGGCGCCCGCCGCCGCGAGCGCGGCCGCACGGCGCGGCTGCTCGGCACGCCGGGACCGGCGCGGGACCACGAGCGCGGGGGTGGTCGTGGCCATCACCTCGGCCAGGGTGTTGTACCCGCCCATCGTCACCGCCGCAGCGGCGTCCCTGAGGAGTGCGGGCACGTGCGGGACGGAGCGCAGCACGGTGGTCTCCGGGCGCGCGAGCAGCCGGATCGCACGCACCTGCTCCTCGGGCATCTGCGGGCCGGTGACGACCAGGTGCCGGTGCCCGCGCGGCGGAGGTGCGGCTGCGGCGGCGCGCGCCACCGGTGCTCCGTCGGAGCCTCCGCCCACCACCGTGAGGACATAGGAGCCCTCCACCGCGGCACCGGCGTCCTCCGGCCGGCCCTGTGCGAGATAGCCGGTGGACAGGCTGCGCGAGGCGAGCCCGGCAGGCACCTCTCCCGTGGACACCGGGCAGTAGACGCGCCTGTCGCCGTAGATCCAGACGGCGTCGTAGGCATCGGCCACCGCCTCGGCACCGCCGGCGGCCGCCCATTCCGCCTGGACGGCCCGCGGGGAGTCCAGCACATCGCGCAGGCCGAGCACGGTGGCGCAGCGATGGCGCTCGCGCAGCAGGGAGAGCACAGGTCTCAGTTCACCGTCCACGCCCAGCGGATGGCGGTCCGCGATGAACAGGTCAGGGCTCAGCGAGTCCATGACGCCTGCCATGGTCGCGCCGCGCACGGCGGCCAGGCGCTCCACCGTCAGCCGCAGCCGGCGCGCGGCATAGCCGTCGTCCGTCCGGTCGAACCCGGGCAGCACCAGCCAGTCCCAGCCGTCCGGGAGGCTGTCCGCGGGCGCGTCCGGGTGCCCCGCGATGAGCAGGCCGCTCACCTCCTCCCCGAGGAGCCCCGGCAGATGCTCTGCCAGAGCGTGCGCGAGGGCGCGATTGCGCCGCGCGTGTCCGAGCCCCACCGAGTCGTGCGAGTAGAGCACCACCGTCGCCGTCATCTGCGGCCTCCCGTCCGTCTGCTGTGTCACCCACCATCCTGGGCAGGCGGTGTGAGGGACCGATGAGACGACGATGAGGAGGTTCTCATCTGGACGCGGGCGGTCCCTCACACCGACGGACGCAGGACTGTGCCGCAGATCACCCGGTTCCGGTTTGGTTCACCCGAGGTTCACCGCGTAGAGTCGTACATGTCGACGCGGGGTGGAGCAGTTCGGTAGCTCGCCGGGCTCATAACCCGGAGGTCAGGGGTTCAAATCCCCTCCCCGCCACGAGAGAAGGGCCCTGATCAGCAGGAATGCTGGTCAGGGCCCTTCGGCATTCCACGCGGCAGTGATAGAGCTGCCCGCCCGCGGAGGGCACAGGAGTCAGGCCGGTGCCCGGACGTGCTGCGTCGTCATCCCGTGCCCGCCCGGGCGATCCTGCACCCGGGGCACTGCCTGACCGCTCCCGCAGTCGTTTTGCGCGGAGGGTCGGGTTGGGGTAGGGTTTCATCTGTTGCCGCGGGGTGGAGCAGTTCGGTAGCTCGCCGGGCTCATAACCCGGAGGTCAGGGGTTCAAATCCCCTCCCCGCCACGAGAGAAGGGCCTGATCAGCAGAAATGCTGATCAGGCCCTTCGGCATTCCACGCGGCGGCACCCCTCCTCGTCTAAGAGGACTCTCATCCCCGTGCGTCGACAGCCGTGAGCGGATGCGGCACTGTGAGAGCATGACCCGGTTCAACACCGTGCTGGCCGCACTCGCCGCACTGCTCCTTCTCGGAGCAGGCGTGCTGCTGGCCGCGCGGCTGGCCGGCACCGGCACCGGATCCGCTCCGGATCTCAGCCCGGTCGAGATCGTGCCCTCACCGGCGGCCACCTCGACCGCGGACCCCTCCGCGGAGGCGACGGAGCCTCCGACGGACGGGGCGGACACCGCGCCGGCGGAGGACCGGCCCGAGGACCGCTTCCAACCGGCGCCGCCCAAGCTCTACGAGCTCGACGACGATGACACGGACGGCACGGACGACGCAGACACGGACGGCGACTCGGACTCCGAGGACGGGGACGACGATGACGACGACTGAGCGACGACGGACACGGTTCTCCGTCGCGCAGCGGATCACCGCCGGGGTCACCCTCATGACGGTCGCGGTGCTCAGCCTCGTCGGCATCGTCCTCTACACCGTGGAGTCAGCGGCCCTCGAGCGCCGTATCACCGAGGAGCTCCGGCAGGAGATCGCCGAGTTCCGCGGCCTCGCGGAATCCGGGATCGATCCGGACACGGGCGAGGCCTTCGAATCCGTGGACCGCCTCCTGCGGCTCTTCCTCGAGCGGAACGAACCGGCGAGTGCGGAGACCCTCTTCGGCTTCACCACCGAGGGCACCGTCCTCTACCAGGGCGGCGCGGACCCGCTGCTGCGCGAGACCCCGCAGTTCGTGGACCGCATCGAGGGCATGCTCGCGGCCGGCGGATCGGCCTCGGAGACGATCAACGGGGTGGAGTACCGCTTCGCCGTCCTGCCTCTCACCGCAGGCGGCGCGCAGGCGGGCTTCGTCGTCGTCCACAACATCACCGCGGCACGCTCGGGACTGCAGGCGCTCATGGGGACCTACGCCCTGTCCGCGATCATCGCCACGGTGCTCGTGACCGCCTCCTCGTCCTTCATCGCCCAGCGTCTCCTCCAGCCGGTGACGGAGCTGCGCACGGCGGCACAGTCCATCTCCGGCGGCAGGCTCGACCGGAGGCTGGAGGCCAGCGGGAACGACGACCTCGCGGAGCTGGTCCGCGCCTTCAACGCCATGCTCGACCGGCTGGAGTCCGCGTTCGAGACGCAGCGGCAGTTCCTCGACGACGCGGGTCACGAGCTGCGGACGCCGCTCACCGTCCTCCGCGGTCATTTGGAGGTCCTCGATCCCACGGATGTCGACGACGTCGAGGACACCCGGGTGCTCCTGCTGGACGAGATCGCACGGATGTCCCGGCTCGTCGACGACCTCCTGCTCCTGGCCAAGGCCCGCCGGCCGGACTTCCTGAGGCTCGAGGACGTAGAGGTGGGCGAGCTGCTGGCCGAGGTGGGGGCGAAGGCCTCCGCTCTCGCGAACCGCGCCTGGGCGGTCGATCCTCCACCGGCGACCGTCGTCCTCCGGGCCGATCCGCAGCGGCTCACCCAGGCACTGCTCCAGCTCGCGGACAATGCCGTCCGCCACACCGTTCCCGGGGACGCCGTCCGGTTCGGTGCGGATCTCGCGGAGGAGGCGGTGGAACTCTGGGTCGCGGACACCGGCCCGGGTGTGCCCGCCGAACAGCGCGAGGCCATCTTCGAGAGGTTCACCCGTGCCCGGCAGGAGGACCCGTCCGCCGGAGAGGACCTGGGCGCAGGGCTGGGTCTGGCGATCGTCACTGCCATCGCCCGGTCCCACGGCGGCACCGTCACCGTGGACGCCTCCGGCCCCGGAGCCACCTTCCGCCTGCATCTGCCGTACCGTTCCCGAGGAGAGACATGAGCCGGATCCTGATCGTCGAGGACGAGGAGCGCATCTCCTCCTTCATCGCCAAGGGGCTGCGCGCGGCGGGCTTCGCTCCCACCGTCGTGGCGGACGGCCACACCGGCCGCGACTATGCGCTCACCGGCGATTTCGAGCTCGTCGTCCTCGACCTGGGCCTGCCGGGGATGAACGGCTTCGAGATCCTGGAGGAGGTGCGCGAGCAGCGCGGGGACCTGCCCGTCCTCGTGCTCACCGCCAGCGACTCCGGCAGTGACACAGTGTCCGCACTGGAGGGCGGTGCGGCCGACTACATGGTCAAGCCCTTCCACTTCGCAGAGCTCCTGGCGCGCATCCGCCTGCGTCTGCGCACCCCCGCAGTCCGGCCGTCCGAGTCCCCGCTCACCGAGCTGAGGGTGGGCGAGGTGCGTCTCGACCTGCGGCGCCGGCGAGCCTTCGTCGGCGACCGCGAGGTGGAGCTCTCCGCCCGCGAACTCACGCTGGCGGAAGTGCTCATGGAGCACCGGGGGCGGGTGCTCTCCCGGGCTCAGCTGCTCTCCCACGTATGGGGCTACGACTTCGATCCGGGGTCCAACGTCGTCGACGTCTACGTGGGCTATCTGCGCCGCAAGCTGGGCGCGGACTTCATCCGGACGGTGCGCGGGGTGGGCTACCGCGTGGACTGACAGTCCCGCCGGCGCGAACACGACGTGCCGCCTCAGCACGGCCGAAGCCCCAACCAGCGGCCCGAACCCCGCTGCGAACATGTCGCTCACGGACCTGACAGCCCAGGGCGGAGAGCCGCGCCCATGCATCGAGGAGCCCGCACCGGGACGGTGCGGGCTCCTCATTCACCGCGCGTCCTGAACCTCCGCAGACATGGACCCGCCGTCTGCCGGCTCAGAATGCGGCGATCACTCCTGACCGGCGGCGTCCTCGGCAGGCTGCTCCCCGCCCTCGGCGGGCTGACCCGTCGCCGGGTCGATGCCCTCCGCGCGGAGGGCGTCCTCGAGGGCGCCGCGCAGCTTCTCCTGCGCCTCGCCGTATGCCGCGAAGTCGCCGTTGGACAGTGCCTCGTCGGCCTCGGACATGGCGTCCTGCGCGCGGTCGAGCGCGTCCTGCATCTCCGGCGTCTCACCGCCGGAGCCGGAGCCCTCCGGACCGGCACCGCCGGCCTCGCCGGACTCCGTGCCGTCGGCCGCGTCGGAATCGCCCGCGGTCACGCCGGAGTCGCCGCCGAACACCTGGTCCAGCGCCTCGTCGAGCGTCGGGGCGAACCCGATCTGCTCGCCGAAGGCCACCAGCACGCGCTGCAGCACCGGGTAGGAGGTCTCCCCCGCGGAGCGGACGTAGACGGGCTGCACGTAGAGCAGACCGCCGGCCACCGGCAGCGTGAGCAGGTTGCCGTTCTCCACCTGGGACTCGCCCTGACGCAGCAGGTTGAGGCTCGTCTGGATCTCCGGCTCGGTGTTGAAGTTGTTCTGCGCCTGACCGGGGCCGGGGAACGTGGTGTTCCTCGGCAGCTGCAGGAGCCGGAGGCGACCGTACTCCTCCGAGACCGCGCCCGGTTCGGATCCCGCGTCCGCGTTCGCGGCGAGGAAGCCGGTGAGGTTGTTCCTCGTCTGTCCCTCGATGGGGCGCGGGATGAACGACGAGGTCAGCGAGAACGCCGGATCCTCCTGCCCCGGCATCTGGAGGGTGAGGAAGTACGGCGGCTGCACCGCGCCGTTCGCCTGGTCCAGCGTGGGATCCACGGGAAGCGTCCAGAAGTCCTGACCCGAGTAGTACTCGGCGGCGTTCGAGACGTGGTACCGCGTGAGCAGCGAGCGCTGGACCTTGAACAGGTCCTCGGGGTAGCGGACGTGGCTCATGAGGTCGCCGGACATCTCCGAGACCGGCTGGATGAGGTCCGGGAAGACCTTCTTCCACGCCTGGAGAACCGGGTCGTTCTCGTCCCACTCGTAGAAGTCCACGGAGCCGTCGTAGGCGTCCACCGTGATCTTCACGGAGTTGCGGATGTAGTTCACCTGCTGGTCCGGCAGGGTCGCCACCGCATTGGTGTTCTCCGTGTTGGCGTCGCTCGTGGCCTCCTGGAGGACCGAGGGCCGCGAGTACGGGTACTGGTTGGACGTCGTGTAGCCGTCCAGGATCCACTTGATCTTCCCGTCCACCACGGCCGGGTAGGGGTCGCCGTCCACCTCGAGGAACGGCGCGAGCTTCTGCACGCGCTCCCGCGGGGTCCGGTCGTAGAGGATCTGCGACTCCTCATTCACGGTGTCCGCCAGCACGATCTGCTCGTCCTGGAACTTGATCGCGTAGAGGAGGCGGTTGAAGAGGTTGCCCACGCTGGGGCCGGCCTGACCCGTGAACGTGTAGTTCACCTGGCCGGAGCCCTCGTCCTCGTCCGCCGGGTAGTCGAGCTCGACCGGGTCCGCGCCCTCCGGCGCGCCCACGATCGAGTACTGCGTGGAGCGCTCGCCGAAGTACACGCGCGGCTCGTACTCCGACTGCTCGGTGAGCACGCCCGAGGCGGGGATGCTGTCCTCGAAGAACACCGGCTCGCCGTCCTGGCCCTGCCGGCTGCCGTACGCGGCGACGACGCCGATCCCGTGCGTGTAGACCGTCGCCTGGTTGACCCAGGTGCTGTCCGACTGCGCGTTCGGGTTGAGCTCGCGCACCGCGATGACCGTGTCCTCGGTCTCGCCGTCGATGTCGTAGCGGTCGACGTCGAGCTGCTCCGGGAAGGCGTAGTACGAGCGGCTCTGCTGCAGCTGGCGGAACGTGTCCGAGACCAGGTTCGGATCGAGCAGACGCACGCTCGCCGCCGTCACGGCGTCACGGCGCAGCGCACCCGCTTCGCCCTCCGTCTGCGGGTTGTACGGGATGACGTCCACGTCGTCGATGTCATAGGCGTCCCGCGTGGCCTCGAGATGCCGGTTGATGTAGTCCGCCTCCAGGCTCTGCTGGGACGGGTTCACCTGGAACTGCTGCACGGCAGCGGGGAAGCCGAGGACGGCGACGCCGCCGAGCACCACGAGCATGCCCACGGAGATCGCCGTGAGCCGGAACGTGCGGAAGTAGGCGGTGGAGAAGACGAGTGCCGCCACCAGCGCCGCGGCCACGGCGACGATGAGGATCGCCGGGAGTGCGGCGTGCACGTCCGCGTAGGTCGCACCCGTCACCAGGCCGGAGTCGTCCGTGAGCTTGCCGTAGCGCCACAGGAACAGGCGGACCGCCTGGATGAGGACCAGCACCGCGAGCGCCGAGGCGAGCTGCACCCGGGCGGCCTTCGTGATCTCGAAGCCGCGCGTCTCACGCGGGCGCACGCCGCCGAACAGGTAGTGGGCGACGATCCCGGCGATGCACGCGAGCAGCGCGACCATCCCCAGATAGCCCGCGAGCACGTTGATCATGGGCAGCTGGAAGATGTAGAAGCCGAGGTCGTGGCCGTACTGCGCATCCGCGGAGCCGAAGGGCACGGAGTTCACGAGGAGCAGCGCGTCCTGCCACGAGGCCGTGAGCGCGAGCCCGCCCAGGAAGCCCACGACGGCGGGGATGGCGAGCGTGAAGGTCCTGCGCAGCGGCTCGACGGCCTCACGGTAGCGGTTGAGGTTCTCCTCCCGCGGGGAGGCCGGGAGCGTCTCCGGCCTCGAACGGTGCGCCAGGGAGAGCATCAGCCACAGCGGCAGGGCCATGAGCAGGAAGCCGATGACGAACAGCACGCCCTTGGTCAGCCATTCGGTGGTGAAGACGTTGAGACGCTCCAGCTGATCGAACCAGAGCACCTCCGTGTAGATCTGCGCGAACACCACGAACAGGCCCACGAGGACCAGGACCGCGGCGATCGTCAGGAACAGCGGCGACGGCCGTCTGCGGCCGCCGCTCGAGGGTGGTGCGGTGGGTCTGGCTGAAAAGCTCACAGTCGCCCTTCCTTGTCGTCCGTATTGTGAGCCGGCGGTCCTCCGCCTGCCCGTTGTGCATGCGGGCCTGCGCCCGCGTCAGTCATGAGTGCGCCGGTGCGCAGGAGGGGAGCGCGCCGTCCTCGTCCGCAGCGATGTCCTCGACCGCGGCACGCGCCTCGTGCAGGTCGTCGACGCGCACCACCGTGAGATCCTCCGCCCCGGGAGCGCTGAGCACCTCGGCGCAGTTGTCCGCGGGCGAGAGGAAGTACTCCGCGCCCGCCGCCTCGGCGGCCACGACCTTCTGCCGCGCTCCGCCGATGGGTGAGATCACCCCCTCGGCGTCGATGGCGCCCGTCCCCGCGATGGGCACGCCTCCGGTGAGGTTGCCCTCCGTGAGCTTGTCGATGATCGTGAGGGCGAAGATGGTGCCCGCGGAGGGGCCGCCGATCCCCTCCACCGCGAACTCGACGTCGAAGGGGAACGAGTAGCCGAGCCCCATGACCACACCGATGGCCCGGGTGCCGTCGACGTCGTGCGGCTCCACCTCGACCTCGTGCTCCTCACCGTCCCGCTGCACCGTGAGCGCGACCGGTCCGTCCGAGGAGGCGACCGCGTCCTTCACGGCCGCCATGCCCTCGGGCGACCCCTCGACGGGTGTGCCGTCGACCTTGAGGAGAAGGTCCCCGGGCTCCACCGCCCCGGCGGCCGCGGAGTCCGGAGCCACGGAGCTCACGCCCACGACCGTGGAGAAGTCGATGCCCAGCTCCCCCAGCGCGGCGGCCGTGGCCTCGTCCTGGGACGAGACCATGTCCGCCGAGTTCTGGTCGCTCACCTGTTCCCGCGTGGTCTCCAGCGGGTAGAAGGCCTCACTGGGCACCACCGTCTCCGAACCCTTGACCAGGGAGCCCAGCGCATTGGAGGCATAGACGCTGCGGCCGGGGCCGCCGGCCACCGCCACCGTCAGCATGTCGAGCTGACCTTCGGCCTCGTAGGTCTGCGTGCCCGAGATGGTGATGAGCTCACGGCCCTCGTAGGGCTCGAGCGTGTTCACCACCGGCCCCGGCATCTGCAGCAGATACGGCACGGGGATGAGCGCGGCTGCGAAGACGAGCGCGTAGAGGAGGAACGAGGAGACGCCCACCGCACCGGGACGGCGGAGGCGGCGCGTCCGGCGCGCCTCGCCCTGCCGGACGCCGTCCGCGGACTGCGAAGGGTCCGCTGCGGGCGGAGTGCTGCTCACCGGCGTCGACCTCCCAGTCACGTATCAGAGTCCGGACCAGTCTAGTTGCGCACACGTCCCGTCCGGAAATCATCCGCCCTGTCCGCTCTCAGCTGTGAGCGGACAGGCGGCCGGAAGGTTATGCACGGATGCAGACGTTACGCTGGCAGCACTGCCACTTCAGGAGCGAGGGAAGCGATGAGCGACAGGTTCGACGACAAGACGCCCGGCGAGGACGACGAGAACGGCAGGAACCCGTTCGAGCAGATGTTCGGCATGATGTTCGGGCAGGGCGGAGCGCCGTTCCCCTCAGGACAGGGCGGACAGGCCGGGGGCATGCCCTTCGACCCCGCGATGCTGCAGCAGATCATGGGACAGGTCCAGCAGATGATGGGCGGCGGCGACCCCTCCCGCGCCGCACGTCAGACCATCGAGCGCTCCGTCCCCTCCCCCGACCCCGCCATCACCCCGGAGAGCGAGCGCAACGCCGTGGACGCCTTCCGGCTGGCGGAGCTGTGGCTCGAGCGGACGATCTCCGCCGAACCCGGGATCTCCGCCCCCACCGCACTCAACCGCACCGGCTGGGCGACCGGCTCCCTCGACCAGTGGTCGAAGCTGGCCGACCCCATCCGCCGCAACATGTCCGATTCCGTGGTGGACGGCCTCAAGGACCAGCTGCCCCCGGAGCTGTCCCAGCTCATGGCCGGCGCCGGCCAGATGCTCACCTCGATGTCCGCGACCATGTTCGCGGGGCAGATGGGCGGCGCGGTGGCGGCGCTGTCCGGCGCCGTGCTCACGGGCACGGAGTTCGGCCTCCCCCTGTTCGGCCGGAAGCCCGTGCTCGTCGAGGCCAACCTCGCGGGTGCGGCGGCGGAGATGGGCCTCGACCCCACCCAGCTGCGCATCTGGCTCGCGGCCCGGGAGCTCGCGCACCTGTGGCTCTTCGAGTCCGCACCCTGGCTCATCGGACACCTCGAGACCGCCGTGGCGAAGTACGCGGCCGAGGTGCGGCTGGACATGAGCGCCGTCCAGGAGGCGGCACAGGGCATGGACCCCAGCGAGCTCATGGGGATGGGCGACAAGCTCTCGGAGAAGATGTTCTCCGGCGAGACCACCCCCGCGCAGCGGGAGGCCCTCGTGTCCCTGGAGAACCTCCTGTCGATCATCGAGGGCTGGGCGGACGTCGTCGTCCACTCGGCCTGCGAGCAGCTCGAGCAGCGCGAGGAGATCCGTGAGGCGCTGCGCACCCGCGCGGCCTCGGAGAGCGAGGCCGAGGCCGCGTTCGCCTCTCAGCTGGGATTCTCGCTGCGCCCGCGCAGGGTGCGCGACGCGGCCGCGCTGTTCTCCTTCCTCGAGCAGAAGTCCGGGGCCGAGGCCCGTGACCGGGTCTTCTCCCACCCGGATCTGCTGCCCACCACCCAGGATCTCGACGATCCCCTCGGCTACGAGGAGCGGCGGCAGGAGGAGTGGTCCGCGGAGTCGTCGCTCGACGAGGCGCTCGAACGCATCCTGCGGGAGGCCGGCACCTCCGAGGCCGGCACGGACGGTGCCGAGCGGCCCGATGCCGGCGAGGGCCCGGACACCGGCGAGGACCGCTGAACGGCCGCCCCGGCGAGCGGATGGGTGACGCGGACGGCGCCACGGTCGGCGCACGCGATGCGTCCGGCGGTGGGCTGCCCGCGCACATTCGCGAGGAGCTGCGGGAGGCGGCCGGCCGGCTCCCTCCCCGGGAGGCCGCGCTCGTGCATGACGCGGCCCTCGCACAGGAGGACCGCCTCTCACTCGAGGCGGGATGGGCGCTCCTCCGCGAGGACGACGCGCGGCACATCACCGTCAGCGGACTGCTCGTGAGCCCCGACCTCCGGCGGACCGTGCTCGTCAGCCATCGGGCGTCCGGACAGCTGCGCCAGCCCGGCGGGCACGTGGACGCGGCGGACGGCGGACTGCGCGCTGCACTCCTCCGGGAGATCGCCGAGGAGTGCGGGGCCGCTGCGGCCGCCGCGGCATCCGCGTCCGCATTCCCGCTCGCCGCGCGGGTCTTCCGCGTGGGCACGGAGCGGTGCCGGGCGCACCTCGACCTCCTCCACGGGGCGGTGCTCCCCGCAGACACGCTCCTCACGGGTGAGGACGCGGCGGAATGGGTGCGCCCGGACAGGCTGCCCGAGGCCGCCGCACCCGATCTGCACGAGGGCCTGCACATGCTCCTCGCCCGTTTCTGAGCACCGGCCGCACACCGCTCCGGGACCGCGTGCGCCTGCGATGCCGCTCTGGCCTCGCCGGCCTCTGAGCTCAGCTCCCGCCCGGGACCCCGCCCTGCTCCGCCTCCACGGCGCTCACGCCTGCGCTGAAGCCCTCGAGGAAGCCCTCCGCCCGCTCCGTGTGCGGATAGCGGGCGGTCAGCGCTCTGAAGGCCGCCGAGTGGTTGGGCTGCCGCAGGTGCGCGAGCTCGTGGACGAGCACGGAGTCCAGCACCCAGTCCGGCACGAAGCGCAGGCGCGCGGAGACGCGGATCGTCCGGCTCGAACTCGTCGTCGAGGCGAAGCGGGACCGCTGGTTGCCCACCCAGCGCACCCCGGCGGGAGCGATCCCGTCGTCGAAGTAGCGCGCATTCAGCTCCTCCGCCCGGCGCAGGAGCTCTTCGTCGCTGCGCGGGGGCGCCTGCGACTTCCGCTCCGCACGCGCGATGAGCTCGCCGACGCGATGCGCGTTCCGCTCCGGGTCGAACCGCTGCGGCACGGCCAGCAGCCAGTTCTCCCCCTCCCGGCTCACGGCGATCGTCTTCCTGCGCCGGGCGGAGCGGCGGACGCGGATCCGCCCGTCTGCCAGCGCCGTGCGCACCTGAGTGGAGTCCATGGGCACTGACGGTACCGTGCCGCGCGGACACGGCGCTCGCACTGAGCCGAGCCTCGGACGGCTCCGGCTGGCGGAATGAGACGAAGATTTCCTCACGCAAATCTGTGGGCGGGAACCTTCCACAGCGAGATCCCCGTATCGGCGCGGTCGGCACCTGCCGCCGGCGGGCTCGGTCCACACCTCCGTCCACATGCGGACCCAGGTCGTCAACACCTTATCCACAGCCCGGAAGCCGCAACTGTGAATACCCGCATTGACGCGGTGACCGGAGGCTTCTAGGTTAGTGACTCGTACCCCTGGAAAACCCGGGTTCGTGGGCTAGGGGAAGGCCCACGAGCACCGCGCGCGGCTGGGGGACACACGACCGGAAGACGTGGTCGGCAGCGCATCCGCCTCGAGCGGAAGCCAGGCTGCACGTCTTCCGGCCGTTTGTGTATCCACAGGTTGTCCACACCCTCCCGCACGCCCTTCCGCGGCTCCCCCCGCCGCCCGTAGCCTGGTGCTCCGCGCACAGGAGGCAGGGCGATGCTGCAGTTCAGGAGAAGCGTTCCGCTGGTGAGGAGGAACGGTGCCGCCGTCCAGTTCGGGGTGGACGAGCCCGTCCTGCTCGACGGGCTCACCGAGGACGATCTGGCTCTGCTCGACGTCCTCTGCCGAGGCTGCAGCGAGGCGGACCTCTTCGCGGCCGGCTCGCTCGGCGGCGGTGACGACGCACGAACCGCCTCCCTGCTGGGGCTGCTGCGCGAGGCCGATCTCCTCGAACCGGAGAGCCCGGCAGGGCACAGCGGCATGCCCCGCGGGTTCGCCGAATCCTATTCCGCGCTCCACGGGCTCGAGGCCTCCGCCGTCGCCGGACGCATCGCCGCCGTGCCGGTCCACGTGCTGGGCAGCGACCGGGAGACGCAGCTGCGCACGCTCACCGCGGCCGGCTTCTCCGCCACGGCGCACGAGACCGCCGCAGCAGCAGTCCGCGCCGGCGGCCGCGACGCGCTCACGGTGCTCATGAACCGCCACACCCACGACATCGCGCAGGCGTCTGCCCTCTTCGCCGAGGACGCTCCGCACCTGTCCGTGCGGATCGGCGACCGGCGCGCAGAGATCGTGCCGGTGCTCCCCGGCACGGGACCGTGCGCGGTGTGCGCGGTGCTCTCGGACCGGGACGGCGACCCCGACTGGTTCGAGGCCTGGACGCAGCTGTTCAGGCGATCCGGGCAGGCACTCGTGGATCCGCTGCTGCTCGAGGCCGCCTGCCTCGAGACCGCCCGCCTGCTGCGCGGCATGCGCGTGCACGGCACCGGGTTCGGGGAGATCGTCACCGTGGACGGCCGCGAGGGCGCGGTCTCACGGCGGCCGGGGCGGTTCCACCCCGAGTGCGACTGCCGCATCCCGCTCAGCCCGAGCGGTGCGCCCGCACCAGCTCCAGCAGCTCTGCACCGTACTGCTCCAGCTTGAGCGGCCCGATCCCGTTCACCCGGCCCAGTTCGTCGAGACCCTCCGGTCGCTTCTCCGCGATCTCACGCACAGTGGGCATCGAGAGCACGAGGAAGACCGGTAGGCGGCTCTCCTCCGCCTTCGCGGAGCGCCAGTGGATCACCGCCTCGAGCACCGCGTCGTCGACCTCCGCCGGGCATTCGGCGCAGCGGCCGCGGTTCCTCTCCGCCCGCGTGGTGAGCAGCCGGGCGCACACGCGGCACTTCACCGGCGCAGGGGCGGGACTGCGCGGCCCCGCCGGCGCCGCCGCGGTCGTCCGCCGTTCCGCCTGGATCTCCGAGACGAACCGGGAGGGCCTCCGTCCGCTCCCGCCGCGACGGCCCTTCGACCAGCTCAGGGAGAGAGCGGTGCGCGCACGGGTCACCGCCACGTAGAAGAGCCTGCGCTCCTCGTCGATGTCGTCCGCGGTCTCCGCGTACCCGATGGGCATGAGCCCCTCCGAGACCCCCACGAGGTGCACGCTCTCCCACTCCAGGCCCTTGGCGGCGTGGACAGAGGCGAGCGTGACGCCGTCGACGGTGGGGGCGAACTGGTGCTCCGCACGATCGTCGAGCTCAGCGATGAACGCCGTCAGGGGCACCGGCAGGGCGGACTTCTCCTGGGTGTCCTGTGCCAGATTCACGAGTGCCGTGAGCGATTCCCAGCGCTCGCGCACCGCTCCCTGGGCGCCGGGCGCCGCCGGGGTCCAGCCGATGGAGGAGAGGATCGCCCGCACCTGCGCATCGAGCGGGTCCGTGCCGCCCCGTCCCGAGGCCGCGCGCATGATCGCGATCGCCTCCTTGACCTCACGCCGCGCGAAGAAGCGCTCCCCTCCGCGCAGCACGTACGGCACGCCGCGCGCGCTCAGCGCCTCCTCGAACAGGCGGCTCTGCGAGTTGGTCCGGAACAGCACGGCGATGTCGCCCGCCCGGCGTCCGCCGCCGATCTCCGCCGCGATGCGGGCGGCCACCGCCTCCGCCTCGGCCGCATCGTCCGCGTACTCGGTGAAGGCGGGCGCGGGACCGGTGCGGTCCGTGCCGCGCAGCCGGATGGGCGAGCGTGCGGTGCGGGCGAGCACCGCATTGGCGACCCCGATGATCGGCTCCGCGGAGCGGTAGTTGCGGACCAGCCGGATCTCCTGCGCCTCGGGGAAGTCGACGGGGAGACGGCGCAGGTACCGGTCGGAGGCTCCCGCGAACGTGTAGATGGTCTGTGCGGGATCCCCCACCACGCACAGCGAGTCCCGGCGGCCCAGCCAGCGCATGAGCAGGTCGTACTGCAGGGGCGAGACGTCCTGGAACTCGTCGACGACGAAGTGCCGGTACTGGCCGTGGACCTCCGCGGCGATGTCCTCGCGGCTTCCGAGCACGCCGGTGAGCACGAGCAGCACGTCCTCGAAGTCGAGGACCCGCCGCTCCGTCTTGATCTCCCCGTAGCGCTCCAGCACCCGCACCATGGCGTCCGGATCGACGCCCTCCGGGAGGCTCCGGCGCTGCGCGCGCTCCGCGTACTCCTCCGCGCCCAGCAGGGACACCGCCGCGTACTCGATCTCCGCGGCGACGTCGCGGACGGTCTCACGCTCCGGGGAGATGCCCACGGACTGCACGGCGCGGGACACCAGGGGCGCCTTCTGCGCGATGAGCTCCGGGAACGGGCCCTCCGCGAACTGGGGCCAGAAGTACCGCAGCTGCCGCAGCGCCGCGGAGTGGAACGTGCGCGCCTGGACGGTGCCCGCTCCCAGGGCGCGCAGACGGGAGCGCATCTCCCCCGCCGCTTTGGTGGTGAAGGTGAGGGCGAGGACGTGGCGAGGGTCCAGCGCGCCCGTGGCGGCCCCGTAGGCGATCCGGTGCGTCATCGCGCGGGTCTTGCCCGTGCCCGCTCCCGCCAGCACCACGAGCGGCCCCCGCAGATGCTCTGCGACCAGCCGCTGTTCCGGGTCCAGCCCCTCCAGCAGTGGGTGCGTGCCCGTCATCCCTGTGCGGACCAGCCGGTGGTCTCCGGGTCCAGGCTGCCCGCCCAGGCCGCGATGATCTGCCCGGCGATGGAGACGGAGTCCGGCACCGCCACCGTGCCCTCGGCCAGTGCGGAGACGAGCTCCTCACGGGTGAACCAGCGCAGCTGGGTGATCTCGTCCTCGTCGGAGACGACCTCCAGCGTGTCCGCCTCCGCGGTGAACCCCAGCATGAGGGAGGCCGGGAACGGCCACGGCTGGGAGCCCACGTAGCGGGGGCTGTGCACGCGCAGCCCGGCCTCCTCCTCGACCTCCCGGACGACGGCGGACTCGAGCGTCTCCCCCGGCTCCACGAAGCCGGCGAGGAGGGAGAAGCGGTCACGGGGCCACATCGCGTTGGAGCCCAGGAGCAGTCGTTCGGTCCCGTCCTCGGAGGTGTGCACGACGGCCATGATGACCGCCGGATCCGTCCGGGGGAAGTGCTCCGTGCCCGCCTCCGGATCCTCCCTCACCCAGCCCGAGAGCACGGGCCGGGTGGGTGCGCCGGTGCGCGGGGAGTGGGTGTGCGTGGCGTGCCAGTTGCCCACGGCGACGAGGGAGGTCGCCAGCGCCACGTCCCGGTCGTCGAGCCGGGTGCCGAGCTCGCGCAGTCCGATCCACACCGGCCGGGTGGAATGGAGGCCGCCCACCGGATCCGTGAGGAGGTCCTCGGGGTCCCGCGTCTCCTCCTGCGCGAGGCGGGCGTCCACGGCCGCACGGCCCTCGTCCGTGAGAGAGGCGCCGATGAAGTGGGTGCCCGCCTCGTCCATGCCCAGGTAGAGGAGCAGGGAGTCCTCCGGCACGCTGTCGCGGTCGACGAGGTGGAGGCCGCCCCGGGCCACCAGCAGTCCGCCGCGATGGGCGAGCACGCCGCGCGCACGTCCGGACCGCCAGAGCGCATCCGTGCCCTCGGCCCGGTGGAGATGGGACCGGTCCACAGCGGTCCGGGAGAGGCTGGCTGGGGGCAGGAGCGGGAGTTCCTTCATGGGGCTCAGCCTATCGAAGGGCGCGGACACGTCCCGGTGATCGTCACGCTGCCGGTCGCCCGGCGGGATCCGCGGGCCCACCCGGGGACACGCCCCGGTCAGCGCCGCACCGCGGACGGCACAGCAGGTAGTTTGGGGGCGTGGACACTACCGGACTGAGGATCGCCGCCGTCGCCGCCTCGATGCTCGACGGCTTCTCCCCGCACGCCTGGACGGACCTGCCCCCCGCGGACGCCAGGCGCGTGCTCCTGACCGACGGGGACCGCACGCTGATCGCAGCGGTCTGGCCGCCGGAGGCCGAGGCCGGCGCCTCGGCGGAGAAGGTGGCGGCCGCCGTGCTCGCTCCGCTCCTGTCCGAGGCGCCCTTCGCGCTCCCGACGGTCCTCGCCTCCCGCAGCGTGCCCGGCTCGCTCCTGGGGACGGAGGCCAGCCAGACGCTCATGCTCGCGGAGCCCATGCCCGGCCTGCCCCTGTCCACGGACATGTTCACGGACCGCCCGGAGCTCGTCGAGTCCCTCGCGGAGGCGCTCGCGCTCATCCACAGCGCGGATCCGGGCCCGCTGGCGGACGCGGGGCTGGTCGTCGAGGAGTCCGCGGAGATGCGCGAGAGGCTGCTCGCCGATCTGGACACGGCCGCGGAGAGCGGCCGTGTCCCCGTCGCACTGCTCCAGCGGTGGGAGCAGGCCCTCGAGGACGTCTCCGCCTGGCGCTTCCTCCCGGTGCCCGTCCACGCGAACCTGGGCCCGGACGCGCTGTGGGCCGAGGACGGCAGGATCACCGGCATCAGCGGCCTGGGCCGCCTCCGGGTGGGGGATCCCGCCGCGGATCTCGCCGCGATCTCCTCGCTCCTCACCCCGGAGGACTTCGAGAGCTTCTTCCGCGCCTACCGGCGCATCCGCGGCGGAGACGACCCGGGACTGCGGACGCGGGTGGGCTTCCATTCGGAGATCACCGTCCTCGAATGGCTGCTCGCAGCCCTCGCCGCCCAGGACTCCGCCGCCGTGGACGACGCCGTCGCCCTCCTCGAGGCGCTCGCGGAGATCACGGTGCCGGAGGAGGCAGACGACGATGCAGCTGCGGCCTCGACCGCCGAGGAGCCGGCGTCTGCGAGCTCGGCCGCGGCGCCGGCGGCCGGCGAGGAGGTGCCGGGGGACGGCACCGGCGGGGACGCGGCAGGGGCGGAGACGACGGTCGCCGGTGCCCGTGAGGAGACGGCGGCCGCTCCCGCTCCGGCGGGCAGACGCCTCCTCGCCGACGACGCCGAGTCCTTCCGGCCGCACGCGGCGCCGGAGGTCGACGAGGACGGCATCCACACGGAGCGTCTGGAGGGCCTGCACGACGCACCCCGCGGCGACGGCGAGCGCTGACCCTCCCGGCCCCGGCTCTCCTCTGCCGGTCGTCCGGCTGACGACCCGCCGGCCGGACGCGCCCACGGCGTGAGCCGTCCCTGCGGCTCTCCCCGGTTCTCCTGCTCCTCTCCCGCCGCTGTCACCGGGTCCCGGTCCCGCCTTCCGGTCCCAGCTCCCCACCCCCTCGACCGCCCCGGGCTTCCGCCGCCTCCAGCCAGGTGATCAGCTGCTCCTCGTCCATGAGCCGCTCCGCCCGCCACACCTCGTCCGAGCCCACGAAGTAGAACTCCGCGTCCACGCGCGGGGCATCGGCGAATGCGGGCATCCGCAGGAGCGCGGCCCGGTAGACGGCCAGCTGCAGCTCCATGTGGCGCAGCCGTTCCGGGTCCGCAGGTTTCCTGCCGGTCTTCCAGTCGACGATCCGGACGCCGCCGGCAGTGCGGAAGACCGCGTCGATCTTGCCGGGGACGTGCAGTGCCCCACCGCCGTTCCTGCGCTCCAGCACCAGCTCGAAGGACAGCTCCACCGCCGCGGGCGACTCCTCGGAGTACGCGGACCTCAGGAAGGTCTCCTGCAGGCGCGCGAGGGTCACCTGCGCCGCCGGGGGCAGACGCGCGCCGCTCTCGCCGGCCTCCACGTCGAGCAGCACGGCCTGCCCGTAGTGCTGCTCCACCCAGGCGTGGAAGGCGGTGCCCAGCTCCGCGCCGGTGCTCGGTGCCTCGGGCATGGGCCGGAGCCGATCGGCCCACCAGCCGGCCGCGTCCGTGCTGAGCCCCACCATGGCGGTGGCGGAGAGGCGGGCGGGCAGCGCCAGCGGCGAGGCCGCGCGCTCCTCCTCCTCGAGCAGCTGGTGCGCGCGCACCGCCAGGGCGCGCACCCGCGGGGACTCGGCGCTCCGCGCCAGCTCGCCGAGCGACGGGACGGAGGCCTGCACCCGGCGGAGGAGGTCGAGACGCTCCGCCCGCTGCCTCACCAGCGCCTCCGGATCCGCGGACGGCCAGAGCGCCGCGGCCGCGGCTTCCTCCGCGACCGGGTCAGCCTCCGGCAGCTCCGGGAGCGCGACGCCCAGGCATTCGGCGACCTCAGAGAGGAAGGGGAAGTCCTCCACCGGCCGCGTCCGGCCGAGCGTGTAGCGGGAGGCGGAGACGAACAGGCGCTTCCTGGCACGGGTGAGCGCGACATAGGCCAGGCGGCGCTCCTCCCTGCGATGGTGGGCCTCCAGCGCCGCGCCCACGGGCCCGTCGTCCTTCAGCCGCTCCTCGAAGTCCTTGGGGGACTCCAGCTCCATGGTCCTCAGGTCGAAGTCCGGGAGCTTCGTCCGGTCCCCCCGCAGGGGGTAGGGCAGCGCACCTCCGGAGAGCCATCCGGCCTTGGTCCTCCTCCCGCTGGGCAGTCCGCCGTCGTGCATGAACGGTACGGCGACCGCGTCGAACTCCAGGCCCTTCGAGGCGTGGATCGTCATGATCGTCACCGCCCCCGGAGCGGGCTCCGCCGTGGTCTCGCCCAGGTCCTCGGCCTCCTCCATGACGCGCAGCCAGCGCAGGAACTCCCGGGGACTGCCCGCGGGATGCTGCGCGACGAAGCCGCCCACCACCCCGAGGAAGCCGTCGACCTGACGCGCGTGCACCCGCTCGTGCGCCGGAGGCAGGGCGGCGATCTCCGTGTCGATGCCGAGTTCGCGCACGATCGCCCGCAGCAGCCCGGTGAGCGTGACGTCTGCGCCCCGCAGCCGGCGCAGGCTCCGGGCGAGCCGGATCAGCCGCCGGTGCGCCTCCGGGCTGAGCAGGACGCCGGAGTCCGCCTCTCCGCCGGCGGCCTCCGCGGAGCGCACCGGGGGCTCCTGCACATGGAGGAGCTCGTCGAGGCCCTCGACCACGCCGATCCCCTCAGCGATCTCCTCCCCGGGGCGCTGAGGGTCCGGCATCGCCACCGCCCGTGTGCGCACGAACTCCGCGAAGGCGCGCACGTCCGCCGCACCCAGTCGCAGCATCCGGCCGGTGAGCAGACGCATGAGGACATTGCCCGCGTCCGGGTCCACCAGCACCTCGAGCGCGGCGAGGGCGTCCGCGACGAAGGGATCCTCGAGGAGGCCGCGGACGCCCACCGCCTCGACCGGCAGCCCTGCGTCCTCCAGTGCCGCGGCGATGTGCCCGAAGCCGGCGCGCGTCCGGCAGAGGACCGCCACGGAGGGCTCCTCCGGCGCGGCCAGGCCCTTCTCCTCCGCCTCGCGGCGTGCCTCCCGCGTGAGCTCCTCCCGCACCCGCAGCACCCAGGCGACGAGCTCCGAGAGCTGGGAGGGCGACGGTTCGGTCTCCGACGACGCGGGGATGCCCGGGTCCACCGCCTGGGAGGTGAGTGAGACCTCGACCGCGCCCGGTCCGGCCTGCGGCCGTGCGGAGAGACCTGTGCGCTCGTCTTCGCTGTCCAGTCCCAGTGCGATCCGGTTGGCCGCGGCGAGGATCGCCTCGTCGTTGCGCCACGAGGTCATGAGCCCGTACTTGGCCGCCGGCCGGTCCCCGGGACCGCGGAAGGAGCCGGAGAAGGAGGTGATGTTGTCCGCACTCGCCCCCCGCCAGCCGTAGATCGCCTGCCGCGGGTCCCCCACCGCCATGACGGGGGCACGGCGGAACAGTGTGCGCAGGAGCAGCAGCTGCGAATAGGAGGTGTCCTGGTACTCGTCGAGGAGGATGACGTCCCAGCGCGACCGCTCCGTGTCCAGGGCGGCCTCCGAACCGGTCATGATCCGGTGGGCGAATGCCACCTGGTCGGAGAACTCCATGCCCCCGTCCGCACGCTTGACCTCCGCGAAGCTCCGCGCCAGTCCGAGGATCCGTCGCTTCGCCTCCAGCTGGGGGACGATCTTCTGCTCGTGCGCCACCACGAGCGGCCGTGCCAGCGCGAGCGCCTCTGCCCGGCCGGGGCCGCGGCCTACTGCCTCCAGCGCGTCCGCGGCCTCCGTGAGCTGTGCGGAGAACTGCCTCTTCGCCTCCTTGTCCGCGTATTCGCCGCTGCGGCGCAGACGCACGGCCTTCGCCAGCCCCCGCAGGAACTCCGGTGTGCACAGCGCCTCGACGGAGGAGTCGAGGACGGCGGCGATGTCGTCGAACGACACGAGGTGCTCGCCCATCTCCCCCAGCAGCTGGGTCATCCACGCCGCCATGGTGGACCGCGCCTTCTCCGGGACCACGGCCGCCGAGGTCGCGGCGTCCAGCACGCCGTCCACCAGTTCCCGGCGCGCTGCGGCGTCGAGCACGCCGTCGCCGCCCTCGAGGCCGATCTCCATCCCGTAGTCGCCCACCAGCGAGGCGGCGTAGGAGTTGTACGTCGAGATGACGGGCAGGTCCAGTCCGGGCAGCTCCTGTGCGCGCTGCGTGCGGTCACCCGCCGCGGCTGCGGCACGGCGGTAGCGGGCGAGCATGGCGCGCACCCGCTCGTTGAGCTCCCCCACGGCCTTGCGCGTGAAGGTGAGGCCCAGCACCCTGTCCGGTGCGACGAGACCGTTGGCCACGAGCCAGACGACGCGCAGGGAGATGACGGTGGTCTTGCCCGATCCGGCGCCGGCGATGACGACGGCGGACTCCAGCGGGGACTCGATGATTCGCTGCTGCTCCGGGGTGGGGCGGTTCGTCCCCAGCAGGTCCGCCAACTCCACTGCGCTGATGCGGTGCGCGCTCATCCCTGATCTCCGTCCGCTGTGAGTGTCGTCATCGCCGGGCAGGAGGACCGCACGGGGCAGTGCTCGCAGTGGCGTCCCGGGGTCGCCGGGAACTGTGCCGCGCGCATGCCGGCGGCAGCCGCGTCGATGAGCTCGTACGTGTCCGCGTGCATCCGCGCCCCGCTCTCCGTCCGCCGGTCCATCGCGGACTGCGTCCGCACCGTGGCGGGCAGCCCGCCCTTCCCCGTGCCCGTCCCCCGGCGGAGGTGGACGAGCGCGCCGCCCGCGGGCTCCAGACCGCGCAGACGGAGGGGCTCTCCGGCGGAGTGCGCTCCCGGTGCCGCGGGCTCTGCCTGTGCCGAGGGCTCTGCGGACGCGGGGGCGACGATCGCCTCCCCCTCCGCCAGCGCGTACTGGTAGACCGCCAGCTGGGGGTTCTCCTCCGCTTCCTGGTAGGACGGCTGGACCCTGCCCGTCTTGAAGTCGATGACGCGGACGGTGGCGCCCACGCGCTCCAGCCGGTCCGCGCGACCGGAGATGCGCCACGGCCCGCCGCGGGAGCCGGCCGGGGACGCCGCGCTCACCTGTGCCTCCGTGAGGACGTCCACCTCCGCAGGTGCTCCTGTCGCCTCCTGCAGTGCGGCCGCTCGAGCGGCCATGTCCTCCCGGCTGTACCGGAGGTAGTCGATGAGCGCGTCGACCATCGTCTCCGCGTCCCGCCGCGTCCGGTCCCGTTCCCATTCGGAGCCGAGGAGCGCATAGTCGAAGGCCTCCTCGAACTCCGCGAGCATGGCCGCGCGGTCCGGCTCCGTGTGGTGCTCCGCCACCTGGTGCATCGCGGTGCCGAACGAGGCGGCCGTCACCGTCTCCCCCGGCCGGCCGCCGCTGTCGGTGAGGAACCACTGCAGGGGGCAGGTGGCGAACGCCTCCACCTGCGAGGGCCGGATGCGCAGGCGCTCCTCCGCCGTCCGCGAGGGCGCCGCCGAGGACGGCTCGTACCAGGTGCTCCAGGCGCCGGGATCCGCCTCGCGCAGACCGGCGGCGGCGAGCGCGGCCACCAGCCGCGCCCACTCCTCCGGCTCCTCCTCCGTCAGCAGCCCCTGCCGGGCGAGCCCCGCGATGTCGCGCAGACGGGCGGGGACGAGGTCAGCGGCGGCCGTCTCCTCCGGAGCCTCGGGTTCCGCCGCCGCGGCCCGTCCCTGGCCGGTGACCGTGCCGCCCGCGTGCTCGCCTGCGAGGTGGTGGAACGCGCTGGGGCTCGTCTCGCCGTCGTCCAGCGCACAGACCACGAGCTCGTCGCTCGCCCGGCTCACGGCGGCGAGGAAGAGCCCGCCCTCGTCGCGGATGGTCCGGCGGCGCGCCTCCTTGAGCGCCTCGCCGGGGGCGTACTCCTGCTCCGCCGCCGCGGGATCCCGCAGATGCGCGAGGAGGTCCGCGGGGTTGAAGGCGTTGCGGCGGATCCGCGGGTTGGGCCAGTGGCCCTCGTCCACGTCGACCACGACCACGCGGGAGAAGGAACGGTGCGAGACTCCCGCCGGGGAATCGACGGTGAGGAGATCGAGTGCGTCCGTGCGGCTGAGGGAGTCCTGTGCGTAGGTCTGTTCGAGCACGCGGGAGGCGAAGGCCTCCGCCTGGAGCCCCACGGTGTCCTCCAGCTTCTTCGCCAGTGCGAACAGCCGCACCACGGCGTCCAGCCTCTCGCGCAGCGGCGAGCGGGGATCGCGCAGCACCTCACGGCGCCAGCCCTCGGCCACGGCGGAGCACTCCCACAGCTGCCAGAGAGCGGCGTGCGGGGAGTCCGCGCGGACCTCCGCGCCCTTCCCCACCATCTGCGCCGCGCGCACGAGCGGGGCCGGGAGCGGGCTGCCGCCGGACGCCTCCGCCCAGGTGAGCAGGGGGTCGTCCCCCGGCTCCAGGCCCACACCGCGGAGCGCGCGCACCGCTTCCCTCTCCATCCCCCGCAGCGCGAGCGCGTCCACCCCGCCGTAGACGCCGGTGAGGAGCAGGCGCAGCAGCGCCGCCCGTTCCTCCGGGAGCGCGGAGTCCGCCGTCAGCAGCCGCAGGAGCGGCATCGTCGCGGGATCCACGGCCAGGGGGAGGTCCGTCGACTCCACGGGCAGCCCCAGCGCGCCCAGCTCGGAGCGCAGGCTCACGGCGGTGCCACTCGTGCGGGCGATGACCGCGATGTCCGAGAACGCCACATCCTCGTCGTGGTGCCAGGTCCGGACGAGACGGGCGACGTGCCGCGTCCGCTCCGCCGCCGAGGAGTGGGTGACGACGCTCAGCCCGGAGCGCGCGGGCGGCTCCGCGGCGCCCTCGGACGCATGCCCCGGTCCCGGCACGTGCCCGAGGCCGAGCGCGGCGGACAGCCTCCGCGAGAGGGCGACGGCGAGGTCCCGGACCGGTCCGGTGCCGCGTGCGCCGGGCCACTGCGCCGGCAGCACGAGGGTGCGCCCGGGTACCTGCCCGGTCCGCAGTGCGCGCGCCCAGTCCGCCACGAGCCCGCCGGCACCGCGGAAGCCCTGCGTGGAGGAGTCCGGCGAGCCGAACACCGCGACCGCGCAGCCCAGGCGCGTGAGTCCTGCGAGCATGTCCGCCGCGGCGTCCGGGACGTCCTGGGCGGCGTCGACGAGGACGCAGCGGGGGATCCGCTCCGCGGAGAACGTCCAGGCGCTCCCGGCGACGGCACCGGCCTCCGCCTGTCCGCGGATGATCGCGGCGGCGTCCGCGAGAACCCCGGAGGTGTCCACTCCGCCGTACCCGGGGAACGAGAGCTGGTCCCGGTAGTCCTGGAGCACCTGGGCGAGCGCGAGCCATTCGCCGCGGCCGGTCTCCCGGGCAGCGGCCTCCGCCTCCACCGGGGTGACCCCGCGCACCAGCACCGCGTCCAGCGCTTCCCGCAGCTGGTCCCGGAAGGCGGCGGTGCGGCGCATCTCCGGGCTGAAGGAGTCCGGCCACCGCGGAGAGCGCACGCGACCCTCCTCGAAGCCCTCCAGGAGGGTCCCGAGCACGGCGTCCTGGTCCGCGCCGGAGAGGAAGCGCGCGGCCTCGCCCAGCGTCGCGGCGGTCTCCGCGGAGACGAGTCCGAACGCCAGCGAGTGGACGCTGCGGGCGCCGGCGCCCGTGCGGACCGCGCGCTCCCCCGCGCCCACCCTGTCCCGCAGCGCATCCGCGTGCGCGCGGTTGGGGGTGAGGACCAGGACGTCGTCCGGGACGAGCCCGTGGACTCCCAGCAGCCGGGAGTGCGCACCCACCAGGGTGTTCGTCAGACCGCTGCCGGGCACGGCGGCGACGCAGACGGAGGAGCCGCCGGCGAGCAGGTCCGCGACCTCGGCGGACGCCGCCACGAGGGGACCGCCGTGCGCAGGACGCGTATCCGTCCGCTCGCTCATGTCGTGGGGATCGCTCATGCGGCCATTCCATCACGGAGCACGGACACGGGGGCCGCGGGCGGGACGCGGGGAACGCACTGCGAGACGCCTCGCGGCGCCGAGATGACCGGTGGGTATCATCGGGACATGTCGACCGCCCCCAAGAGGATGCCGCGTGCGCAGCGCCGCACTCAGCTCATAGACTCCGCCGTCCGCGTCTTCGCGGAGCGCGGGTACAGCGCCGCTTCCATGGACGACGTCGCGGAGGCCGCCGGCATCTCCAAGCCCGTGCTCTACCAGCACTTCGACTCCAAACTGGACCTCTACCTCGCGGTGGCCCGCACCGCGACGCAGACCGTGGATTCGCTGCTGCGGACCGCCCTGGACTCCGAGGGCGACGGCCGCGTCCGCATCCGCCGCACCATCCGTGCCTTCTTCCGGTTCGCGGACGAGCACCGCGACCAGTACACGATCGCGTACACCGCCTACTCCTACGAGCCCGCCGCACAGCGGATCTTCGAGGAGGTGCGCAGCGGGCTGGCCCGGGAGCTCGCCCGCGTGGTCTCCGGCGGAGCGGACATGGACGAGCAGACCACGCGCCTGGTGGGCGGCACGATCGCGACGATCGGCGAGTCCGCCACCCGGTTCGTCATCGCCGACGACGCCATCGACCGGGATGCGGCCGCGGACGCCTTCACCGCATTCATCTGGAACGGGATCGAGGGGCTCGACCTGTTCGCGGCGGGGCGGCCCTCCGTGTGCGCTCCGCCGAGAGACTAAGCTGGGTCCCCGTACGCACGCCGCCCGGCGAGGAGCCGACCGCGGCGAGCAGACTCCGCCGCAGGAACCCGGCCGCCGCAGGGCACCTGTGTTCGGGACGGCTCGGCCGCCCGGAAACCCCAGCCATCGAAAGGAACATGCACAGTGGAGATCAAGATCGGCATGCGCCAGACCAACCGCGAGATCGTCCTCGACTCGGACAGGTCCCGCGAGGAGGTGGGCGAGCTCGTCGCGGCCGCCCTCTCCGACGGCGCCCTCCTCACCCTCGACGACACGAAGGGCCGTCGCGTGATGGTCCCCGCCGAGGCCCTCGCCTATGTCGAACTGGGCGAGGAGCAGACTCGGCGCGTAGGATTCGGCGTAGTCTGAGTGCCGCATCGGTTCCTCCGGCGGTGAGCGTGCGCGCTGCCTGCCGGTGCGCGGAACCGACCGCGAGCGAACGACAGGGCGGCTCTCCTCCCGAGGGGACCCGCCCGCGCCGGTGAGCGGGCCCGCCCGCGCCGGCCTCGGCGGCCACGAGCGCCGCCACGGGATCGCGACGGTCCCGTCCGGGTCCGGCCCCGCCAGCAGGGCGGGGCGGCCCACGCATATCCGTGCTCCTCATGGAGCACCGTGAGGAGAGAACGTGACAGCAGAGAACACGACGGCGGAGACCAGGACCTTCGCGGACTTCGACGTGGCACCGCCCATCGTCGAGGCCCTGTCGGAGGCGGGGATCACCGCGCCCTTCCCCATCCAGGCCATGACACTGCCTGTGGCGCTGTCCGGTGCGGACATCATCGGACAGGCGAAGACCGGGACGGGCAAGACCCTGGGCTTCGGCATCCCGCTGCTCCAGCGCGTCCATGCCCCCGGCGAGGAGGGCGCTCCGGAGCCCGAGGGCCGCAGCCCCCAGGCCCTCGTGGTCGTGCCCACACGCGAGCTCGCGCACCAGGTGGCCGGTGACCTCGAGGTCGCCAGCCGCAAGCGGCCCTCGCTGCGCGTGCTCACCATCTACGGCGGCAAGGCCTTCGAACCGCAGCTCGAGGCGCTGGCCGCCGGCGTGGACGTGGTCGTGGGCACCCCCGGCAGGCTGCTCGACCTCCACGGCCGGCGTGTGCTGCGCCTGGACCAGGTCCGCACGGCCGTCTTCGACGAGGCCGACGAGATGCTGGACCTGGGCTTCCTGCCGGACGTGGAGCGGATCGTCGCGGCCCTGCCGACCGGCCGGCAGACCATGCTGTTCTCCGCGACGATGCCCGGTGCCGTGATCGCGCTGGCACGGCGCTACATGACCCGTCCCACGCACATCCGCTCGCAGGATCCGGCGGACGAGACCCAGACGAATGCGGACACACGTCAGTTCGCCTACCGCGCCCACGCGATGGACAAGTCGGAGATGGTGGGCCGCATCCTCCAGGCCGAGGGCCGCGGCAAGACGATCATCTTCGCCCGCACCAAGCGCACGGCGGACAGGCTGGGCGAGGAGCTGCGCGATCGCGGCTTCTCCGCGCGCGCCCTCCACGGCGATCTCAACCAGCAGATGCGCGAGAAGGCGCTGGCCGCGTTCCGCGAGGGCAGGGTGGACGTGCTCGTCGCCACCGACGTGGCCGCCCGCGGCATCGACATCGACGACATCACCCATGTCATCAACTACCAGTGCCCCGAGGACGAGAAGGTCTACGTCCACCGGATCGGCCGGACGGGCCGCGCCGGGCGCACCGGCACCGCGATCACCCTCGTCGACTGGGACGATCTCCCCCGTTGGAAGCTCATCTCCCGCGCGCTCCACCTGGACCTGGACTCGCCGGAGGAGACCTACTCCACCTCCACGCACCTGTTCGAGGAGCTCGGCATCCCGCAGGGCACCAAGGGGCGGCTGAAGCGGCGCCAGCCCGCTGCGGGCGAGGAGCGGGAGCAGGGCAGCGGGCGCTCCAAGCGTTCGAGTGAGCGCTCCGCGAAGGAGGACCGCCCTCGCCGCACGCGCACCCGCGGCGAGGCCAGGGCCGGCGACGGCGAAGGGCCCAGCGGCAGGGTGGCAGCGGCTGAGCAGGCCTCTGCCGGCGAGGAGGCCGGAGCCGGCGGGAAGACGGAGAAGCGCGGGGCGGGAAGGCGCGGGTCCGGCAGTGCGGACCGGGCCGCCGAGGACGCGGGCCGGAGCCGAGGCGGCCGTCGCCGTCGCGGCGGCTCCGGCGAGGACGCCTCTTCCGGCGAGCGCGTCCGGAACGGCCGGCCCTCCCGGGGAGAGACCTCCGGGCGCGGGAACCGCGCCGCAGCGGGCGGCTCCGCGACGGCGCCGCGCCGCGTGGTGCAGGAGACCCGCGGCACCAGCCCCTCCCAGCGGCGCCGCCGGCGCTCCCGGCTGACCGGTGAGGACGCCGGGAACTCCGGCGCGCAGGACTGAGCTCCGGCACCTCGTGCCGGGAGTTCGGACTCCCGGCACGGACACCCGCCGGCGCGTCCGCGCACCGGCACCCGCACAGGGCTGGGACCCGGAGTCCCTGTCCTGAGCTCAGACTCCCAGCGCGGGGACTCCGTCGGTGCGCTCCACCAGCCGCAGGAGCTGGTCCCGAGCGGTGGTGTTCTCCCCCAGTCGATTGGGCTTGCCGGTGCCGTGGAAGTCGCTGGAACCGGTGACGAGCAGTCCCGCGTCCGCTGCCACCCGCCGCAGCCATGCGCGTTCGTGTGCGGGGTTGTCACGGTGGTCGACCTCGAGCCCGTCGAGGCCCGCCGCGATGATCTCCCGCATCCCCCGCTCCGGCACCACGCGGCCGCGGGCGGAGGCGCGCGGGTGGGCGAACACCGCCGCCCCGCCGGCCTCGTGGATCATCCGCACGGCGTCGAGGGGTGAGATGACGGGCAGCGGCACGTAGTAGCGGCCGCTGCTGGAGAGGATGGCGCCGAACGCCTCGGTCCTGTCCGCGACGACCCCGGCGCGCACCAGGGCGTCCGCGATGTGCGGGCGGCCGATCGTGGCATTCGGTCCCGCGATCTCCAGTACGTCCTCCCAGGTGATCGGGTGATCCTCGGCGATCCTCTCCGCGATCGTCCTGCTGCGCACCACTCGCGCCCGGCGGGCCTCGTCGATGGTCTCCGTGATCTCCGCGCCCTCCGGGCTGTGCAGGTAGCAGAGCATGTGGACGCTGATGCCCTCCCAGCGGCAGGACACCTCCATCCCCCGGAGCAGTCCGATGTCCAGGCTCGCGGCAGCCCGTGCTGCGGGCTCCCATCCGGCGGTCGTGTCGTGGTCCGTGAGACCCACGACCGCAAGGCCAGAGGCGGCGGCCTCGGCGAGGAGATCGGCCGGGCTCTGCGTGCCGTCGGAGTAGCGGGAGTGCGTGTGGAGATCGGCCGTCATGTGCCCATCGTACGTACCCGCCCCGCCCCGGGAGCGCTCCGGCCCGGGACTACCATGGCCCCATGACCTCAGAGACCCCAGCGCCGCAGCCCGAACCCTCCGCCCCGACCGCGGCGGAGCAGGAGCTCGCGGACCGCGTGAACAACCGCTCGCACCGTCCCACCTCCACCGCCTTCCGCGACTTCGTCGCCTCCGGCTGGGACGACTCCGCGCTCACGGACGTCGCTCCCCTGGCCGCGGCGGAATGGACCCCCGCCCGTCGCGCCGCCGTCTCCGCGCGCTTCCCCGGCGAGCGTCTCGTGATCCCCGCCGGCCCCCTCAAGGTCCGCTCCAACGACACGGACTACCGCTTCAGGGCGCACTCCTCCTTCATCCACCTCACCGGGCTGGAGAACGACTCCGAACCGGACGCGCTGCTGGTGTTCGAACCCCGTGAGGACGCCGGCCCCGGTGACCCTGGGCACGAGGCCGTCCTGTGGTTCCGCCCGCGGGCGGGCGCGGACACGGAGGAGTTCTTCTCCGACGCCCGCTACGGCGAGTACTGGGTAGGCGCGCGCGACGACCTCGACTCGATGCGGGTGCGCACCGGCATCGCCACCGCGGACTCCTCCACCGCGATGGACGCCGTCACGAAGGACCTCGGCTCGGTCTCCGTCCGGGTGGTGCGGGGCGCGGACCAGGGCGTCGAGGCGCAGATCGACGCCGCCCGCATGCAGGTCTCGGCTGACCTCGAGGCGGCGCACGCCGGGGACGACGAGCTGCAGCAGTTCCTCTCCGAGCTCCGGCTGCTCAAGGACGCGCACGAGGTCGAGCAGCTCCGGCACGCCGTCGCGATCACGCGCCGGGGCTTCGACCGCGCCGTCGCCGCGCTCCCGGCCGCTCCGGAGCACGCGCGCGGCGAGCGCCTCGTCGAGACGAGCTTCGAGTCCGCCGCCCGCCTCGACGGCTACGGGGTGGGATACGACACCATCGCGGCCGCGGGCGACCACGCCTGCACCCTCCACTGGATCCGCAACGACGGCCGGGTGCGCGCCGGCGACCTCCTGCTGCTCGACGCGGGCGCGGAGGCGGACTCGCTCTACACGGCGGACATCACCCGCACCCTGCCGGTGTCCGGGACGTTCACCGAGGCGCAGGCCCGGGTCTACGACGCCGTGCTCGAGGCCGCGGACGCCGCCTTCGCCGTCGCCGGCGAGCACGCCCGCCGCACCGTCCGCTTCGCGGACGTGCACACCGCCGCGATGGAGGTCATCGCCGCACGCCTGCACGACTTCGGCATCCTGCCGGTGAGCGTCGAGGAGGCGCTCGCGGAGAGCGGGCAGCAGCATCGCCGGTGGATGGTCCACGGCACGAGCCACCACCTGGGCCTCGACGTCCACGACTGCGCGCAGGCGCGCCGGGAGATGTACCTCGAGGCGGAGCTGGAGCCGGGCATGGTGTTCACGATCGAGCCCGGCCTGTACTTCAAGCAGGCGGACCTCCTGGTGCCCGAGGAGTTCCGCGGGATCGGCGTGCGGATCGAGGACGACGTGCTCGTCACGGAGGACGGTGTGGAGAGCCTCTCCGCCGGCTTCCCGCGCACCCGTGCGGAGGTCGAGGCCTGGGTGCAGGAGCTGTCCGGACGGCCGCAGCGTGCCGACCGCCGTGACCGCACCGGCGGCGCCTCGGCATGACGCCGCCCACACTTCCGTTCCGCGAGGTCGCGGGCGCGCTGGTGCCCGGCGGCGACGTGCAGTCCGTTCCCGGTGTCCGGGTGGGCTCCGCCGAGCGCACGGCCGGCGGCTGGCTCACCGGCACCACTGCGATCGTGGCCCCGCCCGGTGCGGTGGCGGGCAGGGACGTGCGCGGCGGGGGCCCCGCCACGCATGAGACGGACGTGCTCGTCCCGGGCACCCACTCGCCGGCCGTGGACGCCCTCGTCCTCACCGGCGGCAGCGCCTGGGGACTCGCCGCGGCCGGCGGCGTGCAGCAGGGGCTGGCCGCGGACGGCCGGGGCTTCCCCGCACCCGGACTGCCCGGTGCGTTCGTGCCCATCGTCCCGGCCGCCGCGGTCTACGACCTGGGCCGCGGGGACGGGACGGTGCGCCACCCGGATGCGGAGCTGGGACTGGCGGCGCACCGTGCGGCGACCGCCGCGTCCGCTCCGCTGCGCCGCGGCAGCGTGGGTGCGGGCACGGGTGCCTTCATCGGCCGCGGTCTGCTGCGCGGCGGGCTGGGCTCCGTGTGCCTGCGCACCCCCACGGGCCGGCTGGTCGCGGCGATCGTCGCCGCGAACCCCATGGGCGACGTCCTCGAGCCCTCCGGCCGCCTCCACGCCGCCGGCGTTCTCTCCCGCATGGGCGCGGAGCTCCCCTCCGCGCCCGCCGACTGGGTGGAGCGCGCACTGGAGATCGACTCCGCCGCCCGCCGTGATCCCTCCCTCAGCGCCGTACTGCGGGAATCGGACGCCTCCGGTGACGCCACCCGCGGCAACACCACCATCGCGGTGATCGTCACGGATGCCCCGCTGGACTCCGCGCAGACCACCCGGCTCGCGCAGTCCGCCCAGGCGGGCCTGGCACGGGCGATCCACCCCTCGCACACCCTGGCTGACGGGGACACGGTCTTCGCGCTCTCCACCGGTGGGGCTGCGGCCGGCGGCGGGTCGCGGCAGCCGTACGAGCCTTTGGACCCGCTCGACCTCCTCATGCTCAATTCTGCAGCGGCGGACGCCCTCTCCCTGGCGATCGTCGACGCCGCACTGAGCGCCGTGCCGCACCCGGCGGGTCCGCAGGATGCGAGTGAGGTCCTGCACGGAGACGGGTCCGCAGGCGGCGAGCCGGCGGTTCCCCGTGGGACAGCTGCTGCCCGGCTGCCGCGGCCCGCCGCGCTGCGGCAGATCGCCCCGGAGCTCGCCGAGGCCTGGTCCCGTCTGCGGGCGGACGGCACCGCCTCGGCGACCGGCTCGCCGTCCTGACCCAGTGCACCCGGAGCGGTCGTCCCCTCCGGCGTCGTGGTCGAGCTTGCCCAGGTCCTGACCCGGCGCACCCGGAGCAACCCCGCACCGTCTGCGCGCCGTCTGCGCAACGACGGGAGCGGAGCGCCGCTCCCGTCCGCGCGGATGAGCGCGGGAAGTAGCATGGGAGGCATGAGCGGCAGCACGGATCGGATCTTCATCGCCCGCCTCGCCGGCACCCGGGTCTTCGACCCCTTGGGCGACCAGGTGGGCAGAATCCGCGATGCCGTCATCGTGTACCGCTCCACCATGCGGCGCAGACCCAAGGTGATCGGCTTCGTCGTGGAGGTGCCCGGCCGCCGGCGCGTGTTCGTGCCCATCGGACGGGTGACGAGCATCGACGTGGGCGCCGTCATCACCACCGGACTGGTGAACATGCGACGCTTCGCCAAGCGGGCCACGGAGACCCTGGTCATGGCTGACCTGCTGGACCAGCGCCTGCGCATCCGCGAGGACGGCTCCCCCGTCGTCGTGGAGGACGTGGGGATCGAGCAGCAGCGCAACCGCGACTGGGAGGTCGCCCGGCTCTTCGTGCGCCGTGTGAGCGAGCAGCGGACGGCGTTCTCCGCGCTGCGGCGCCGCGGCGAGACGCTGCAGCTGGACTGGTCCGAGGTCGACCATCCCGTCGATGCGGCGGAGAGCCAGAGCGCCACACAGCTCATCGCCGCCTACCAGGAGACCAAGCCGGCGGACCTCGCCGACGTCCTCCGCGAGCTCGACCAGAAGCGCCGTCTCGAGGTCGTCCGCGAGCTCGACGACGAGCGGCTCGCGGACGTCCTCGAGGAGCTGCCGGAGGACGACGCGGTGGAGGTCCTCAACGCCGTGGGCCTGGAGCGCTCCGCGACGCTGCTGGAGACGATGCAGCCCGACGACGCGGCGGACATCCTGGGCGAGCTCTCCGACGAGCGCGCGGAGCAGCTCCTGCAGGCGATGGAGCCCGACGACGCCGAGGACGTCCGCACCCTCCTCGCCTACGACGAGGACACCGCCGGCGGCCTCATGACGACGGAGCCCATCATCCTCTCGCCGGAGACCTCCATCGCGGAGGCTCTGGCGCACGTGCGCCGGCAGGAGCTCCCGGCCGCGGTGGCAGCCGCGGTGTTCGTCTGCCGTCAGCCCCTGGAGACCCCCAGCGGGAAGTTCCTGGGGATCGTGCACATCCAGGAGATGCTCCGCCACCCTCCGCACGAATCGATCGGCACCCTCCTGGACACGGAGGTGGAGCCGCTGCCGCCCGAGGCACCCATCGGTGAGGTCGCCGCACTGCTCGCCGCGTACAATCTGGTGTCCGTGCCGATCACGGACGAGGGCGAGCACCTGGTGGGCGTGGTGACCGTCGACGACGTCCTCGACGCCCTCCTGCCTGAGGACTGGCGGGACAACCGCGAGACGAGCCGTACGGAGGTGAGCGCATGAGCAGCACGGGCCTGGAGACACCGCGCTCGGCACGCCGCCGGATGCCCCAGCTGGGGATGTCCTCGGAGACGTTCGGCCGGCTGGCCGAGGGCTTCGCGCGCTTCATGGGCACGCCCGCCTTCCTCGTCGGCATGACGGTCTTCTGCGCCGTCTGGCTGGGATGGAACACGTGGGCGCCGGAGTCCCTGCAGTTCGACCCCAAGGCACTGAACTACACCCTCCTCACCCTCATCCTCTCCCTGCAGGCCTCCTACGCCGCACCCCTCATTCTGCTCGCGGAGAACCGCAGCGCGGACCGTGACCGCGTCGAGTTCGAGAACGACCGCCAGCGAGCGGAGCGGAACCTCGCCGACACGGAGTACCTCACCCGGGAGATCGCCAGCCTCCGGATCGCGATGCGCGAGGTCGCCACCCGCGATTTCGTCCGCTCGGAGCTGCGCAGCGTGCTCGAGGAGATCGAGGAGGCGCGCTCACACCTGGACACCGCGCGGCAGCCCGCGCAGGACGTCCCGGCCCCGCCGGCCGGGCAGTGCACCTGCGGCTGCCACGCACCGCCCGCCTGAGCACCGCCACGGGCCGCGCACCTGCACACGACACCGGTTCCACACCCACGAGGAGAGCATCGAGCCGTATGGCCGACACCCCAGAGGCACAGTCCCCCAGCCGCGATCTGCCCAGTGCCGACTCCGACGCACGCCTCGTCGAGGCGCTGCGCGGGGTCATCGACCCGGAGCTCCGCCGCAGCATCGTGGAGGTGGGCATGGTCGAGTCCGCGCGGCTGGACGAGGCCGGCACGGCACACGTCACCGTGCTGCTCACCATCGCCGGCTGCCCCATGCAGGACACCATCAGCAGGGACGTGCGCGCCGCGCTCCTGGCCCTGGACGAGGTGGGAGAGGTCGAGCTGACCCTCGGCACCATGACCCCGGAGCAGCGCGGCGCCCTGCGGGACAGGCTCCGCTCCGGCGCCGGCAGGGTCAACCCGTTCGCGCAGCCGGACAGCCTCACCCGGGTCATCGCCGTCACCTCGGGCAAGGGCGGTGTGGGCAAGTCGTCGATGACGGCGAACCTCGCCGCCGCGCTCGCCGCCCGCGGACTGCGGGTGGGCGTCCTCGACGCGGACATCTACGGCTTCTCGATCCCCGGCATGCTGGGCGCGCGCTCCAAGCCGACCAAGCTCGAGGACATGATCCTGCCGGTGCCCGGCCACGGCGTGTCCGTCATGAGCATCGGGATGTTCGTGGACCCGGGCCAGGCGGTCGTGTGGCGCGGTCCCATGCTGCACCGCGCGCTCGAGCAGTTCCTCACGGACGTGTTCTGGGGCGAGCTGGACATCCTCCTGCTCGACCTGCCGCCGGGCACCGGCGACGTCGCGATCTCCACGGCGCAGCTGCTGCCGGGCTCGGAGCTGCTCATCGTCACCACGCCGCAGCAGGCCGCCGCGCAGGTCGCCGAGCGCGCGGGGGCGCTGGCCACCTCGACGGGCCAGCGCGTGGCCGGCGTGGTGGAGAACATGTCGTGGATGGAGATGCCGGACGGCTCCCGCAACGCGGTGTTCGGCGAAGGCGGCGGACGGACGGTGGCGGACAGCCTCGCCCGCAGGCTCGAGGCGGCGGACGAGGAGGCACGAGGCCCCGTGCACGTGCCGCTGCTGGGCCAGGTGCCGCTGGACCCGGCGGTGCGCGAGGGAGCTGACGCAGGCGTCCCGGCCGTCCTCACCCACCCGCAGTCTCCGGGGCCCGCGGCGATCGCGCAGGTGGCGGAGAAGCTGATGCGGCGCACGGAATCACTGGCAGGGAAGAGCCTGGGACTGCGGCCCAGCTGAGCCTGGGTCTGCGGACCGGAGTGCCCACCTTCCAAGCCGCTCGTGTGATCACTTTCCCCGGCCGTTTTTGCAAGGCCGGCCGGGGAAAGTGATCACACAAGCGGTTCACTGCCGGAGGCGAGGTGGGTGGCCGACGCCAGACTGAGCTGGAGGAGGCTGATCGAGCTGTGCTCAGGTGGCCTCGGGGTCGAACGGCGCGCTCGCCCCCGGGGTCCGGGCGGCCTGCTGGGCACGGTGACGCTGGAGCGGCGAGGTCTTCTCCGCCGCGGGGGCGGCCTGCTGCGAGTTCGCGCGTGCGGAGGCGGTGCCCGCACCGCGTCCGGCCTTCCGCTCCCGCTCCGCCTGGATGGCGGCGTCCTCCTCCGCGAGCGCCTCCCGGACGATGCGCCGGGGGTCGTACTGGCGGGGGTCGTACTGCCGCCAGTCGTAGTCGTCCAGGGCAGGACCGAAGTCCTTCTTCACCGTGTCCTTTGCGCCCTCCGCCATCCGGCGGAAGTCCTTGACGAGCTCGCGGAGCTTAGCCGCGTACTCGGGAAGGCGCTTGGGGCCGATCACCAGGAGGGCAACAACGACGAGGATGACCAACTCGAAGCCATTGATGCCGAACATGCCCCCGATCCTACCAACGCGGAAGACGTCCCGTGCGCCACTCCGCGTCCGCTGAGGCGTCCTGCACCCGACGTGAGGCGTCTCCGTGCCGGCCGCGGCTCGCGGCAGCCCATGAGCACTGGGAGACTCGTGAGCGCGTCCGACATCTGCCCTCACACCCGCGCATCGACCGACAAGTGCTGGGAGACTCCTCCTATGGACGAACTCGCTCTGGAACGCACACTCCGTGCTGTGGAGTGCATTCCTGCCGGTCAGGTCGCCGCCTACGGCGATGTGGGCAGGGCGGCCGGCACCTCGGCGCGCTTCGCCGCACGCGTGCTCAGCCTCTACGGCTCCACGGTGACCTGGTGGCGCGTGCCCAATGCCCGCGGCGAGATGCCGCCGGCGCTCGCGGTGCGGGCTCTGCCCCATTGGCGGGAGGAGGGCACGCCCCTCGTGGGCACGGACGCGGGCACGGGTGCGGACCGCTCCCAGCCGCGGGTGGACATGCGCTCCGCCCGTGTGGACCTCCCGGCCTTCGCCGCCTCCGTCGAGGCCGCTCTGGCGGACCTCCCCGAGGAGGACCCGGACGCTCCGTGACCCCCTGCGACCGGGGTCACTTCTGAGTGCAGCCCCGCGAACGTGAGGGAGTTGCAACTAGACTGATCCGTCGTACGGGGAGTCGACGCAGCTGAGAGGAGGTCCCATGGCACGGGACTGGGCTGCGAGTGCGCGGATGGCCGACGACTACAACGGCTCCGCTCCGGTCGACGACGCCGCCCGTTCGATCGCACACGAGTTCCGCAGGCGAGCGCTGCCGCCCACCTCCTCCGCGACCCTCACGCTGCTGACCGAGCTGCTGCGCCCGGCCTCAGCGATCGAGGTGGGCACCGGCACCGGGACCGCCACCCTCGCCCTGCTCCGGGGCATGCCGCGGTCCGGAACGCTCACCTCGATCGACCCGGACGGCGACGCCCAGGAGGTGGCGCGGGAACTCATCGTCCACGCCGGGCTCGCGGGACACCGGGTGAGGATGATCACCGGCGAGCCCGCCGCCGTGCTCGGCCGTCTGGCCGAACGGTCCTACGACCTCGTGGTCGTCGACGCGGAGCCGGAGCTCACCGTGGAGCTCGTCCCCCATGCGCTGCGCCGGCTGGAGGACGACGGCGTCCTCGTCGTCAGCCGCGCGCTGCAGGGCGGGGACGTGGCGGATCCCGCCGTCCGCACACCGCAGGCGAGGGCCCTGCGGCGGATGCTGCGCGAACTCGGCGAGCAGAGCGGTCTGCGCAGGCTGCTGCTCCCGGTGGACGAGGGACTGCTGGTGCTGAGGAAAGGCGAAGGCCCCTCCCGCGGCTGACTGGCAGCCGGCGGGGAAGGGGCCGTGGAGATGCAGGCGGAGCGCAGCTCAGGCGAGCGCCGCTGCGAGGGTGTCCTGCAGGTCCTTCGCCTCGTCCGGGCTGATCTCGATGACCAGACGTCCGCCGCCTTCCACAGGCAGGCGGAGCACCATGCCTCGGCCCTCCTTGGTCACTTCGAGAGGTCCATCGCCCGTGCGGGGCTTCTGAGCTGCCATGAGAGCAATCCCTTCGCGTCGTATCGCTTACACGACCGATTATCCACCATTTTGCGCCCGTTGGTGGGATGCGGGCGTCGAATGCTCCCCCGCCGTCCCGGCCGCGGCCCGCGGATCACGGCGGCAGATCGCCCGGCGGCGTGAAGTGCCAGAGCCAGCCCACCCAGAAGAGCTGCAGCACGGTGAAGGCGAGCAGCACCACGGCCCGGAGCGCCCAGGAGCGGACGTACGCCAGCGCGAGCGCGAACGGGAAGAGCGGCAGGAAGAGCCGCGCGGTGGAGGTCTGCGGCGTGAAGAAGAGCAGCAGGTAGACGCCGTAGCCCCAGCAGTGCTGCTGGAGGGTGCGGCCCATCGTCCGGCCCGCGGGCGAGACGAGGAGCAGGACCATCGCCACGACGAGGAGCACCACGACGGCGGGCCCCGCCGGGCCCATCCAGAGCGTGCCGGCGTCCAGCCACTGCACGAATATGCGCGTCTGACCGGTGTGCCACGCCGCCTCGGTGTCCGTGTACGCGGTGAACGAGCCCGTGCGCAGCCAGGCATGCGCCGGGTGCAGCAGAGCGGCGGCGCAGGAGAGGACGCCCAGGGCCCAGGAGGAGACCACCTCCCGGCGGGGATAGGGATCCTCCGCACGGCGCAGGAACCGGCTGACGAGGTGGATGAGCATGAAGAAGGAGAACGCCACGCCCACCGGCCGGGACAGGTCCATGAGGACCACGGGGAGGAGCGCGAGCCAGTACCGCCGCTGCACCACGCACAGCAGCGCGCACGCCTGCAGCAGCAGGGTGAGGGCCTCCGCATAGGCCGTGCCCAGGACCGGGGAGGCGGGGAAGAAGAGCACGAAGGCGAGCCCGGTGAGCGCGCGCCCGGGTGTGGTGACGTGCCGGAACAGCGCGAGGAGGACCACGGAGGCCGCGCCCGCGCACACCGTCGACAGCACCGGCGCGACGGTCTCGAAGTCCGCTCCCGTGAGACCGCCGAGGACGCGCGTGAGCCACGGGAAGAGCGGGTAGAACGCCCAGGCGTTCTGGAACACCCGCCCCTCCCCGTCCGTGGGCAGCTCCTCCGGGTATCCTTCCTGGGCCACGCGGGAGTACCAGCCGCCGTCCCAGAAGTTGAGGAAGTCGTTGAGCGTGGTGACCGCTCCGGAGCTCCAGGGGGCCTCCGGCTGGGTGCGCACCACGATGGCCATAATCGCCAGTGAGACGCAGCGGGAGACGAGGAAGACGCTGAGCGCCTGCAGCCAGAACGGCAGGGTGAGGAAGGAGCGGGCCGCCCGGTCCAGGGCGGAGCGGGAGAACAGCCGCGGCAGCAGCACGGGAGCGGCCTCCCGCGTGCGGATGTCCCGGGCGCGGGTCTCCGCGGAGGCGCGGGCGCCGCTCACGGGTGGGCGGGCCGGTCCGCGCCCGAGGCCTCCGCGGGTGCCTCTGCTGCGGCGCCGTGCGCGGGATCCGGCACCCGCGCGGTCCGGTGCGCGGCACCCGCGGCCTCCGCACGTTCGTACTCCGCCAGCCTCTCGCGCAGCGCGGCGAGCGCGGCGTCGACCTCCGCCGGCCGGTATCCCCACAGCACCGGGGTGAAGCGCAGTCCGGCGAGGTCCTCTGCGGTGGGGGCCTCAGGCAGGCGCTGTGCGGGCGGCAGATCGTCCTCCCGCGCGCCCATGCCGGAGTCGAAGGCACCGCGGGCGCCCGCGACGGCGATACAGAGGAGGAAGACGGCGGCGCACACGCCCACTACGATCCAGATCGGCATGCGCCCATGGTCTCACAGGCGCCTGAGCGACGGGCCGGAATCGTCAGCGCAGTCCGTACGCGCCCGGCCGGGCCGCAGCCGGAGGCAGGAATGGAGGCCCGGAGGACGCGGGGGCGTCAGCGCAGTCCGCGCACGCTCCTGCGCGGTTCGCGGGTGCCCATGAGCGCGGTGACCATGTCGATGACCTGGACGGTCGCGGCGGTGTCGTGCGTGCGGATGACGGAGACGCCGTGCTCCACGGCGTAGGCGGTCGCCGCGAGCGTGGCCGGCAGGCGCTCCGCCGGGGTCGCGGCCCCCACCGCCTCACCGATGAAGTCCTTGCGCGAGATCGCGAGCAGCACCGGCATCCCCAGCCGTGCGAACTCCTCGATCCTGCGCAGCAGCAGGAGGGAGTGCCGGGTGTTCTTCCCGAAGTCCGGGGTGGGATCCACCAGCACCCTCGCGGCCGGCACCCCGGCCTCCCGTGCCCTCCGCGCAAGAGCGGCGACCCCGTCGAGCGCATCCGTGACCACGTCCCCGGGCAGCAGTCCGTAGCGGGAGCGGTGGGCATCCGTGCGCGGGGCCAGTCCGCCGGTGTGGGAGCAGACGATGCCGGCACCGGCCGCGGCTGCGACCTCGGGCAGCTCCGGGTCCGCACCCGCCCAGGTGTCGTTGAGGATCCGTGCCCCGGCCGCGAGCGCCGCCCGGGCCACGGGAGCACGGTAGGTGTCCGCGGAGATCACGAGGTCCGGCAGCTGCTCATGGACGGCGGCGATGACCGGACAGATCCGGTCGATCTCCTCCTGGGTGCTCACGTGCGGCCCACGGCCGGCGCGCACTCCGCCGATGTCCACGACGGCCGCACCCGCGGCATGGGCCGCGCCCGCCGCGCGCACCGCCGCCTCCGTGGAGTCCGCGGACTCGAAGAACGAGTCGACGGAGCGGTTGACGACCGTCATCACCGCGGGCGCGCCGGGGCCGGCCACGAGCCCGCCCACGCGCAGCTCCCCCGCTCCGCTCACGGACGCACCGTCGCTCACGCTCCCTCCGGTCCGTCCGGCAGCGGGTCGAGGCAGGGCGCGAGTGCGGCGAGCGCCTCCTCCGCGGTGTCCACGACGGTGAAGAGGCGCGTGTCCGCCTCGGAGATCGTGCCGTGCGCCAGCACCGTGTCGGTGAGCCAGTCCACGAGACCGCCCCAGTAGTCGCGCCCCACGAGCACGATGGGGAACTGCGTGACCTTCCGCGTCTGCACGAGCGTGAGCGCCTCGAACAGCTCGTCGAGCGTGCCGAACCCGCCCGGCAGCACCACGAAGCCCTGCGAGTACTTGACGAACATCGTCTTCCGCACGAAGAAGTAACGGAAGCTCATGCCCAGGTGCACCCAGTCGTTGAGGCCGGCCTCGAAGGGGAGCTCGATGCCGAGGCCCACCGAGACGCCCTCCGCTCCGGCCGCTCCCCGGTTGCCCGCCTCCATAATCCCCGGGCCTCCCCCGGTGATGACGGCGCCGCCGGCCCTGGCGATCCCGGCGGCGATCTCCTCCGCGAGCGCGTACTCCGGCGTGCCCGCGCCCAGCCGGGCGGAGCCGAACAGCGCGACCGCCGGGCCGAGCTCCGCGAGCGCGCCGAAGCCCTCGATGAACTCCGCCTGGATCCGCATGACCCTCCACGGGTCCGTGTGCACCCACGGCGCACCCGCCCGGTCGTCGTCCAGCAGACGTTCGTCCGCGGTGGTGGGCGGCACGGCGGGACCGCGCAGATGCAGGGGTCCCGTCACCCGGCTCCGCCTGCTCACCGGGACCGCTCCGGCTCCAGGAAGGCGAGCAGACTGCGGCATGCGGCGGAGACCTCCGCGCACGCAACGTGCTCGTCCGCCTTGTGCGCGTACAGCGGGTTGCCCGGACCGAAGTTCACGGCCGGCACACCCAGCGCGGAGAAGCGCGCGACGTCCGTCCAGCCCAGCTTGGGCGCCGGCTCCGCCCCGATCGCCTCGACGAAGGCCTGGGCGATGGGCCGGTCGAGGCCGGGCCGGGCGCCCTCGGACAGATCCGTCACCTCCACCTCGTACCCGGCGAACAGCTCGCGGAGGTGGGCCTCGGCCTCGGCGCCGGACTTGGAGGGGGCGAAGCGGTAGTTCACGCTCACCACGCACTCGTCCGGGACGACGTTGCCTGCGACTCCCCCGCGGATGCCCACCGCGGAGAGGGACTCGCGGTAGTCGAGGCCGTCCACCGTCACCGTCTCCGCCTCGTGTGCGGCGAGGACGGCCAGCACGGGCGCGAGCGCGTGGATGGCGTTGACGCCCATGAAGGCGCGTGCGGAGTGTGCGCGCACGCCGGTGGTGCGCACGTCCACGCGCATGGTGCCGTTGCAGCCGCCCTGGATCCCCGCGTCGGAGGGCTCGCCGAGCACGGCGAGGTCGGCCTCGAGGAGATCCGGGCGGTTCGCGGCGACGCGCCCCAGCCCGTTGAGCGCGGCATCGACCTCCTCGTGGTCGTAGAAGACCCAGGTGACGTCCCTCACGGGTGCGCGGAGGGCCGCGGCGGTGACGAGCTGCATCGCCACGCCCGCCTTCATGTCGCACGCCCCGCGGGCCCAGACGACCTCCTCGCCGTCGAGCTCGCGGCGCGTGCTCGGGACGTTCCCCTCGATCGGGACGGTGTCGAGGTGGCCGGCCACCAGCACCCTCTCGGCACGGCCGAGCCGCGTGCGGGCGATGACGGCGTCGCCGTCGCGCACGATCTCCAGGTCCGGTCCCGGGCCGGCGGAGATCCTGCCCAGCAGCTCCTCGACGGCGTCGGCCAGGCGCGCCTCGTCCCCGGAGACCGAGGGAATGTCGCAGAGCCGCGCGGTGAGCTCAGCGGGGCGAGTGAGGGCGGCTTCGAGGAGGTCCGTGTCCGTGGGGGCGGTCTCAGTGGGGGCGGCGCCGGCGGGGCCGGTGTCCGGGTGGGATGCGTCTGCGCTCATGGGCTCCACTGTAGTGGGGGCCGCGGGCCGGGGATCGGCCGGGAGCCGGATAGGCTGGGGGCATGACTTCACGCTTCGCCGCCGGCGTCGGCCTCGCCACGTCGCACTCCGATTCCGTCCTGTCCGTCTGGTTCCCCCAGCCCGTCCTCGCGAGCACCGCGGAGCTCGCCGCCGAGGCCGCCGCGGCGGCCGTCGACCCCTCCGTCCTGGCCCCCCTCGCGGGCGAGGACTCCGCGCGCGGCACCACCGCAGCCGTGATGACGGTCACCGTCGACCTCGATGCGGCCCCGGAAGGCGCCGCGGACGCCTATCTCCGCCTCCATGCGCTCTCCCACTGCCTCGTCCGCCCCAACTCGCTCAACCTCGACGGCCTCTTCGGCCAGCTCAACAACGTCGTCTGGACCTCCGCGGGCGCCTGCGCGGTGGACGGCTTCGAGGTCACCCGCGCCCGGCTCGCCGCACGGGGCACCGTCTCCGTGTTCGGCGTGGACAAGTTCCCGCGCATGACGGACTTCGTGATCCCCTCCGGCGTGCGGATCGGCGATGCCGACCGCGTCCGCCTCGGCGCCCACCTGGCCCCCGGCACCGTCGTCATGCACGAGGGCTTCGTGAACTTCAACGCCGGCACCCTCGGCTCGGCGATGGTCGAGGGGCGCATCTCCCAGGGCGTCGTCGTGGGCGAGGGCACGGACATCGGCGGCGGCGCCTCCATCATGGGCACCCTCTCCGGCGGCAACACCCGGAAGATCACGGTGGGCTCCGGCACGCTGCTGGGGGCGAACTCCGGCATCGGCATCTCCCTGGGCGACGACTGCATCGTGGAGGCCGGGCTCTACGTCACCGCCGGCACCCCGGTGGCCCTCATGTCCGAGGACGGGCGCGTGGTGAAGGCCGCGGAGCTCTCCGGCGCGGACAACGTCCTCCTGCGCCGCAACGGCTCCACCGGTGCGGTCGAGGCGCACGCACGCACCGCGAAGGGCATCGAGCTCAACCCGGACCTGCACTGACACACCGGCCGGGCGCCCCGGGCGCCTGCCCTCACCTCCCGCGCCCGGTGCTGACCTCCAGCACCGGGCGCGGCCGTCCCAGGAGGCCCCATGACCGTTCCGCCCCTGCCGCAGGACCCGCCGCCGAGGCCGGGTGTGCCGCCGCCCCGGCCGAGCTCTCCGCCACCGGTCCCGGCCGCCCCCGAGGCCTCGGTCGCCCCCGAGGCCTCGATCGCTCCGGCTGATCCGGCGGCTCCGGCCGAATCCGCTCGGACGGCACAGGCCGAGTCCGCAGCACAGGCCGGTGCCGGACGCGCCCTCGCCCCCGACCTCGCGCGCGGCCTCATGCTCCTGCTCATCGCCGTGGCGAACGTCTCCTGGCACCTGTGGGGGCATCCGACGGGGCTGTCCTCCGCGCACCCCACGGACGGCGACACCCTCGACACCGTCCTCGCCACCGCCTCGCTCACCCTCGTGGACGGCCGCGTCTACCCGCTGTTCGCGTTCCTGTTCGGCTACGGCATGGTCCAGTTCTCCGTCTCCCGCGCTGCGCGCGGTGTGCCCGCGGACGCCGTGAGACGCATGCTCCGGCGCCGTCACTGGTGGATGATCGCCTTCGGCGCCCTCCACGCGCTCCTCCTCTTCCACGGGGACATCCTGGGCGCCTACGGTCTCGCCGGGCTCGTGGTGGGCGGGCTGTTCTTCTCCCGGACGGATCGCACCCTGCGGATCGTCGCCTGGATCTTCGGCAGCCTGCTGGCGCTGGGCGCACTGCTCGGCCTGGTCTCCGGATTCCTGCTCACCCTGCTGCCCGCGGAGGTCACCGCCGAGATCGCGGCGGGGATGGAGACCGGCGGCACCGGCAGCCCGCTCACGGACATGACCGCGGGCCAGCCGAACTACCTTCTCGCCGCAGCATCCCGCCTCGGCATGTGGGCGCTGAGCACGCCGGGGACGGTGCTCATGCTCGCGGTTCCGCTCGCGATGGTCCTCGGCTGGCTCGCCGCCCGTCACGGCCTGCTCGACGACCCGGCCGCCCACCGGGGACGCCTCGTGCGGATCGCCTGGACGGGCATCACGGTGGGCGTGCTGGGCGGCCTGCCCCAGGCGCTGGCATTCGCCGGCGTCCTGCACCTGCCCGAGACCTCGGAGTGGATGCTCATCGGTCTCCACTCCGTCACCGGCGTGGCGGGAGGGCTGGGCTATGCGGCCCTGTTCGGGCTCCTCGCACTCCGCCTCGGCCGGCGCGCGCTCCACGAGCACCCCCTGCTCATCGCGCGGCCCGCGCGTGCCATCGCCGCGGTGGGCAAGCGCTCGCTGAGCTTCTACCTGTTCCAGTCGCTCGTCTTCGCGCCCGTGCTCACCGCCTGGGGCCTCGGCCTCGGGGAGAGGATCACCACCGCCAGTGCATTCACGCTGGCCGCAGCGGTGTGGCTCCTCTCCTGCGTCCTCGCGGCGATGTTCGAGGACCGTAGTACCCGCGGACCCGCAGAGATGCTGCTGCGCAGGCTCACCTACGGCCGCGAGGGAGGCTGAGGCCGTCGGCCGGTCACTTTCTCCGGCCCCTCACCCCTGCCATGCATGGTGGGCGTATGAGGCGACCGGGCTCCACACACAGAGACCGCAGACGTGCGAAAGCGCCCCGCTCCCGGTTCGGTTCCGGGAGCGGGGCGCTTCTCTGCGTGTGCGCGGCTCAGCGCTCGTGCAGCTGGGTGTACTGACGCAGCCCGGAGCCGGTGTAGATCTGGCGGGGACGGCCGATCTTGGTCTCCGGATCCGTGATCATCTCGCGCCACTGGGCGATCCAGCCCGGCAGGCGGCCCACGGCGAAGAGGACCGTGAACATGTTCGTGGGGAAGCCCAGGGCCTTGTAGATGAGGCCGGTGTAGAAGTCCACGTTCGGATAGAGCTTGCGCTCGACGAAGTAGTCGTCGGCCAGCGCGATCTCCTCGATGCTCTTGGCGAGGTCCAGCAGTTCGTCGTTGCCGCCGAGCTTCTCCAGCACCTCGTCCGCGGTCTTCTTGATGATCGCCGCGCGCGGGTCGTAGTTCTTGTAGACGCGGTGCCCGAAGCCCATGAGCCGGACGCCGTCCTCCTTGTTCTTCACGCGCTCCATGAAGGACTTGGCACCGTCGTCGGAGGCCTTGATGTCCTCGAGCATCTCCAGCACCGCGGAGTTCGCGCCGCCGTGCAGCGGGCCGGCCAGAGCGTTGATGCCGGCGGAGATGGACTGGTACAGGTTGGCCTGCGAGGAGCCCACGAGGCGCACGGTGGAGGTGGAGCAGTTCTGCTCGTGATCCGCGTGCAGGATGAAGAGCTGGTCGAGGGCCTTCGCCGCGAGCGGGTCGATCTCGTACTGCTCGGACGGGAAGCCGAAGTTCACGCGGAGGAAGTTCTCCACGAGGCCCAGGTCGTTGTCCGGGAACACCACGGGCAGACCCTGCGCCTTGCGGTGTGCGAAGGCGGCGATCGTGGGCATCTTGGCGAGCAGCCGGACCGTGGAGAGGTCGATCTGCTCCTCGTCGTGGACGCTGAGGCTGTCCTGGTAGAACGTGGACATCGCCGCGATGGACGCGGAGACCATCGGCATGGGGTGGGCGTCGTAGGGGAACGCCTGGAAGAACCGGCGCATGTCCTCGTGCAGCAGCGTGTGGCGGCGCAGCCGCGCGTCCCAGGCCGCGAGCTGGTCCGGGGTGGGGAGCTCGCCGTAGATGAGCAGGTAGGCGACCTCGACGAAGGTCGACTTCTCCGTGAGCTCCTCGATGTCGTAGCCGCGGTAGCGCAGGACGCCGGCGTCGCCGTCGATGTAGGTGATGTCCGACTTCAGCGACGCGGTGTTCGCGAATCCCGGGTCGTAGGTGACCGTGCCGGTCTCCCCCAGGAGCTTGCTGATCCTCAGCCCCGAATTTCCTTCGGTGGCCTCGACGGACTCCAGTGCGAGGTCCTTGCCGCCTGTGCGCAGCACTGCATCCTGGGTCATACGACACCTCTCGTCTTGGTACTCAGCTCACGCTGAGAGGGGATTCAGAATCGTTTCAGAGTCGGGGAAAGACTACTCGACTGTGGAGGTCACACGAAATCACACCACGGTAGTGTATTATGCCCCGCGCAGACGACTCGCGGCCTCCGCGATCACCGCGTCGGAGGCGGTCAGGGCGATGCGCACGTGCTGCGCGCCGGCCTCCCCGTAGAAGGCTCCGGGACCTGCGATGATGCCCAGTTCGGCCAGTGCGCCGATGGTCTCCCAGCAGTCCTCCCCGCGGGTTCCCCACAGGTAGAGCCCCGCCTCGGAGTGGTCGATCCGGAGGCCGAACGCCTCGACCGCAGGCCGCAGCACCGCACGGCGTGCGCGGTAGAGCTCCTTCTGCGCACTCCGGTGCGCCGCATCGCCGAGTGCGGCGATCATGGCCTCCTGGACCGGCCCCGGCATGATCATGCCGGCGTGCTTCCGCGCAGTCAGCAGGTTCTCCACCAGCACGGGATCCCCCGCGAGGTACGCCGCCCGGTAGCCTGCGAGGTTGGACTGCTTGGACAGCGAGTAGACGGACAGCAGGCCGGTGTGGTCGCCGCCCGTCACGGCGGGGTCGAGGATGCTCGGGGCGACCTCCGCGCCCTCCCACCCCAGGGTGGCGTAGCACTCGTCCGAGGCGATGACGACGCCCGCGGCGCGCGCGGCCTCGACGATCCGCGCGAGCTCCCGGGTGGTGAGCACGCGCCCGGTGGGGTTGCCCGGCGAGTTGACCCAGAGGAGGCCCACGCCGGAGAGGTCGGCGCCTGAGAGGATCTCGTCCGCGTCCACCACGCGCGCGGGCAGGCCCGCGATCTCCGCACCCATCGCGTACGTGGGGTAGGCCGCGGCCGGGTGTGCCACGGCCAGCCCTCGCTGCCGCAGACCCAGCAGGGTGGGGAGCCAGGCGACCGCCTCCTTGGAGCCCACGAGCGGGAGGACCTCACGCGCGGGGTCCAGCTGTGCGCCGAACACCTCGCGGCAGAAGGCGGCGATGGCCTCGCGGAGCTCGGGCGTGCCCTGGGTCGTGGGGTAGCCCGGCCAGTCCGCGGCGGCGGCCAGCGCCTCGCGGATCACCGCCGGCGTGGGATCGACGGGCGTGCCGATGGAGAGGTCGCAGACTCCGCCGGGATGGCGCTGGGCCGTCTCCCGGTAGGGGGTCAGCGAGTCCCAGGGGTACCCGGGGAGGTCCAGTCCGAATCCGGCGGTGTACGGCTCAGCGCGCAATGTCTCGTCCTCTGTGGTGCTCGTGGGCCCGGCCGGGGGCTCAGGCGTCCTGGTTCTGCGGGGGAAGCGCAGCGATGAAGGGGTGGTCCTTGCCGATGTTGCCCAGCTTCGCGGCCCCGCCGGGCGAGCCCAGGTCGTCGAAGAACTCGACGTTCGCCTTGTAGTACTCGGCCCACTCCTCCGGGGTGTCGTCCTCGTAGTAGATCGCCTCCACCGGGCAGACGGGCTCGCAGGCGCCGCAGTCCACGCATTCGTCCGGGTGGATGTAGAGCGAACGCTCGCCCTCGTAGATGCAGTCCACAGGGCATTCGTCAATGCACGCCTTGTCCTTGAGGTCCACACACGGCTGCGCGATGACGTAGGTCACGGTCACTTCTCCTAAGGGGTCGGATCCACTCCCCACAAGGGTACTCCCTGGTCCGCCCCGCGCTCGCGGAACCCACAGGTACTCAGTGTTGCCAAGTAGCGGTACTCAGCGTTACTGTGTAGCGGTACTGAGTGTCACCGAGTAGAAAGGGGGCGCACAGTGGCAAGTCAGATGACGGAGATGCTCAAGGGCACCCTCGAGGGCATCGTCCTGGCGATCCTGGCCGAAAGGGCGGCGTACGGGTACGAGATCACGGCATGGCTGCGAGAGCAGGGCTTCACTGAGATCGCGGAAGGCACCGTGTACGCGCTGCTCGTCCGGATCGAGCAGCGGGGCTTCGTGGACGTGGAGAGGGTCCCCTCGGAGAAGGGACCGCCGCGCAAGGTGTACTCGCTGAACCCCACGGGGCGCGACCGCCTCACCGAGTTTTGGCGGACCTGGGGCCTCCTCTCCGAGCGCATCGAGCAGCTCCGCCCGGATGCCGCACACAAAGCGGACCGCACGGGGCCACTGGAAGACACGGGCTCGCCGGAAGACACAGGCTCATCGGAGCAGACGGACCTGTCAGAGAACACCGAGAAGGAAGGGGCCTGACATGGCCGCCAAATGGATCGAGTACCTCACCGGATCGCTCGAGCAGAAGAAGCAGTACAGGCAGAGCGTCGCAAGGATCAAGGCACTGCCAGAACCGTACCTGAGCGCCGCGAAGGCAGGTCAGCGCTACCTGCTGGTGAATGGGCCCGTCTCCGACGCCGACACCCTCGTCACGATGTTCGACGACTTCGTGGAGCTGTGGGAGCGGGCAGCCGCTGATGCGACCCCGCTGCGTGCGGTCGTCGGCGACGATCCGGTCGAGTTCATCGAGGCATTCGCGCAGGCATACGCGGGCAGGCAGTGGATCGACAAGGAGCGCGAGCGCCTCCGGCAGACGATCGACGGGGCCGAGCGCCGCACCGGTGAGGAGAAGGAGTCATGACCGCCACGGCCACGGAGCCGGCTCGCACGGAGCCCGCGATCCGGCTCGCAGGCATCACCAAGTCCTACCGGGAGCTGCAGGTGCTGCGCGGCGTCGACCTCGACGTCGAGCCCGGCAGCATCGTCGCACTGCTCGGCTCCAACGGCGCGGGGAAGACGACTCTGGTGCGGATCCTGTCCTCCCTGCTCAAGGCCGACGGAGGCACAGCCACGGTGAACGGCTTCGACGTCGCAGCCCAGGCTGGTGACGTGCGCCTGTCGATCAGCCTGACCGGACAGTTCGCGGCGGTGGACGAGGTGCTGACCGGCAGGGAGAACCTCGTGCTGGTCGCGAGGCTGCGCCACCTGCCGGATCCGGGCCCGGTGGCGGACAGGATGCTCGCCCGCTTCTCGCTCACGGACGCGGGCGGCCGCAGGGCCGGAACGTACTCGGGCGGGATGCGGCGGCGGCTCGACATCGCCATGAGCCTGGTGGGCGATCCGCCGATCGTCTTCCTCGACGAGCCAACCACTGGGCTCGACCCTCAGGCGCGCATCGAGGTGTGGCAGACGGTGAAAGCGCTCGCCGCAGGCGGCACGACAGTACTGCTGACCACGCAGTACCTCGACGAGGCCGAACAGCTCGCCGACCGCATCGCGGTCCTGCACGAGGGCACGATCATCCGGCACGGCACACTCGCGGAGCTGAAGCGGCTCCTCCCCGCCGCCACGGTCGAGTACGTGGAGAAGCAGCCGACCCTCGAGGAGGTCTTCCTCGCCCTCGTCGGCGGTGATGCCGCCGAGGCCCCACGGGCTCAGGATGCCATGGCGCCGGAAGATGCAACGGTGCCGCAGGACGCGGCACGGACTGAAGGAGGCCCCCGATGACCGCCCACGTCCTCGGCGACGCCGGTGCGCTCACCGGCCGGTCGCTGCGCCACATCCTCCGCAGTCCGGACACCATCATCACCACCGCGATCATGCCGATCGCGCTGATGCTGATCTTCGTCTTCGTGTTCGGCGGTGCGATCGACACGGGAACCGACGAGGCGTACGTCAGCTACCTGCTTCCGGGGATCCTGCTCATCACTGTCGCGTCCGGGATCGCATACACCGCATACCGGCTGTTCTTGGATATGCAGGGAGGCATCTTCGAGCGCTTCCAGTCGATGCCGATCGCACGCTCGAGCGTGCTCTGGGCGCACGTGCTCACCTCGCTCGTGGCCAATGTGGTCTCCCTCGGGGTGGTCATCGGCACGGCCTTCGCCCTGGGCTTCCGCACGGGCGCCTCGCTGGGCGCGTGGCTGGCGGTGGCCGGAATCCTGATCCTCTTCGCCCTCGCTCTGACATGGATCGCCGTGATCGCGGGGCTGTCAGCGAAGACCGTCGACGGCGCAAGCGCATTCAGCTACCCGCTGATCTTCCTCCCGTTCGTCAGCTCGGCCTTCGTGCCCGTCGCCTCGATGCCCGGACCCATCGCGTGGTTCGCGGAGAACCAGCCTGTGACCTCGGTCGTGGACGCGATCAGGGCGCTGTTCGCCCAACAGCCGGTGGGAGCGGGGATCTGGGTCGCCCTCGCCTGGTGCGCGGGAATGCTCCTCGTCGCCTACGGCATCGCGATCCTCGTCTACCGGAGGAGGATCCGCTGAGCCCTCCCCCGTAGAGTGGTCCGGTGCACTCGTCCGCGGAGGACGCCCGTGAGGAAGCTGAGGTAGTGATGGAACTGCGCGAAGGCATGCGCGTCGTGATCCGGTACCGGTCCGGAGAGGGTGCCACGGATGCGCTCGGCACGGTCGAGGCGGCGGATGCCTCCTCCGTGACGGTCTCCACGAAGCGCGGCAGCGCCGTGATCCCCCGCGCGGACATCCTGCTCGCGCACGAGGTGCCGCCCGCACCCGTGCGCACCGGGCGCCCGCATCAGGTCCTCTCCGCCTCGAGCCTTCGCCTCGTCTCCGCGGGAGCCTGGCTGCCTGCGGGCAGCACGTGGCTCCACGCGGACAACGTCCGGGCGGAGCTCAGCGAATCGGACGACTTCGTCCAGACCGGCTGGCTGCTGCGCAGCTCCCCGGAGGCGGGCTCACGGCGGGCGAACTCCGCGCTGCCCATCGCCTCCCCCGGCATGCCCGCAGCGCAGGCGCTCGACGCATGCGAGGCCTGGTACGCCGAACGCGGGCAGCCTCCCGTCGTGCAGATCTACTCCGCAGACGCCTCGAGCACCCTCGCCGAGGAGTGCCGCGAGCTGGGACCGCTGCTGCGCGAACGCGGCTACACCCCGTCCGCTGCCACCCTCGTGCTCACGGGTTCCACGCGGGAGGCCGCGGCCGGTGCCACCCGCGCCGCGGATGTCGCGCTCCCGGGCCTGAGCATCGAGGTCTCGGACACCGCCTCGGAGCAGTACATCACGGCACTGGGCCACGGCCCGGACTCCCCCGGGCGGGAAGCCTACGCCGCCCTGGTGCGCGGCGGAGAGCAGGTGCAGTTCGTCACGGCACTCGCCCACCACCCGGACGGGTCCACCACCCCGGTGGCGCACTGCCGCATGGCGGAGGTCAACCGCTGGGCGGTCGTGACCAACCTCATCACCCGTCCGGATCTCCGCCGCCGAGGCGCCGGGCGGGCGGTCGTCCGTGCCGCCCTCGCCACGGCCTCGGGCAGGGGCGTGCGCTCCTACCTCGCAGACGTGGAGGCGGACAACGCCGCATCCCTGGGCCTGTTCGAGTCCCTGGGCGCGACCGTGAGCCAGCGCAGCTGGTACGCCGCACGCTGAACCGCGGGCTCCGCCGGTCCTGCCGGTTCCGCCTGCGCGCTCAGTCCTCGCAGACCACGCGGGTTCGATCTCCGCCGCAGTCCGTCCGCCGCCGCAGCCGCGCTCAGTCCTCGCAGACCACGCGGTTCACAGGACGGTAGACGGTGGTGAAGTCGTCCTTCGACACGACCGCGCCGCTGCTCGGATCCTTGATGGTCCGGTAGATCGTGATCGACCAGCCCTGTCCCGGCGACTGCGGTGTGCAGCTCGGACCGGACTCGGTCACCGTGCTCGGCGAGGTGAAGTTGAAGCGGTCCGAGGCCGAGGCCTCGACGTCCGCCTTCTCACTCCCCAGCACGCGCGCCACGACCTCGCCGCCGGCCAGGTGCATGTCGAGGACAACCGGGGCATCCGTGGTGTTGGTGAACTTCAGGTCGATCGAGGTCCAGTCCAGAGTGGTCTCCCGCCCCTCCGGGTAGCGCGAGATGTAGCGGGAGTGCGCCTGGTGCTCGTCGAGGTCGAACCCTGCGAAGAACGCCGCGTTGAACAGGGTCGTGGAGACCTGGGAGACGCCTCCGCCGAAGTCCTCCTTCATCTGCCCGCCGGAGATCACCCCCGCGGGCTTGTACCCGGCCGCCGCCGTGCGTTCGCCCAGCGTCTCGTTGAGGGAGAACTGCTCGCCGGGCTGCAGCACCGTGCCGCGGACCTTGTCCGTGGCGACCCGGAGATTGGTGTCGCGTGCGGGAGAGGAGGAGTACGGGGTGGAGAACTCCGCGACGGTCTGGGAGACGTCCGCCTTCTCCGCGTCCTGAGTCGTGAAGTCCGGTTCCGTCTCCGTGAGGGTGATCTCGCCGGTGCGGGACTCGGAGACCATCGCCTCGCCCACCTGGTCCGCGAGCTCCTCCGGGTCAGCGCCCACGCCTGCCTGCGCCGGAACCACCGTGAGCGAGTCGCCGTTCACGCGGAAGGAGGCGTCCGCCGGCTCCTTCCCCACGCCCGGGTTGGCGTCGAAGACCTCGGTGCGGAGTGCCTTCTCGTCGAAGACGGGCGCGAGCGCGCTCTCGGAGGGCTCGAACCGGAGGGTGGAGGCCAGCACCTCCGGCGAGACGGTGAGGCTGTGCGTCCGGCCGTCGTCATCCGCCTCGATGACCACGTCGTCGGAGAGCGCGGGCTCCGCGATGTCCGCACGTGCCCGCTCCGCGGCCTCGGTCGTAACGGCAGGTGCGGTGCGCTCCGGCTCGACCGTCAGCGGGCCGTCCGTGCGCAGCCACTGCTCGGTGAGAGCGGTGCGCAGATCCTCCGCGGTGACCACGAGGCCGTCTGCGGACTCGGTGACCTCCGGCGTGCCGCTGTCCACGGTGAGCGTGGCGTCCACCGGTTCGCGGGAGAGGTCCTCGGCGGTCGTGGAGAGCACGGGGGCGAGCTTCTCCTCCTCGGTGCCCAGGACGAGATCGAGCTCGTCGTCGCCGAACAGCCGGTCCCACACCACGCGCGGATCCACGGAGAAGCCCAGCGCCGCGTCCACGGTGGCCTCGGCGTCCACCGAGAGGCCGGCCGCAGCAGGATCGAGGGTCGCCTCCGTCTCACCCGCGGTCACCGTGAGCTCCTGCGCCGCGGGATCCTCCGTCCCCGTCTGCAGCGCGGTGATCGCCTCGTCCTCGCTCATGCCGCCGAGGTCGACTCCCGCGGCCTGCGCAGAGGCGGGGAGGGACCCGGACTGCCAGTACGCCAGACCCAGATAGCCGCCCACCACCACGACGGCCGCGGCGAGGCCGGAGAGCGCTGCTGCGCGTCCTCTGCGCCGGTGCGACGCCGGAGCGTGCTCGGACGTGGAGGCCGAGGCGGAAGCGGCGTCGGGCTCAGGCTCAGGCTCAGGCTCAGGCATTGTGAGTGCAGGCTCGGGATCTGCGGGCTCGGGCTCGGGTTCCGAGACGGTGGGGATGGGTTCCGCCACCGCGCGCTCAGGCTGAGGCACTGCGGTCTCTGGCTCAGCCTCAGGACCAGTGGGTTCGGAGCCTGCGATCACTTCTGCAGGCCCGGCCGTCTCAGCCACGCCCTCCGGTGCCGAGGATGCAGCCGAGTTCTCCGCCGCCGAGGGCTCGGAGGGAGTCTCGGGCTCGGCGGGAGTCTCGGGCTCGTGCCCAGCCGTGGATGGTGCGGACGAGGTGTCCGGGGCTGCAGCCTCGGGCTCGGCGCTCTTCAGGGCGGACTCCGCCGATGCCGCCTCGGCGGGAGCCTCCTCCGGCACAGCAGACGCGGGCTCCGGCTCGGGCTCACCTTCAGGTCCCGCCTCGTCCACAGGCACCTCGCCCTCGGGTGCAGACGGCTCACCCTCGGGTGCAGACGGCTCACCCTCGGGTGCAGACGGCTCGGCCTCGGGTGCGGAGCCCGGCTCGGGCACGCCTTCGGCCTCGCCACCGGGTTCGGCCTCGGACTCGATCGCGCCGGTGGAGGCCGGGAGCACGTCGAAGGCGTCCGGGCAGTCGCCCGTGCCGTTCACATCGTCGTGGTTCTCGTTGTCCGTCATGGGTCCTACCGTCCCGTGCTGCTGTCCTGCTCTGCGTCTGCGGGTCCCCGCTGCGCCCCTGTGCGGCCCGCGCGCCGGCCCGGAGTCGCGAACACGAACACGGCCCCGGCGATCATCGGTGCGAAGAGCCACACGAGCGACCGGAGCGAACCGGTCACCACGAGATCGGCTCCCGGCCACAAGGACGGCTGCGCGAGCGCATACGCCACGCCGGAGATGGCCGCCGCGGTGATGACGGTGACGATGGTACTGCGGTAGAGCACGCTCATGTGCCAGAGTCCGACCACCGCGAGGACGAGCGCGAGCACGAGGCCCCACGGAACGATCACGCCGCCCTCACCCACGTGCCACACGAAGGCGTTGAGGTGCTGGAACGATCCCAGCACGCCCACCACGAGGCCGATGACGAGGCCGTGGAGGACGCCGCCGAGGGTGGCCTTCCAGCTCTCGTCCGCCAGGTTCCCACGCGCATCGGCCCTGCCTGAGGAGGCCACGCCCGCGGAACTCCCGCCGGCCGCGCCCGAGGCCGTCCCGTCACCCGGGGCGCCGGCACCGGACGCCGGAGCGGCTGCGGCGGTAGGCGCTCCGGCGGAGCTCACCCGGTCCGCGGCCCTGTCAGCGGCCCCCTGCCCCTCCCGCGTGCGGATGGGGACTCCGAGCCCGGGCGCCGGGGCCGGAAGCAGGTCCAGCACATCGGAGAACGGCGCCCCGGGTAGTGCCAGAGCGGGAGCACCGTCAGCGCGTACGTCCACGAGCGCGAAGTGCTCCCGGCGGTCGATCCGCTGACCCACGCCGTTGGACAGGGCGAAGAACTCGCCGGCCACCATGATCTGCGTGGCGTGCGCGGCCATCGCCTGCGCCTTGAGGCCGATGACCTCTTCGACGTCCTCGACCACGGCCACCGGCACGTCGTCGGCGATGGTCGAGGCCTTCTCCGCGGCGGCGAAGCCGGTGAGCGAGAAGCCCGGCGCGGAGGAGTCGAAGCGCTCCTCCACCGCCTCGGCCGGGTTGACGATGGTGAGCAGCTGTGGGACGGAATGGCCCGACCGCACCCGGGTGAGCAGCGCGGCGAGGGTGGCCTCGTGCACGCGCCGGTGGTCCGGGTGGCCGTAGCCGCCGTCCGCGGCATAGGTGATGACGAGGTCCGGACGGACGTCCTCGATCACCTCCCACACGTACATGGCGACGAGGCCCAGATCGGCCGCGCAGAGCGCAGCGTCCGGCATGGAGTCCGGTGCGTGGGCATGGCCGTCGGCCCCCCACACCATCCCGGAGTCCTCAAAGCGACGGGCCGGCAGGTCACCGCCCTGGTCCCCGCGGAACACCGGGGCCCCGTCTCCCGGGTCGCCCAGGAACCGGTGGTCGCGCACGCCGAGGATCCGCATGGCCGCCGCCAGCTCGTTCTCCCGATGTGCGGCCAGCGCCTCACGCTCCCCCTCGAGGTGTGCGAGCTCCTCGCCGATCACCTCACCGCCCTCGCCGCGGGTGGCGGTGAGGAGGACGACGCGGGCACCGGCGCGCACGAGGCGCGCGAGCGTGCCGCCCGTGGCGATCGACTCGTCATCCGGGTGGGCGTGGACGAACAGCACTGTGGGTGTCGACAAGGGGGCTGCGATCTCCTGCTCGGCGGTGGTGCGCGGAAGGGGAGGGAACGGACGTGCTGCCGTACCCTCCCCCGCCGCGTGGATGTCAGGCGTTCTGACGGCGCAGGCGCGCGCTCGTCTTGGCGCGCTCCTTCTGGTCGAGCTCGACCTTGCGGATGCGGACGATCGAGGGGGTGACCTCGACGCACTCGTCCTGGCCGGCGAACTCCAGGCTCTCCTCGAGGGTGAGCTTGCGCGGCGGCACGAGGTTCTCGAAGGAATCGGCCGTGGACGAACGCATGTTCGTGAGCTTCTTCTCCTTCGTGATGTTCACGTCCATGTCCTCGTTGCGGGAGTTCTCACCCACGACCTGGCCCTCGTAGACCTCCGAGGTGGGCTCCACGAAGAACGTGCCGCGCTCCTGCAGGTTGATCATGGCGAACGGCGTGACCGTGCCGGCGCGGTCGGCCACCAGGGAGCCGTTGGTGCGGAACTCGATGCTGCCCGCCCACGGAGCGTAGCCGGCGGAGATCGAGTTGGAGATGCCGGTGCCGCGGGTCTCCGTGAGGAAGCGGGTGCGGAAGCCGATCAGGCCGCGCGCGGGAACCTTGAACTCCATGCGCACCCAGCCGGTGCCGTGATTGCTCATCGACTCCATCGTGCCCTTGCGGGCGGCCATCAGCTGGGTGACGGCGCCCAGGTGCTCCTCCGGGACGTCGATGGTGGTGTGCTCGAGCGGCTCGTGCACCTTGCCGTCGATCTCGCGGGTGACGACCTGGGGCTTGCCCACCGTGAGCTCGAAGCCCTCGCGGCGCATCTGCTCGACGAGGATGGCCAGCGCGAGCTCGCCGCGGCCCTGGACCTCCCAGGCGTCCGGACGCTCGGTGGGCAGGACGCGGAGCGAGACGTTGCCCACGAGCTCCGCATCGAGGCGGTCCTTGACCTGGCGGGCGGTGACCTTGGTGCCCTTCTCCCGTCCGGCCAGCGGCGAGGTGTTGATGCCGATGGTCATGGAGATCGCGGGCGCGTCGACCGTGATGGCCGGCATGGGCCGGGGGTCCTCGAGGTCCGTGATCGTGTCACCGATCATGATGTCCGGGATGCCGGCGATCGCGACGATGTCACCGGCCGAGGCCTCGGTCGCCGGGACCCGCTCGAGTCCCTGGGTCTCGAGCAGCTCCGAGACCTTGACGGAGGAGATCTCACCGTCGCCGCGCATCCAGCCCACGGTCTGTCCCTTGCGCAGCGTGCCGCCGTAGATGCGCAGCAGCGCCAGACGGCCCAGGAAGGGAGAGGCGTCGAGGTTCGTGACGTGTGCCTGCAGCACGCCGTCGGCGTTGTAGGCCGGAGCCGGGATGTGGTCGAGGATCGCCTTGAACAGCGGCTCCAGGTTCTCCGACTCCGGGACGTCGCCGTCCGCCGGCTGCACGGTGGAGGCGCGGCCGGCCTTGGCGGCGGCGAACACGACGGGCACGTCGAGGACCGCGTCCACGTCGATGTCGTCGATCTCCTCGGAGAGGTCGGAGGCCAGTCCCAGGAGCAGGTCCTGCGCGTCCTCCAGCACGGCGTCGATGCGGGCGTCCGCGCGGTCCGTCTTGTTCACCACGAGGATGACGGGGAGCTTGGCGGCCAGCGCCTTGCGCAGCACGAAGCGGGTCTGGGGCAGGGGGCCCTCGGAGGAGTCCACGAGCAGCACGACGCCGTCGACCATCGAGAGGCCGCGCTCCACCTCGCCGCCGAAGTCCGCGTGGCCCGGCGTGTCGATCACGTTGATGATGATGGGCTCGTCCGTGTGCTCGCCGTTGTAGGTGATGGCGGTGTTCTTCGCGAGGATCGTGATGCCCTTCTCGCGCTCCAGGTCACCGGAGTCCATCACGCGGTCCTGGATCTCACCGTGATCTCCGAACGCTCCCGCCTGGGTGAGCATCGCATTGACCAGGGTCGTCTTCCCGTGGTCAACGTGAGCGACGATGGCTACATTGCGTCGATCGAGGCGGCGGGAGGTGTGTTCAGTCATATGTTCACTTTCGCGAGAGCGTGTGCGTGAGCCGGATTCGGATCAGGCGGGGTGCGGGCGGCGCATGCTCACGGCCCGGTCCGCGGCGGACCGGAGCGCACACAGGCGCGCACGGTAGACAATTGTACGCGTCCACCGTGCGCGCCTGGTACAGCGAGCTTCTGCCGGTTTCGTCAGCGCCCGGCCGGAAGGAGCACATTCCGGCCCGGCACAGCGGGCGTCGCCTCAGCCCGCGAGGTCCTCCGAGGTCGCCGCGATCATCGTGTCGCGGGCCTCCCGCCGCCGGCGCTGCTCCACCGGATCCGGCACCGGCACCGCCGCCAGCAGCCGCTGGGTGTAGGGATGCCGGGGATTCGCCACCAGGTCCGAGGACGGACCCACCTCCAGGAGGTGGCCGTGCCGCATGACGGCGATCCGGCTCGCGACCATCTCCACGACGGCGAGGTCGTGGCTGATGAACAGGCAGGCGAAGCCGTACTCCTCCTGCAGCCCGCGGAAGAGCTCGAGCACCTTGGCCTGGACGGAGACGTCCAGGGCGGAGGTGGGCTCGTCCGCGATGAGCAGCTTGGGCTTGAGCGCGAGCGCTCGGGCGATGCCGATGCGCTGGCGCTGCCCGCCGGAGAACTCGTGCGGGTACCTGTTGCGCATGGACCGCGGCAGTTCGACGGCGTCGAGGAGCTCCTCCACCCGCCGGCTCAGGTCCGCGCCCTTGAGCCCCTGGTGGAGGAACATCGGCTCGCCGATCGACTCCCCCACCGGCAGGCGCGGATTCAGGGAGGAGCCGGGGTCCTGGAACACGAAGCCCACGGTCTTGCGGACCTCGCGCAGGTCCTTGTTCCTCTTCCCCGCGATCTCGAAGCCGTCCACGGTGAGCGAGCCCTCGACGACGGGGATGAGGCCCACTGCCGCCCGGCCGATGGTCGTCTTGCCGGAGCCGGATTCCCCCACGAGCCCCACGACCTCGCCCGCACCGATGCTGAGGTCGACGGAGTGCGCGGCGCGGAAGGCCTTCTTCCGCCCCACCGCGGGGTATTCGATGGCGGCCCCGGCGAGCCTGAGCGCGGCGGTCTCCCCCGCCTTCGCCGTTCCCTCGCCTCCCGGATGCACGTACGTCTCGTTGGACTCGAGCGGGATCTCCGGACCGGATTCGACGACCTCGACCGCTCCGGTCTCGGAGCCGAAGGCCGCGGTGCCGGAGCCCGCGCCCAGGTGGGGCACGGCGGCCAACAGCTGCCGGGTGTAGGGGTGCTGGGGCGCGGAGAAGATCTCCTGGCTCGCCCCCTCCTCCACCACCCGCCCCTCCTTCATCACGAGGATGCGGTCGGCCATGTCCGCGACCACGCCCATGTCGTGGGTGATGAGGATGATGCCGGCGTCCACCTTCTCGCGCAGATCGCGCATGAGCTTGAGGATCTCCGCCTGCACCGTCACGTCGAGTGCCGTCGTGGGTTCGTCCGCGATGAGCAGCTTGGGCCGGCAGGCCAGTGCCTGCGCGATCATGATGCGCTGCCGCTGACCGCCGGAGAGCTGGTGCGGGAAGGAGTCGTAGCGTTCCTCCGGGTCCGGGATCTCCACCATCCGCATGAGGCGCAGGGCCTCCTGCTTGGCCTCGCGCGGACCCATCACGTTGTGCACGCGCAGGGTCTCGGAGATCTGGAAGCCCGCGGTGTAGACCGGGTTGAGCGCGGTCATGGGCTCCTGGAAGATCACCGAGATGTCGTTGCCGCGGATCCGCTGCATCGCCTCCTCGTCCATGCCGATGAGCTCGCGCCCATTCAGCTTCGCGGAGCCGGAGGCGCGGCCGTTCTTGGGCACGAGGCCCATGAGCGACATCGCGGACTGCGACTTGCCGGAACCGGACTCGCCCACGATCGCAAGCACCTCGCCGGGGCGCAGGTCGTAGCTGAGGTCACGGGAGGCGGTGAACCACTCGTCGTTCACCCAGAAGCGCACCCCCAGATCGCGGACGGAGAGGATCGGATCCTTGGTCTTCGCTGCCTCGGCAGCCTGGGTCTCGCTCATCAGTGCTTCGCCTCCTTTCCGTCGCCGTCAGTGCCTTCGCCTCTGTCGTCGTCACTGCCTCGGCCCTCCGGCACCGTCCCGCCCAGGGCGGCTGCAGCACCCGCCGCCGAGGCCGTTCCGGCTGCCGCGGTCGCCGCACCGGCGGCGCGCGCATCCGCGCGGTTCATCTTCCGCACCGAGGGGATCGTCTTCATCCGCGGGTCGAAGGCATCGCGCAGCCCGTCGCCGATGAAGTTCACGCACAGGGCGATGGCGATGATGAAGAGGCCCGCCCACCAGAACAGCCAGGGCCGGGTGGAGAACGCCGTCTGGTACTCGTTGATGAGCTGCCCCAGGGAGATCTGCGGTGAGCGGATGCCGAATCCCAGGAAGCTCAGCGCCGTCTCCAGCACGATCGCCTGGCTCATGAGCAGGGTGGTGTTGACGATGATCACGCCCATGGTGTTGGGCAGCATGTGCTTGACGATGATGCGGACGTCGCTCGCTCCCGCCACCCGGGCGGAGTCGACGAACTCCCGTTCCCGCAGCGCCAGGAACTCGCCGCGCACCAGGCGGGCGAGGCTGGTCCACAGGACACCGCCCAGGGCCACGCCGAGGAGCGGCGCCAGGTAGGCGCCGAGCGGCAGGCCGAAGAAGGAGAACCCCGGGCCGCCGATCAGCTTGCCGAGGATCGCGCCCACCACGATGGTGGGGACGATGATGAAGCCGTCCGTCACGCGCATGAGGAAGGAGTCGAGCCAGCCGCGGTAGTAGCCGGCCAGCGCACCGATCGTGGTGCCGACCACGAGCGAGACGGCGCCGATGATCACCATCACCATGAGGGAGATCTGGATGCCCTTCATCACACGGGCGAAGTTGTCCCGGCCGATCTCGTCCTGACCGAACGGGTGAGCGCCGAAGCTGAACGGGTCGGACAGCGACCAGGTGGGAGCGCCGCCGGGATTGAGGACGGGGCCGGAGCTCACGTGGTTGTGGATCCACCATCCGGGGATGGGGCCCACCCCCTGAGCGCTGAAGGCGAAGGCGGCGATGGCCGCGAGGACGATGAGTCCCGCCATCGCGCCCTTGTGCCGTAAGAACTTGGCCCGGACGATGGCGCCCTGGCTCAGGCCCTCGGTCGCCTTGCCGTCCTGTGCGGTGCCGGCCGCGGGCGAGAGTGCCGCGCCGGGCTGTGCGTCGTGTGCTGTGCTCATCAGGCGTTCACCCGAATCCGTGGGTCGAGGACCGCGTAGAGGAAGTCGGCCACGAGGTTGGCGACGACTGCCAGCAGTCCGGTGATGACGATGTAGGCCATGATCGGATCGATCTCGCTGCGGTTCATGGAGTCGATGAACAGCTTGCCCATGCCGGACCAGCCGAAGATGGTCTCCGTGATGACGGCTCCGCCGATCATCGTGATGATGTCGACGGGGACCACGGAGGCCAGCGGCAGCAGGGCGTTGCGCAGAGCGTGGCGCATGATCACCGTGCGCTCCGGCAGCCCCTTGGACCGCGCGGTGCGGATGTAGTCCTGATTCATCACCTCGAGCATCGAACCGCGCGTGTAGCGGGTGTAGGAGGCGATGGAGATGAGGATCAGCGCGATCGAGGGCAGCAGCAGGTGCGTGAAGCTGTCGAGGTTCGTCAACCAGAAGTTCCCCTCGAGATTGGGTGTCTGCGCACCGATCGTCGCAATGGGACGGTTGTTGATCGCCGGATGGCTGTTGTAGGGACCCCACTCCTGGAACACGCGGTCCACGAAGACGAAGAACGCCATGACGACGGCGACGAGCGCACCGGTGCGGGCGGAGACCCAGGGATCACGGCCGCGGAACGCCAGCCCCACGCCCAGCCCCACGGCAATGGCGACGGCGAGCAGCAGGAGCATCCAGAGCCAGGACATCGGCACGTACCAGAAGAGGTTCTGCAGCGGCATGTAGAGGGCGATGCCGATCACGGCGACGGTGAGCGAGGTCATAAGCGCCTTGCGGTTGCCGAATCCCGTGGAGAGGTAGGTGATGACGACGGCTGCCGCCAGTCCCATGAGCCCCACCCCCACGATGCCGAGGCTGGGGTGGCGGAGCCAGCCGAACTGGAGGATGGCCCAGATCACGACGAAGGTCACGACCGTGCCGCCGGCGAAGGACCAGAGGCGCCGTCTGCGGCTGCCGCCCAGCGCTCCCATCCAGATGAGGCCGGCGAGGAGCGAGACGGTGAAGATGGCGCCCCATCCCAGCGTGGGCTGGCCCAGGAAGTTGTTGAACTCGATGGCGCCGTACTGCTTGAGGAGCACCGCCACCCAGAAGACGGGCAGCGAGTACATGAGGAAGCTGAGGAAGGTGATGAAGTAGTCGAAGCCGGAGTACTGCCGGATGGCGGAGACCAGGCCCACGAAGACGCCGACGACGATCGAGATGATCGTGGCGGCGGTGACGAGCTTGACGGTGTTCATGATGGCGCCGGGCAGCTGGTCGACGACCTCCTGGCCCTGATACCAGGCGGTGCCCAGATCGCAGGCGCCCACGAGACAGCCGGAGGCTCCCGCGAGCCACTGGAAGTAGCGGAGGATGACGGGGGTGTCGAGATTCAGCAGCCTCTCACGGGAGGCGAAGAGCTCATCGACGTTGGGGGCGGTGCTGGCGCGCAGGTCCCAGAAGAAGTCGAGCGCACGGTTGAGCAGCAGGTAGAGGACGAAGGTGACGACGAGCAGCACGAGCAGCGTCGACAGCGTCCGCCTGAGGAGGAATCTGATCATTGC
>NZ_BAAAPZ010000002.1:107485-109463 GCF_039531405.1 Brevibacterium salitolerans | reverse complement strand
CACATTCCGTACGGAATCAATCAGCTGTGAGGCCGGCGGGCCTCAGCTGACCTCCCACTCCCAGTAGTTCCAGAACATGGTGGGCGTAACCGTGATCGAGGAGACGTTCTGCAGCCGGTCACGGTAGATCGTGAGCCCCGGGTGCTGGAACAGCGTGACGCCGAACGCGTCGTCCACGAGAGTGGATTCGATCTCGGTGAGGATCTCCTCCTGTCGTCCTTCGTCGGTCTCGACCTGGAGCTCGTCGTAGAGCCCGTCGACCTTCTCATTGGAGTAGCCGCCGTAGTTGTTCTGCTGGCCGGTGCGGAAGTTCGCATCGGACTCGGTCACACCAGTGTTGGTGGACTGCCAGCCGAAGAGCGAGGCGTCGTAGGTGCCGTCACCCAGCCGCGTACCCCAGTTGTCGTCGCCGTCCTCGATGATCTCGAAGCCGGCGGCCTCGGCCTGCTCCTTGATGAGCGTGAACTGCTGCGCGCGGCGCTCGTTCGAGGCACCGTAGAGGACACGGACCTTGGGCGATTCGACGCCGGCCTCCTCGAGGAGGGCCTTGGCTCCCTCGGCGTCGCTGCCGGGGTACTCCTCGGCCAGACCGTTCCCGCCGGTGATCCCGTCGTACATCGGCGAACCCGGGAACATGGTGTAGGAGTCCCTGAGCACAGCCTCGTCGTTGAGCGGCTTGATGATGGTGTCGAGGATCTGCTGACGGGGCAGGGTCTTGAGGAAGGCCTGCCGGACAAGCTTGGCCTTCTCCTCGTCGCCGCCGTAGGTCTCCGGATCGAACGGGCCGCCGTTGTCGAAGGTGAGATCGACGTGCTCATAGGTGCCGCCGTCCTCGGCGATGACCTCGACGCCGTCGATCGCCTCTGACGCGGAGAGCACATCAGCGGTGGCCTGCGGCTGGATGATGTCCAGCTCGCCGTTCTCGATGCCCTGGACGCCGGCCATCGGGTCCTCGTTGTAGCGGACGACGACCTGGTCGATCTTGGGATCCGTGGGACCGGTGTACGCCTCGTCCTTCTCCAGGGTGAGGTTCTGGCCCTCGGCGAAGCCCGTCATCTTGTACGGCCCGTTGTGGATGAGGAGGTCCTCGTCATCCGGCAGCGAGGTGAAGTTGAAGCCGGTGTTCCACGTGTTCGCGATCTTGGACAGCGCCTCGTTGTCCTTGTTCTCGAAGGCGTCGAGGATCGCCTGCTTGGCCTCCTGGGGATCGTCGATGCCCAGGGCCTTCTTCGCGACGATGTGCGAGGGCAGTCCCACGCCGTCGGCACCGAAGCCCAGCTCCAGCTCCCAGTCCGCGAAGGGCTTCGAGTATTCGAAGGTCACGGACTTGCCGTCCTCGGAGATCTCCGGGAAGTCCTTGATGAGTCCGGCGCCGGGGCTCGCGGAGTCGAAGTAGACATCGCCCTCACTCTGCTCGGCGAGATCACCGGACTCCTCGTCGCGGTCCTCCGCCACGTCCTCGTCGGACTCGGTGTTGAAGTTCGTGGACTTCGCCGCCCAGTGCAGCACGATGTCCGCGGCGTCGACCGGCGTGCCGTCGGACCACGTGGCCGTGTCCGCGAACGTGTACTTCACCTGAAGCGGGTCCTCGGAGACCTGCTCGACGGTGCCGAGCGTGCCGTCGACCAGCTCCAGGTTCCCGTCATAGTGCTTGAAGTTGTCGTTCATCATGTACGTGAGATTGGAGTTCGCGACGGCATTGCCGTTCACGGTCTCCGTATTCATGCTGCGGAACGGCTCGTTCCACCCCACGTTGAGGACACTGGGACCGTCAGAGCCGCCGGCGGCCTCGCCGCCGTCGCTGCCGGGAGGAGTGCATGCGGAGAGGACGAGAGCGGCGGCTGCAACGCCCGCACCCACTCCGAGGTAGCGCTTGTTCACGGTGGAACTCCTGTGCTCAGGGAATGCTGATGTATGGCCCGTGCCTCACCGCCGCCGCAGAGCGGCCGCAGGAGGACGGGCCGGTCGTCCGAGTCAC
>NZ_BAAAPZ010000002.1:52822-107450 GCF_039531405.1 Brevibacterium salitolerans | reverse complement strand
GTGACTCGGACGACATTGAGGAAACTCTAGGGAACCCGGATGTGTGCCATTGCACATAATGAGATTCCCTCACGCATTGTTACCCAGTTGTAACCGAGAACTTGGGGACTTCCCGGCTTCGTATGTTTAAGGCTCAGGACACCCTGAGCGTCGGGTCCACGCGCAGAGGACCTGCGTGGCTCTCTCCCCCTAGAATCGGCGGGGTGACCTCCTCACCGTTCGATCCCCGCCGCCCTGACGACGAGCAGTCCGCAGCCGTGCTGCTGCGCAACGGGAGATCACGCGCCCTCGCATGGTTCACCCTGGCGGTGGCCGTCCTCGCCGCGGCCCTCACCCTCCTCCAGGTTCCGCAGCCCGCAGCGGTGGCCGTCCTCGGGCTCCCCGCGCTGCTGGGCGTGCTCAGCTGGGCCTGCTATCTCCGTCCGCACGTGGAGCTGAGGGCGGACGGACTCACGCTCGTGAACATCGCGCGCACGGTCGTCATCCCCTTCTCACGGATCGACGAGTTCGATCTGCGGCTGGGCCTCACCGTCCGCTCCACGGACGGGAAGACCTACGGCGCCTGGGCGCTGCCCAGCTCCGGCCGCCGGACACAGCGCGAGCGGCTGGGGAAGGTGAGCGTTGAGGCACACGTCCCCGCAGAGATCCAGCAGATTCTGGACGCGCACGCCCGCTGGCGGCAGCAGGACACACCCGTCTCCGGGCCAGCCGCGGTGACCAGCACCCTGACCCCGCTCCCGCCTGTGCTCCTTGTGCTCTGCCTCGCGTGGGCGGTCTGGGGCCTCAGAGTCGTCGCGACTCTCTGAGCGGCCTCACCAGCCGCGCTCCCGCTCCCCGTCACTCCCTCGGAACCGGCAGGACCCTGCCCGCCCTCACCAGCCGCGCTCCCGCCATTCGGCCAGCGCCGGGCGCTCCACACCCAGCGCCGTCGCCGCCCCGTGCCCCGGCAGCACGAGCGTGTCGTCCGGGAACCTCGCGAAGACGCGCTCTTCGAGGTCGTCCATGAGCTGCGTGAAGTCCTCGGGCGACCAGGTCTTCCCCGGGCCGCCGGGGAACAGCGAGTCGCCGGAGAGGATCACGGTGCCGCCGTCCCCGTCGCGCAGCACGTAGGCGATCGAACCGGGGGTGTGGCCGCGCAGGGCGATGCACTCGAGTGTGAGCCCGCCGATCTCCAGGACCTCGCCGTGGGAGACGGTCTGCTCGACGCTCGCTCCGGACTCCTCCTCGATCGCCTCCGCGTCGTCCACCCCCGCGACGGTGCGGCGGCACAGCTCCTCCTGTGCGGCGCGCAGGGCGCGGACGTGGTCCCAGTGACGATGCGTCGTGAGGATCGCCGCGACCTCTCCTCCGCCCGCGGACTCGAGAAGCGCGCGGATCGCGGGAAGATCGTCCGCGGCGTCCACGAGGATGTGCTCGCTCCGGCCGGAGGCCGTGAGCAGATAGACGTTATTGGCCATCTCTGAGACGGGCACGGAGCGGATCGTGAAGCCCGCGAACTCGCGGGTGAGAATGTTCTCCATGCTTCCACCCTAGGCCAGTCCGCATCGGTTCGGCAGGGCCTCCTGCACTGCCTCCTGCATGCGCGCTGCACTGCGCGCGGCCGGGACCCGCCCGCGGAGCATCCCTCGCCGGCCGTGCCCCCGACCGCTGTGCACCGGCTGAGCAGGGTCCTCCCCCGGCCTCGCTACACTGGTCCGCGGGCGCCGACAGCGCCCGCGGACGAGGGAGCCGTACCCGCACAGATGCCGACGGCCAGAAGAGGAACCCTCATGTTCACCGCCCCCTTCTCCGTTCCGGCGGCAGCTGCGGCGACGTCCGCGCTCGCGCTCGGCCCACCGCATCTACCCACCGGCATCGCCTGGACCGTGCTGATCGTCTCCGGCGCATTCGAGACCATGTGGGCCTATGCACTCGCCGCCGACGGCATGCGCATGCCCCGCCGCATCGCCCTCTTCCTGGTGGGCACCGTCCTGTCCATGGGCGGCCTCGCACTCGCGCTCGACTCCATCCCCGTGGGGACCGGGTACGCCGTCTGGGTGGGGATCGGCGCAGTCACCACGCTGGCCTTCTCCGTCCTTCGCAGGGAGGAGTCGCTCAACTGGCTCCGCGCCGGGTTCGCCGCGCTGCTCATCTGCGGCGTGATCGGGATGAAGGTGGCGAGCTGATGCACTGGATCCTGCTCCTCGTCTCCGGCAGCCTCGAAGCCGTCTGGGCGCACGCGCTCGCGGACATCCTCGACCCGGTGAACGCCGGGGTCTTCCTCCTCGCCCTCACCGGCTCCGTCTGGGGTCTGCAGCGCGCCATGCGCACCGTGCCGATGGGAACCGCCTACGCGATCTGGGTGGGCGTGGGAGCCTCCGTCACCGCGCTCTGGTCCGCGATCGACGGAGAGCCCTTCGGCCCCGGCAAGATCGTCTCGCTCGCACTCATCGTGGTCGGGGTGGTGGGCCTCGAGCTCACCAGCGGGAAGGGCGGGAAGGACGCCGAAGCCGCCCCGTAGCCCGCGGATGTCTCATTCCACGTCGACTTTTCGGCTGAATGACGACGTGGAATGAGACATCCGCGAGAGGTGTCAGAGGCCCGCGCCCCAGCGGCCGCGCGTGTACTGCTTGGGGTACGGCGCCTCCCGCCAGTCCAGCCCGAGCTCATGCGCGGCCCGCTGCGGCCACGCGGGCTCGCGCAGTGCAGCACGGCCGATCAGCACCACGTCCGCGTCGCCGTTCACCAGCACCTGTTCGGCCTGCACGGGCTCCGTCAGCAGACCGACCGCGGCGGTCGTCGCACCGGTGCCGGCGACCTCGGCCGCCAGCGGCACCTGATACCCCGGTCCCACGGGGATCTCCGCGGGCACGTTCGCCGCACTGGAGACGTCGATGAGGTCGCAGCCCTCCGCGTCCAGCAGCGCAGCGAGCTCCGCGGCCTCGTCGAGGTCGAATCCGCCGTCCGTCCACTCCGTGGCGGAGATCCGGACCATGACCGGGTACTCCTCCCCCACCTCCGCCCGGACCGCGCGGTAGGTCTCCATGAGCATGCGCGTGCGCCCGGCGAAGTCGCCGCCGTACTCGTCCGTGCGCTCGTTCGAGAACGGGGAGAGGAACTCGTGGAGCAGATAGCCGTGTGCGGCGTGGATCTCGACCGCGTCGAAGCCCGCCCCCTGCGCTCGGCGCGCTCCTGCCGCGAAGGCGACCACGGCCTCGGCGATGTCCTCCCGGCTCATCTCCCGCGGCACGGCCAGATCCGGGAACGGGACGGCGCTGGGGGCGACGGTCTCCCAGGCGCCGTCCTCCGCGCCGAGGGAGCCCTTGGGACCGCCGTGGAACGCCGGGTGGGTGCTGCCCTTGCGGCCCGCGTGGGCCAGCTGGATCGCGATGGCGGCGTCCTGCGTGTGGACGAAGTCGACGATTCGCGACCAGGCGGCAGCCTGCGCGTCGTTCCAGATGCCGGCGTCCAACGGGGAGATCCGCCCCTCCGGGACGACGGCGGAGGCCTCCGCGATGAGCAGGCCGAACCCGCCCTGCGCCCGTGCGCCCAGATGCGCGAGGTGCCAGTCGGTGGGCACGCCGTCCCTGCCCTCGCACGAGTACTGGCACATGGGCGGCAGCCAGATGCGGTTCTTCACGGTGAGGCCGCGCAGGGTGAGAGGTTCGAACAGACGGGGCATGGTGGAGCCTTTCGCAGAGACTGAGGGACCGTCCGGGCAACCTCGCGCCCCGGCGCCGTATTCCCCGCACCGGGTCCATGTGCCTTCGCACACGGACCCGGTGCGGGAGCGACTCCGCCCTCCGCCTCAGCCGGAGACGCTCAGAACACGATCCCGAACACGGAGACGGCCAGGGTCATCGTCGCGAGAGTGATGACGACGATGCCGATGAGGTTGAGCCACAGTCCGCCCTTCACCATCTGCGCGATCGTCACGTACCCGGTGCCGAATGCCACTGCATTGGGCGGCGTGGCGACGGGGAGCATGAACGCGCACGTGGCGGCGAGCGCCACGGGGACCGTCAGCAGCATGACGTCCGCGCCGATCCCCATCGCGACCCCGCCGACCACCGGGATGAAGGTCGCCGCCGTGGCGGTGTTGGACGTGATCTCCGTGAGGAACAGAATGCCCGCCGCCAGCACCGCCACGAGGACGACGACCGGCACGGCCGCCAGCCCCTCGGCCACGGTGCCGATCCACTCCGAGAGGCCCGAGGCGGTGAACTGGGCCGACAGCGCCAGACCACCGCCGAAGAGCAGCAGCACGCCCCACGGCATCTGGACGGCGGTGTCCCAGTCGAGGAGCCGGACGCCGCGCTTCGCGCCGCCGGGCAGCACGAAGAGGACGAGGCCCACCGCCATCGCGATGCCGGCGTCGGAAATGGGCGGCTCCTCGAAGACCGTGGGGATGACGATCCACGACAGGGCCGCGAGGACGAAGACGCCCAGCACCAGCCATTCGCCGGTGGACATGGGGCCCAGCTTCGCCATCTCCTTCGAGATCAGCTCCCGCCCGCCGGGAATCCGCTTGACCTCCGGCGGGAACAGGACCTTGACGAGCAGGAACCAGGCGACGGCCATCATCACCACGGCCACAGGCACGCCCACGAGCATCCACTCGCCGAACCCGATGCTGATGTCGTGGTTGTCGCGCAGATAGCCCACCAGGAAGGTGTTGGGCGGGGTGCCGATGATGGTGCCGAGCGAGCCGATGGAGGCCGAGTAGGCGATCGCCAGCATGAGGGCCGTGGCGAAGCGCGTCTGCATGACGGCGGGCTTCGCCTCTCCCTCGGGAGCCTCCGGGTCGCAGGACCGCGGCTCCGTGACCGCACCGCTCTCCGCCAGGGTCTCGTTGACCAGCAGGAGCACGGAGAGCCCGATGGGCAGCATGAGCACCGCCGTGGCGGTGTTCGAGACCCACATGGAGAGGAAGCCCGTGGCGATCATGAAGCCGGCGATCATGAAGCTCGTCCGGTCGCCCATCACGCGGAGGGTGGCGAGCGCGATCCGCCGGTGCAGGTTCCACTTCTGCATCGCCAGCGCGATGAGGAAGCCGCCCATGAAGAGGAAGATGGTGTCCGAGCCGTAGCTGCCGCCCACCTCGGAGAGGTCCACGCCGTTGAAGACCGGGAAGACCACGAGCGGCACGAGGGCGGTGGCGGGGATCGGGATGGCCTCCGTCATCCACCACGCCGCCATGAGAACGGCAGTGGCGGCGGTGACCCTCGCCTCGTTCGCCACCTCCCCGGGCATGAGGAGGTAGACGATGCCCGCCAGCACCAGCCCCAGGACGAAGCCGCCCCGGCGGACGCGCACGGTGTGCCTGGGCAGCGCGGGCTCCCTCTCGCCCGGTGACCGGTGGTCGATCTCCGTCGAGCCGTCCCTGGACTCCAGCACCTGACCGGAACTCGCCGCCGTGCGCATCGCCGGATCGCTCTGCGCCGTACCGTTCTGGTCCATGACTCTGCCTCCCTGCAGACTCATGTCCCGGAACCCGGCGGGGCGGAGATCGTCCGCACGCCCGCCGCGGTCCGAGACTCTCATCGTGTCCTCAGGATCCTCCCACAGAACAGGGACAGCCGGGCAACGGCCCCTGTGGTCAGCGCCGCTTCTGCGCGGCGCGGGAGAGGAAGGCGGCCAGCGCCTCGGCGACGATCTCCGGATGCTCGACGATGGGCAGGTGCGCGGAGTCCGGCACCACCGTGAACTCGCTGCCCTCGACCTGCGCGGACAGCTCGCGCATGCTCTCCGGGGTGTTGCCCATGTCCTGCGAGCCGGCGAGGAAGAGCACCGGGACGGAGATGTCCGCGACCTCCCCGGTGAGGTCGTAGTCCGCGAGCGCGCGGCAGCAGTCGATGTAGGCCTCGGGGTCCGTCTCCGCGAGCTGCTCCAGCACGATCGCGCCCGCCGCCTGGTCCTCGTCGAGGAAGCCTGCGGCGAACCAGCGGTCCGCGGTCTCCGGCACCGTGGGTCGCAGGGAGCCCAGGGCGCGCACGTTCTCGATCCGCTCGTTCCACCGCTCCGGTCCGCCGAAGCTCGCCCCGGTGCACAGCGCGCCCACACCCACCAGGCGTTCGGGGGCGCGCAGCGCCAGGGTCAGGGCGACGGCGCCGGAGATCGAGATCCCCGCGAAGCTGAACGTCTCCGCGCCCAGTTCGTCCGCGATCTCGAGGATGCCCTGGGCGATGCGCTCCACGCTCACGTCGTCGAGGCGCTTCCCGCGGCCGTGGCCGGGCAGGTCCGCCAGCACCACGCGGTAGTCGTCGGCGAGGAAGTAGGCGGCCCCGGCCCACTGGGAGGCATGCGTCCCCAGGGAGGGCCCGAGGATGAGAAGGGGTGCGGTGGGATCTGCATCGTTGACCACGGAGTAGGCGAGTGCGGACATGGGTGTGCCCCTTTCGGCGAAGCTGCGGGTGGGGAGACGGTTGCCGCACCAGACTAGCGTCCGGGCAGGTCCGTGCGCCCGAGGCCGCGGCCTCGGGCGCGGAGGCGCGGACCGGCTGCCCGAGGTCAGAGCAGACGGCCGCCGGACTCCCGGAGGTAGCACGTGGGGCAGAGCGATTCGTAGGTGACGTCCATGCCGTCGATGGCCACCTGGTCGCCGTCGAACACGAACTGCCCGCCCAGCCGCCTGCCGTTGAACATGGCCTTGCGCCCGCAGCGGCAGATGGTCTTGAGCTCCTCCAGCGTGTGCGCGATCTCCAGCAGGCGGCCGGAGCCGGGGAAGGCGTGCGTGCGGAAGTCCGTGCGGATGCCGTAGGCCATGACCGGCACGTCCCGATCCACGGCGATGCGCATGAGGCCGTCCACCTGCTCCGGCGTGAGGAACTGGGCCTCGTCGATGAGGAGGCAGCTGACCGGCTGGCCTGGATCCTCGAGCGTCTCGATGAGCGCCGTGTGATCCGTGCGGCTGGCGGCGTCGTCGAAGAGGGTCTCCACCCGGGCATCGTGGTCGATGAGGAAGTCGACCGTCCGCGCCACGCCCAGCCGGGAGAGGATCCGGTCGTCGCCCTTCGTGTCCACGCGGGGCTTGGCCAGCAGGACGCGCTGTGCGCGCTCCTCGTAGTTGAAGGCCGCCTGGAGCAGAGCCGTCGACTTGCCGGAATTCATCGCGCCGTAACGGAAGTACAGCTTCGCCATGTCTCTCCCCGTCTCTCCCCGTTCGCACTCCGCGCCGTTGGTGCTCCGGGCCGTTGGTGCTCCGCGCCCCCTGCGCGTCGATCCCGCGCGTCGATCCCGCCGGGCCCGTTGCATGGTAGCCGGTGTGCGGGACGAACCTCATATGGAGCACTTCTGAGTACGCAGATAGAATCAAATGGCAAACCCCTTGATCGATACGGAGAATCCCGCTCAATGGCAAAGATCATGTACACGCGCACGGACGAGGCTCCGCTGCTCGCGACGTACTCCCTCAAGCCCATCGTCGAAGCGTTCGCCCGCAAGGCAGGCGTCGAGGTCGAGACCCGCGACATCTCCCTCGCCGGTCGCATCATCGCTCTGTTCCCGGAGCGTCTGACCGAGGAGCAGAGGATCGAGGACGCGCTCTCCGAGCTCGGTGCGCTGGCCAAGACCCCGGACGCCAACATCATCAAGCTCCCCAACATCTCCGCATCGGTCCCGCAGCTCAAGGCCGCCGTCGCAGAGCTGCAGGCGCAGGGCTACGACGTGCCGGACTACCCGGAGGACCCGCAGACGGAGGAGGAGAAGGACGTCCGCGCCCGCTACGACACCGTCAAGGGCTCCGCCGTGAACCCGGTGCTGCGTGAGGGCAACTCGGACCGCCGTGCGCCCAAGGCCGTCAAGGAGTTCGCCAAGGCGTTCCCGCACTCGATGGGCGAATGGGCACCGGACTCCAAGACCCGGGTGGCGACGATGGGCGAGAACGACTTCGCCTCCAACGAGCAGTCCGTCATCTCCCCTGCCGACGACACCTTCACGGTGCGCTTCACCCCGGCGAGCGGCGAGGCCCGCGTGCTCAAGACCTTCCCGGTGCTCGCCGGCGAGGTCGTCGACGCCACCTTCATGAACGCCGCCGCGCTGGACGCCTTCCTCGCGGACCAGATCGCCGCCGCCAAGGAAGACGGTGTGCTCTTCTCCGTCCACCTCAAGGCGACCATGATGAAGGTCTCCGACCCGGTGCTGTTCGGCCACGTGGTCCGTGCGTTCTTCCCGGCCGTCTTCGAGAAGTACGGCGAGCAGCTCGCCGCGGCCGGGCTCTCCCCCAACGACGGCCTCGGTGCCATCCTCGCCGGCCTGGACTCGCTCGACGCGGACACCGCCGCCGCGGTGAAGGCGGAGATCGACGCCGGCCTGGAGAACGGCCCCGCACTGGCGATGGTGAACTCCCACAAGGGCATCACCAACCTCCATGTGCCCTCCGACGTGATCGTCGACGCCTCCATGCCCGCGATGATCCGCGGCGGCGGCAAGATGTGGAACGCCGATGACAAGGAGCAGGACACCCTCGCGGTGATCCCGGACTCCTCCTACGCCGGCGTCTTCCAGGCCGTCATCGACGACTGCAAGGCCAACGGCAAGTTCGATCCCTCCGTCATGGGCTCCGTGCCCAACGTGGGCCTCATGGCGCAGAAGGCGGAGGAGTACGGCAGCCACGACAAGACGTTCGTGCTCGATGCGGACGGCACCGTCGAGGTGCTCAACGGCGCCGGCGAGGCCGTCATGAGCCACACCGTGTCCGCCGGTGACATCTGGCGCGCGTGCCAGGCCAAGGACGTCCCGATCCGCGACTGGGTCCGCCTGGCCGTGGAGCGTGCGCGCCTCTCGGACACCCCCGCCGTGTTCTGGCTCGATCCCGCCCGTGCGCACGACGCGAACCTCATCACCAAGGTGGAGCAGTACCTGGGCGACCACGACACGGAGGGCCTGGACATCCGGATCATGTCCCCCGTCGAGGCCACGAAGTTCTCCGTCGAGCGGATCCGGCGCGGTGAGGACACCATCTCCGTCACCGGCAACGTGCTCCGCGACTACAACACGGATCTCTTCCCCATCCTCGAGCTGGGCACCAGCGCGAAGATGCTGTCCGTCGTCCCGCTCATCGCCGGCGGCGGCCTGTTCGAGACGGGAGCGGGCGGCTCCGCCCCCAAGCACGTCCAGCAGCTGGTGGAGGAGAACCACCTCCGCTGGGACTCCCTGGGAGAGTTCTTCGCCATCGCGGAGTCGTTCCGCCACTTCCAGAACAAGGAGGGCAACGACCGCGCCGGCGTGCTCGCCTCCACCCTGGACGATGCGACCGGCACCTTCCTGCGGGAGAACAAGTCGCCCTCGCGCAAGGTGAACGAGATCGACAACCGCGGCAGCCACTTCTACCTCGCCCTGTACTGGGCGGAGGAGCTGGCGAAGCAGACCGAGGACGCGGACCTCGCGGCCTCGATCAAGCCGGTCGCGGAGGCTCTGCGCGCCAACGAGGAGAAGATCGCCGCAGAGCTGCTCGAGGTGCAGGGCTCCCCCGTGGACCTGGGCGGCTACTACAACCCGGCCGACGACAAGGCGGATGCCGTCATGCGGCCGTCCGCCACGCTCAACGAGATCATCGCGTCTCTGAGCTGAGCCGTCACCGCGGCGCTGCGGCGCCCGGCTGAGCCCGGTGCTGCCGCTCCCAACCGGGTTGCGCAGTCACCCGGCCGAGCCGAGCCGCCCGGCGAAAGCTCGTGTGATCAGTCTCCCCTGCCATATCTGCGGATGTGGCTGGGGAGACTGATCATTTTCTTTTCGGCGGAAACCAGTGGAGCTCTGCGTTACGGGACAGAGCTTCGCGTTGCGGGACAGAACGAGGCAGAAGATCCCTGCTCACAGACCCGGCCCGGCACTAGACTGTCCGCATGAGCACCTCAGGAGACCCCAGGGACCCCGCACAGCCCACGGGAAACCTCAGCGATGAGCTTCCCGCTGAGCTCTTCGAGCCCGAGGCCGGACAGCCCGGAGCGGAGGCAGAGGCGCCCGCGCGCCTCTCCCCGCACTCGCGTGAGCGCGAGGCCGCGCAGCCGAGAACGCCCGGCCCGCAGAAGGGCGGCTCCAGCGAGCCCAGTCCGCAGAAGGGCACACACTCGCCTGCTCGTCCCGCCGCCGGCGAGAAGAAGTCCCGCACCCCTGATCGCGGCGTCCCCGCTGCGAAGAGCGGCCTGTCCGGCGGCGCCTGGGCCTCGCTCATCGCAGGCACGGTCGTCCTCGTCCTGCTGCTGATCTTCATCATCCAGAACAACACCACGACCGGCTTCCAGTACTTCGGCTGGCACTTCGAACTCCCGCTGGGCGTCGCCATGCTGCTCGCAGCGATCGCCGGCGTGCTGGTCGCAGGGATCATCGGCACCGTCCGCATCTTCGTCCTGCAGCGCAAGCTCAAGCGCATCGAACGCGCCGTCGAACGCTGAGACCAGGCCGCTCTGCGCGGCCCGTGCACATTCACGTGCACCTTCCGGACTGTGTGCAGCCGCGGGCAGGCGCCAGCCGCCTCAGGCGTGGTGGAGGTCCGCCAGCGCCTCGGCGGGGAAGGCCGTCTCCGTGTCGCCCAGCAGCAGTGCCCGGTAGCTCGCCGCAGCGGCCTCCTCGAGGTTCAGCGCACGCCGGTGGGCCATCTCGATGCTCTCCCCCAGCGCGGCGCAGCCGTGATGGCTGAGGATGAGGCAGTTGTGCTGAGCGGCGACGGCCGCCGCCTCCTCCGCCAGCGCGTCAGAGCCGTTGGGGTGATAGGCCACCGTCCCGACGGAGCGCACGTACGCCGCATGGTCGAGGGTCATCATCCGCACCTCGTGCCCCAGGGCATCGAGCAGCACCGCATACTGCGGATGCACGTGGACCACCGCGTTCACATCCGGCCGCACGCTGTAGATGCGCTGGTGGAGCTTCCACTCGCTCGAGGGCCGCACCTGGTTCCCGGACGCATCCGGCGAACATGGCGCCGCCGCTGTCTCACCCGCGAGCGTCATCGTGCAGAACTGCTCCGGCCCCAGCTCATCGAGGTGCGACCCGGCAGCCGTGATCACGAACGTCCCTGCATCCCCCGGCAGCCGGGCGGAGAGGTTCCCGCCGCTGGCCAGCGCGAGTCCTCGCGCCACGGCGGAGCGGCCCACCTCGGCCAGAGCAGAGAAGACCTCTGCGGGCGGGGAGGCGAGGCCGAGAACAGGCACCGGATCCGTCACGGGAGCCTCCGCAGCACGCCACGGAGCGTCTCCACCAGCTGCGCGCCGGTGCGCGCCACGTTGTCGGCGACCTCCTGCGCGGTGATCGGCTCGCTGCTGACGCCCGAGGCCATGTTGCCGATGCACGCCATGCCGAGCACGTTCATGCCCAGGTAGCGGGCCACGATGACCTCCGGCACCGTCGACATGCCGACTGCATCCGCCCCGCCGGCACGCATCATGCGGATCTCCGCCGGCGTCTCGAGGGAGGGTCCGCACACCCAGGCGTAGACGCCCTCCTGGACCGGCAGTCCGGCCTCGGCCGCCACCGTACGGGCGAGCTCGCGCAGGTGGGGCGAGTACACGTCGACCATCTCCGGGAAGCGCGGACCCACCGTGGGATCGTTGGGCCCGCGGAGCGGGTTGAGCACGGGGTAGTTGATGTGATCGCTGATGATCATCACCTCACCCGGCGAGTAGCTCTCGTTGATCGCACCGCTGGCGTTCGTCACGAACAGCTCGCTCACGCCCAGCGCACCGAGGACGCGCACGGGGAACGTCACGGCGTCCAGGTCGTGGCCCTCGTAGTAGTGCAGGCGGCCGGACATGAGGACGACCTCCCGCCCCTCCAGCCGGCCGATCACGAGCTCCCCGGAGTGGAGCTCCACGGTGGTGGCGGCCAGGTGCGGGATCTCCGTGTAGGGGATCCGCACCTGGTCCTCGACCATGCCCGCGAGGTGCCCGAGGCCGCTGCCCAGGACGATGCCGATCTCCGGGCGGGCGGCGGTGACGGTGAGGATGTGGTCGCGCGCCTCGGCGACGCGTGCGGAGATGTCCATGGCTGCTTCTTCCTGATCGTGGTGTGCTGCGGGTGTCGATGTGCGCGGAGGACGTGCGGGCGGTCCGGCGGAGAGGCTCAGAAGAACATCCCCACGATGGCGGCGCTGAGCATGGAGGCGAGCATGCCCGCGAACACGCTCTTGAGCGCCAGCCTCGCCACTTCCTTCTTGCGGCCCGGCGCCAGGCTTCCCAGGACCCCGATGAGCGATCCCATCGAGCCGAGGTTGGCGAAGCCGCACAGCGCGAAGCTCACGACGGCGACCGTCTTCGCGGAGAGCGCACCCGCGGCCTCGGAGAGGCTCGTGAAGGCGATGAACTCCGTGAGGATGAACTTCTCGCCGATGAAGGACCCCGCCTGCACGGCCTCCGCCCAGGGGACGCCGAGGGCGAAGGCGAGCGGGCTCAGCACGAACCCGAGGATCTCCTGGAGCGAGGTCTCGACGCCGAACAGGCCGCCCACCGCTGCGATCGCACCGTTGACGACGGCGATCAGCGCCACGAAGGCCAGCAGGATCGCGCCCACCGTGAGTGCGAGGGTGAGGCCGGTGCGGGCGCCGGTCGCGGCGGCGTCGATGAGGTTCGCCTCGCGCTCCTCCTCCGGCTCCACCGCCTGTGCATCCCCGTCGCCGGAGGAGGCGGTTTCCTCCCCCGCAGCGGCCTCGGCCGCATCCTCCCCCGAGGCGCTCTCTGCGGCATCTGCAGCCCCGGTGGTCCCGTCGCTCCGTGCGGCACTCACCAGGACGGCCGCGTCAGAGGTCTCCTCCACCTCCGGGTAGAAGGTCTTGGCGATCACGATGCCTGCGGGCGCCGCCATGAACATCGCCGCGAGGACGTACTCGGCCGGGATGCCCAGGGCGATGTACGCCGCCAGCATGGTGCCCGCGACGGAGGCGAGGCCGCCCACCATGACGGTGAAGAGCTCCGACCTGCTCATCCGTGCGAGGTAGGGCTTGACCGTGAGCGGCGCCTCGGTGTGGCCGACGAAGATGTTGCTCGCGGCGGAGATGGACTCCGCACGGCTCGTGCCCATGATCCGCCGGATGCCGCCGCCGATGTAGCGGGTCACCACCTGCATGATCCCCAGGTGGTAGAGGACGGCGATGAGGGAGGCGAAGAAGATGATCTGCGGCAGGACGTCGAAGGCGACGACGAAGGTGATGCCGGACTCCTCCGTGTAGAGACCGCCGAACACGAAGTCGATCCCCTCGCGGGCGAAGCCCATGAGGGCGCTCACGCCGTTCGAGACGGCCTCCAGCACGGCGGCGCCCCAGCCCGTGCCCATGACGAGGAAGGCGAACACGAACATGAGCCCGAGCCCGGTGAGGATCGGCCGCAGCCGGATGCGCCGCTTGTCTTTCGAGAACAGGAACGCGATGCCGAGCACCACGACGATGCCGAGGAGCCCTCGGAGGACGCTCATCACATCCATGAGCGCTCACCCGCCTTCAGGGTCAGATCGGCGGCCGGCGCGGAGGCGTAGGAGCGGAGGTCCCGCGGGGCGAACCGTCCCCTGTCCGTGGCGATCGCACTGATGAACCGAGGCGGGGTGACGTCGAAGGCCGGGTAGATGCCCACGGCCCTCTCCGAGGCCGTGCGCTGCCCGCTCAGGAACAGGACCTCGTCGCCGTCGCGGTCCTCCAGCGGTACGCTCGCCGCGTCCGGAGCGTGCTCGTCCGGGGCCTGCACGAGGGCCGTGTAAGGGACGTCGAAGGCGTGGGCGGCGAGCGCGAGCTGGAGCGTGCCGATCTTGTTGACGACGTGGCCGTCCATGGTCACGCGGTCCGCGGCCGTGATGAGGGCGGAGATGTCGCCGCGGCTCATGAGGTGCGCCGGCATGCCGTCGGTCACCACGGAGACCTCGACGCCCATCTCCGCGAGCGATTCGGCCGTGAGCCGCGCTCCCTGCAGGTAGGGGCGGGTCTCGGTGCAGATCATGGAGATCCGCTTGCCCGCACGCAGACAGGCGGCGACCGTCTCCGTCACGTAGGACTCTCCCCAGCAGTGGGTGAGCACCGTGTCGCCGTCGCTGAGCAGCGCCGCCGCGTGCTCCCCCAGACGGCGGCTCCGCTGCAGGTACCGGTCGCCCACGGCGCGGGCCGCTTCCTCGACGACCGGGACCAGGGCGTCTCCACTCTCCAGCGGCGCGGCGGCGGCCTCCAGGATGGCCGACACCGCCTCGCGGATGCCGTTGTTCGTCGGGCGGGTCGCTCGCAGCCGGCGCGCGGCCTCGGCGAGCACGGCTTCGCGCGATCCGCCGGCCGCGCCGCCGTCAGCGACGCGGGCCGCGAGCACCATCCCGCCCGCCGCGGCGAACAGCGGTCCGCTGCTCTGCGTCACCATCTCCTCGATGGCGACCGCGACCTCCTCGACGGTGCGGCACGTCACCCAGGTGCGTGAGAACGGGAAGCGGCGGCGGTCCAGGATCCGCACCGCATCGGGATCGACGAGCACGCTGTCGCGGATGAGGCTGGGGGTCGGCACATCTGTGGGCATCGCAGGGGTCCCAATCGGCAGGAGGTCAGACTTCATGACTCAGTTGTCTGACATCTGCACATCAGACCTGGGTATAGTCCTTCAGCATGCGGGTGAATGTCAACAGTGCGGCGTCACCGAGGACGCTGACCTGCGAGGACGGCACGGTGCCACCGCACGGAGAAGAGGAGGGGACACATGGGTGAGAGCTCCCGCCGGGCGTCCCGTTCGCTGCCGGCCAGGATCGCAGAGGAGGTCGAGACGCGGATCTCCTCCGGCCAGTGGCCTCCCGGTTCGCGCCTCCCCTCGGAGCCCGCGCTCGCGGAGGAGTTCGACGTGAGCCGAGCCACCGTGCGCTCGGCGCTGCGCAGCCTCGCGGCGGCCGGGGTCGTGCGCACCAGGCACGGCAACGGCACGTTCGTGTCCGAGCACGGCGGGGCGATCCGTGCGAGCCTGCAGTCCCTGCGCTCCACGAGCGGACTCATCCGTGCACAGGGCCACGAGTTCGAGATCGTCTACGGGACGAGGAGGCTGCGTGCCGCGACCGAGGCCGAGGCCTCGCACCTCCGCCGCTCGTCCCTGCCCGCCGTGCTGGAGTACGAGCGCGCATTCGTGGGCGGCACCTCCGCACTCGCCTATGAGTCCGGGGTGCTCGCCGCTGATCTGCTGCCGGCGGGCACGGATCCGGGAGCGCTCACCGGCTCGATCTTCGAGTTCCTGGAACCGCTGGGGGCGCTGCCCGACCAGTCCGTCACGCACGTGCGCTCCACCTACGACCCCGGCCTCGCGTGGGGCCGAGGCGCGCCCGAGGTCCCGCTGTACCTCACGCTGGAGCAGGTGCAGTTCCTGCCCGACGGCACGGCCGTCAGCTGGTCGACCACGCACTTCGTCCAGGACCACTTCGACTTCACGCTCATCCGCTCCGCCTGAGCCCTCGCCGCGGACGTTCTCTCATCTGCGCAAGCGTTGACTTGTGCCGGCACGGGCCACCGGCATATCCATGACAGATGACTCCGCTCCTCGCCCTGCTGCTCAGCCTGGCGGCCGGTCTGGCCACCGCTGTGGGCGGCCTCGTGTCCGTGCTGGGCGGCGGCACGTCCCGCCGGTTCCTCGCCGGCGCGCTGGGGTTCTCCGCGGGAGTCATGCTCTGCGTCTCCGTCGTGGAACTAGTCCCCGAGGCGGCGGCGGACCTCTCGCACTCCGGCCACAGCCCTGGTTGGGCCGTGTTCGCCCTGATCGTGGGCGCGGCGACGGTTCTGCTCGTCGGCCAGGTGAGTCGGCTCAGGAAGCGACCCGCGGCCTCCGCCACCACTGCGGCGAGCGCGACTGCGGCTGGCGCGACTGCGGCTGGCGCGACTGCGGCGGAGGCCTCGGCCGGCCGGCCTCCAGAGGGTCCGGCACCCGCAGACCAGGAGCAGCGCGCGCTGCTCCTCCGCACGGGGATGCTCACGGCCGTTGCCATCACGGTGCACAACTTCCCGGAGGGCTTCGCCACGTTCCTCGCCGCACTGGGCGACCCCCGCGCCGCCCTCCCCGTCGTGGCGGCGATCGCTCTCCACAACATTCCGGAGGGCATCGCCGTGGCGGTACCCCTCTACCACGCCACCGGCTCCCGGGCACGGGCGTTCCTGCTCAGCGCGGCCTCGGGCCTGGCCGAACCGGCCGGCGCACTGGTCGGATGGCTGCTGCTCGCCCCTCTCCTCACCCCCGCCGTCATGAGCGGGGTCCTCGCCGGGGTCGCCGGCGTGATGATCATGATCTGTGTGAAGGAGCTGATCCCCGCGGCATTCGCACAGAGGCACCCTGCCGTCGCGGTGGTGGGCATGCTCGCCGGAGCCGCGGTCATGCAGATCAGCCTCATGCTGTTGAACTGAGCGACACCCCGTCTCCCGCGCGCGCCCTGCCGCCGCGGGAGACGGTCACCACGACACGCCGTCGTTCGCCGTCTCCAGGAACGAGATGTCCACGGAGGGCCGGTCTCCGAGCGCAAGCTCCGCAGCGAGCTCGCCGATAGCCGGACTCATCTTGAAGCCGTGACCGGAGAAGCCGGACGCCACGATGATGTTCGGCTGCCCGGGTGCCGGAGCGAGCCATTCGTGGCGGCTCGCGGTGTACGACTCGTAGTAGAAGTCCGTGCGGTACGGCTCCGGGTCCACCACCGGAAGATAGCGGCGGACTCTCTCCCGGAAGGCCGCCATCGCTTCCTCCTCGACGACACGGGGGCCGTCCTCCGGCCGTTCGACCCGGGGGTGGAAGCCGAACCCCAGACCCAGCTTGACGCCGTATCCGTCCGATGTGGGGAGCGCATAGCAGTAGGTGGGGTTGGTCCGGATGAGCGGGTGGACGCCTTCGAGTGCGTTCGCCGTCTTCCCCGCGAACCACGCGGACATCAGCTGATGGCTGCGCAGCTGTCCGCTGAGCTGGGGAACCACGTGCTGTGTCCAAGCGCCGGCAGTGACGACGACCCGGTCGAAGGCCTCCGCACCCCGCGCAGAGGTGACTTCCACATGGCTCCCCCGATCCTCGACCGAGGTGACCGGGGTGTGGGTGCGCAGTTCGCAGCCGGCCTGCACGGCCTGTGTCGCAGCCGCCTTGACGGTGAGCTCCGGACGGATCACTCCTCCGCCCCTGTCGAATATGACGGCATCCTCGGCGTCGAAGGCATGTGCGGGAAACCTCCTACGGGCGTCGTGGACATCGAGGACCTCGGCGCCGGGCTCCGCCTCGGCGGCGGCGAGCGCTCGGCGCGTCTCCTCGGCTTCCGCGTGGCCCGCGATGACGGCGCCGGTGATGTCACGGAGCTTCCAGCCCGACTGCGTCTCCAGGCTGAGCCAGAGCTCACTCGCACGCCGTACGAGAGGCGTGTACCGGAGATCCTCGAGTTCGATGTTCCGGTAGAGCCGGGTCTCACCTCCTGCCGCTCCGTACGGGTGCCCGGGCGCGTACTTCTCGAAGGCCACGACGCGATGCCCGCGGCTCGCCAGCCTCCAGGCGGCCTGCGCACCCATCGTCCCCGCGCCGATCACCGCGAACCTGCTGCTCATCTGTGGTCCTCTCCCGCGATCTCGTCAGTGCTCCGCCGTGTCCACGACGTTCCGCAGCCTCTCTCCGCGCCGGAAGCGCTCGAGGTTGCCGAGGAACAGCTCAGTGAACCGGGCGTGGCGCGAGTGCGTGTCACCGGACATGTGCGGACTGATGACCACGTTCCGCCTCTCGAACAGAGGGTGTTCCGGCGGCAGCGGCTCGGGCGATGTCACGTCCAGGATCGCGGCAGACCCCGGACGGGCCTCCATCGCCGCCGCCAGCGCCACGTTGTCCACGGTGTCTCCCCGCCCCACGTTGACGAACGCCGTCTCCTCGGCGAGAGCGGAGAGCAGCTCCTCGCCGAGGAGCCCGCGTGTCGTCTCCGTCGCCGGCAGGACCGCGACCACGACGGAGTACTCACCCAGCGTGCCCCGGAGCTCGTCGACGGTGAGGACCCTGTCGAACTCGCCCGAGGCCGCGCCCACGGTGCGTCGCACTCCGTCGACCCGCGGCACACCCATCGCCCTGAGCTTCTGCGCGATCGCCGTTCCGATGCTTCCCGCGCCGATCACCACGGCGGCCAGTTCGTCATTGCCCTTCAGCGTGCGGTAGTTCGTCCTCCGCTCACGCGTGTCGAGGACGGAGGTGAGCAGACCCTTGGACCAGAGGAGGACAGCCCCCTGGACGAACTCCGCGATCGCCTCGTCCAGCACCCCGCGTGCATTGGTGAGGACGACGTCGGAGGCGCGCAGCGCGGGAGTGACGATGTGATCGACGCCTGCCATGTTGATGTGCACCCATCGGAGCGCCGGCGCATCCTCCAGCAGTGCATCGATCGCGTTCCAGTACCCGGCCCTGACGAATACGACCTCGGTGCCCGGATCGATGCTCCGGGCAGTGTCCGGCCTCAGCGTCTGGACGTGGTGGACGGCGGCGTACCGGTCCAGTTCCGGAGAACGCACCCCATCGGTCCGGTCGATCACACAGATCCTCGGGGACGACTGCGTCATCGGCCCGCCACCTTGTCCGCGACCGCGCCGAAGAGGGAGGTCGCCGGCCCGCCGCGCCGCCTCTCCGCGTCGTCCGCGAGCGAATAGAGCGTCTGGACGGCCCGGGTGCCGATCCAGCGCAGAGGCTCCGGCTCCCAGTTCCGCGGAGCCTTCCGGATCCAGGCGGGGTTCGGCTGCTCAGCTGGTCCACCCGCCAGGAGGCCTGCTGTCGCGCGGCCGGCGACGAATGCGGCGGTGACTCCCTGTCCCGCATATCCCCCTGCTCGCACCGTGCGGCGGTTGTGGTCGACATCGATGAACGGCGACCAGTCCCGCGGCACACCCAGCACACCGCGCCAGGCGTGTTCGAAAGCCATCGGGACGGAGGGGAAGAGCCCTCTCAGGGTCTGCATGAGCTGTTCGGCAGTGGCGCTGTCCAGCTCGCCGTTGTCGTCCGTCCTGGAGTTCCAGAAGTACGGCCGGCCGCGCCCTCCCAGGGCGATCCGGCCGTCGGAGGTGCGCTGGGAGTAGAAGTAGACGTGCTGCGCGCCGGAGACGCATTCGTAGCCGTTCCAGCCGATCTCCTCCCACTGTGCAGGGGTGAGGGGCTGCGTCACGACCATCGAGGAGATCATGGGCAGGATCGAACGCTTGAGCCCCGGCAGCGCGGGTGTGTACCCCTCGACGGCCACCACCACGTTCCGGGCGTGGACATGTCCGCGGGAGGTCCTGCAGTCACCGTCGCGGATGGACTCCACGCGCGTGTTCTCGAGGATCTCCACCCCCGCGTCCTCGCAGAGTTCGGCGAGTGCGTAGACGAGCTTCGCCGGATTGCAGCTGGCTGCGAACGGGCTGAACATCGCGCCGGTGACCCCGGGCGAGCGGAACCGCTCAGCGGCCTCCTCCGCCCCGAGGAGGACCACCTCGTCCGGTGTCAGCCCCCATTCCCTGTCCGCCTCCACATGGCGCCGCAGGCGCTCACGCTCACTCTCGCTCCGCGCGACCTGCATCCACCCGCCGCGGTGAGCGTCGATCTCCTTGCCCTCCGCCGCCATGAGGTCGACGATCTCGCCCACCGCCCGGTGGCACTCGCGCTCCATCGCAAGCAGATCGCCGTGATCCACCGAGCTCGAGAGGAGGTTCCTCCTCACCCCTACCGTCTTCCCGCTGATCCACCCGCCGTTGCGACCCGACGCCCCGAAGCCCACATACTCCTGTTCGAGCACGGCCACTCGCAGGGACGGATCCATCTGTGTGAGCCAGTAGGCCGTCCAGAGGCCGGTGTACCCTGCACCGACGACGGCGATGTCGCAGTGGAGGTCGCCTTCGAGCCGTGGCCGCTGCTTCGCCAGCCCCCGGGTCGAATCGAGCCAGAAGGACCCGTTCCCGGTCTTCACCTTCGCACCTCTGCAATCTCCTCATCGGCATCGCCTGCCGCCGCCTCGTGACCGGGCAGGATCGTCGCGTTCTGCGGTGACCAGCTGAGACGGACGCAGTCACCCACTTCCACGGGTGGCGCATCCCCCGAACTCATGCGCACCACACCGCCGCCCCGGGCGCCATCGGCCAGATCGACGCTGAACTTCACGGAATGGCCCATGTACACGATGTCCTTCACCACTGCGCTCACCGAAGGGACGCCGTCTCCGGACACCGCCTCGGGGGGACCGAGCGCCACGTTCTCCGGTCGGATCATGGCCTCCGCCGGTCCGCTCACGCGCGCCTGCACCGGCCACGACGTCTCTCCCGCTTCGAACTCCGCCCTGCCCTCGACCATCTGCACCGCGCCGCTCACGTGGATGGATTCGCCCAGGAACCGCGAGACGAAGTCGTTGGCAGGGCTGCGGTAGAGCTCCGACGGCGTGCCGATCTGCTGGACCCTCCCCTCGCTGAAGACGACGATCCGATCCGAGAGGGCGAGCGCCTCGTCCTGGTCGTGCGTCACGTAGATCACCGTCGTCCCCAGTTCGCGGTGGATCTTCCGGATCTCACCCTGCAGGCTTTCGCGCAGCGCTCTGTCGAGCGCGCTCAGCGGCTCGTCCATGAGGAGCAGCGGCGGATCGTAGGCGATGGCCCTCGCGAGAGCCACTCTCTGCCGCTGCCCCCCGGAGAGCTGCGCCGGCATGCGCTCCCGAAACCCTGAGAGCGAGACCGTCTCCAGTGCGCGGCTGACGGCCTCCGCCCTCTCCGGCTTGCTGAAGCCGTGCTGCTTCAACGGGTACTCGACGTTCTTCTCCACGGACATGTGCGGGAACAGCGCGTATCCCTGGAACACCATGCCGATGTTCCTGCGATGGATCGGTATGGAGGTGACGTCGACCCCGTCGATGCTGATCGTCCCGCTCGACGGATCGTCGAACCCGGCGATCATGTTGAGCGTCGTCGTCTTCCCGGAACCGCTGGGGCCCAGGAGGGAGACGAACTCGCCGGCCCGCACCTCGAGCGAGACGTCCTGCGCCGCGGTCACGGGACCGTAGTGCTTGCTGATCGAGTCGAGGCTGAGGGACGCGCCCTTGCTTGATGACGTCATTTCTGATTCCTCCTGAGCCGCTGCGAGATGATTCCGCCGACTGCGGCAGCGGTGGTGGTGAGCATGATGAGAGTCGCCGCGGCGGCGAGGGTGGGGTCCACCTCGCGCTGCATGCCCGAGTACATGCGGACCGGGAGCGTCTGCAGGTAGGGGCTCGAGATGAACATCGAGACGATCACTTCGTCGAAGGAGGTGATGAAGGCGAAGAATGCGCCCGAGAGGATGCCGGGGAGCAGTGCGGGGATGGTGACGGTCAGGAACGCCCGCGTCTTGTTCGCGCCGCAGATCCAGGCCGCCTGCTCCAGCTGCCGGTCGAAGGAGGCGAGCACGGACCCCACCGTGACGACGACGTAGGGAAGCGCGAGGACGGTGTGCGCGATGAGGAAGCCGGGCAGTGTGCCGACGAGCCCCAGGCGCAGGAACAGCCCGTAGAGCCCCACGCCGAAGATCACGGCGGGGATCACCATGGGAGCGATCAGCAGGTTCTTGCCCAGGTTCTCCCTGATTCCGGGAACCTTCGCGAGCCCGTATGCCGCCAGCGTCCCCAGCACCGTCGCCAGCACGGCCACGAGGATCGCGATCTGCACGGAGTTGAGCAGACCTCCCACCCATTGGCTGTCGGTGAAGAAGTTCGCGTACCACTGCAGCGAGAAGCCCTTGGGCGGGAACGAGAGCGATCTCTGGTCGTTGAAGCTGAGCGGGATCACCACGAGGGTCGGCGCGACGAGCCACACGCCGATGAAGAAGCAGACCACCCACAGGGTGATGCGGCTTCCGCTGCGCCGCGCCTTCCGCGGGCGAACCTGCCTGCTGGACGCTGCAGTGCTCCGGGGGCTGCTCACAGTCCTGCACCTCCGATCCTTCCGATCCTGACGCCGCAGGCCTTCGCGATGAGGAAGAAGAGGAGGAAGACCACTCCCACCAGCGCGAGCAGGGCAACGGCCAGCGCACCCCCGCGACCCCATTCGAGGAGTTCCATGACCTGCGAGAACAGCGCGTTGGGAACAAGCTGCTCACGGGGCGAACCCAGCAGGGCCGGCGTGACGTAGAACCCGAGGGACAGGATGAATACGATGAGCGAGCCCGCGAACACCCCGGGGAGAGACAGCGGAAGGTAGACATTCACGAAGGCCTTCCACCTGGGCGCTCCCATCACCTGAGCAGCCAGCGGAAGGCGCATGTCGATCCCGACCATCGTGGAGAACATCGGCAGCACCATGAACGGCATGAGGACCTGGCACATGCCGATGAGCACTGCGGTGTTGGTGCCGAGGATGCTCACGGCCGGGAGGCCGATGCCTTCCAGAATGCTGTTGAGCAGACCGTTGCGCTGCAGGATGATGATCCATGCGAATGCGCGCACCATCATGGAGGTCCAGAACGGCAGCAGGACGACGACCATCAGCAGGCCGCGGAGGCTGCTGGAGGTGGTGGCCATGAGGTAGGCGTACGGATAGGCCAGGATCGCGGTGATCAGGGTCGCGGCCAATGCGGTGTAGATCGTGCGAAGCAGGATCGCCCGCGTGGATTCGCTCTGCACGAGCCATTCGTAGTTCTCGAGCAGAGAGTCCGCGTCCGTGAAGCTTCTGGCGATGATGACGGCCACCGGGACGAAGAACGCGACGGCGATCAGGGCGAGAGCCGGCCACGCCAGCACCTGCGACTTCGATTCCTCCGTCTTCATGCCCACCCCCTTTGCAGTCTCACGAGCAGTGGAATGCTCAGTTGCTGGTCCAGTCGCCCCATACCTCGCTCAGCTCATCCAGGTTCTCGCCCCAGTAGTCGCCGTTCTGGGGGATCGTCTGGTCGAGGATCTCCGGCTGTGAGACGTCGAACTCCTTCGCGCTCTCGGAGAACTGAGGTTTCGCGTCCACATTCACCGGCGAATAGCTGGTGAGCTCGGCCATCTTCGCCTGCTGCTCGGCGCCCAGCGCATAGTTGATGTATGCATACGCCGCCAGCCGGTTCGGTGCTCCCTTGGGGATGGAGAACGTGTCGCTGGCGAGGAATCCCTGCTTCCACACGGGCTGGAAATTGGCTCCGTTCTCATTGGCCTCGAAGATCCTGCCGCTCCACCCGAAGATCATGTCGACCTCCCCGGACTGCACCTGCTGCGTCTGTTCCGCACCGGTCTGCCAGAAGACCGCATCGTCCTTGATCTCGTCGTATTTCGACATCGCCCGGTCCGTGTCCAGCGGATAGAGGGAGTCCGGTTCGACGCCGTCGGCGAGCAGCGCAGCCTCGTAGGTCCCGGCGGTGGGAGTCGGCCTGCCGTCCAGGCCACGCTTTCCCGGGAACGCCTCGGTGTCGAAGAAGTCGGCCCAGGATTCGGGCGGATTGTCTCCGTACTTGTCCGCGTTGTAGAAGAGGCCGTAGACGTATGCCTGGGAGGGGAGGTAACAGTCTCCCTGCACCGATCCCTCCGGCAGCTTGCTGGTGTCGATGAGGCTGAGGTCGAGCTCCTCGAAGAGAGTGCCGCAGTTGGCTCCGTTCATCGTCGGGCTCGCATTCACGACATCCCACGAGACGTTGCCGGATTCGACCTGAGCCTTCACCTTCGCCACGTCCGTCGGACCGTCCGAGAGAACCTCCGCACCGCTGACCTCGGAGAAGGGAGCGGAGAAGGCCTCGTCCTGCCCGCTCTGGTACTCCCCGCCCCAGGAGACGAAGGTCATCGTGGTCGCTTCCAGGACCCCCTCGGCCACTTCTCCCGCCACCGGATCCGCGAAGTCCTCCTCGCTGAGCGAAGAGTCGACGCTGCCGCCGCCCTGCATACAGCCTGCGAGTACGAGGGGCGCTGCCATGCACGCAGCGACGCATGCCCTGATCTTCATGATCCGTTCCTCTTCACTTGATGATTCTTGATGATGAGAAGTGCGCTGCACCGGTCGGGCCCAGCGTTGTACACGGTGTTCACGTGCTCGGAGGAGAAGTCGATGCTGTCTCCGGGGCGCAGGACGTGGACGCTTCCCTCGAGTTCGACGCCCAGATACCCCGACTGGCAGAACCAGAGCTCGGTCCGATCCCACGCGAGCGCCTCGCGGACTCCGGTGCTCGACTCCGGAGGGAACTCGAAGAGACAGACGTCGACGTCGACCATCTCCTCTCTGGTCACCACCCACTTGTCCACGCCGTTGTAGTCGAGGAACCGGTAGCTGTCCTTGCGCACGGTCCTGCCCAGCGGGGCCGGCGGCGCGAAGAGCTGTCCGACTGTGGTGCCCAGCGCCTGGCAGATCCGATTGAGCGTGCTGAAGGTGACATCGCTGCTGGATCGCTCCAGCTGCGAGATGAACGAGGTGCTGACGTTCGCATCCCGTGCGAGCTCAGCCTGGGTCAGCCCCGCACGCTTCCGCAGCTTCTTCACCGCCTCCGCCAGCTCGGTGTCCACACTGGAAGGCGACGACAGTGGAACTTCACCTGCTGCGTCTGTCACTTCCACGCCTCTTACCCTTGCCATGCAGCTGCCCTTCAGTCCTGTGGTGTACATCACCATAGAACTGCGTGATGTGATTCACAAGAGCGTCACTGGAATCAACTGAAGTGTTACTGCGAGTTAACACATCCGGTTCCGCACGAGGCCCGGACAGGAAACCTGGGCAGGCGGTCCGAGTGCCCCGGTGTGCGATACCGTGACCCAGCACCGGCCCGCACCGGAGGCAGAGAGGCCGCGGGCAGAAACGAGGAACTCATGCGCCTTCCCGCGACAGCACCCCGCCGATGACCCGCCGTGCGGGCTCACCTCCGGAGGCCGAGGACCTTGCCTCCGTCCTCCGGGCAGCCGGGTGCGTGTTCGCCGAGGAGGAGGCCGCGATCCTGCTCCAGGCGGCACGAAGCCCGGAACACCTCGCGCGGATGACAGCGCAGAGGACAGAGGGCGCGCCGCTCGAGCACGTCGTGGGTGAGGTCGAATTCGCCGGCCTGCGGCTGTCCGTGGGACCCGGCGCCTTCGTCCCGCGTCAGCGCACGCGGCTGCTCGCGGAGGCCGCAGTCGCTGCGCTCACATCCTCCGGTGCAGCCGGGCTCGTGTGCGTGGAGGCGTACTGCGGCGTGGCACCTGTGGCCGCCTACGTACGCGCGCGCCTCCCCCGTGTCCGGGTCCACGCGATCGACGACGACCCCGTTCCCCTCGCCCATGCCCGCAGGAACCTCGGGGACGGCGGGCAGGTTCCGGCAGACGAAGAAGCGGCACGCCGGGCGGACGTGCATCGCGGCACCGTGCTCACAGGGCTGCCGCGCGAGCTCCACGGCCGTGTGGACGTGATCGCGGCGGTGCCGCCCTATGTGCCGGATGCCGAGGCGCCCCTGCTCCCCCGCGAGGCCCGTGAGGGCGAGCCCTCCGCCGCCCTGCTGGGCGGACGTGACGGCCTCGGTCCGATGCGCGTCCTCACCCGCGCAGCTCCGTCATGGCTGGCACCGCGCGGACGACTGCTGGTCGAGATGCACACGCCGCAGGCGGCGACGGCGGCACGGTGGGCGGAGCGGCACGGCTGGTCGGCCTCGACGCTCGACGGCGACGACGGGCAGACCTCCGTGCTGTCCCTGACGCGGGTGCCGCGCCTCGGTCCGGCCTCGGGCACGCCTCGTCCCCTCACTGCGAGGGAGTGATCCGCTCCAGATACTCCTCGATCTCACGCGCCACCGCCCGGCCCGCCCGGTTCGCCCCGATCGTCGAGGCGCTGGGCCCGTATCCCGGCAGCTGCAGACCGTGGTTGGCCGCGACCCGGGTGGCCCGCCGTCCGTCCATGACGATGCCGCCCTCCGGGGTGCGCAGATCCAGCGGGGCCAGATGGTCCAGCCTGTGGAGGAAGCCCGTGGCCCAGAGGAGGACGTCGATCCCGAGGCGCCCGGAGGCAGGCACACGCCCCCAGTCGTATGCGACCGTCTCCGCTCCGCGAGGGTCCTGTCTCCCCACATGGGCAGCATCCGCGATCCCGGTCCACACCACTTCGTTCTGCCCCACCCGGTCGAACATGGGCATGCATGCGGGAAGCGTGCACAGCGTCGCCGCAGCCGCGGTTCCACGCGGCAGGCCCGTGTTGGAGACGACGGAACCCGGCGGCAGACCCTTCCGCACGCGCTCCTCCACCCGCGCGATCACCGCCTGCCCGTACTCGGGAGTGAACTCCTCCTCACGGATGTCAGGACGGCTGCGGGCGGCCCAGTACACCTCGGCGACGGACGCGAGCTCCTCGATGTGCTGAATCGCGGAGATCCCACCGCCGATCACCAACACCCGCGCTCCGCGGAAGTCCTCCGCCCGGGTGTAGTCGTGGGAGTGGAGGACCCTGCCGTGGAAGCCCTCCAGCCCCGGCACGTACGGACGCCGAGGCCGGTCCCAGGTGCCGGTGGCGCTCACCACTGCCTGCGCACGGACAGTGGCGGGTGCGGCCCCTCCCGGCGCGGTGAGCGTCGCGAGGAAATCCGTTCCGGGCCCGCCCGGCTGCGTGACGCGCTCCACCGTCACCGGCCTGTGCACCCGCAGCCCGTACCGGCGCTCGTAGCGGCCGTAGTAACGAGGAACGGTCAGCGCCGCCGGAACAGCCGCGTCCACGTCCAGAGCCTCGCGCAGCCCCCAGCCCGGCAGGTCGCTCACCCTGTTCGTCGTCTCCAGGGTCAGGCTCGGCCAGCGGTGCTGCCACGCACCGCCCGGCCCGGGGTTCTCGTCGATGAGCAGCAGCCTGTCCTCCGTGTCGAAGCCCCGCCTGCGCAGGTGATGCGCTGCGGAAAGACCCGCCTGCCCCATCCCGATCACGAGCACCTGCGTACGGTCCGGGAGCTCGGCGGTCACGGCTCGCGCCTCATCGTCCACTGTCCGTCCTCTCGCCGCTGCTCTCCGGTGCCGCCCACGCACTGCCGGCACGCAGCCGCCGCGCTGCCCGCGCATCCCGTGAAATCCGAAGCGACAGTATCACCGCCCGGAACCCTGCGCCGTGAGTCTCTTCACGGACTGCGCACCATCCGGCCGGTCACACATTCGGTACTCCAATCGAAGCGTAAGGTCACCTGCCATGAAGAGATTCCTTCCCCTCGCACTGTGCGCGGTCTTCGCGCTCTCCGCATGCGACTCCTCGACGGTCGACACCGCGGAATCCGACCGCGTCGCCGCTGCCGGCACCACCGCATCCGCCTCGCCCGCTGCCGCCGAGGCGGATGCGGCGGACAGAGATCCCTCCGACGCGGAGCCGGACAGCGCCCTGCGCATGCTCTACACACTCGACGTCAAGGGCCGAGCGCCCAAGACCGGGTACGACCGCGACGGTTTCGGCTGGCGCGACGACGTCGATCACAACGGCTGCGACACCCGCAACGACGTGCTCCGCCGCGACCTCACGGACATCACCCTGGCCGACGACGGCTGCGTGGTGCTGGGCGGAGCGCTGACGTCCGCCTACAGCGGTGACACCTTCGACTTCATCCGCGGCGACGGCAACAACGTCGACATCGATCACGTCGTGGCCCTGTCCAACGCCTGGCAGACGGGAGCTCAGCAGCTCAGCGACGCCGAACGCCGGGAGCTGGCGAACGATCCGCTCAATCTGCTCGCCGTGGAGTCCTCCCTCAACAGGCAGAAGGGCGATGCGGACGCAGCGACGTGGCTCCCGCCCGAACGCGGCTACCGCTGCGAGTACGTCTCCCGCCAGATCCGGGTGAAGCACGAGTACGACCTCTGGGTCACGCGTCCGGAGTTCGAGACCATGGAGGAGCTCCTCCTCGGCTGCGAGGAGCCCGCGTTCGACGATGACTCCGAGTGGCCGGACCGCTACGAGGGGGACGTGGACGACACCGACACCTCCCGTACGGGATCGGGTGCATCAGGATCGAGTTCGTCCGGGTCCGGCTCCACAGGCTCCGGCTCTTCCAGCTCAGGCCCTTCCAGCCCAGGCTCATCCGGCTCCGGCGGTTCGCACACCGGCGGAGCCGGCAGTGCACCTGACTCCGGCGGCGGAGCCTCCGGCGCCGCGTCCGGGCCGTTCGAGAACTGCGATGCGGCTCGCGCGGCGGGAGCCGCGCCCGTCCACGCCGGAGATCCCGGCTACGGCAGGCACCTGGACCGTGACGGCGACGGTGTCGGCTGCGAGTGAGCTCCGCTGACAGGTGAGGCGAGGAGGACGGCTGAGGTTCAGTCGTCCTCCTCGTCCATCGCGAGGAGGTCCTCACCGGAGAGACCGTCCTCGAAGGGATCCTCCCCACCGGCAGGGGCTTCGTCGGGGACCCGCCCTCCGCCGTCGTCCGGCCCTCCCGCATCCCATCCGGGCTCATCCTGTCCGTCATCGAACTCCTCGTCGTCCGGCTCCTCGTCCGGCGCGAAGAGATCCTCCTCGTCCGGGAACTCCCCGTCTTCTGCCTGCAGGGCGTCCCGTCCCATCGCCTGCCGGAGTTCAGCAGCCTCGGACATCAGCGCATGGACCGCCGTGAGCAGACGTGCATCATCGGCCTCCGCATTCGCGGCGAGGGCGTCCAGGACCGCCCGCCGCACCGCTTCCTTGGCGAACGAACCGGTGGTGCCGGCAGAGGCCTCGGCTGCGGCTGCGATGCCGGCGGGCGTGACCGGAAGCTCCCGCGCGTAGCGGGCGAAGAGCCGTTCGCGGAGCGCACGGGCGGGCAGCGGCACCTCGACCGCAAGGTCGATCCGACCGGGCCGCAGTGCGAGCGCCTCCTCCAGCACGTCGACCCGATTGGTGGTGAGGAGGAACGCGATGTCCGCGTCCTCGTCGAGCCCGTCGAGGATGTCTAGCACGTCGAAGAGGACGGACCGCTCACCCTCGCTGAAGTCACGGTCGGCGGCGATGAGATCTGCGTCCTCGAGCACGATGATCGCCCGCCCCAGGGACTTCGCAGTCGCCGCCGCCTGCCGGATCCGCGAGAGTGCCTCGCCCTGGAGCAGGATCGCCGTGGTGTCCGGAGACTGCGAGAGGAGGTACCGGACGGTGTGCGTCTTCCCCGTTCCCGGCGGGCCGTAGAGGAGCACTCCGCGGGAGAGATGCTGCCCCACCGCACGGAGCTCCGCGGCGTTGGCGCTCATCCCCAGCACGGCGGCCTCCACCCTTTCGCGGGCGCCCTCCGGCAGGATCAGGTCCTCTGCGCGGACACGCGGACGAGCGTGGAACTCGATGCCCACGGAGTCGGAATCGAACCCGCCGTCCACGAAGCTCACCACCTGGCCGCGGAGCACCGAGTTCTCCCGCACATGGGCGTCGACATCGGCAAGCACCGACCGGGCCATGCGCTCGTCCGGGCACAGCACCTCCACGACGATCGCACCGCCGTCGCCTCCGCCCATGTGCGGGTGGCTCCGCGTGGCGAAGACGACCACGGGGGTGCCGTCCACCTCGAACAGGCGCAGGGCGTTCGTGGCGACGTGCCTCACCGTGCCGGGGCCGACCGGCACCGCGGTGCGCTCCACCGCACCCAGCTCGTAGCTGCCGTACTGGTTGGTCAGCAGATCGCTGAGCCCCGAGGCCTCGTCCGAGGGGAGAACGCCGCGCAGGTCCTGGAGCACGGCGAGGGAGTCCAGTGCGGCGTCCACGTCCGCCCACCGCCAGTCGGGGAACTCCTGCCGCACGGGATCCAGCGACCGCGGACTCACCCCCAGGTGCTCACCGAGCACCGCCGGGAAGCGCTCCCTCCCCTCCTCGCCGGCGAGGAGTGCCGTCGTCTCGAGGAACTGCTGGAAGGCGGCTGCGAAGCGCCGCGGATCGATGTCCGCGGGCTGGGACGCAGAGGCATCGGCATGGGCCGGAACACCGGACGGAGATTCGCTCATGCGCCCAGCCTATGCGGAGGCATGGACCTCACCGCCACGGCGATCCGGGAGCGAGGACGGCGAGCGCACCGGGAAGAACGCGGACGGTCGCCGCGCTCGCCCAGCCTGCGTCCTCACCGTCGACGTGCACGGGCACGGGATGCTCCGCCCTCACCTCCGCCGCCGAGGCCGACTCCCGATGCAGAAGTCCGGAACCTCCGTACCCGCCCCGGAATCCCGCGGCGAACACCTGCGGCCACCGCCACGGCACCGCCTCCCCGCGCACCGCGAGCAGGGCAAGGCCGCCCGTTCCAGGACCACCGTGGGGAAAGACGGTGATGCGCCCGGGCACCGCACGGATTCCGCCGAGCTCCACCGACCAGGCGGAGAGATGCGTCGACCGGGGCGCGGCCTCGGGCAGGTTCCCGGGCATGCGGATATCGAAATGCACAGGCGGGCGCAGCAGGACCCGCGCGGCGCCGACCGCGTATCCTCCTGCCCCCAGCAGTCGCTTCGCGAGGGCAGGGGTGCGCAGGAGGGCCTGCGCGCTGCCGCCCATCCCCGCATCGACGAGGAAGGGGATCTCCGGCGTGCGCCCGCCGTCCGGGCGAACGAACCGGATCAGCCCGAGGTCGCAGTCACGCGCAGCAGCGAGGACGCGCCGGGCACCGTCACTCCCCGTCACGCTCCCCGGCCCTGCCGCACCGGACTGTCTGTCCGCACTCGCTCGCCGCGCAGCGCCGTGCCCCTCACCCGCCGCGCGCAGGAACTCCTCGAGCAGTGCGCCGGCGTGGGCCGCGGAGCGGATGCCCACGTTGAGCGCGTACAGATCCGCGGTGCCGGTGGGGACGGGGAGCAGCGGGATGCACACGCCTTCGCGTGAGAGCGCTCCTGCGACCTCTCGCACGGTACCGTCGCCGCCCACTGCGGCCACGAGGTCGGGCCGGGGTTCCTCCGCACCGGCGAGCAGACCGCGGCCGGCGGGGCGCGCAGGGCTGGTCAGGTGTACGCGCACCGTCGCCGCATGATCCCTGCACAGTGCCACGAGGGCGCGGGCGACCCTGCGACCGCGCCGGTGGATCGGGTTGACGACGAGGGCGACCCGCACGGCCGCAGTACCGGAACGCGCGGTCACGGGGTCAGAGCAGGGACGCGGCCAGCTCACGGCCTCGGGCGGAGGCGCGGTCCAGCGCGTCCGCGAAGAGCGCGGAGGCGCGTTCCCGGTCCAGCGCGGGGATGACCTCGGCAAGCGTCCGGTCCACCGTGATCGCCTCCACGTCCATTCCCAAGGCACTGCCCAGAAGGGCCCGCAGAGCGGGGACCGCATGGTCCAGCAGCTCTTCCTGGCCCGGCTGGTCGTAGGCCGCGCCCCGGGTGGAGAGGAGGACCACGGGCCGGCCCGCCAGGGGTCCGGCCGAGGCCGGGGTGCCGGCGGTGCGTCCGGGAACGTGGAGATAGTCCGTCCATGCGCGCAGCGTCGAGGGCACGGAGTAGTTGTACAGCGGAGCGCCGATCACGAAGGCGTCCGCGGCGAGCGCCTCCTCGATGAGCTCGTCCTGCAGGGCACGTCCGGGGCTGTCCTCAGGCACTCCCTCGCGGTGCGGGAAGTGCAGTCCGGGATGGGGCAGATGCGGGATCTGCTCCGCGTGCAGGTCGCGGGTGACGACCTCTCCCCCGGCCTCAGCCCAGCTGTGGGCGAACGCCGCGGTGAGCCGGCGGGAGAACGATGCCTCGCCGGAGATGCTGCTGTCGATGCGCAGAAGAGTGGCCATTCACCCACCCTAGCGGTCGGCCCCGTACGCAGGACGGGGCCGACCGCTGTCACCGCACATCCGGGTGGGGAACCCCGATGCCGTGGAGGCCGTGAGCAGCGCAGGCGCCGCCCTGCACAGTCCGGATCAGACCCTGCGGCGGCGAGCGAGCACCACTGCCCCGGCACCCAGCCCGGCCAGGAGGACGCCGAGGCCGGCCAGACCTGCGATCTCCGTGCCGGTGCGCGGGAGGCGCGGACCTGCCTCCTCGTCACCGGAACCGTCGCTGTCGTCCCCACCGGGCTGACCGTTCGGCTCCTCGCTCGGGCCGTCTCCGGGATCGCCGGTCGGCTCGCCGCTGGGCCGGTCGCCGGGGTCGTCGCTCGGTTCCTCGCCGGGGCCGTCCGTCGGCTGCCCGGTGGGCTCCTCGGTCGGCTCCTCGGAGGGACCGCCGTCGCCGCGATCCAGCGTCTCCGAGGTCAGCACCCAGTTCTCCCGGAAGAAGCCGGACGGATCGATGACCTGGTTCTCCACCGTCCAGTCGATGAGCGCCTCGCGGATCTCCACCTGCTCGTTGTAGACCTCTTCGAGGTCTGCGACCGGGTAGCCGCTGCCGCCGGACTGACGATAGTTGTTGATGGCGAGGACGAACTCGTCGTCCTCCCCCACCTCGGAGCCATCGGCCATGCGGATGTTCTCGATCCGCTCGCCCACGGGCCGGGAGATGTTGATGTCGTAGTCCACGCCGGTGAGAGCGTCATAGGTGTAGTCGGGGCGGTCGCGACCGTCCCCCTCGTCGTAGGCGTTGGACACCTCGGCCGGATCGAAGTCCGCGCCCTCCTCGACCTGCTCGTAGAAGCTCGCCGCACGTTCGAGGTATGCCTTGAGCTGCGCACCGTCCAGCTTCACACCGGCGAGGGTGTTGTCATAGATGTAGAGGCCGCCCACGTCCGCGACGCTCACATCGCCGGCGTTGAAGACGGCGTCGCGGCTGAAGGGAGAAGTCTGCGCGAGCACGGGCAGGTCCTCGTACTCCGTGCCCGCGAGCCCGGCCTCGGCGGTCTCCGTCATCACCATCCCCACGAAGTCCAGGATGGCGGTGTCCTCGTAGCGGGAGGTGGCACCGCTCATGGTCTCCGTGGCCGTGCCCACCTTCTGGTTGACGTAGTCCACGGTGGCCTGGTGATGGGAGGAGATCGCGGAGACCATCTCCGGGCTCTCCTCCACGTCACCCTGGAGGTAGTGCGGGGTGACGCTGGGCGCCGTGTCCTCCCAGTCCACCTCGAAGCCCTCGCCGGACTCCTCCGGCACCAGGCTGAGCTCCACCTCGTTGAGCGAACGCCCCCAGTAGTAGGGCTGGGTGATGAGGGCCCGGGTGCCGTCCGTCTGTGTGACGACCTCCTCCGGCTCGTCCAGGTGCGAGTGGCCGGCGACCACCACGTCGATCTCCGGCACCTGCTCCGCGAGGGTGCGGGAGAGGTTCTCCTGGAGCTGGTCCGGGTCCCAGGTCTGGGACTGCGGGTCCTTGCCGCTGTGCGAGAGGGCGATGACCACGTCCGCGCCCTGCTCCTTGAGCTGCGGGGCGTACGTCTTGGCCGTCTCCACGATGTCCGCGAACTCGATCTTCCCGTCCAGGTGCTTCTTGTCCCAGACCCGCGAGCCCGGCGTGGTCAGTCCCACGACGCCCACCTGCACCGTCTCCCCGTCGATCTCGCGCTCGATCATGGTGGTGGGAGGGTTGTGTGGCTCGCCGGAGGCGACGTCCACCGCGTTGGCAGCCAGCACCGGGAAGTCCACCTGCGAGGCGTACAGATCGAGCATGTCCAGCCCGTAGTTGTACTCGTGGTTGCCCACCACCTGCGCGTCGTAGTCCATGACGGAGTTGGCCACGGCCATGGGGTGCTGCTCCCCCGTCTCCGTCACCGGCTGTGTTGCGGAGTAGTAGGAGGTCAGCGGGCTTCCCTGGATGGAGTCGCCGTTGTCGAAGAGGAGGACGGAGTCCTCGCCCTTCTCGCTGCGGACCTCGTCGATGACGGTCCTGGCCCGCGCCAGGCCCAGTTCCTCACCTGCCGGGTAGGGCCCGTTGGTGAAGTAGTCCCAGTTGAGGACGTGTCCGTGCACGTCCGTGGTGGCGAGGACGGAGAGGGAGAGGGGTGCAGCCGCCTCCGGGGCGGGCATGGCCGCGGCCGAGGTGGCGGGCAGTCCCACGAGGACGGCGGCCGCCAGCGCGGCGGGCATTCGCAGATGTGACATACAGGTCACTGTAAGCCAACGCACAGACACGGCGGAATCCTCCCGATGGACCCGGTGCGGACGGGAGGTGAACTGCGGCGGACCCTCCCAGTCACCAAGGACTATGCGGCCTTCCTCGGAGAGGTGGTGGTGCACGCCCAGGACATCGCCCGCCCGCTGTCCGAAGGCCGCTGTCAGCATCAGCTCGACGCCGATCACCAGTCCCGGCCAGGCAACCTCCCCCTGCTAGCATCACCGGCCATGAGCGGAATCAGCCGCCGGTCGGCGATCTCAGGCGGCGTGAGCGGGCTGCTGCTTCTCGCCGCAGGCTGCGCACCGCGCAGTGACATCGACGCGGTGACTGCGGCACTGCAGACCGCGGTGGAAGGAACCCCCGCGTACGTCAAAGGGAAGGTCTTCTTCCAGGACGGGTTTTCGCCCGGCACCTTCATGGGCGGCACCCTCATCGTGGACGCAGCGGACCGACAGCAGGCGGCTGACGTTCTGACGACGATCCTCGAGGCGGTAATCCGCACGTATCTGGACCAGCCGAACGTGCGCAATGCCTCGGTCGACATCGGAGTGCGGACGCAGATCGATGACCAGATCTACGTCCGGGCCCATGAGGTCATACCGCCTGCCGACAGAGCCACTGTTGACACTGACGATCTGATAGCCCACTTCGGCCTCGGCTGAGGCCCGCCCGATCAGCCGACCGTCGTGCCCTCGTAACCACCGGTCTTCACGTCATATCGCAGGACGTTGATCCGCCCGGTGGACTCGACCGCGCCGTCGATGTACCAATGCGACTCGCCGTCATGGAAGACCCCGTGGGAGCCGTCCGGATGGAGCAGGTGGGTGCGCACGTGCCCTGCGACGACCGTCTTGAGGAATGGGCCGGTCGTGGCCGGGAACTTCTCCGTCAGCACGTAGTCCGGCGTCGCCGCGCGCCACAGCTTCCCTGCCTCTTCGTCGACGCCGGCGTGCACGAAGATCTGGGTGGGCGTCTCATGGACGCGCGGCAGACTTCGCAGCCATTCGATCAGCCCAGCGTGCTTGGTGCGAACAGCGTCCTTGAAGCCGCGATTCATCGCCGGCCCGTCGAGCGTGGAGGCGTCGCTGCCGGGGTCGTCGTGCCCGAGGGCCTGTGCGAGCTCCCTCGGGTCGAGGAAGCTCTTGACGGTGACGAGGTCCGTGTCGGCCATGAGCCAGGTGAGATCTTCGTCGTCGCCGTCGAGCCAGTCCAGCATCCAGTCGTCGTGGTTGCCGAGCAGCGCGATCACGCGATCCGGGAAGCGCCGCTGCAGCGTCCTGACCGTCTCGAGCACCTCCCGGCTGGCGGGCCCGCGGTCGATGTAGTCGCCGAGCAGGATCAGCTGCGCCGCAGGATCGCCGTCGAGGTCCACGAGGTCGATGGCAGCGCGGAGCGGCTCCAGGCGGCCGTGGATGTCGGAGACGGCGTAGATGCGTTCGACCGCAGTGCGGTCCTCGGTGTCATCTGTGATGTGCTGTGGTCCTTCGCTTCCGCATGGAGTGTCTCCAGCTCTCACTTCCAGCCCAGTGCCCTCTCACTTCCAGCCCAGTGCCGGGGCCACCTCCGTGAGGATCGCCTCGAGGACGTGGGCGTTGTAGCCCACTCCGAGCATGTTGGGAACCGTGAGGAGGAGCGTGTCCGCCGCGGCGATCGCCTCGTCCTCGCGCAGCTGCTCCACCAGCGCCTCGGGTTCGTCCGCGTAGGACCTCCCGAACACCGCCCGGGTGTGCGCATCGAGCATTCCGAACTGATCGCTGCGCTCACCGCTGCCCAGGAAGTACCGGCGGTCCAGGTCGTTCGTGAGCGCGAAGATCGACCGGGACACGGAGACCCGCGGTTCGAACCCGTGGTCGTGCCGCGCCCACTCCTCGCGGAACGCCTCGATCTGCTTCCGCTGCTGGATGTGGAAGGGCTCACCGGACTCGTCGTCCTTGAGCGTGGAGGACATGAGATTCATGCCCGTCCGTGCGGCCCAGCGTGCGGTGGCATCGGAGCCGGCGCCCCACCAGATCCGCCGGCGCAGACCTTCCGAGTACGGCTCGAGGCGCAGGAGTCCGGGCGGATTGGGGAACATCGGCCGCGGATGGGGCTGCGCGAACTGCCTGCCGGAGAGCAGTTCGAGGGCCGTCTCCGTGTGCCGCCGGGCCATGTCCGCATCCGTCTCCCCCGCCGCGGGCCGGAAGCCGAAGTGCCGCCAGCCGTCGACCACCTGCTCCGGTGACCCCCGTGAGATCCCCAGCTGCAGGCGGCCTCCGGAGATGAGGTCCGCCGCGCCCGCGTCCTCCGCGAACCCGTGTGGTTCGGAGTAGCGCATGTCGATGACCCCGGTGCCGACCTCGATCCGGCTCGTCCTCGCGCCCACGGCAGCCAGCAGCGGGAAGGGCGAGCCGAGCTGCCGGGCGAAGTGATGGACGCGGAAATAGGCGCCGTCGGCGCCGAGTTCCTCCGCCGCGACTGCGAGGTCGATGCTCTGCAGCAGGGCGTCGGCGGCGGTCTGCGTGTACGAGGTGGGGTGCGGGTTCCAGTGTCCGAAGGACAGGAAGCCGATGCTCTTGCGGGTGCTCACGTCCGGCTCAACCCGGGCGCCACACGGCGTATTCCGCGGCGGCGGCCGTCCCCGTCCCGCAGACGGGCGCCCGGAGAAATCCGCGCCGGAACCGCCGCGGACGGCCGCTGATCTGCTAGACATTTCCCTATGAACGCCAAGGCACAGGGAAGTGCAGAATCGTACGTGTTCGGCCGTGTCGTCCAGCTCGCCGTCGTCGCAGCCCTGGGCGGCTTCCTCTTCGGCTTCGACACCTCCGTCATCAACGGTGCCGTGGATGCGATGCAGGGCGCCTGGGACACCTCCTCGCTGCTGACGGGCTTCATGGTGTCCTCGGCCCTGCTGGGCTGCATGGCGGGCGCCGCGATGGCCGGCGGCATCTCCGCGAAGATGGGCCGCGTGAAGGTCATGCTCATGGCCTCGGTCCTCTTCGCCGTCTCCGCGCTGGGCTCCGGTCTGGCCTTCGGCCCTGCCGACATGATCATCTGGCGCGTGGTCGGCGGACTGGGCGTGGGTGCGGCCTCCGTCATCGCCCCGGCCTATATCGCGGAGATCTCACCGGCCTCCGTCCGCGGCCGGCTGGGCTCCCTGCAGCAGCTCGCGATCGTCACCGGCATCTTCGCCGCGCTCCTCAGCGACGCCGCTCTCGCCGCTGCCGCGGGAGGGGCCGCCGAACAGCTGTGGCTGGGCCTGCCCACCTGGCGATGGATGTTCATGGCCGAGGTGGTCCCCGCCGTCATCTACGGCATCCTCGCGCTCACCATCCCGGAGTCACCCCGCTATCTGGTGCAGCAGGGACGTGAGGACGAGGCGAACAGAGTGCTCTCGGAGATCTTCATCGAGGGCGTGGCCCTGCGCATCCAGGAGATCAGGAAGACGGTGGACACCCAGCGCAAGCCGCGGCTGTCGGACGTCCTCAACCCCAAGCGCACCAATCTCCTGCCCATCGTGTGGATCGGCATCGTCCTGAGCGTCTTCCAGCAGTTCGTGGGCATCAACGTGATCTTCTACTACTCCACGACGCTGTGGAAGTCCGTGGGGTTCGACGAATCCGATGCGCTCACCATCTCCGTCATCACCTCCGTGACGAACATCGTGGTCACGCTGCTGGCCATCGCACTCATCGACCGGATCGGCCGGCGCCTGCTCCTCATGATCGGCTCCACGGGGATGACGGTGGCACTGGGGGTCATGACGCTGGCGTTCTCGCTGGGCATCAATCCGGCCGCGGAGGCAGTGGAGCTGCTCCCCGGCTGGGACACCGCCGCCCTCATCGCGGCCAACGCCTTCGTCGTCTTCTTCGGCATGAGCTGGGGGCCGGGGGTCTGGGTCCTGCTGGGCGAGATCTTCAACAACCAGATCCGCGCGTTCGCCCTCGGCATCGCGGCGGCGGCGCAGTGGCTGGCGAACTTCGTCATCTCCACCTCGTTCCCCAGCATGGCGGACGTGGGTCTGTGGTTCGCCTACGGCTTCTACACGGTGGCCGCGCTGGCCTCGCTCCTCTTCGTCCTCAAGTTCGTCAGGGAGACGGCGGGCAGGGAGCTCGAGGACATGGAGTGAGGGCGTGGGGCGTCCGCGCTCGCGCGCTGAGCTGGGCCGCAGCCCCGTCCTCCATCGGCCCTCGGCCGCGACCGCTACTCGGCGATGGGGAAGGAGATCGACGTAGGGCCGTCCTGGAACGTCAGGCCCAGTGGCACAGCGGGGTGCTGTGACCGCTCCAGCGAACCATCCTCGCGGATCCTGAAACTCACCAGCTTCACCGGCCACTTCCGCGCCTTCACGGGCGACCCCGTGACGAACAGCCAGGCGCCGTCCGAGGACTGCGCGAAGTCCATCGCAGCGCCTGGGCTGGGATACGGCGAGCCCGGCAGCGCGATGAGCTCACCGTTCTCACGCAGGGAGTACCCACTGATCGTCTCGTCGATCGGGTTGCCCACCCAGACGTATCTGCCGTCCCGGCTGAATGTGGGATTGTGCACCGCGCGGCCGGCGGGTAAGGGAGACGTGGGGATCTCGGTGAGCAACCCGTTGGGTCCGATCTCCAGCACACCGATCGAGCTGCTGCCCTCATTCGCCGTGAACAGGAACCGCTTGTCCGGCGAGTACACGGGGTTCACGGGCGTCCGGCCGGAGACCTGCAACTCGTGGATCTGTCCGCCGATGCCGCCATCGGCTTCGAGTGCGTAGGTGAAGATGGTGTTCGAGAAGGCGCTGATGACGAAGATCTTCGTGCCGTCGGGCGAGATCTTCGGCTGCACGAGGCCGTGCGAGAACTTGCCGCGTCTGCGGCGGGGGCCTGCAGGCGAGAGCACTCCGTCCTCGCTGAGGCGGAAGTGCTGGATCGAGCCCCAGAGCATGCCGGCCAGGCCGCGGCCCATTCCCACGTACACGTCCCGGCCGTTGGCCGCGGTGTCGGTGCCGAGCGGCGTGGTGAGCCGGTCGAATCGGTACGTGCTGGCCTCGGTCACGGAACCGTCGTCCTCCACGCGGTACACACCGATCTCGGGCTTGAACGTCTGCCGCATGCCGCCGCCCATCGGCAGCCCCCAGTCCGCAGGGGCCAGAAGGTATTTCCCGTTCGGAGTCACCCGCAGGTCGACGCAGCCGGATCCCGTCCTGAAGGGAGAGCCGGGAAAGAGCTGTGCGCTGCCATCGTCGTAGAGATCCACCACGGCCATGCCGGGGCTCTGCGCGTTGACGTACAGACGGTCGGTGGCTCTGCGGTTCGCCGGAGAGGTCATGCGTGCACTGTTCCTTTCGAGAATCGGATGCGCACATGCATCGAGCATCATGGCGCCCCTTCGTCCTGGTGCAGTGACCCCACGCTATAGAGAGAGCGGCCTCCCAACGAGGGAGAGAACGTGACCATCTGTGCAGACGGCGGACCGGGGCGCTCGGAGCTAGGCTCAGGCCCGTGTGCCCAGCGGCCGGACGGTCCGCCCTCCCCGGGCGACCGACGCAGACAGACAGGCTCCGTCAAGTTACCAATTATTGGTAAGCTATGAGCATGAGCCCGAACACATCGATCAGCCTGGACTCACACTTCTCCGACTTCCTCGCCCGCGAGGTCGCGACCGGGCGATACAGCTCAGCGAGTGAGGTCGTCCGCGCGGGGCTGCGGCTTCTCGAGGATCAGGAAACCCAGATGTCGGCGCTGCGCTCAGCACTCGCCGCGGGTGAGGAGAGTGGAGCGCCTGAGCCCTTCGACTTCGATGCGTTCATCGAAGCGAAGAAGTCGTGAAGGAGTATCGACTCACGCCAGCAGCCAAGCGGGACATCTCCTCCATCTGGGACTTCACGCAGGAGCGCTGGGACGCCCACCAGGCAGAGACATACGTCACGGACATCAGGTCTGCGATCGAGCGCATTGCCGCCCAGCCCGACCGAGGGCGCGCGTGCGACGAGATCCGCCGTGGCTACCGGCGCTACAGCATCGGCAGCCATCTTCTCTTCTACGTGGAGAACGGGAACTACATCGATATCATCCGCATCCTGCACCAGCGGATGGACCCGAGCAGGCATCTGTAGGAAGACCCACGGGTGAGCACCAGCATTCCGCGCCCAGGTCTCTGGCGCTGCGCCTGAGCTTCAGTGCCATACTGAACCGCATGACCCTCTACCTCTCCACCGATGCCGAGGCAGACGCCCTCCTCGCCCACGACCGCTTCGCCCTCATGGTGGGCATGCTCCTCGATCAGCAGGTGAGCATGGAATCCGCATTCGCCGGCCCCTACAAGCTGGTGCAGCGCCTGGGTGATGTCACCCCCGCGAGCATCGCAGCCATGGACCCGGACGCCTTCCTCGAGGCCTTCCGCCAGTCCCCCGCCGTCCACCGCTTCCCCGGCTCCATGGCCGCCCGGGTGCAGAAGCTCGCGCAGACGCTCGTGGACGAGTACGGCGGTGACGCCGAGGCCGTCTGGACCGCCCCGGACACGGACGGTTCCGCGCCCTCGGGAGCCCTGATCCTGCGCCGGCTGAAGAAGCTGCCGGGGTTCGGCGACCAGAAGGCGAAGATCTTCCTCGCGCTGCTGGGCAAGCAGTTCGGACTGGAGGCCGAGGGCTGGCGCGAAGCGGCCGGAGAATACGGCCCGGACGATGCCTACCTCTCCATCGCCGATGTGCGCGACGACGCCACGCTCCAGCAGGTCCGCGCCAACAAGCAGGCCCGCAAGGCCGCGGCGAAAGCGGCCAAGGCGAAGAAGTAGGTGCCTACTCTCGCCGGTGTCTCACTCTGCATCGCCTTCGCCTCGAAATCTCGATGCAAATTGAGACATCGGCAGCAGGTGAGGCTCAGGAGCCGCCCGGCTCCTCGACCGTCGCGCCCGTGATCTCGACCTGAGCAGAGGCGGCCACTGCCGCTCCGTGCTCCAGGGTCCGGGAGACGGCGCAGATCCGCTCATGCGCGGCATCCATCAGCCGCTCCACGAAGACCTCCGGATCCTGCCGCCGCGTCCATTCCGTCAGTGCCAGGTCGAAGGTGACGTCCAGCCCGTCCAGACGCACGGGACCGGCGGAATCCTTGAGCTTGTCCGCGTCGACGGTGAACGCGAACCGCTCCGGCTCGCCGCCGCGGGTGAGCGGCTTGTCCACGCAGACAGCCATGCAGCCGGCGAGCGCGGCCATGAGCATCTCCGCGGGCTGCACGAGTCCCTCTCCCCTGCCGAACTCCAGCTGCGCGCCCGAGGCCGTCGTCACCCGATACCGCTCGAACCCTGTGCGGGCGACGGACACCTGCAGGTGTTCCGCCACTCGCTCATCCTCGGGCTCGTTCGCTCGGGAACTCGCCACGTGCCCGTCCTCGCTCATCGCGACTCAGACCGCCGAGGCGAGCGCCAGCTGCCAGCTCACGCCCAGCCGGTCGTTCAGCCACGCGTAGCGCTGCGCGAAGCCGTAGTCGTCGCGGTCCTCCATGAGGAACATGCCCCCGTCGGAGAGACCGGCGAGGACGGCCTCGTACTCGGCCGGGTCCTGGGTCTCGAAGTACAGCGAGGACGCCGGCGTGAAGGTGAACTGGTGGTGGATGGGCGAGTCGTTGATCCGCACGCGGAGGCCGTCCAGGTCCGCCACCGCCATCATGATGAGCGGCGCCTCTGTGCTGACGGCCGGGTTGGCCTCCGTCGCCGCGGCTTCCGCCTGCGCCGCGTCCTCCGCCGGGAAGTGGACCACGGACTGCACGGACGAGCGCGGGATGACGGAGGTGTAGAGGTCCAGCGCTTCCTGCGCGCGGCCCTCGAACATGAGGAACGGGGTGAGTGCCATGGCGGTCTCCTTCTTCAGCCTGGAACCCTCTCAGCCTAGGACCTCGGCCGGACCCAGGTACATCCAGCGCCGGGCCCTGCGCACGAACCGCGCCACCTCGTGGAGCTCACCGCTGCTGCCGTCCGGTTCGCGATAGGCGGCGCGGTACTCGACGGCTCCCTCCTCGTCCTGGACACCGCCGGCGCTGACGGCCTCCACGCGCAGGCCGATCCACTCCGCGCCGTCGCCCACGTCGATGCGAGCCGGCCGGGTCTTCGGATGCCAGGTGCGGAACAGGTGGTCCTCGTCGCCCTTGACATGGGCGGTGTAGCGGGAGCGCATGAGCTGCTGCGCCGTGGGAGGCCACGTCGTCAGGGTGAGCGCGGGCTCACAGCACTGTGAGTAGGTCGCTCCCTTCGGGTAGCCGCCGCAGGGGCACGGGGCCGAGGCCTGGGACGCCGAGGCCGGGGGCACCGGTGCCGAGGCTGTCTGGTCCTGAGCTGTCTGGTCCTGAGCAGGCTGGGCCGAGGCCAGCTTGTCCGGGGTGCGCGCAGTAGAGTCCGTCACGGGTCCAGACTAGTGGTCGCCGCACGCCGGCCCGCCTTACCGAGGAGAACAGACGCAGATGGATCGCACGCGCGCAGAGACGGAGCCTCCGGTGCAGAAGGTCGGAGGCTCAAAAGACGCGGGCCGGAATCCCACGGCGCAGCGATTGCGCCAGGCCGTGCGGGCCGTCATCCTGGACCCGGACGACCACATCCTCCTCGTCCGCTTCCGCTGGAGCCGCCAGCCCTCCGCCAATGGGCTCTGGGCCACTCCCGGCGGCGGGATCGAGGCCGGTGAGACGCACCTGGAGGCGCTGCGGCGGGAGATGCACGAGGAGACGGGCATGCCGGTGGCAGAGCTGGGACCTCTGCTCTGGACCCGCACGGCCCACCGCGCATTCAGCGGATGGACCGGCCAGACCGACCACGTGTACCTCTTCCGCACCGAGCGCTTCGACCCCACACCCGCGCTCACCCCCGCCCAGCTGCGGGACGAAGGAGTGCAGGAGGTCCGCTGGCTCTCCCCCGCCGAGATCGCGGCACAGAACGCGGTCTTCGCTCCGCGCACGCTCCCCGGACTGCTCACCCGGCTCCGTGCAGAGGGACCTCCTCCGCAGCCGCTCCGCCTCGAGGAGTTCTGACCGAGGCGGAGGACTCCGGCCGGCGGTCCCCGGGGCAGCCAGCCCTGAAGCGAACGCCGGATCCCGGCACCGGGCACCAGTGCCGCAGATGCCCGGCGAACCCCGCCGAGGCCTCGGGCCCGCTCCTCATCAGCCCGTCTCCGTATGCTCCCCGCCGCCATAGCGCCGGTGCGCTTCCAGGAGCAGAGTGAGGACGTCCGCTTTGGGCACTGCGGGGAACGCGGCGACCTGGCCTCTCACTCTCGCCTCCGGATCAGCAGGACGCGCATGCCCCAGCTCCGTGCATGCGCCACCGCGCGCCCACGGAGCTGAGCGCCTCCTGCGTCACCACCAGCTCGGGACGCGTCCACGGCACCCACACCACCAGGAGAACACCGCCCCAGGCCAGCACGAGGACGAAGACCGCCGTCAGCAGCCCGATCACCACGATCGCCGCGGCCTCCGCGCAGCTCGCCGCCGCTGTGCCCTCCTGCGCCTCCCAGAACCTCAGCGGTGACATCGCACTGCCCAGCAGCAGCCAGACGAGCAGCGCACAGACCGCCCAGACCAGCAGCCCCGCGGCGGCCGAATCACGCACGCGCGTGTGGATGACGACCTCGCGGCCGTTCTCCAACTCACGCAGCCACCCCTCCACACGCTCCCGGCAGGCCTTGGCGCGCAGCACCTCCAGCGGCGGGTGCGAATGCCCGTCGGCGCGGAAGCTCCCGGCACGAGGGCGCCGAACCGGACGCCGTCCGCCCGGCGGCCCCTGCTCCTGCTCAGCCATCTGCGCCGTCCCGTCCTTCCACCGTGCACCAACCTCTCGTGCGCGAGCCCCCTTCTGTGTGCCCGCTCTCTCCTGTGAGGTGGGGACCCGCACACATCCGTTCCCCGCTCCCATCCTCGCCGCACTCAGCCGAGAACAGAACCGGCCACGGCTCGCTGTCATGCCCACCGACCTGTGCCGAGACGGCGGGCGCCGAGATGACGAACCGGCAACCGCCCGGCGAACTCTCCCACCTCCATGTCCAGCTGCGACACGATTCCCCCGGACCGCTGAAGCTCCGCCGCTACGCTGAATGACGACCCGCCCGCACCATTTCCGCCGCGCCCCCGCAGAGGAGCATCCGCATGCACCCCGACGGCACGAGCCGCACACCGGATCCGCCGGCCCACGAGGCTCAGCACCACGACGCGCAGCATCACGAGGCACAGGCCTCGGCCCCGCCTGCGCACAGGACGGCTCCCGCCTCCCCGGACGACCACAGGAAGTTCTCCCTCAGCGAGGACTGGCTGGCCACGGTCGCGGGCCTCCTGCTGTTCGCCGCCTGCATGGCGGGCCTCCTCACCCCGGAGATGCTCCCATGACCGGACCTCAGCCCTCTGCCGCGGGGAAGTCGCGCCCGCGGACCACCGCACCGACCGTCGCGCAGGCCACCGCACCCGAGGCCGAGGCCCCCGAACGCTCTCGCCTCACCGGAGCCTCGGTGCTGTGGACGCTCACAGGACTCGCCTTCGTCCTCGCACTGGCATGGGCGGTGCGGTTCCTCACCGACTGGGTGCCCGAGGCCGCTGCCGCGACCGGCTGGGGCGACGTCGCGAAGTCCGTCGAGTACCCCGTCTACGCGATCGTCCTGGGATTCGCCGCGAACGCGCTGGTGACGGCCACCGGCCTGCGTTCACGCCTCGAACCGGCCTTCCGCACAGAGCTGTTCATCAAGGTCGGTCTGGTGCTGCTGGGCGCCTCCATCGACTTCGCGGTGATCGCGCGCGCCTTCGGTCCTTCGCTCGCACAGGCGTGCCTGCTGGTCACCGCCGTGTTCCTCTTCACCTGGTGGATGGCGGGGCTCCTGGGCATCGACGACCGGCTGCGGGCGCTGCTGGCGACCTCTCTCGCCGTCTGCGGAGTCTCCGCCGCCGTGGCGGCGGCGGGCGCGGTGCAGGCGAAGAAGGAGCAGCTCGCCTTCACGGCCACACTCGTGGTGGTGTTCGCCGTCCCCTCGATCTTCCTCCTGCCCTGGCTGGCGGGGCTCATGGGTCTCTCCGATGCGGTCACCGGCGCCTGGATCGGCGGGAACATCGACACGACCGCGGCCGTGACCGCCGCCGGAGCGGTGGCCGGCGAGGAGGCCCTCCAGATCGCCTCCATCGTCAAGGTCACGCAGAACGCCCTCCTGGGCGTCGTGGCCGTGGTCCTCACCCTCGCCTTCGCGTCCCGCGGAACCGGGCGTGCGCACGCGCCGGGCGACGAGGACGTGCCGGGGACCACGGAGACGTCCGGCGGCACGGAGGAATCCGCGCGCCCGGGCGAGGGCTCCCCGGTGACCGGCGCCTCGGCGGAGACCCGGCCCTCCCTCCGCCGGCGCGCGGCGATGGTGTGGGAGCGCTTCCCCAAGTTCGTCCTCGGCTTCCTCGCCGCCTCCGCCGTCGCGACACTGCTGGGGCAGATGCTCCCGCCGGAAGCGCTGGAGCCCAGGCTGGAGGCCGCGAAGGAACTGCAGACCTGGGCCCTGACCCTGGCCTTCGTCTCCATCGGCCTGGAGTTCCGCGTCTCCGCCGTGCGCGAGGCGGGCTGGCGTCCCGTGGCCGTGTTCGGCACGGCGACGGTCTTCAACCTCCTCGTGGGCCTGGCCCTGGCGTCCCTCCTGTTCGCCGGGGTGCAGGTGTGACATGCCTCCGGCCAGGGAATTCCCATTCGCGGGCCCCATGCGGATCCGGCTCTCATGCTGTAGGCTGTTTTCAGGCGTTCGCGGACGACCGGTGCTCACACAGGACCGGAACTTCATGTGACGCGATTAGCGAATACACTCGCGGACGGATCCTCCCGGAACCGTTCAGCGACCTGAACGAATCGGTTTCTCATCTCTTCTGCATCTCCAGTTTCACCCGCACGTCCCCTGATTTCCTGGCAACGCGCCGCTGACGATGTTCACGCGGCCACCCTCACCGGCGAGTTCGCCGGCCACGTCGTCGAGAACGGCCTCGACTTCACCGCCTACGGCCCCAAGGGCCAGCGAATCAGCGCGCACGTGTCCCTCTCTGCGGCTCGGTCCGCACTCGAAGACTTCTCCCTGCACATCCCGGGTCCCGTTGCGGCCCTTCCGCGCACCTCTGGTGCAACCACAAGCTCCGCGACGGCGCCGTCGTCGCGGTTTCATGGATCACTCCCGTGGTCCCAGACAAAGAAGGAATGACGTCATGGCCACAGGCACCGTCAAATGGTTCAACTCCGACAAGGGCTTCGGCTTCATCGCTCCCGATGACGGCTCGAGCGACGTTTTCGCCCACTTCTCCGCCATCCAGGGTTCCGGTTTCCGCAACCTCGAGGAGAACCAGAAGGTCGAATTCGACATCGAGCAGGGCGACCGCGGCCCGCAGGCTGCGAACATCCGCGGCCTCTGATCTTCTGATCGATCCGGACCCGCAGACTCCCGCCGTTCCTCGCAACGGCTGAGCAGGACGGATCCCAGGGGCAGACGACTCTCGTCAGACGCGCTCCTCCCCTCGTGGGAGGCGAAGGGCCGGCATCGGTGACTCCACCGCTGCCGGCCCTTCGTCGCATCATCGCTCACGCCTGACCACGCGCACCCGGCGCACGGCCCGCCGCCGTCGCCGAGGACCGCGGGCCCGCCGTGAGTCCAGCGATCGGCAGACGCCCATTGCTCCGACGACGGCCGCCGCGACCCTTCCCGTCGCCGCGCAGGCCCCACAGCAGACAGGCGCAGCCATGACGCACTCGCCCCATGCCTCCCTCCTCCCCCGGCCCGTACAGGGCCCTCTCCGGCGCACATATGCACGCCGTGAGGACTTCCCCTCCCTCACCAAGGTCTACTCCCAGCTGTCGAGGACCGCGCGTGAGGCCGGCCTCCTCGACCGTGCCCCCTGGTTCTACGCGCTCACCGGTGCGGGGATCGCGCTGGGCCTCGGCGGTGCCGTCACCGGCTTCGTCCTCCTGGGCGACTCCTGGTTCCAGCTCCTCATCGCCGCGGCGCTCGGCATCCTGTTCACCCAGGTGGCGTTCCTCGCCCACGAGGCCGCCCACCGGCAGATCCTCGCCTCAGGCCCGGCCAACGACTCGCTCGCACGTGTGCTGGGCGGCATCGTGGGCATGAGCTACTCCTGGTGGGACTCCAAGCACAGCCGGCACCACGCCAATCCCAACCGGGTGCGCAAGGACCCGGACATCGAGGTCGACACCATCTCCTTCCTCGAGGAGGACGCCGCTGAGGCCCGCGGCCTGCGCCGCCTCCTCACCCGGAAGCAGGGCTGGCTCTTCTTCCCCCTGCTCACGCTCGAGGGGATCAATCTCCACTTCCTCAGCCTCAAGCACCTCGTCACGGAGAAGCAGGTGAAGGGCCGCTGGATCGAACTCGCCCTGTTCGCCGTGCGCTTCCCGCTGCTGCTGGTGCCCGTCTTCGCCTTCCTGCCCCTGGGCATGGCGTGCGCGTTCATGGGCGTGCAGCTGGCGGTGTTCGGTGTGTACATGGGCGCCTCGTTCGCACCGAACCACAAGGGCATGCCGGTCATCGCGCGGGACGCCAAGCTGGACTTCTTCTCCAAGCAGGTGCGCACCTCGCGCAACATCCGGGGCGGCTGGTGGGCCACATGGCTGATGGGCGGCCTCAACTACCAGATCGAGCACCATCTCTTCCCCAGCATGGCGCGCCCGCACCTGGCCCGCGCACGGGTGCTCGTGCGCGAGTTCTGCCGCACGCACGACGTGCCCTACACGGAGACCTCCCTGCTGCGCTCCTATGCGATCGTCGTCGGCTACCTCAACCGCGTGGGGCTCGCCGCGCGGGATCCCTTCGACTGCCCGATCACCGCGCAGTACCGCAGGGCGTAGACAGCAGGTGCTGTCGTCCGGCCCGACCTCCATGCGGGCCTCTCACGCGAGAGCGCGGGCTGCCTGCACACTGCCGGGCACGGATGAGCCGGGCGCTCAGAGCTGGGGGAAGCTCCGCTCCCCCGGGTGCTCGTCCGTCTCGTGGATGTCTGCGGCACGACCCACGATGAGAGGGTCGACGGTGCCGACGACCGCCGGATCCTTGTCCGGATAGTCGAAGAGGCTGAGGACGTAGCGCATGGCCTCCAGCCGGGCGCGCTTCTTGTCGTTCGACTTCACCACGGTCCACGGAGCCGTCTCCGTGTCCGTGTAGTAGAACATGGCCTCCTTGGCCTCCGTGTACTCGTGCCACTTGTCCAGCGAGGCGAGGTCCGTGGGCGAGAGCTTCCACTGCTTGAGCGGATCCTCGGAACGGGAGCGGAAGCGCTCCCGCTGCTCCGCACGGCTCACGGAGAACCAGAACTTGATGAGCCGGGTGCCGGAGTTCACCAGCATCCGTTCGAACTCGGGTGCCGCGCGCATGAACTCCGTGTACTGCTCGTCCGTGCAGTACCCCATGACCTTCTCCACTCCGGCGCGGTTGTACCAGGAGCGGTCGAAGAAAACGATCTCGCCGCCGGCGGGCAGATGCTCCGCATACCGCTGGAAGTACCACTGGGACTTCTCACGTTCGGTGGGCACGCCCAGGGCCACGGTGCGGGCACCGCGCGGGTTGAGGTGTTCCGTGAAGCGCTTGATGGAGCCGCCCTTGCCCGCCGCGTCCCGGCCCTCGAACACGATCGCGATCTTCGCCCCGGAGGTGCTCACCCAGCGCTGGAGCTTGAGGAGTTCGATCTGCAGCTCGCGCTTCTGCGCCTCGTACTCCACGCGCTTGAGCTTGCGCGCGTACGGATAGTCCTGGCGCCAGGCGGGAAGCTCGGCGATCTCCGCGGCGCCGGCCGCGGCTGCGGACGAGGGATGCGTTTCTGCCATGTGCGAGCCTTTCATGTACCTGTGCCTGCGCCGGTCTGTTGTCGGAGCGATCAGAGATGCGGGGGCGAGGCGTTCTCCGCGTAGTCGCCCACCGTGTCGTCGTTGAAGGCCTTCCGGATCTCATCACGCCCAGCCTCATCCACGTTGAGGATCGCCTGCCCGTCCGCCGAACGGCCGGCGCCGGAGATGGGTGCGGAGAAGAACGTCACCTCGCCCGGCCGCACCTCGCGCATCTCGTAGCCGATGCTGGCGATCTTGGATGCGGTGAGCTTGTCGTCCACCGTCATGTAGGGAGCGAAGTCCCTCACCATGCCGGTGACCTTGTTGGGGTTGCTCAGCGTGTCCGCGGAGATGATCTTGGACGTGAGCGCCTTGAGGTAGGCCTGCTGGTTGCGCGCGCGCTGGAGATCGCCGTCCGCAAACCCCTTGCGCTCACGGACGAAGGCGAGCGCCTGCTCACCATCCAGCTCGTTCTCGCCCTGCGTGAATGAGTGACCGTCGATCTCGAACGCCTGCTCGGAGTCCACCGTCACGCCGCCCACACTGTCCGTGAGCGCCTTGAAGCCCTCGAAGTCGATGATCGCCACGTGGTGGATGGGCGCATCGATGAACTCGCTGATCGTCTGGTTGGCCAGCGGAAGGCCGCCGTAGCTCATGGCGGCGTTGATCTTCGCGTTGCCGTGGCCTTCCACGGGCACCCACATGTCACGCGGAATCGACATGATCTGCGCACCCTTCCGGTCCCCGTCCAGGTGCATGACCATGATCGTGTCGGAGCGAAAGCCGCGTGCCCCTCCCGCGTAGTCCACATCCTCGTCCCGGGCGTCCGAACCCAGCAGGAGGATGTTGATGGGGTCACCGGCCTCGGCCACGGGCTGCTCGCCGCTGTAGAGGTCGTCCTGCCCCAGCTGGTTCGAGTTGTCGTCGAAGAGCTTGCCAAGATAGAAGACGTATCCGGCCACCGCGGCGACCGCCAGGAGCACCAGCACCAGGAGGGTCACGAGGATCTTGCGCCCCGTCCGCTTCTTCCTGGGACGGCGGTCCCGGTGCGAGGGCTCGACCGGGTTGCCCTCGGGATCGTAGGCAGTCGCAGCCGAAACGCCGCCGGATGGTGCCTGGTACTCGGGTGTGTGGGACACGCTCAGACCTCTTGTGGTGATACGACGCAAGACCGAGGGGAACATATTTCGTCACAGTGCACGGCCTGCTGCAGACAGACCTTCCGAGTATAGACGGGCCGCGGGTACCGGCGTTGTCCACCGATGTTCAGCCGAACCCCACCGTCTCCGAAGTTCAGGGTGACTCACGCTGAGACAGGGAGGTCCACTCACGCCGAGACACCTTCCGTGCAGTGCTCTCGACGTCTAGCGTGGACGTGCACAGACGACATCGGCTCTGCAGGAGGCAGTGATGAGAGCAGCGCGCTTCTACGATCGCAAGGACATCCGGGTCGAGGACATCCCGGAGCCGGAGCTGAAGCCGGGCACGGTGGCGATAGACGTCGCCTGGTGCGGCATCTGCGGCTCCGACCTCCACGAGTACCTCGAAGGCCCCCTCTTCATCCCGGCGGCCGGACATCCGCACCCCATCTCCGGCGAGTCCGCGCCCGTGGTCATGGGGCATGAGTTCTCCGGCACCATCACCGCCCTCGGCGAAGGCGTGGACGACCTCGAGGTGGGCCAGTCCGTCGTCGTCGAGCCCTACATCATCGGCGGGGACGTGGACACCGGGCCGGGCCAGAGCTACCAGCTGTCCAAGGACATGAACTTCATCGGGCTGGGCGGCCGCGGCGGGGGCCTCTCCGAGAAGATCGTGGTGGAGCGCCGCTGGGTGCATCCGGTGGGCGACATCCCGCTCGACGAGGCGGCCCTCATCGAACCGCTCTCCGTGGCCCACCATGCGTTCGTTCGTTCGGGCGCCGCTGCCGGCCAGACCGCGCTGGTGGGCGGCGCCGGGCCCATCGGCCTGCTCACCGCCGCGATCCTCAAGGCGGAGGGCCTCACCGTCTACGTCTCAGAGCTCTCGGAGGCGCGGAAGGAGAAGGCACGGAGCACCGGCGTCGCAGACGAGATCCTCGATCCCCGCGACGGCGACGTGGCCGAGCGCGTCCGGGAGCTCACGGGCGACACGGGAACGGATGTCGCCTTCGAGTGCTCATCCGTGCCCGTGGTGCTCGACACCCTCATCGCCGCCGTGCGGCCCGGTGGCGTGATCGTGAACGTGTCCATCTGGGGGCACAAGCCGGAGGTGGACCTGCCCAGCATCGTGCTCAAGGAGATCGACCTGCGCGGCACCATCGGCTACTCCAACGACCACCCCGCGACGATCGAGCTGGTGCGCAGCGGCAAGATCGATCTCAAGCCGTTCATCACCAGCCGGATCGGCCTCGACGAGGTCGTCTCCGGAGGGATCGAGCAGCTCATCAACAACAACGAGCAGCACGTGAAGATCATCGTGAATCCGCGGGCATGAGGCCCAACTGCAAGGACAGCGGGAAGTCGGGTGCCGTATGCCGGCTCCCGGCTTCCCGCGTTCGCAGCCGGCAGCTGAGCGGACTCGGGGAAGAGAAGCGTCACGTGGGCCGGCGCGACGCACGCACTTGACGCTCCTCTCAACTGAGTGAACACTTGATCAGAGCCTGAGGAGGCCGACTGACCAGGAGGTACTGCAATGACGCAGGTGCACACACGATCCGGCATCGTCGAGGGAACGCGGGAGGCGGGTGTCCACGCCTTCCTGGGCGTGCCCTATGCCCAGGCCCCCGCGCACACCGGATCCCCCACGGGCGAGTTCGATCCCCCGCAGCCCGCCGCTCCCTGGGACGGGGTCCGACCTGCACGCAGCCACGGTCCCACAGTGCCGCAGTATCCCTACCCGCCCGTGCACGCCGAGCTGCTGGCGAATCCGCTGATCCCGGGCGAGGAGTACCTCAACGTCAACGTCTGGACCCCGGATCCCACCGCGTCGCTCCCCGTCTACGTCTTCATCCACGGCGGTGCGTTCGTCCACGGCTCCGGTGCCGTCCCGCAGTATGACGGCACCGCCTTCGCCCGCGACGGGATCGTCTGCGTGACCCTCAACTACCGGCTCGGCGCACACGGCTGGCTGCAGCTTCCGGACGGCCCCGCGAACATCGGTCTGCGCGACCAGATCGCCGCGCTCACATGGGTGCGAGAGAACATCGCGGCCTTCGGCGGCGACCCGGAGAGGGTGACGATCGGCGGCGAATCCGCAGGGGCCATGAGCGTGGGCGCACTGCTCGCTTCGCCCGCGGCCTCGGGCCTGTTCCGCGGCGCGATCCTCCAGAGCGGTGCCGGGCACCATTCCCTCCCGCCCGAGACCGCGCACCAGGTGACACTGGCACTCGCGGAGAAGCTCGGGATCGCGCCCACGCGCACCGCGTTCGCCGCCGTACCGCAGGCAGACCTCCTCACCGCGGTGAAGGCGCTGACGGTCCAGGTCCAGACCGAGAGGGACGTCGCACGCTTCCGCGAGGTTGCGGCGAACTCCATGCTCTTCTCCCCCACCGTGGACGGCGAGGTCCTGCCCACCGCCCCCATCACCGCCATGACGACCGGCACCTCGGCGGACGTACCGGTCCTCATCGGCACGAACACGGACGAGAACACGCTCTTCACCGTCCCCTCCGGCGCCTACGAGGCGGCGGACACTGCGGCTCTCCACGGAACCCTGCGCGGGCTGGGCTTCGCAGATCCGGAGGAGGCGGCCGCGCTCTTCGACGATACCGCTGACCCGCGCCCGGGAGCGGCCCTCACCGCAGTGCTGACGGACTGGATGTTCCGCATTCCCGCCGTCCGCGCCGCCGAGGCCCGCGCGGCCACCGCCACCTCCCCCTCCTTCATGTACGAGTTCGCCTGGCCCAGCGGCACGCAGGGCGGACGCCTGCGCGCCTGTCATGCCCTCGAACTGCCGTTCGCGTTCGACACGCTGGACGCGGAGCATTCGGCGGCACTCACCGGACCGGAGGCCCCGCAGGCCCTGGCGGACGAGGTGCACGCGGCCTGGGTCTCCTTCATCCGCGACGGAGACCCGGGCTGGGAGCCGTACAGTCCGGATCACCGCGCGGTGGAGGTCTTCGACCTGGAGCGCCGCACCTTCACGGATCCGCACAGCGAGCGCACCGCCGCATGGGAGGGACTCCGGTGAGCACGCAGCCGGACACCGCAGAGCACACCCGGACAGCACAGCACACTCGGCCGGCAGAGCACGCCCCGGCCACCGCGGAGGAGGTCTACCGGCGCTACGCGGAGGAGCGGGACAAGCGCCTCGCCGCAGAGGGCCAGCGCAGCTACGTCCGCATCCGCGATGCCTTCAGCGAGCAGCCCACGGACCCGTACATGCCCGTGGCACCCCGTGACGCCGTCCACGACGAGGTCGAGTTCACGTTCGTGGGCGGCGGCTTCGCAGGACTGCTCACCGCCGCCCGGGTGCGCGAGGCCGGCTTCACCGGCAACGCGGACGTGCGGATCGTCGACTCCGCCGGGGATCTGGGCGGCGTCTGGTACTGGAACCGCTACCCCGGCCTCATGTGCGACACCAGCTCGCTCATCTACATGCCGCTGCTGGAGGAGACCGGGCACCGGCCCACGGAGCGCTACGCCCACGGGCCGGAGATCTCCGCCCACTGCCGGCGGATCGGCCGCCACTACGGCCTCTACGACAACGCCCTCCTGCACACCGCAGTCACCCGGGCCACGTGGCTGGAGGACGAGTCGAAGTGGCTCGTGGAGACGAACCGCGGCGACGCCTTCCGCACCCGCTATCTGGGCATGGGCATGGGGCCGCTGAGCGTGGCGAAGCTGCCGGCCATCCCGGGCATCGAGGAGTTCGCCGGCGACTGGTTCCACACGAGCCGCTGGGACTACTCCGTCACCGGCGGCACGCCCGAGGGCGGCGAGCTCACGGGCCTGCGCGGCAGGCGGACGGCGATCATCGGCACGGGTGCCACGGCGATCCAGGCCGTGCCCGAGGTCGCCCGCGCCGGGGCGGAGCTGTTCGTCTTCCAGCGCACCCCCACGTCCGTGGACGTCCGCGACAACGGCCCGGTGGATCCGGAGTGGTTCGCACGGATCTCCGCGCAGCCGGGCTGGCAGGCGGCCTTCCTCGACAACTTCACGCGCAACTGGGACGGCCACATGCTGGGCGAGGAGGGAGACGTCGAGGACCTCATCCAGGACGGATGGACGGACCTCGGGCGCAGGCTGCGCGCGGCGGTCCGCAGCGTCCCGCCGGAGCAGGCCACACCGGAGTCCGTGGGCGCAGCCGTGGCTGCCGCGGACCTGGCGAAGATGGACGAGATCCGAGCCCGCGTGGACACACTCGTGGAGGATCCGCGGACCGCGGAGGGGCTCAAGGCCTGGTACTCCCAGCTGTGCAAGCGGCCGGGCTTCCACGACGAGTACCTGCAGTCCTTCAACCTCCCCCACGTGCACCTCGTCGACACCGACGGGCAGGGCGTGGAGCGCATCACCCGCGACGGTGTGGTGGTGAACGGCGAGGAGCACCCGGTGGACGTGATCGTCTACGCGACGGGCTTCGAGTACGCCAACGATCCCACCGCCGTCAACGGCTTCGACATCGTGGGCGCGGACGGACGCACCCTCGCCGAACACTGGGCCGGCGGCATGCGCACGCTCCACGGGATGCAGGTCCACGGGTTCCCCAACCTCTTCATCCAGCAGCTGACGCAGGGAGCCGCGCTGAGCTCCAACGTGCCGCACAACTACACCCATGCGGCACGCGCCGTCGGGGCGATCCTCCGCCGCGCGCAGGAGACCGGAGCCCGCCGCATCGAGCCCACCGCCGAGGCGGAGGCCGCCTGGGTGCGCATGCTCCTGGAGGAGAGCCGGCCCCGGGACAGGAGTGACTGCACGCCCGGCTATTACAACAACGAGGGCAGAGGCGCGGACGAGCGCAGCCGGTACGCGGTGGGCTATCCGGCGGGAGCCTTCGCATTCTTCCGCCACCTGGAGACCTGGCGGAGCAGCGGGGACTTCGCCGGCCTCGAGTTCTCCTGAGCAGGCTCCGAACGGTGACCAGCCCCGGCTGAGAGGCGCGCGGGCCGGCCCCGGTCACCGCGCACCCGACGGAGCACTCGGCCCGCACACCC
>NZ_BAAAPZ010000002.1:0-52790 GCF_039531405.1 Brevibacterium salitolerans | reverse complement strand
GGTCCGGCCGTCGTCTGCGCCTGAGCGTTCAGGCAGGCGTCTTGTCCTTGGTGAGCAGTCCCCACACGAACGAGAACACGATCGCGCCGATGACCGCGATGAGGAAGGATCCCCACGACCAGGGCTCACTGAAGACCGCACCGATGCCCTTGCCGCCGAACAGCCCGAACAGCAGCCCGCCGACGAAGGCGCCGATGAGTCCGAGGATGATCGTGCTGATCCACCCGCCTCCCTGCTTGCCGGGGAGGACGAGCTTGGCCAGCGCTCCTGCCAGCAGTCCGACGACGATCCAGCCGATGACGACCATGATGCTGCTCCTTTCTCGATGCCCTGGCGACTGCCGGGCGATGAGCGGACCAGTCCTCGATGACGAGGAAGGCCTGCTTCCAGGGTAGACCTGCTGCGAGGAACTCGGCACCCCTCCTGCGAAAGAACCCCAGGTGACCAAGATGCCTTGTCCCATGACACTCACACTACGACGCACCCTCGCTGGTGTGAAGCCCTGTGAGCGGCGAGCGCCACGTGGTCGGAACCGCAGTCCGGACTAGTCCTCGTGCGGCTCCACGTCGTCGAGGGGCAGGCGCTCGCGGACCGGGGCCTCCTCCGGGGTGCGCGCCGGCAGCCTCCTGCTGCCGGTGCGGCCCGCGAGCGTGACGCTGCGCCGGGGACGGCGCCTCCCGTGCGGCACCGCGTCCACATAGGGATCCCGCATGACCGGCACCTCCGTGCGGGGCTGCGGCCGGGTGACGGCGTCCGCGGGGTCCGCATACTCGTAGCGGTCGGAGGAGCCCCTGCGCATCCGCCGGATGAACTCCTCCGGCGGCAGCACCCGGCGCCATTCCCGGGTGCGCATGGCCGGCAGCTCTCCGGCGTCCTCCCGGAGCGCGCGCCGGAGCGCATACATCTGGAAGAACGCGATGACGAAGAACGGCAGGCCGATGAGGATGCTGATGGACTGCAGCGCCTCCAGTCCGCCCTCCCCGGAGAACACGAGCAGCGTGGCGGTGATGAGACCCACCGCCAGCGCCCAGAAGAGGCGCTGTCCCAGCGGGTTGAAGTCCTCGTGCCCGTTGGCCATCGTGTCGATGACGAGCGCGGCGGAGTCCAGGGACGTGATGAAGAAGACGATGACCACGGCGATGGCGATGACGGAGACCAGCCACGCACCCGGATAGTGCGAGAGCAGCTCGAACAGCGCCCCGGGGATGTCCCCGTCGTCCACCACGCGCTCGACGAGACCGCCGGACCCGTTGAGTTCGATGTCCATGGACGCCCAGCCGAAGATCCCGAACCACACCACGGAGAACAGGGACGGCACCGCGAGCACGCCGATGACGAACTGGCGGATGGTCCGCCCGCGGGAGATGCGGGCGATGAAGATGCCGACGAACGGCGACCAGGTGATGGTCCAGGCCCAGTAGAAGACCGTCCAGGTGTTCTGCCATCCGGTGTCGCCCAGGGTGTCGTTCCAGAACGCGAGCTCCGGCAGGCTGAAGATGTACGTGCCGAACGACTCGATGGTCCCCTTGAGGGCGTAGAGCGTGGCGCCGCCGGCCACGAGGACGAAGAGGAGCAGCCCCACGGCGGCGACGATGTTGATGTTCGACAGCACCTTGATGCCGCGCTCCAGCCCGAGGCCCACGGAGATCATGGCGATGAGGGTGACGACCCCGATGATGATGAGCTGCCAGCCGGCGTTCTCCGGGATCCCGAACAGCTGTGAGAGGCCGCCGTTGATCTGCAGCACGCCCAGACCGATCGACACCGCCACGCCGAACACGGTCCCGATGATCGCGACGACGTCGATGAGCTTGCCGACGGGACCGTGGATCCGCTTGCCCAGGAGGGGCTGGAAGATCGAGGAGACCCGTGGTGGGAGGTTGCGCTTGTGGATGAAGTAGGCGAAGCACAGCGCGGGCAGCGTGAAGATCGCCCAGGTGTGGAAGGTGAAGTGGTACATGGCGAAGTTCAGCGCGTCCACGGCGGCGGCTCCGCTCTCCGGCTCGATGCCCAGCGACGCACCGCGGGGCGGCGCCCCGAAGTGGCTCACCGGTTCCGCCACACCCCAGAACATGAGGATGGAGCCGATCCCGGCCGCGAACAGCATGGCGAACCAGGTCACGTTCGAGTGTTCCGGCGCCTCGTCGTCCGGCCCCAGCTTCACCCGGCCGAACCGGCTCGCGGCCATGTAGATGAGGAAGAGGAGGAACAGCGTCACGCCCAGGATGTAGAACCATCCGAGGTTCACCATGAGCCACTGCGAGGCGGCACCGGTGGCCGCGGAGAGCGGTTCCGTGAAGAGGATCGTGGCGACGACGAAGAGCAGGATGACTCCCGCCGCCGCGAAGAAGAGCGCAGGGGTGGTCCTCAGGCGCAGCAGGTCGTGCATGCGGTTCAACATGGAAACCAAACTTGCACATCACAGTCCGGAGAACAACTGTCCTTGCGTTTCGGGAAGATCGCCCGGGAATGGTTGAGCAGGAATGGAGAAGCGCATCCGCATCGCGGCTCCTATGCTGGAGTCCACAGTGCCGGACGGAACCCGGCCGCACGCCGCATCCCGGCTGCGGACCGGAAGCTGGGAGGACAGGACATGGCGACGAGGACGAATGCCGCGGCGGAGCGGGTGACCGGCAGCGCGCAGGTGAGCGGGCTGGGTGAGCGGCTCCTCATCCGCCTGCCGGACGAGGCCAGCCGGGCGCTGCCCTCACGCGGGCAGGTGGCGGTGCACGCGGAGCTGAACGGCCACGTCTTCGACGCCGTGCTGGAGCCGGACGGGAGGAAGGGCCACTGGCTCCCGGTGGATGCTCAGCTGCAGGCCGCCGCCTCGTTGCGGGAGGGCACCGCCGTCGAGTTCACGTTCACGCGCCGCGGGGACTGGCCCGAGCCCGAGGTCCCCGCGGACCTGGAGGAGGCTCTCGCCTCCGCGCCCGAGGCCCGGGCTGCCTGGCAGGACATCACGCCGATGGCCCGCTGGGAATGGGTCCGCTGGGTGGGCGCGACGAAGAACGCGCAGACGCGGGCGCGCCGCGTGGAGGTGACGATCTCCAAGCTGGAGGACGGCAAGCGCCGGCCCTGCTGCTTCGACCTCGCCTCCTGCACGGATCCGGAGGTGGCGAGGAGCGGGAAGCTCATCGAGCTCGGCTGAGTGCTCCCCGCAGTCGGGACAGCACGCGCCCGAGGCCGCCGTGCGTGCCGCCGACACCGGTCGCAGGGACGGCGCCGTCCGCCGTCGCCCAGCGGGCGCGCGTGGTCTCCGTGGGACCGTCGAGCTCCGTGAAGCCGGCGTCCGTGACGCTCACGGGCCGCCGTGCGGAGGCCCAGACCCGCGGATCCGCCTTCTCCACACGGACGCGGAAGCCGGCCTCGCGCCAGCGGCACCGCACGTCCTCCGGCATCTGCTCGTAGGCCAGCTGCGCCGCATGGCCGCACTGCGCGGCCGCTTTGCCGGAGGTGAGCCGGTGGTGCGGGGTCAGCTCGATGACCACCACGGCCTCGGCGGCCGGCACCGTGGACTCACCCTCGTCCGGGAACTCCGTCCCGCCCACCTGCAGCTTCTTCAGCTCCGCGGGCAGCGGCTGCACCGGGCCCGGCGGCAGTGCGAGCGCCTCGGCGACGCCCCACTCCCCCGGCCCCGGATGAGCCGCACCCACGCTGCCCAGGGCGCGGGCGTCCTCGAACTTCCTGCCGTCCCCGCGGCGCACCACCTTGCGGATCGCACCCTCGCGCCAGTGCCGCACCGCCTCGTGCCAGTCCCCTCCGGGCTGTGACCGGGGGTCGTCGAGGAGCCGGACCACGGCCTCGGCGGCGGCCTCCAGCACGTCCACCTCACGGGCGATGTGCGTCTTGGAGCGGCGGACCACCAGCGGCAGCGCCCAGGGCACCTCGTGGTCGAGCGCATGCCGGCGGAGCTCACGGGGGTGGGCGGTCTGCGCGGCCGCGGACTGCGACGCGGCGGCCTGCGGGTCTGCAGGCGACTGCTCGGCGGGACGGCCCTCAGGACCGGGCACGGCCTCGCTCACGGCCGCGCCGCCAGATGCTCGCGCACCTGACGCTGGATCCGCGCGAGCATCCCGGACATCCCGTTGAGCCGCAGCGGGCTCACCGCCTTCGTCAGCGAGAGGCGGAGGGGGAAGTCCGCGGGCACGGAGAGGATCTCCGCGGCGGTGTGGCCGTCGAGCCCTTCTGCGAGGATCCCGGCGAAGCCGCGGGTGGTGGGCGCCTCCGCGGGCGCGGAGAAGAACAGCCTCACGGGAGCCTCGGCGGAGGCAGTCCCCTCAGCCGCGCCGTCGTCCAGCTCAGTGAGCACGAAGATGGGCGACTGACACTCCGGCACGGGCTCCAGCAGCTCCGGGTGCTCAGCCAGGCGCGGCGGGAGAGCGGGGAGCTCGTCGGAGAACTCGAGGAGCAGCTGGAGGCGCTCCCCCTCCGGCATGGCGGCGAAGTCGTCGGCGATCTCCTGCAGGGAGGCCGGCAGCGGGAGGTCAGCGGAAGCTGCAGCGGTGGGGGCGCTCATCGGGCCGGCGCCTCCCCGGGCTCCTCACCGGTGGCGATGGGCACGCGCACGGCATTGCCCCATTCGGTCCACGAGCCGTCGTAGTTCTTCACGCTGTCGAACCCCAGCAGGTGCTCGAGGACGAACCACGTGTGCGAGGAGCGCTCGCCGATCCGGCAGTACGCGATGATCTCGCCCTCCGGCTGCAGACCCAGCTCGTCGAGGTAGATCCGCCGCAGCTCCTCGGCGCTGCGGAACGTGCCGTCCTCGTTGGCCGCGGTGGCCCACGGAACCGAGCGCGCGGTGGGGATGTGGCCCCCGCGCAGCGCACCCTCCTCCGGGTAGGCGGGCATGTGCGTGCGCTCGCCCGTGTACTCCTGCGGGCTGCGCACGTCGATGAGCGGGATCTCGCCGATCGCCTCGCGGACCTCTGGCAGGTAGGCACGGATGCGCGAGTCGTCACGCTCGACGACGGGGTAGTCCGAGGGTTCGGGGGCCGGCTTGGTGCGGGTGAGCTCACGGCCCTCCGCCTCCCATTTCTGCCGCCCTCCGTCCATGAGGCGCACGTCCTCGTGGCCGAACAGCGTGAAGACCCACAGCGCGTAGGCCGCCCACCAGTTGGACTTGTCGCCGTAGACGACGATCGTGTCCGTGCGGGCGATCCCCTTGGCACGCATGAGGCGGGCGAAGCCCTCGCCGTCCACGTAGTCACGGGTGACGGGATCGTTGAGCTCCGTGTGCCAGTCGACCTTCACGGCTCCGGGGATGTGGCCGGACTCGTAGAGGAGCACGTCCTCGTCGCTCTCGACGAGGACGAGGCCGGGCTCCGTGGGTCCGTCCGCACCGAGACGGTCCGCCACCCACTGCGTGCTCACCAGCCGATCCTGCTTCGCATAGCCGGCGAACTTGGGATCGCCGGTGTCCGGGGCGATCTGCGGTGCGGTGTCAGTCATGGTTCCTCCGGGTCGTGCGGACTTCACGGACGCGGCGCGTCCACTCACTCAACCCTACGCAGGCCCGCGCGTATTCCGCGGCGAGGTCCGTCACAGTCACACGTCGTCACAGTGTCCGGACGTCGCGGTCACGGGCCGGTGGGGCCTGCGCGACGGGAGCCTCCGCCACCGGGGCCTCCGCCACCGGGGCCTGCGCGACGGGAACCTCGGCCACCGGCGCCTGCGCGACCGGGGCCTCCGCCACCGGAACCTCGGCCGCGCAGGCTCACAGCCCCAGGCTCCGGCGGTGCGCATTGATGAGCACGTCCACCGCCGGGCCCGCGTACACCCGCGATCCGTCGGGGAGGATGCGGGGCCAGTGCTCCCGGACCCGTGTTCCGTTCACCATCGCGAACCGCGCGCCGGTGACGGTGCTGGTGATCCGGCGCCCGTCGCGCAGGACCACCACCGCACTGCCGAGGTGCAGTCCGGACTGCGCGGCCTCGATCCGCGCCACGTCCGCCCAGCGGGCGCGCACCGTCCTGAAGCCCTCGACGACTTCCAGCCCCGCCGTCGTGACGAGCAGGTACCGGCGCCAGCTCCAGATGAGGAGGACGAACAGGCAGAGGTAGAAGAGCACGAGGAGAACGGCCATGACCAGCAGCAGAGGAGGAGCTGAGAAGCCCTCGGCGAGGTGGAACCACAGCAGCATCCCGAAGCCCGCGAACACCGCACCCGCGCACAGGGAGTACAGCACTGCGACGATCACGATGAGCACGCGGGTCAGCGGCAGCGCACAGACGAGCTCGCCCGGCCCGATCTCCTGTTCAAGGGCACGCAGCCGGCGGCGGATCCACCCGGCCTGCGGTGCCGGCCCCGCCGTTCCGGGAGCGTTCGGCTGTCTCCCTGAGCTCGGCTGGGCGACGGCACCCGGCTTCCCTCCGGTACCCGGCTGTCCTTCAGCGTCGGGCCGCCCTGCGACACTCACACGCTTCCCTCAGCCCTCTGCCGTGAGGAAGGCACGGAGCAGGCCGGCGAACTCCTCCGGCTTCTCCGAGTGGACCCAGTGGCCGGAGCCCTTGACCATGACCTTGCGCTCGCGCGGGAAGAGGGCGCGCATCGCCGGCTCCGCCTCCGGCGTGACGTAGGGCGAACGCGTCCCGCCCACCCAGAGCACCGGCCCGGAGAACGTCCGTCCTTCCATGTCCGGGAAGGACGCCACCGCGGGCAGCTCGGCCCGCAGGAGGGCGAGGTTGGGCTGCCAGCGGAAGGCGGCCTCGGGCGCGGGAGCGCCGGAAGCGTCCCCGGCCGAGGCGCCTGTCTCACCCCGCCGGACCGGCCGGAGGTTCTGGAGCAGGAAGCCGCGCGTCACCGGGTTGGGGATGGGCTCCTGCAGGAGCGCGTCCGCATCCGCACGGGTCCGCAGCGCCGTGAGGTCCACGCCGGCCAGAGCGCCGAGCAGGTGGGGGAACTCCTCCGAATCCGGGGACTGCGTGGGAGAGATGTCCACGACGACGAGACGGCGCACGAGGTCCGGGTGGAGCAGGGCGAGCACCATGACGGTCTTGCCGCCCATCGAGTGCCCGATGACGTCCACCGGCCCGTCCGCGGCGAATCCTTCCCGCAGCGTGCGGGCGAGCGCATGCGCCATGTCGACGTAGGAGAACCGCTCCGTCCACGGTGATTCGCCGTGGTTGGGCAGGTCCACGAGCAGGCTGGTGTGCGTGTCCGCGATGGCCTTCGCCGCGGTGGTGAAGTTCTTGCCCCGGCCGAAGAGACCGTGGACGAAGACCGCCCGCCCCGGTCCGCCCTGGACGGTCTGGGTGTGGAGGAGCGGGGTCTCGGGAGCGGCCGGAGCACCTGCCCGGTTCGCCGCGGTCACGTTCTCAGCAGTCACTCCCCCAGGCTATAGGGCCGGCAGCCTCCCCGTCCCACCCCCACAGCGAGGTTACGTCTGCGTAGCGGCCGTGCAGGGCGGCCGCTACGCAGACGTAACTTCACGGAGAAACGCGACTTCGTGGGTGAGCGCGGCTTCGTGGAGGAACGCGGGGAGGGGTGCCGCGGCTCAGCGGATGGCTTCCGCGAGCGGGGTCTCCCCGTCGTAGAAGTTCACCGTCTGCCTGCTGGCCGCGCCCGTCTCCAGCACGTGCGCGATGGCCGCGGCGACATTGTCCCGGCTGGTGACGGCGGTCTCAGGAGTGAGCTCCACACCTGGCACCGCACCGGTCCGATCCGCGAGCATCACCTTCTCCGTGGCCTCCTCGAGCGTGAGGCGGCCGGGGCCCAGGATCGTGAAGTCCAGCTCCGTCTCCCGCAGCCGGGCGTCCGCATCGTGCTTGGCCTTCGCATAGGGGTAGAAGGAGTCCTCCGGGTCCAGCCGGTCCACGTCCACCGCGGCGCGCGCGTAGGAGACCATGACGAAGCGAGTGGCTCCTGCCTTCTCCGCGGCCTCGAAGGTCCGCAGCGCACCCTCGTAGTCCACCGCTCTCGTCCGTGCGGGATTGCCGCCGCCGGCACCCGCGGAGAACACGACGGCGTCCGCACCGGCGAACACCTTCGCGAGGTCCTCCACGCCGGCTTCCTCGAGGCTGAGGACCACGGGCTCCGCTCCCACAGCGTGGAGATCCGCCGCATGGTCCTGATTCCGGATGAGCGAGGTCACGCTCCACCCGGCGCGCCGCAGCCGCGGCACCGCCAGCAGTGCGATCTTGCCGTGTCCGCCCACGATCACCGCGCGCCTGTCCGTGCTCTTCTCGGCCATGCCCATGCCTCCTGTGCAGTCGGGTTCCAGGTCCTCTCCCCTCAACACGGCTGATCGCGCAGTATTCCGCGACGGACGTTCTGCGGCGGACGGAATACCGCGGGACGAGCCGGACGGCAGGCCCCGGAGATGCGCGCCGAGGACCGCCTCGCGCCCGAGCCCGGCAGGATCCCCCTCGCAGCGCGCCCGGCAGCCTCCTCAGCCGCGGAGCACGGCGGCGACCCACCCCTCGTCCGGCATGTCGCCGGCGCGGACGCCGCGGACGCGTCCGCCGGTCCGCAGCACCTGGGCGGCCACCTCGTCCACCACGCGGTACGCCTCCGGACCCGGCTCATCCACGAGGGTGACCACGCCGTATTCGTCGATCGTGCCCTCCTGCGCGGCCTCGATGTCGAACAGGAGCTCCGCCACACGTCCCTCCGCGGCCGCCCTGGCCACGTCCGAGAGCTGCGAGCTGGCCCTGCCCGCGGCGCGCTGATTGCCGAAGTGCTCCACCCAGTCCGCGATGCGCTGGGTGTAGTGCCTGTCGAGGATCTGCCGGGCGCGGACCTCCAGATCCTCGTCTGTGAGCGAGGCCGGATTCGCCGTGATGGACTCCTCCAGCAGCCGCGGATGGGTGTTCACGTCCCGGTAGGCGGGGTCGAGGTCGTTCGCAGCGGCCAGCAGCAGCGGCGCGTCCGCATCCCTGATCGCTGCGAGCACCGCCTTCTGCACCAGGCTCGCGTACCGCTTCTGCTCCGGTTTGGGGCCCAGTGTGCCGTCCGCCCGCTGCCGGTCGAACTTTCCCTCCTGCGGGGCGCGGGTGAGCGCGTCCGAGGCGTCCTCCGGCAGATCCGCGAGCTCCACGCGGCGACAGCTCGCGGAGGAGTCGAGGTGCAGGAGGCGCACGTTCCCCTCCGTGAGGGCCAGGACGTACCCGGTGTGGTCGAAGGTGACGGCGCGGACCATCGGACCCACGTCGAAGCGGTCGCCGGTGAAGTGCCCGGAGGCGAGCTCATTCATGAGCCGGAAGGCGCGCAGCCCCTCCGGAGAGACGAAGACCGCGATGCTGCGGGCGCCGGTGCCCCAGAAGTCGCGGTCCTGTTCGAGATCCTTGACGTGAGCGCTGAGCTTCTCGCGGTCCTCCTTGGGCAGACCGCCTGTCTCGAGCTCCGCGATCGCCGCGCCCGCCGCCGTGCGCAGCGCCAGATGGGCGGCCTCCGTGGCGTGGGCGACGGCGCGCGAGCCCCATTCCGCTGCACTGAGGTAGAGGGTCACACTCGCGGGGTCGCGGTGCTGTGTGAGTTCGGCCAGGTCCTGTCGGGTGGGGATGTCGATACTCATGACGCCATCGTAGCGACGCAGGTCACAGGAGGGAATGGGGTCAGGGGAACGCTACAGTGCGGGCATGCCCTCCACCCACGCCCGCAGCCCTCACCCGCACGTCCCCGGCCGCCCCCGCCGCCCCTCGCCGCTCGGCGGCCGCAGGCCCACCCGGGACGATCTCGCCCGGTTCGCGTCCGACGACCCGGATGCGATCGACGACGTGCTGCCGCTGGAGGACACACGCCTGCGACTGCTGATCGTGGGCGTCAACCCGGGGCTGTGGACCGCCGCGGTCAACGCCCCCTTCGCCCGCCCCGGCAACCGCTTCTGGCCGTCCCTCCACCGCGCCGGACTCACCGACCACGTCGTGGACGCGGCGGCGGGCCTCACGGCCGAGGACGAGGCGCAGCTGCTGGACCGCGGCATCGGCCTCACCAATCTGGTGGGGAGGGCGACGGTCCGCGCGGACGAGCTCACCGCGGACGAGCTGCGCGCGGCCGGGGTCAGGCTCACCGAACGCGTCCGTGCGATGCGCCCGGCGGGTGCGGCCATCGCCGGGATCACGGCGTTCCGCACGGCCTACGGACTGCGGAAGGCCGTCCTCGGGCGGCAGGATCCGGAGACCGTGCCGGGCTGGCCGGCCGACGTGGCGCTGTGGGTGGTGCCGCAGCCCAGCGGCCTCAACGCGCACGAGAACATCGACACCCTCGCCGCGAAGTGGCGGGAGGTATGGGATTCCCTCGGCACCTGACCCGGGGACCGGTTCCCGGCCGGGAGCGAAGGATCCGCCGCCCATGCGCCGGCGTTCAGAACCCGGCGTTCAGAACCCGAGGCCCCCAGAACCCGGTGCTCAGAACTCGAGGATGAGCCTGCCCCGGACTCCGCCTGCCTCCAGCCGGCGGTGTGCCACCGCCGCGGCCTCCTTGGGGAGCACATCAGCCACGCGCGGACGCACCCGGCCGGCCTCCGCGAGCCTCCGCAGCTCCTCGAGCAGATCCCGCCTGCGCGCGTACTTGCCCACGACGATCGACCAGAACCGCACTCCGCGGGCACGGTCGCCCTTGTCTCCCCGGATCGTGACGACGGTGGCGCCGTCCGCCGCCGCAGGCACGATCTCGTCCAGCTGCACCGCGCCGTCGATGACCCCGTCCGCTCCCGCGGGCACCAGGGCGCGCACCGCCTCGGCGAAGCCCGCCCCGCGCCGCACCACGTGGTCTGCTCCCAGCGAGCGGACGAGCTCCTCGTCCGCCTCCGCCGCGTCCGCGATGACGGTGTGGCCGTCCACCTTCGCCAGCTCCACCGCGTGGCCGCCGAAGGCACCCGCCGCGCCGGTCACCGCGATCGTGCTGCCGGCGGGCAGATCGAGCGTGTCCAGGGCGAGCCGGGCGGTGAGCCCGTTCATGGGAAGCGCGGCAGCCTCGGGGAAGGAGGCCCCGGCGGGGATCCGCACCACGGACTCCGCCGGCACCGCGACCTTCTCCGCATAGGCGCCGTGGGCGCCGCCGGGCACCACGATCGCCATCACCGCATCGCCGGGCGCGAGGTCCGTGTCCGTCTCCGGCCCCACGGCCTCGACCGTGCCCGCGGCGTCCATCCCCGGCACGAAGGGAGGCTGATCGCCCTGCGCCCTCGCACCGCCCGCCCTGCGGACGGTGTCCGTGGGATTCACCGCCGCCGCCCGGACCCGGAGGAGGATCTCCCCCGGTCCGGGAACCGGTTCGGGGAGGTCGAGGACCTCCAGCACGTCGGGGTCGCCGTTCCGTATGTATCCGATCGCCTTCATGTGGGGCGGAACACACCGGGGAGATGCCGTATTCCCCGGCACCGGGGGCGGGCGGCCTCCCGCACCTCCGGACGTCCGCGCCCCCGGCGTGGCTACAGTGGGCCCATGACCGGCACCTCTCCGTCCAGCACCGCACTGATCTTCGAGGGCGGCGGCATGCGCGCCGCCTACACCAGCGCCTTCGCCGTCACCCTGCTCGAGGCCGGCATCGAATTCCCCTGGGTGGGCGGCATCAGCGCGGGAGCCACGAACACCGCCAACTTCGTCTCCCGTGACGCCCGGCGGGCCCGCCGCTGCTTCGTGGACTTCGCGGCGGACGCGCAGTTCGGCGATGTGCGCACCTGGATGCGCGGACAGGGGCTGTTCAACGCCGAGTACATCTATCAGCGGACGAGCGGACCGGACCAGGCCCTCCCGTTCGACTGGGAGGCCTTCCGCACGAACCCCGCGGACGTGCGCATCCTCGCCTTCGACGCGGAGTCCGGCGAGGAGGCCGTCTGGGGCCGGGAGGACCTCACGACGATCGACGACCTCATGGTCCGCGTGCGCGCCTCCTCCACCATGCCCGTCCTCATGCCTCCGGTGACGATGGGAGGCCGCACCTACGTGGACGGCGCACTGGGCCGCGACGGCGGGATCGCGCTCACGCAGGCGCAGGCGGACGGGTACGAGAGGTTCGTCGTGGTGCTCACGCAGGAGCGCGGCTACCGGAAGGAGCCACAGCGCTTCCCCGCCTACTTCCGTGCCCACTTCCGGAGGCACCCCGCCGTCGCCGAGGCCCTGCTCACCCGCTGGCAGCGCTACAACGCGACCCTGGAGCGGGTCTTCGAACTCGAGCACGCCGGTCGCGCCCACGTCTTCGCTCCGGAGCGCATGCCGCTGACGAACGGCACGCGCAGCCTCTCCCGGCTGGCGGCGGCCCACCGCGCCGGGCTCAGCCAGTCCCGCCGCGAGCTGCCGGCGCTGCGGGAGTTCCTGGGGCTGAGTTGAAGCGGGGGTTCGACCGGCCGCGCCGGTGCGCTCAGCGCCCAGGCCGCCCGGTGCCGGTGACGTCGTCGACGGTGGAGAGCGGCCCGCCCACCCGGTACTGCGCACCACGGTGGTGGGCGGGCAGCCGGTCACCTCTGCCGAAGAGCTTGTGCCGCAGGGTTCCCGCCGCGTACTCCTCCGGATACGCGCCGCGCGCCTGCAGCTCCGGCACCACCAGGTCCACGACGTCCTCGAAGGTGCCCGGCGTGGTGGCGTAGGCGAGATTGAAGCCGTCGACGTCCGTCTCCTCCACGATCTCCTGCAGCGTGTCCGCCACTTCTCCGGGATCGCCCACGAAGACCTGGCCCTGCCCGCCGATCCCTCCCAGCCTGACGATGTCGCGCACCGTCCAGGTCTCGCCACGGTCGTTCTCCCCCTGGAAGGCCTCGAGCGCGGACTGGATCGCATTGGACTCCACGTTGCCCAGCGGCTCGTCCAGGTCGTAGCGGGAGAGGTCGATGCCCAGCCAGCCGGAGAAGAACACCTGTGCGCCCTCCACCGTGGCGTAGGACAGGAGGTCGGCGTACTTGGCACGGGCGCCGGCGGAGGTCTCGTCCGTGACGATCGAGGACAGCAGGTAGATCTTCGCGTCGTAGGGGTCCCGGCCCGCCTGAGCCAGTGCGGCACGGATCCGGGCGACGGTGCTCTTCGCGGCCGCCTTGGTGGGTCCGCCGATGAAGATCGCCTCCGCGTTCTCCGCCGCGAACCGCACGCCCCGCGGTGAGGCACCCGCCTGGAACACCACCGGCGTGCGCTGCGGAGAGGGTTCGGAGAGGTGGATGCCGGGCACGTCGAAGTAGGTGCCGTGGTGGCCGATGTGGTGGACCTTCTCCGGGACCGCGAAGACGCCGGCCTCCGCGTCGCGCACCACCGCGTCGTCCTCCCAGGAGCCCTCGAGCAGCTTGTAGACGACCTCCAGGTACTCGTCCGCGTGGTCGTAGCGCGCGTCGTGGGCCAGCTGATCCTTCTGACCCAGGTTCCGCGCCGCCGAGGGCAGGTATCCGGTCACCACGTTCCACCCCACCCGTCCCTTCGTGAGGTGGTCGAGGGTGGAGAGGCGACGTGCGAAGGGCACGGGATGCTCGAACGCGGTGCCGGCGGTGATCCCGAACCCCACGTTCTCCGTGACCCCGGCACCGATCACCGCGAGCTGCAGCGGGTCGTTCACCGGCACCTGCGCCCCCTGCCGGATCGCGGCGAGGTCGTTCCCGCCGAACACGTCATAGGTCCCCAGCACGTCCGCGATGAAGACGGAGTCGAAGACGCCGCGCTCGGCGATCCGCGCGATGTTCTGCCAGTAGTCCATGTCCTTGTACTTCCAGGCCTCGTCGCCCGGCCTGCGCCAGAGCCCCGGGGACTGGTGGGCCACGCAGTTCATCTCGAACGCGTTGAACCTGATCTGCCTGCTCACGCCGTCTCCTCTCGCAGCCGCGCCGGATCCTGCGTGCGCAGGGGCGCGTGACCCGTCGAGGCTAGGGGCGCGTGCACCTGCTCGAGGAGAGCACCGTCACACCGCGCCGCACGGCGTCATCCGGCGTCACCGCCGCCGGCTCACGCACCTCCCGCGGCCCCGCCGCCCGCGCCCTCACGCGGCAGGCACAGCTTCCGGGCGAAGACGATGGCGAAGAAAGTGGTCGCCGGCATCGTCACCACCAGGCCGAAGATCCCCGCGAGCAGCTGGACGACGGTGTTCGCGACGGTCTCGGACTGGAGCAGCGCCCAGATGGGCATGTCGTAGGAGCGGGCCACCACGAAGGCCGCGAGGCTCCCGCCCACCACGGAGAAGCTCACGGTGTAGATCGCCGAGGCCGCGTGGTCGCGGCCCACCTCCATCGCCCGTCCCATGAGCGAGCGCTCGCCCGCGCCGCGGCGGGAGAACCTGCTGCCTCGCGCCCGCCGGGCGCGGCCTCGGGGACGGAGCCCGGCAACGGCGCCGTCGGCCGCCGCGGCCTGCCCTGCGGCGCCGCCTTCGTGCGCATGACCGTGCGCGTGGCCTCCTCCGCTCTCCACGTCCATGAGCGAGAAGACCGTCGAGGCCTGCGCCACCGTGATGTCGTTGAGGATGCCGATGAGGGCGATGAGGAGGGCGCCCAGCGCCAGCACCCGCACGTCGATGTCGTAGGCCGCGAACACCGCCGCCGAGGTCGTCTCGTCGAGGCCGGTCAGCCGCAGCACCGTGGACATCACCCAGCCCGCCAGCAGCGCGGACCCCACTCCGCACACCGTGCCCACCCAGGCCGCGAGCGTCTTGGCGCTGAAGCCGTGGGTGAAGTGCAGGACGACAGTGAGGACGAGCACGGAGGTGAGGCCGGCATAGGCGAGCGGGTTCCCGCCCAGGTGGATGCCGGTGACGAGGAACATCCAGATGAAGAGGGCGGAGACCACGAGGGAGGCGAAGGCCCGCAGGCCCTTGCCGCCTACGCTGAGGGCGACGAGGACGAGGACGACGGCGGCGATGACGAGCATCCCCGTGCCCCGCTCCACGGAGTGGAAGGAGTAGATGGTCGCCTCGCCGTCCGCCGTCGTGGAGACGGAGACCACCACCGCGTCCCCGTCGCCCAGGTCCGCGGAGGCTCCGTCCTTGGTGATGCCGATCTGGTGCGCGGACCCGTCCTCCAGATGGGCCACCGCCTGTCCGCAGAAGGAGTCCGAGTCCACCCACTGGGCGCAGTCGCCCAGCTCCACGTCCGTGAGCTCCGCGCGCTCGTAGGCCACGGTGGTGCCGTTGGGCAGCCCCGTGGGCTGCTGGCTCGGCCACAGTGCGATGACGACGGGCAGTGCGAAGACGAGCACGCACAGGGCGACGAGCAGGGAGACGTACTGTTCGCGGGTGGGCCGCAGACGGGTGCGCATGGACAGGATTCTTCCCTGCTTCGGCCCTCAGCGCGAAGCGGGCGCGCCACCTCCCTCCGCCGCCTCGTCACGGGCGGCCTCCGCGGGGGCCGCGGCGGGGTCGTCCTCCGGGGCGTCCCGGCCCGCAGGAGCGTCCTGGGCACCCGGAGAGCCGTGGTCTCCCGGAGCGTCCTCGTCGCCGAGGCCGTCCGCACCATCCGATCCATCCGCACCGTCCGCCTCGGACGGGTCCTCCTCCGCGTCCGCGACCGGCAGCTGGTGTGTGGAGAGCGTGAACGGCCCGTCGTGCGTGTCCACGGCCTGCATCACCGAGTCCTCGAGCAGCTTCGAGGCGAGCCGGCCCTGCAGCACCAGCGGATCCGTCCGCAGGTCCCGCCACAGCGCCACGCACAGCAGCAGCATCACCAGCACGAACGGCAGCGCGGAGACGATCGTGATGTTCTTCAGGCCGTTGAGCGCCTCCGCCGGGTCCTCACCGCCGGCCAGCAGCATGACGGCGGCGACGGCGCCCGTGGCGACTCCCCAGAAGATCACGGACCGCCGGGTGGGCTCCTCGGCGCCGTTCTCCGCGAGCGAGCCCATGACGATGGATGCGGAGTCCGCCCCCGTGACGAAGAAGATCGCGATGAGGAGGACCGTGACGACCATGAGCACGATCGCGACGGGGCCCGGGACGGGGAGGGCATCGAGCAGTTCGAAGAGGATGAGGTCGAAGTTGATGTCCGGCGCGCCGTCGACCATCGAGGCGAGCGCCTCGACGTTCCCCTCACCCCGTTCCGCCCGCTCCTGGATGCCGATGGCACCCCCGCCGAAGATCGCGAACCAGAGGAGGGAGATGGCCGAGGGGACGAACAGCACGCCCGCGACGAACTGGCGGATGGTCCGGCCGCGGGAGATGCGGGCGATGAACAGGCCCACGAACGGGGACCAGGAGACCCACCAGGCCCAGTAGAAGATGGTCCAGGTCGACAGCCACGTCGCCACGGACTCGTCGCCCAGCGCCGTGGTGCGGGATGCCATCTGCGGCAGCGCCTCCACGAATGCGCCCACCGAGGACGGGATGACGTTGAGGATGAAGAGGGTGGGTCCGCCGATGAACACGATGAGCGCCAGCACCACCGCCAGGACCATGTTGATGTTCGACAGCCACTGGATGCCGCGCTCGATCCCGGAGACCGCGGAGGCGACGAACGCCGCGGTCAGCACCGCGATGATGATCACGAGCACGGGAGACGAGACGGACGACATGATGCCGGCGGACTGGATGCCGCCGCCGATCTGGATGGCCCCCAGTCCCAGGGAGCAGGCGGACCCGAACAGCGTCGCGAGGATCGCGAGGATGTTGATGACCCGCCCGCCGGTGCCGTTGACGACCCTCTCGCCGAAGATCGGGGTGAACATCGAGGAGAAGAGCTGCGAGCGGCCCAGCCGGAACGAGCCGTAGGCCACGCCCAGGCCCACGATGGCGTACATGGCCCAGGGGAAGAGCGTCCAGTGGAAGAGCGTCTGGCCCATCGCCGTCCCCATCGCCTCCGCCGTGGAGCCCTCGACGGTCGACGGCGGCGGGGACATGTAGAAGAAGAGGGGTTCGCCCACCCCGTAGAACACCAGGCCGATCCCCATCCCCGTGGCGAACATCATCGCGATCCACGAGGAGGTCCGGTACTGGGGCCGCTCATCGTCCTTGCCCAGCGGGATCCTGCCGAACCTGCTCATCGCCACCACGATCACGAAGACCGTGAAGACCGCCGAGGCCACGACGAAGAGCCAGCCGAACCGGTTCATGGTCCCGTCGAGCAGCGTCTGCGCGACCTCGCCGAGGTTGCTCGGGGAGGCGAAGCCCCAGACCACGAACGCGACCGCCAGCACCCCGGCGGTGCCGAACACGGCCTTGTCCAGCCCTATGCGCCTCCTCCCCCGCTTCTTGTGCGTGGACTGCTGCAGCTGTTCGATCAGATCCTCTGCGGAATCCGGCTGTGCGCTCATGTCTCCTCCTGCTCTTCCGTCGGTGCGCCTGGTGTCACTGCCTCACGCAGGCACGGACAGGGACCACATCACTCCGAACCGGTCGAAGACCTGGCCGTACCAGTCGCCCCAGGGGGCACGGTCGAACGGCAGGTTCACCTCACCTCCCCCGGCGACGAAGGCCTCGATGATCGCCCGGGCGCGCTCCGGCGAGTCCGCCGTGTAGAGCAGCGAGTACGCAGTGCCCCGCACGGGGTACTCCTCGTCCTGGCCCATGGCGTCGCCACCGGCGATCTGCCCGGCCGGGGTGGTGAGCACGGCGTGCGCGACGGCCTGGGGGTCCGGGGTGAACGGCATGCCCTCCATCGGCGGGCCGTCGCCGTAGCGGAGCATGTCGAGCTCGCCGCCCAGCACCTCCCGCCAGTGCACGAAGGCGTCCCCTGCGGTTCCGGGCAGGGCGATGTACGGGGCGAGGGTCTCAGACATGGCGTGTCCTTCCGTGGAGCCGGATTCCGGCAGGCCCCTCCGGCGGGGCCCGCGATGGAGCCTTCCTGCCGCGCAGGCCGCGCGACTGCACCAATGATGCGCCGCTCGCCTGAGCTGTGGTCCAGCTCACCGGCGATTCACCGGTATGACTCAGAAACGGACAGCGCTCTGTGCAACAGGGCTCTACACTGCACAGATGCTGCACCAGCACCCGGAGCCGCGGCCCGGCGAGTCCGCGCCCTTCCACTTCGAGTCCCGCTGGCTCCTGGACGCTCCGGCGCAAGCAATCTGGGACGCCTTCGCGGATCCCGCCGCCTGGCCCCGCTGGTGGCCGGGCATGGAGCGGACTGTCGCGCCGGCCTCGGGCACAGGCGACGGCAGCGGCGCCCGCGTGGATCTCACGGTGCGCAGCCCGCTCCTCCCGGGACCGCCCGCCGGAGCTCTGCGCCTCTCGCTCCGGATCGTCGAGGCCGCACCTCCCCGGCGGGCACGCGTCGCCGTCCGCGGGGACCTCCGCGGACACGGTCTGTGGCTCGCGCACGAGGCCGGAGGGATCACTCGCGTCGACATCGTCTGGTGCGTCGTCACCGCACGGCCCCTGCTCCGGCTGCTGCGACCGCTCTCCGGACTCTCGCACCGCACGGTGATGCGGGGAGGCGCACGCGGCCTCGCGCGGGAGCTGAGCACCCGCACGCGGAGGTGAGGCAGGTGTGGACGCGCGGGGCGCGGCAGGCGTGGCCCCCGCAGGGTGCGTGGGGACTCCACAGCACACCTGAGAACCTCCCGGGGAACCCTTGACCTCGCGCTCTCACGGTCGTAATGTACAACCACATGGTTGCACAAGAGGCGGAGCACCCGATGCTCACGGACGACGAGGTCAACCGGATCTTCCGGGCACTGGCCGATGCGACCCGCCGCGACATCGTGCGCCGCACGCTCGCGGCACCGGCGAACGTCTCCGCGCTCGCCGGTGACTACGAGATGTCCTTCGCAGCCGTACAGAAGCACGTGAGGGTCCTGGAGGAGGCAGGACTCGTGAGGAAGACCCGGAACGGCAGGGAGAGGGTGGTGAGCGGAAGCCCGGAGACCCTCTCGCTCGTGCAGCGCATGCTCGACGAGTACGCGCGCATCTGGCGAGGGAGGATCAGCAGGCTCGACTCGCTGTTCGAGGAGGAGGGGACCACCGTCGACGAGGACGAGACCCCATCCGACCGCCAGGGGCGCCCCACCCGCCCGCAGGGCTTCCCGCGCTGAGCACACGGCTCCGCCCATTCCCGGGCGGCGCATCCGAGAACGGACCCGGAGCCTCCGGGAGAAGGGGCAGGACCATGCCCATCACGCAGATCGACACCCGCACCGAGGACCTCACGCTCACGATCGTCGCGGAGTTCCCCGTGCCGCTGGCCCAGCTGTGGGACGCCTACGCGGATCCCCGGAAGATCGAGCGGTTCTGGGGGCCACCGGAGTATCCGGCGACTTTCACCCGCCACGACATGGTGGCGGGCGGACGCTCCCACTACTACATGACGGGACCCGACGGCGACACGCCCGGCGGCTACTGGGAGTTCGTCGCCGTGGACGCACCGCACTCGTTCGAGGTCCGCGACGGCTTCGCCGATGCCGAGGGCAATCCCAACACCGAACTGCCCTCCATGCGGATGGTCTTCTCCTTCGAGGAGACCGCGGACGGTTCGCGCCTGACCACCACCACCCATTTCAACTCCGAGGAGGAGCTCTCGCAGCTCCTGGAGATGGGCATGCTCGAGGGCACCAAGGCCGCCATGGGCCAGATCGACACGGTGCTCGCGGATCTCGAGTCGTTCGCCGCAGGACGCGCGACGGAGGCCCAGCTGCTCAGCGACACCAGGGTGCGGGTGTCCCGTGTGATCCGCGGGGACGTGGAGCAGGTCTGGCGCGCCCACCACGAGGCGGCGCTGCTCCAGCGCTGGCAGCTGGGCCCGGACGGCTGGACCATGCCGGTGTGCGAGCCGCCCGCCGAGGTCGGCGGCACGTACCGCTTCGAGTGGGAGTCGGATGACGGGGAGAACCGGTTCGGCTTCACCGGTGAGGTGCTGGAGTCCCAGCCGCCGCACCGCGAGGTCACCACCGAGCGCATGGTGGGCGGGGATCAGGTGGCCAACGGAGTCAATGACGAGCAGTGGACCTCGGTCGTCAACGAGATGACGCTGACGCCGGTCTCCGGCGGCACCCTCCTCTCGCTGCTCATCACCTACCCCAGCCAGGAGGTGCGGGACGCGATCCTCGCCACCGGGATGACGAACGGCATGGAGGACAGCTACGCCCGGCTGGAGCGGGAGGTGCTGAGTCCGGCCTGAACCCGGCCCTCACCCACGCGGCCTCCGGAGGCGTTGTGCGCTTCCGGAGGCCGCGTGCCGAGCGACAGGGTCCCGACGCGGTGCGGTCCGAGACCCTGCGCGGCCGAGACCCTGCGCAGCCCAGACTCAGTCAACCGGGACCCAGCGCGGCCGGAGCTCAGTCGAGGCAGAACTCGTTGCCCTCGGGATCGGCCATGACGATGAAGCCCGCCTCCAGCGGCGGAGCGGGGTCCACCCGTTCGAGCCTGGCGGCGCCCGCGGCGACGAGGCGCGCGCATTCGGCCTCGAGGGCCGCCATCCGCTCCTCGCCCACGAGCCCCGGTGCCGCGCGCACGTCGAGATGCACGCGGTTCTTCACCGACTTGCCCTCCGGAACGCGCTGGAAGAACAGGCGGGGCCCGAGGCCCGCCGGATCCTCGGCTGCGGCTCTCGCGTTCCACTGTCCGGACGGCACTCCGGCGCCCGCGAGGAAGACCTCCCAGGCACGGAAGGGATCCCCCTGCTTCGCGGCCTCTTCCTCCCCTCCCGGAGGCGCTGTCTGCTCACCGAACGGCAGCGGCACGGCGTATCCGAGCGCCTCGCACCAGAAGAGCGCGAGGGCGCGGGGATCGCGAGCGTCGACGGTGATCTGGACGGTGCGCGCGGCTGTGCCGGTCATGGCCTCTCCCCTGCATGTGCATCGACTGCATGGCTGTGGACGTAGAGGTCGCGGAGAAGACAGATCTCCGCGAGGTGGTGGATGAACTCGCGGTTGATGTGCAGGACGAGGGCGGACATGGGCAGATGGCCGAACTGCCCCTCCGCCTCCCCGCACGGCTGCGCGAGGTCCTCCTCCGTGAGGGCGGAGACGCCCGCGATCCAGGCCGCGTACTCCGCGTCCAGCTGCGCCAGCGCCTGCGCGGCGGTCTCCGCGTACTCGTAGGTGAAGTAGTCCCGCGGCTCACCGCCGAAGTGCGCGGCCGTGCGCGCGCCCAGCACGCCCACGAGCACATGGCCCAGCCGCCAGGCGATGGTCGTGAACGGGGCGGGCTGCGGCTCGGGGAAGGCGAAGTCGATCGTCATCGCCCCGGAGCCGCCCTGCAGCGGCGCCGTCCCGGTCCCCCGCGGGCGCACGGTCCAGCAGTCCGGCACGGGCTCCCAGAAGAGCTCCTCGTCCGTGAGCCCCTCCAGGCGTGCACGCAGCTGGTTGCGCCAGTGCCAGTCGAGCTGGTCCACGAGCTGCGCGGCCCAACCGCCCGCAGGCCGTCCTCCGTCCCCGTTCTCCGCCGCCTGGCCGGGCCCTCCCGCTGCACCGAGCACGTCGTCTCTCTCCGGCATACCGGACTCCTCTCTCCGCCGGCGGTTCCGCACCACCGGTCGCGGACGTCCCGCGTCCCTCCAGTCTTCCCCCTGCTGCGGACAGATCCGGTCCGCAGAGTATGGGAGGCTGAGCGGAAGGGCTCATCCGCCGCCGGTGGGGCACTCGTGAGGTGCGTCCACCGGGAGAAGAGCCTGCGAAAGGAGCACGCATGAGCACGGAGGACACCGCCGCACGGGTGCTGCGCCTGCTCTCGCTCCTCCAGCAGCGGCACTCCTGGTTCGCCCAGGAGCTCGCGGCTGAACTCGGCGTCACCACCCGTTCCGTGCGCCGCGACGTCGCCCGCCTGCGCTCGCTGGGCTATCCGGTCGTCTCCGCCGCGGGCGCGAGCGGCGGCTACCGGCTGGGGCGGGGCGCCCGGATGCCGCCGCTCCTGCTGGACGACGACGAGGCGGTGGCCGCAGCACTGTCCCTCCGCCTCTCCTCCACCCACGCCGTCGCCGGCGCGGGCGAGGCCGCGCTGCGCGCGCTCGCCACACTCGACCAGGTCATGCCGCCGCGTCTCCGCGCAGAGGTGCGGGCGGTGCACGCGGCCACGGATCCCCTGCACCGACCGGTCGCAGAGGTGAGCCCGGACGTCCTCCTCACCCTCGCCCGTGCCTGCCGCGACGGCGAGCGCGTGCGCTTCTCCTATGTCTCCGGGACGGGGACGGAGAGCACGCGCACCGTCGAACCCGTCCACATGGTCACCACCGGACCGCGCTGGTACCTCATGGCGTGGGACCTCGACCGGGACGACTGGCGCACCTTCCGGCTGGACCGCGTGCGCGGCCTCGAGCCCACCGGGCAGCGTTTCCGCCGCAGGGAGCATCCGGATCCGGTCGAGTACGTCCGCAGCTCCGTCACCGAGGCGCCGTACAGTCGCACGGCCCGGGTGCGGGTCCGCACCTCGCCCGAGGAGCTCGCCGCACGGGTGCCGCCGCAGGTGGGCAGTGTGGCGCCGGACGCGGAGAGGGGCTGGAGCCTGCTCACGGTCTCCGGCGACTGCCTGGAGTGGATCGCCTGCCACCTCGCGATGCTCGGCTGGGAGATCGTCGTCCTGGAGCCGGCGGAGCTGCGCGAGGCCGCTCGCAGCATGGCGGCGCGGCTCGCGGCGCTGGCCGAGGGCACTGCGCACGGTGACGGTGCCGGCGCACGCGAGGGTGCGGAGGCATAGAGTGGGCCGGGCAGATCCGCCAGGAGGAGGCCCGCCGTGACCGCAGTCCACATCATCCACGACAATCCCGAATGGCTCCCGCCGTTCCGGGAGGCGTTCGCGGCCGAGGGGGTCCCGTTCGAGGAGTGGGAGCTGACGGGCGGCGCCCTCGACCTCGGCACGACACCGCCCGAGGGGGTCTTCTGGTCCCGGCTGTCGGCCTCCTCGCCGTCACGCGGACACGACCACGCCAAGGAGTACGGCCGCGCGGTGCTGCGCTGGCTGGAGGCGCACGGCCGGACCGTCGTGAACGGCTCGGCGGTCCTCGAACTGGAGGTCTCGAAGGCCGCCCAGCATCAGGCGCTCGCGCGCAGCGGCATCGCGGTGCCGCAGACGGCGGCGGTGTTCGGGCGAGCGGGCCTCGTGGAGCGCTCCGGCGAATTCGCCGCCCCGTTCGTGTACAAGCACAACCAGGGAGGCAAGGGGCTGAGCGTGCAGCGCTTCGACGACCACGCCTCCTTCGCCGCATGGGCGGCCTCGGAGGAGTTCGAGGAGCCGAACGACGGAATCTCACTGCTCCAGGAGTACGCGCGGCCGGCGGACGGGTTCATCACACGGGCGGAGTTCGTCGGCGGCCGGTTCCTCTACGCCGTGCGCGTGGACGTGTCCTCCGGCAGCTTCGAGCTGTGCCCGGCCGACGCCTGCGCGCTCCCCGGTCAGCGCCCGCTGTTCAGCCTGCGGGAGGATGCGGGAGAGCTGCCGGTCATCGCCCAGTACGAACGCTTCCTGGCGAGTGCCGGGATAGAGATCGCGGGCATCGAGTTCATCGAGACGGCGGACGGACGCGTGCTCACCTATGACGTGAACACGAACACCAACTACAACCCGGGCGTCGAGGCCGTGGCCCCCGTCTCCGGCCCGCGGGAGATCGCCAGATACACGGGGAACCTGCTGCGCACGGCGTATCCCGCAGACGTCACGGCTGACCGGGCATGAGAGGAGGGTGTGCACCCGCGGGTGCACACCCTCCTCTCCTCGCGCCCCGGGCCGGCCCGCTCAGCGCACCGGCTGCGTCCGCGGTTCCCGCTGCGCCTGCGGCCCGGTCCGACCACGGGCTCAGGCTCAGGCGAGGGTCACTCGATGGTGCCGGTCCCCTCGCCCTCGATCTTCTCGTCGTGGAGGAGCTCTCCCTCGGCGTCCACCGGGGTGATCGTCACCTCGAAGCTGATGCCGGAGCCGGGCTGGTAGTGGAAGTTCTCGCCGTAGCTGAAGTGCTCCCCGGTGCCGAAGGTGTAGACGGTCGGATCCGCCGTCTCGCCCACTCCGCTGGACTGCACGCCCATCTCCTCGGACAGCGCGCTGTCCGTGATGCCGCCCATGCCCTGCATGTACTCCCAGTCGTCGTACTCCGCCGTGACGCTCACGAGGCTGGAGCCCAGATCGATCGGATCGCCGTTGTTCGTGATGACGTAGTTGACGAAGACGAGGTCGTCACCCTCTGCGATGAGCGGCTCGTCCGTGTCCGGGTCCACCCAGTTGCCGTCCTTGGGCGCCGGGGCGGTGCCCATCTGGAAGACGTCGACGGTCACGTCGCCGGCCTCCACCGTCGCGATCTGGTCACCGCCCTCGGTGGGCTCCTTGGCCCAGCTGGGCACGCCGCCCTCAGCGGCGGGTGCGTCCTCCTCTGCAGCCGGTGCGGCCTCGGCGGCGTCCTCCTGCGCCTCCTCGGCCGGAGCCTCCTCCTGGGCCGGTGCGTCGTCCGCCTCCGCGTCGCCGCCGGAGCACCCGGCGAGGACGAGGGAGACGCCCAGAACAGCGGCGGTGGCGAGTGTGGGGCGCAGTGCGAGCTTCCTGCTCATGATGATTCCTCAACTGTCGTTGCCTCTACGGATACGAAACAGTCTAAAGTCGGAAACAGGTGTCCCTGCACTTTCCGTGTGGCAGGACGGCCACAGCGGATGCGGGCCTGTCACAGGAAGCCCTGCCGCAGCCGGGCCTTCGCGCCGGCCGTGCACGCCGTTCCGAGGGAACCGTCACGCGGTGCCTCCGTGGGATCCTGCCTCACGTGCGGCCGAGCACCTCGATGTCCTCGAGGAACTCCGCGACCACCTCCCTGCTCACCGTCGGCCTGATGGTCTGCAGCGCCGCGAGGTAGTCTCCGGTCGTGGGCCCGGGCTGCGCCTCCTCCCCGTGCTCCACCGCCCTCTCCAGCGCGCTCTGCGCCGCCCGGCGGGCCGCATGCTCGATGTCGGCCGGCGTGAGGCCGTCGCTGACGGCGACGAGTTCGGCGACCTCCACCTCCGCCTCCCGCGGGATGTACCGCTCCCAGATGGCCCTGCGCGCCGCGGCATCGGGCAGACCGATCGGCAGCACGTAGTCGAAGCGGCCGTGACGCAGCAGCGCGGAGTCGAGGGAGCGGATGAAGTTGGTCGCACAGATGAGGAGCCTGCCGGACTGCTCCCGGAGGTCGGGGATGATCTTGAGCAGCTCGTTCGTCACTCCCTGCAGGGGCGAGGGCGGATCGCCTCGCCGGTGGGAGGCGATCTCCTCCACCTCGTCGATGAACACCACGGCGCGCTCCAGCTCCGCGATGCGGGCGAACGTCTCGCGCAGCGCCGCGGCGATCCCGGCCGGGTCGCCTCCCAGGCGCGAGGGGAACACCTCGACGAACGGCCATCCCAGCCGTGAGGCGACCGCCTTGGCGAACGTCGTCTTCCCGGTGCCCGGCGGGCCGAACAGGATGGCCGAACGCGGCGGGACCACTCCATAGCGCTCCGCGAGCGCCGGCTGCGCCAGCGGCATGACGAGCCGCCGCTCGATGAGTGCCTTCTCCTGCTCCATGCCGCCCACCGCGTCCCAGTGGTCCGGCGGCAGGATCCGCCCGCCCAGCTCACGCAGCAGGGTGAGATCGCGCCCCTGGACGGGAATGCGCCGTTCGACGTAGCGCAGTTCGTGCTGGAGACCGAAGCCGTTGCCGAGGAAGAGGTCGAGGCCGTCCGGCACCTGGCTGTCGACGAGGGCGGACATCGTGCCGATGCCTGCGCCCGCCAGCCGGCGTTCGAGGGCCGTCAGCAGACGCCCTCCCAGCTCCTCCGTGCGGTGCTCCGGCACGATTCCGAGGAACACCACCCACCCCTGTTCGTGTGCGGCACGACCGACCGCGGCACCGATGAGCCGGTCCTCCCCCTCGACGGCCGCGACGACGACCTCATCGGTCTGGCAGGAGGCCAGCACCTCCGCCAGTCCGTAGACGGGCTCGACGCCCGCTGTGCGCGTCTCCTCCCACAGGTTCACCATCCTGCCGAGATCGTCCGTGCGGAAGTCCCGCAGTGTCACCGATGCCATGGATGCTCCCTGCTGTCCTCGTCCTCATCGTCGCACTCCGCGCCCGCACCACAGCCTTCCGCTCCTCGGATGAGCGGCACCGCATGCACCCCACCGCAGGAGCCGCGACGCAGGGGCTGCACCGGGACGCAAGGAGACGTGAATCACAGACGTGTGCTGAGGGTACGGTACAGCACGGAGGCGCCGGTGCTCAGTCCGGCGAGGCCTCGGCCCCGGAGAGGTCCACCGCCTCCAGCGGCACCTGACGGGACGCGCGGCCGGTGACCGCGCGGTGCACGCCCCAGACCGCCAGGAACACCGGCAGGCCGATGTAGGCGGAGACCACCTCGAGCACCTGGCCGTTGACGACCGCCTGCGTGTTCTGGCCGATGATGACGACCAGGAGCAGCACGATCGCGAGCAGAGGCCCCAGCGGGAACAGCGGGGCGACGTAGGGCAGCTCGCTCACGTTCCTTCCCTGCCGGATCCACGCGCGGCGGAATCTGAAGTGCGACCAGGCGATGCCCACCCACACGATGAAGCCGGAGAGGCCGGAGACGTTGATGAGCCAGGTGTAGGCCGCGCCGTCGCCCATCACCTCCGTGAGGAAGCCGAACAGCCCGATGGCCGCAGTGGCGAGCAGTGCCATCACCGGCACGCCCCGTTCGTTGAGCCGGGCGAAGAGCCGGGGCGCCACGCCTTCCTTCGCCATCGCGTAGAGCATGCGCGTGGAGGCGTAGAGGCCCGAGTTCCCTGCGGAGAGGATGGCGGTGAGGATGACGGCGTTCATCACCCCGGCGGCCAGCGCGATGCCGGCGCGCTCGAACACGAGGGTGAACGGCGAGGCGGTGATGTCCTCGCTGTTCGCCGCCGCCAGCAGCGAGGGGTCCGTGTACGGCAGCAGGAAGCCGATCACGGCGATGGCGCCGATGTAGAAGAGCATGATCCGCCAGAACACGGAGCGGATGGCCCGCGGCATGTCCCGCCGCGGGTTCGCGGACTCCCCTGCGGCCACGCCCACCAGTTCCGTGCCCTGGAAGGAGAAGCCCGCGATCATGAAGACGCTGACGACGGAGACCCAGCCGCCCACGAAGGGCCCGTCGCCGTGCGTCCAGTTGGAGAAGCCGGGTGAGGGACCGCCCAGCACGCCCAGGATCATGAGGACGCCCAGGACCAGGAAGACGAGGACTGTGACGACCTTGATGAGCGCGAGCCAGAACTCGCCTTCGCCGAAGGCCCGGGCGGAGAGCCAGTTGAGGCCGGTGAGCAGGGCGAGGAACACCGCGGCCCAGATCCAGGCCGGCACGTCCGGGAACCAGAAGGACATGATGACGCCGGCGGCCACGAGTTCCGCGGCGAGCGTGATCGCCCAGTTGAACCAGTAGTTCCAGCCCATCGCGAATCCGAAGGACGGGCTCACGTAGCGCGCGGCGTAGGTGTGGAACGAGCCGGCGACCGGCAGGTGCGTGGACAGCTCGCCCAGCGACTGCATGACGAAGAGGACCATCATGCCGACCACTGCGTAGGCGAGGAGCGCCCCGCCGGGGCCGGCCTGGGAGATGGTGCCTCCGGATCCCAGGAACAGACCGGTGCCGATGGCCCCGCCGATCGCGATCATGCTGAGGTGGCGCGAGGTGAGGCGACGGCGCAGACCCGCGCCCCCGCTCTCGCTGAAGGTCACCTCCGCCTCGGGCTGCCCCGGTGGCGCATCCTGTTCCGGTGGCTCGTCCTGGGCGGTGGCGGGGCTCTCGGGCACGTTCTTCACACCTCATGGTTCGGGGAGGGAACAGGAGGTCCTGCTCACCGTCGCCCTGCGCCGAGGGGACGACGGCAGGGCGGAACGAGCCTAGGACAGATTCCCGCGCGGTTCGACCCCGGGAGCAGGCGCGGTGCCGCCGGCGACCTCGGTTCCGAGGCCTCAGTGGTCTGTGACGGCGGCGGAGCCGGGCCGCGGCTAGGCCCCGGAGTGCTCGGTCCGGAACACGTGGACGAGCGCATTCGCGTGCCCGTGTCCCATGCCCATGTCCTTGAGGACCTCGACCTGCTCCATGTGCTTGAGCCCCGCGTGGGGACGGAGGACGTCGATCCATTCGTCGATCGGCCTGCCGTACTTCTCCTCGATGGAGGGGAAGTAGGACTTGGGGCCCTTCATCTGCTCGGCCACGCTGCTCTCCTTCGACGCCCGGCGTCCGCTCCTCCTCAGTATGCGCGGCAGGAGTGCACAGCGCCAGGCCCCTCGCCCCGGCCTCCGCTGCCTGAGGAGACAGCCGCGCGCGGCAGCGGCGGTCTGCGCCCGCGGCACAGGGCAGCGCCCGCTCCGAGTGGCGAGCGCCACAGTCCTCACCGATCGTTCACCCTCCCTTCCTCTTCGAGACCGGCGTTCTCGTAATTCGCGGACACCTCGGCGGCCTTCCATGGTGCCGTCACCTTCGATGACACCGCTGAACGAAAGGCCTCCGCCACCATGCGAACCCGTGCCGTGCTCACCGCCTGCGCACTGTCCTCCGCCGTCGCCGTCCTCGCCTCCGGATGCGCCTCCGCCTCCGGCGGCACCGCCTCGGACGACGACGTCATCCGCTTCGCCACCATGCCCGTGACCGACGATCCCTCCGTAGCCACCCCCGTCGAGGAGCTCAAGGCGCTCATCGAGGAGGAGTCCGGGATGACCGTCGAGATCACCGATGTGCCCAACTACTCCGCCGTCATCGAGGCCGTCCGCGCCGGCCACGAGGACATCGGCCTCATGAGCGGCTTCCCCTCCGCGCTGGCCGTCAGCACGGGCGAGGTCGATTCGCTCGTCGCCTGGCCCGGCACCGAGGAGCCGGTGTCCAGCTGCATCGTCCTCGACGACTCGCCGCTCACGAGCCTCGAGGACATCACGCCCGAGACCACCGTCGCGTTCGCCGATCCCGCCTCGAGCTCGGGCTACTTCATGCCCACCCACATGCTCGACCAGGTGGGCCTGCGTGCGGACGAAGGCGATTTCGAGGAGCTGTTCTCCGGCGGTCACGACCGCAGCTTCGTCGCACTCCGGGAGGGCCAGGCCGATGTCGCGTGCACCTCGACGATCTTCACCGCCATGGCCGGACAGGACGACCCCATGTTCCCGTTCGAGGAGGGTGAGACCCGCTCGATCGGCGAGAGCATCTCCATGCCGGTCTCCGTCTCCGTCCTCGGCAGCCAGCACATGAGCGAGGAGAAGCGCGCAGCGCTCCTCGACGCGCTTCCGCGGGTGTACTCGGACGCCAACCGCGAGACGCTCGGCGTCTACATGGAGGCGATCCCGGAGGGCGTCGAGCCCATGGTCGAACCCGCGGACGACGTCTTCACCCCCTTCGTCGACATCGCCTCCGTCGCGGACGTCGACATCTCGGACCTGGACTGAGGAGGAACCATGGCCGCTCCCGCTCTCGCTCCCATGCCCCGCGACGGGGTCTCCCCCGCGACTGCACCGACCGTCGTGGCCGCGCAGGCCCCGACTTCTGCTGCGGTGTCGTCCTCCGCGACCGGCACCGCCCTCGCCCGTGTGCGCGGTCTGCAGGTCCGCTACTCCGCGGACGAGCCGCTCGTGCTCGACGGCGTCGACCTCGACCTGTTCCGCGGGGAGACGGTGGCGCTGCTGGGCTCCAGCGGCTCCGGCAAGTCGACCCTCATGAAGGCGCTCACCGGCTTCGCCCTGATCACCGGCGGCACCGCTGAGGTGGCCGGCTTCGACGTCGCCGGTCTGCCGCAGCGCCGGATGCGCGCCCTCCGCGCCCAGGTGGGCCAGGTGTTCCAGCAGTTCAACCTGGTGGGCCGCCTCAGCGTGCTCACGAACGTGCTCACGGGCTCGCTGCACCGCGCCGGCACCGCGAATCTGCTGGGCACCTTCCGCAGCGCGGACCGTGCCCGCGCCCTCGAGCTCCTCGACCGCGTGGGCATCGCCCACAAGGCCGGGGCCGAGGCCCGCTCACTGTCCGGTGGGCAGCAGCAGCGGGTGGCGATCGCCCGCGCGCTCATGCAGGATCCGCGGCTCATCCTCGCCGACGAGCCCGTGGCCTCGCTCGACCCCCGGATGAGCCACACCGTCCTCGGACTGCTCCGCTCCATCGCCCGCGAGGAGCAGATCCCCGTCCTCGTGAGCCTGCACGTGCTCCCGCTGGCGCTCGAACACACGGACCGGATCATCGGCCTGCGCCACGGCGAGGTCGTCGTCTCCGGAAAGGCCTCCGACCTCAATGCGGAGAGCCTGTCACCTGTCTACGACACGGAGGAGGAAGCAGAGTGACCGCCGCGACCACCGTCTCCCGCACCCGCACCTCGGCCCCGCAGCTGGACGCACGGGACCGCGCGCGCATGGAACAGGCCTTCCGCCTCCCGCGCGCCCGCGTGGGCATCAGCGCCGTCGCAGCCGTGGTGCTGTTCGTCTGGTCCGCCAACGGCGCCCAGTTCGACTTCCTCAAGCTCGGCGAGGGCGCGGCCAACATGGGCGAGTTCCTCGGCCGGATGTTCCCCCCGGACTTCTCGAAGATCGGCCTCATCCTCTCCCTCCTCCTCGAGACCCTGCAGATGGCCGTCGTCGGCACCGTCATCGGCGCGGTGCTCTCACTCGTCGTCGCGTTCGGGGCCGCGAGCAACATCGCCCCGACCTGGCTGTACTACCCGTGCCGGTGGACGATGAATGTCATCCGCGCGCTGCCGGACCTCGTCATCGCGCTCATGTTCGTCTCCGCCGTGGGCCTGGGCCCCTTCGCCGGCATCCTCGCGATGACGATCGGCTCCATCGGCTCGATCGGCAAGGTCTTCGCCGAGGCGATGGAGGCGGTGGACCGCGGTCCCGTCACCGCGATGGAGTCCGTGGGCGCCTCCAGGCGCCAGATCATCCAGTACGCGATCGTGCCGCAGGCGCTGCCCATGCTCACGAGCTACACGCTGCTCCTCTTCGAGGGCAACATCCGCGGCGCCACGATCCTGGGACTCGTGGGCGCCGGCGGGATCGGCCTCGAGCTCACCACCGCCATGAGCCGCTACGAATACGGCCACCTCAGCGCGATGGTCCTCTGCATCATCGTCCTCGTGACGATCATCGACCAGCTCAGCGCACTCATCAGAAGGAAGATCACATGACCGCCCCCACCCTGAGCATCCCGCTCACCGCGCCCGTCAACCTCCGCGATCTCGGCGGGATCCCGGCGGCCGCAGGCCCCGTGCGCCCCGGCTTCGCACTGCGCGCGGACGACCTCTCGACCGTCGACCCCGACACGGCTGCAGGGCTCGTGAGCGAGGGCCTCACCACGGTCATCGACCTCCGCACCCCCGCCGAGGTGCGGCTCACCGGCCGCGGTCCCCTGGCCGCTCAGCCCGTGACCTATCACCACGTCCCGTTCCTCGCCTCCGTGGACGAAGGACAGGAGGACGGTGAGACCCTCACGCACCAGCCCTCCTTCGAACGGATGTACATCCGCATGTACGAGCAGGCGGCACCGCGGATCGTGCAGGCGCTGGCGATCGTCGCGGCCTCCCCGGGTGCGACGGCCTTCCACTGCGCGGCAGGTCAGGACCGCACGGGGGTGCTTGCGGCCTCTCTCCTCCTGGCCCTGGGCGCGGAGCCCGAGGCGATCATCACCGACTACGCCCGCACCGGCGGCAACTCCGCCCGGATCAGGGAGCGGATCGCCCCGGTCATGGAGCCCCTGCTCGCGAGCACGGGGATCCGCATGGAGGATGCCGCGAAGGCTGCGATGCGCGCGGAGTTCTCCCCCGCACCGATGGCGGGGCTGCTGAGCCACCTCACCCGCACGCACACGGACCCGCTGGCACCGCTGCGGGCGGCGGGCCTCACCGACGGCCTCGTCTCCACGCTCAGGGAGCGTGCGCACGCATGAGCACCGCCGCCGCTCGCGGCGGGACGCACACCGGCCGGGCCCCGTGCACCGCAGCGACACGCGCGGCGTCCGGGCCCGGCCGGCCGCGCGATCCCCAGCACGACGAACGGATCGTCGACGCCGTCATCGGACTCATCGATGCGGGTGAGCGGATCAGCGTGAATGCGGTGGTGGCGGCGAGCGGGGTCTCCCGCGCCGCTCTCTACCGGCGCTGGCCGAGCCTCGCAGCCCTCATCGCGGCGGCCCTCGACCGGGGGCGGGCGCCGATCCGGCCCGACACCTCGGGAACCATCAGGGAGACCTTCCTCGCGCTGCTCTTCGGTGACCCCGAGGCGACGCGGGGCCGGGGCTACAGCGACCGCCGGTTCCGCATGAGGCTCATGCTCGTGCTCGAGAATCCCGAGCTGCAGCGGGCCTACTGGGACTCCCACGTGCAGCGGCGGCGCGCGCCGATGGTCGAGGCGCTGCGCCTGGGGATGGAGCGCGGCGAACTGCGCGCGGACCTCGACCCGGAGGCGTGCATCGACCTCATCAACGGCGTCTTCTACTACCAGGTGGTCGTGCGGGGCGCGGACCTGAGGGAGGCTGACACGCTCGCACGCTGCCGTGCGGCCTTCGACACCGCCTGGCGTGGGATGGCGGCGGAGGGCTGAGCCGCCGGCGGCAGGATCAGTCCGCGCGCTGCTGGTCGAAGTACGCCTCGGGCCCCTGCTCGGCGGCGAGGGGGTCCATGGACTCGCGGCTGCTCCCGTGCGGGTCCCGGGGCCGCGCACCCAGCACCAGGTCTCTGGTGACCTCCGCGTGCCCCAGGTGCTGGCTGAGCTCCTCGAGCACGTGCAGGAGGACGCCCTCGCAGGACGAGGTCCAGTAGTCGTCGTGGTCCGGCGGGGAGACCCGCGGTGGTGCCGCGAGATCCGTCGCGGCGACGTCGGCGAGGAATGCCGGACGCGTGCGCGCTGCCAGCGCCAGGGCCTCTGCCACCGGCATCACCGCCTCGAACTCCGCGCTGCGGTCCCGCTGCACCTCGACGCCCAGGTTCACGGTCGAGGACCAGCGCCGCAGGAGGCCGCAGCAGTGGACGAGGAGCTGCACCGCGGAATTGCTCCCGGCAACCGGGAGCACTGCATTCGCAGCGGTGTCGTCGAGCTGCGCGGTCAGCTCCACGAGCGCGTCGAACTTCTCCAGGATGAGCCGGACAAGGTGGGTCTCCGCCGCCGTCCCGGGAGCTGTGCCGGTTTCCATTCGTCGTCCTCTCTGCGATGGGCTGGTGTCCCGTGCCGGTCCCCGCGGCTCGTAGCGACCCGCCTGGCTGTCTCGTAGCGCTCCTCTTGGTGGTCAGGCGTGGGCGGGCGCTTTCCTCCAGGCCTCTTCCTCGCCGACGTCGTGGAGCTCCCACTGCACGGATATGCCGCTGAAGCCGACTGCAGGAGAGAACCAGAAGGTCTGGTCCGGGTTCCATCCGGCGATGACGCTGGCTGTGTCCGGCCCCACCGAGATCGCCGTGCCTGCCGCAGCGAGATACGTGAGAGGGGTCAGGTGCACCCCGTCGAAGTGCTCGGCCACCTGTGCCCAGTCTGGCACCACCCATCGGCCGTTCCTGCCCGTCGTGCGGAACCAGTCATGCCGCATCGAGCCGGTGACCTCGAGAGGGAAGCGTCTGCAGAGATCCGCCCAGACCTCGGGCCCATCGATCTCGAGGATGTGCAGATGGGAGGGGACGTCCCACGCGTGGGCCGCGGCCCTCTGCCATCCGAGCCCGTCTTCGACGAAGCAGAGTCCCGCCGGTGTGCCGTCGACGAGTTCGCCCGTGGTGGATGGGACTGAGTGGGACGGCGTGGACCACCACGCGCCGCTCCAACCCGCAGTGGGATCCTCGGGGCGCTCCTGCGCGGCCTCCGCCTCGTCCTGAAGCAGCCGCACGGATGCGTCCCGCAGCGTGGAACTCGGATCCGTCAGCGGAGGAACGGCGGGCGCGTCCTCCCACTGAATAGACCACTGCCGCCTCGCGGCCACCGAGGCGGTCAGCCACTGCGCGTACGGGGAGGCCGCGATGTGCACAGCCACCCGACGCAGCTGCGTGCGCACCGGCTCTGCTGCGGCGAGGAGATCCTCACCGTCCGGCTCCTGCCAGTAGCGCGCGGATTCCGTCGCGGACGTCAAGGCGCTCCGGAGTGCCTCGGCTGTGGGTTCGGCGAGGCGGACATCGGCGAGCATGGCCCCGACGGTGTCGGTTGTGGCAGGTTCAGCCCCCTCCGCGAAGCCGGTGGCCGCCGCATCATAGGCGCACATCGTCACGGTGTGGGCGGGCTCCGGATCGAGTGCCGCAGCCGCGAGGAACACTGCTGAACTGAACTCAGGCTCCGCAGAGGCGAGCGCGAACTCCAGCAGCAGCCGACGGCCGCGCGGGCCCGCCAGCAGCAGGTCAGGATCAAGTCCAGCCAGTTCCATGTGCAGCAGCGGGTACGGGCGGCCCTCACCGTCGAACTCGCTCCTCCCCACCACTCTGAAACCGCTGTAGGCGTAGAAGCCCGCCGCCTCCGCGTTCTGCTCATTCACATCGACGCGTGTCACCGCCTCCGTGCGGAGCACATGCGCGAGGAGCGCGCCGCCGATGCCCCTCCCGCGATGACCGGCGTCGACGAACAGCATCTCGAGACTCCCGTCCGCGGTCCCGGCGAACCCCACCGCCTCCCCCGCGAGCTCAGCCACGTGGAGCCGCACGTGCGGGAAGTACGCGGAGGCGAGGCGCGCCTCGATCGCATCTCTGTCCCGCGCGGAGAGGAAATCGTGGGTGGCATCGACGGCGCTGCGCCAGATCTGCACCAGCCGCGGATGCTCGGCCGGGCCGTCCGCTCCGCGGATCACCACCTCGGGCACGGGTTCGCTGCACTTCGTGGACACCATGCGCAGACGGTACCGCAGTCCTCTACCTTGAGGGCATGCTCCGCTCACTTCTCGCCCGCGCGTTCTGGCTGGTCAGCCCCTGGAACCTGAACACACAGCCCGCGCCTTCGCGTCCCACCGTGCTGATCGGGGCTCCGCACACCTCCAACTGGGATTTCGCCCTCATGCTCGCCATCGCGTGGCGCCTGGGCATCGACATCCGCTGGATGGGGAAGAAGAGCCTGTTCCGCGGGTGGAGGGGTCCGCTCATGCGTGCACTCGGGGGCATCGCCGTGGACAGGGAGGATCCTTCGCGCACCGTCGCCGAGGTCGTCGCCCGGGTGCGCACGGGCGACGGCTTCGGTCTGGTCATCACCCCGGACGGCACGCGGTCCGGGCACACGCACTGGAAGTCCGGCTTCTACCGGATCGCGCGGGAGACCGGGCTGCCCGTCACGCTGGGCTACGTCGACCGCTCCACCATGACCAGCGGGCTGGGGCCCACCTTCGAACTCAGCGGCGACGTCGGTGCGGACATGGATCGGATCCGCGCCTTCTACGCGGACAAGGCCGGACTGCGTCCGCACCGGCGGGTGGAGCCCCGGCTGCGGGAGGAGAGCAGGGAGTACTGACGGCCGGGAACGCCGGCTGCGGGGCGGAGTGCGCCCGGATCAGATCGTTCCGCCGGCGCCCCGCGCCTGCACATCGTCCCCGGCTGAGGCACACTCGTCCTGTGGACGATCTGCGTGTGCTCCCCGGACCCGGCGCTCCCCGCGGCCTCACAGTGCCGTCGAGGGAGCTCGTCGAGCAGTTCTCACACGCGTCCGGCCCGGGAGGGCAGGGAGTCAACACGGCGGACTCGCGGGTGCAGCTCAGCCTCGACCTCGCTGCGACGACGGCGCTCTCCGAGGAGCAGCGTGCGAGGGTCATGGACCGGTTGTCCGGTCGCCTCGCCGGCACGGTGCTGACGGTGAGTGCGGAGGAGCACCGTGCGCAGCGCCGCAATCGCGCCGCCGCGCGGGCCCGGCTCGCGGAGCTGCTGCGTGAGGCCCTCGTGCCACCGGCGGTCCGCCGACCCACCCGACCCACGAGAGGATCACGACGCCGGCGGATCGAGAGCAAGCGCCGCCGGTCGGAGACGAAGCAGTACCGCAGGCGGCCGGGAGCGGAATAGGTGTGCGGGCTGCTCACCGCCGCAGGGCGAGGAGCAGGCCGTCCCACCCCTTGACGCCGACCGTCTGCAGCGCGGTGGCTTCGAGGGCCGGATGTGCGGCGACCGCGTCCACCACCGCGCGGACACCTCGGACCCTGGGATCATCGCTCGCGGAGTCGAGCACCGCACCGGACCGGACCACGTTGTCGATGACGATCAGGGCCCCGCGCCGGGTCAGGCGGAGAGCGGCGTCGAGGTACTGCGGGTTGCTCGGCTTGTCTGCGTCGATGAACACCAGGTCGAACGGCGGCACGTCCTCCGCGATGAGGCGTTCGGCTGACTCGACCGCCGGGCCCACCCGCACCTCCACCCGCTCGGACACCTGTGCTCGCGCGACGTTCTCGCGGGCCACCCGGGCGTTCTGCTCCTCCAGCTCCAGGCTGACCACGCGTCCCGCGGGCCCCACCGCCCGGGCGAACCAGAGCGCGGAGTACCCGGCGAGCGTGCCGAACTCGAGGACCCGCCTCGCGCCGGTAAGCCGCGCGAGGAGGGCGAGGAACGCGCCCTGGGCAGCCGAGACGGCGGCGTGCGGCATCGTGGTGGCGCTGCTCGAGAGGCGGGCCGCTGCGAGGGCAGCATCCTCGTCGACGAGCGCGTCCGCGAGATACGCGTCGACGGCGTCCCAGGACGCCTCCGCCTCTTCCCGGGTGAGCTGCACATCCTCCGGCCGCGCTTCCACCTGTCTGGTGCGCCGCGTCTCCTCAGTCATGTGCGTTCCTCTCTCCCGGCGAGCTCTCGCCGGGCCGTCGGGCCACGAAGACGAATTCCCGGCCGGGGCGGTCCGGCGCGTCTCGCACCTCCTCCACTGTGAACCCTGCCCTCTCCACCGTCTCCGCCAACGCCTCGCGGCTGCGGAAGCGCAGGGTCGAGGACGAATCGATCCGCTCCCCGTCCCGCCGGAACACGGTCACGGTCTCGAAGGTCACGAACTCTCCGTCGACGGAGCGCAGCTGTTCCCAGCGATCCGCCTCCCCCTCCGCAGCGGTGCGGACCAAGCGATGCGTCCGTGCCCGCGTCCAGTCCTCCCACGCGCGCCGTCGCGGATCTCTGGACTCGAAGACGAGGCGGCCACCGGGACGAAGCGCCGCCCGGATCGCGTGCAGACAGGACATCCACTCAGCGTCCGTGAGGAACACCTGGGCCACGTTCGCCGTCATGAAGGCCAGGTCCGCCTGCAGAGGCAGGACGTCCTGGGCGGTGCCGTGCACCCAGCGGACTGCCGCTGCACCGGGCTTCCCCTGCGCGACCGTGAGCGAGGCTTCAGCGGGATCCGCTGCGGTGACGCGCAGACCTCTGCGCGCCATCGAGGTCGCGAAGGCTCCCGTCCCGCAGCCGATGTCCAGGATGTGTGAGGCCCGGAATTCCTCCGCCATCGCCGCATAGGCCGCAAGATCGTCTCGGTCGCCTTCGAACGCATCGTAGACCGCGGCGAGCCGCGCATCGGCGAAGATCGCATCGGGTCCCGAGGCTGCAGAGGTCATGCGTCCTCGCCCTCCTGCGCGGTCTCCTGCTCGGTCTCCTGCTGACGCCATACGAGCACCGCGACGACGGCGATGAGGATCGCGGTCGTGAGGGCGAAGGGCACGGGCAGCAGCGGGTCGACGAGCACCAGCAGACTGCCCAGGGGGACGGCCGCGTTCACCCATCCGTCCGCACACGGGCGGATCGCAAGCGCCCAGACGCCGAACACGAACACGGCCAGGGGGATGGTGTAGGAGAACGAGGCAAGAGGCTGATGCAGGGAGCTGTGACCGGTGAGGAGGTCGATCTCCACCTCGATCCCGGCGGAGAACGCTCCGGCCGCGGCGAAGATGAAGTAGTGCCCGTAGCCGTAGAGCAGAGAGCCCCGGAGGCCTCTGATCGCATGGTGGTGGGGCGGCCAGAAGTAGATCCACCACAGCGCCGCGGTGGCGGTGAGCGTGAGCGCGGACACGGCGATGAGCGGGCCCAGCGTCTCCGCCTCATGCACGGCCTCGATGATCGCGTTGGCGGAGGCGAGGAGACTCTCGCCCAGCAGGATCAGGGTGAACAGGCCGTAGCGCTCGGTGATGTGATGAGGATGCCAGGGCGTTTTCCCGGTGCTCTCGGCGACAACGGGCACGGCAAGCTCCGCGACGACCAGCAGGAGCATCGAGGGAGTGGTCAGCTGCGCGGGGAGCAGCAGGGACAGCAGCCAGAGCACCTGGACGACGGTCACACCCGCCGCGTAGATGTGCGTGGCGCGGCGGGACGGACCCGCGTGGCGGGATGCGCGCAGCCACTGTGCCACGAGAGCCAGACGCATGACGACATAGGCGAGGACGAGGACGGTGTAGTCACGCTCTTCGAAGGCCGGGCGGATCCCCGAGGCCAGCACGAGCACGCCGCCCATCTGCAGGACCGTCAGCACCCGGTAGAGCCAGTCGTCCGTGTCGAAGGAGGTGGCGAACCACGTGAAGTTCATCCACGCCCACCAGATGCCGAAGAAGACGAAGCCGTAGCTGAGGATCCCCTCGCGCACATGCCCCTCGGTGAGCGAATGGTGAAGCTGCACGGCTGCGATGCTGACGGCGACCACGAAGACGAGGTCGAAGAACAGTTCGAGCGACGACGCGACTCTGCCGGGTTCGTGCGGGTCCCGCGGACGCATGGGGCGGAGGCGCGCACGGGACAGTGCGGTCACGGGGCAGTCCCCTCGCGCATGCACCGGAAGGGACATGCGGAACCGCCGGGACGCACGGCCCGGCGCCGATCCGTTCCGCCGGAGCGGCCACGTGCCCGCCGCCTCATCGTGGCGCGTAGTGCAGGTAGACGGTGCCATTGCCGAAGACGCGCTGCTCCCTCAGGTCCAGCTCGAGGCGTGCGTCAGAGGGAAGGGCCGGCAGACCTCCGCCGACCACCTTGGGGACGACGAAGAACCGGAAGTCCTGCACCAGGCCCGCACGGATCGCCGCACTCGCCGTGGTGGGACCGAAGATCTCGACCTCACCATCCGCCTCCGCCACGATCCGCTCGAGCTCAGCCAGATCGAGGTGCGGTACGAGGCGGCTGTCCCCCGGGCCCAGGTCGGTCCGGGCGAGGGTGGACGAAGCGACGATGTGCTCCACATGCCGCCACCTGCGGGCGAACTCGTGCTCGGCAGCGGTCCAGGCCTCGGCCTCGGGCTCTGCTTCCCAGTACCGCATGAGCTGGTAGGTTCTGCGGCCCAGCACCTCGGTCGAGACCGCGGCCATCCGCTCGATGTGGAACTGGAACACCTCCCCGTCCGGAGACGACCACTGGAAGTCCCCGCTCGCGTCAGCGGCATAGCCGTCGAGTGACACGGTCGCAGTGAAGCTCAGCGTTCCCATGATTGCTCCTCCATCGGATGCGGCTCACAGAGAGCTCAGTCCGAGCGTAGAACCACGGCGTCGCTGCGACAAGGAGAATGCGCCGACAAACCCGAGAACTGCGGCAGAGCGGGAGTAGCATTCTCCGCATGGGCATCAAACTGGAGAACGTGGGCATTGCGGTCCGCGATCTCGACGAGACCATCGCCTTCTTCACGGACCTGGGCCTCGAGGTCGTCGGCCGTGACACGGTGAGCGGCGAGTGGGCGGACACCGCGGTGGGCCTCGACGGCAACCACGCGAAGATCGCCGTGCTGCAGACCCCTGACGGGCAGGGGCAGATCGAGCTCTTCGAATACCTCCATCCGGACGCCATCGAGACGGAGCCGGTTCTCCCCAACGAGATCGGCATGCATCGCATCGCGTTCTCCGTCGATGACATCGACGAGGCGATCGCCACCGCTGCCAGGCACGGGTGCCGTCCGCTGCGCGGGGTGGCGGACTACCAGGGCGTGTACAGGCTCTCGTACTTGCGCGGCCCCAGCGGCATCCTCGTCATGCTGGCGCAGGAGCTGCAGAAGGACTGAGCGGGCTCATCCGGAGGCGCGCCCGCCCCGGCAGCCGTCGAGGTGAGAGGTTCGTCAGCCCGGCAGTTCGCGGTCCAGGTGTGAGGCCGTCATGTGCTGATCGTTCTGCGGCAGGCCGTCCTGCTCCTGAGCCTCATCGTCCAGGACGATGGCCCGGAAGGCGAGCGGGAGACCCTGCGCCGTCAGCGGAGAGGGCCGATCCATCAGCTGCGCATGCACATGGGGTTCGCTGCTGTTGCCCGAATTGCCGCATCGGCCGACCTGCTGGCCGGCCCGGACCACATCGCCCCGCCGCACATTCAGCGAGTGCTGCTGCAGATGTGCGAGCACGGCGAATTCCCCGTCGTCGCCCCGGATGATGACGTGGTTTCCGAGGATGAACCCGGGGCCGCCCAGCTCCCGGACCATCCCCTCGACCATCAAGTAGACGAGGCCGAACCCGTTCGAACGGGCCCGATGGTCGCGTCGCCATCCCGAGGCGCGCACCACGGTGCCGCCGATCATCGAACGGACCGGCTGCCCGAACGCCGGATACTCCTGCGGCCTTCGCATGGCGGGTCCGCTGCCGAAGACCGGGCGGACTCCGGCTGCGGTCTCCGGCCCGCCCACCGCCTCGGCTCCGGCACTGGGGCCGGCCTCGGGCTCATGCACGAGATCGATCGCGTACGCCTGCCCATACATCCGGACGCCGTGACTGGGAACCTTCGTGGCGGGGCTGTTCATACCCAGCCAACGCCCCCGCACGGGCGAGGAGACCACACGGACCTCATGCGCCGGAAGGACGCGCGGGCCCAGGAACATGAGCACGACACTCAGAATGAACAGAGCCAGCGCAACGAACGCCAGCGGAGCCAGGACGCGGTGCACGCGCTCATCCAGAGGAGCGGAGGTGGACAGCCCCACTGCGACGAGCACCACCACAGCCACGGCATACGCCAGAGCGCGGATCCGGTACGCGCCGATCACCAGTCGTCTCACAGCCCCACCTCGCACAGCATCCATACTCCGTCAGTGTACGTTATTACGTATCAACGTAGTGGCAGAGAAAAGATACCGCCTGGAGCGGCAGGAGTCAGCAGCACCCACATCGAGGCGGGCCGTACCCACATCGAGGCGGGTGGCCTCGGGCTGCCTGTGCAGCTCCCCTTCCGCACGCCTGCACCCGGCAGTACGCTCATTGCCATGAGCGCATCGATTCAGACGACGAAGCACGTCTTCGCACTCGACTGCCCGGATGCCGCCGCACTCGGCGCCTTCTACGCACGCCTGCTCGGGTGGCGCACGCGCTCCTCCGAGGACGATCCCGGCTGGGTCAGCGTGGTCCCTCCGGCGGGATCCGAGAACGGCTCCGAGATCGCGTGCCAGCAGATCGAGGGATACCGCTCCCCCGACTGGCCCACCGGCCCCGTCCCCCAGCAGGCGCACCTCGACTTCTACGTCGAGTCCATCGCGGAGGCCGCACCCCTCGCGGAGGCCGCCGGGGCGACGAAGCACCCGGCCCAGCCCAGCGAGGACGGGAGCTTCATGGTGTTCCTCGACCCAGCGGGCCACCCGTTCTGCCTCTGCGAGAACTGAGGCCCGGCAGCGCGCGCCTCACGCAGCTCGAACCTGCCCCGCCCGGCCCGCGCCACCGAGGGGATGAGTCCTCAGCAGCAGACCAGCCACGCGAGCCCACGCGGCCGCACACATGGGATGACGATCACCCGAGGACGGGTCAGCCGCGACCCTCAGGCCCCTCCCTCGCATCCACGCGGCGCAACAGGAGCACAGACACACGACACGCAGGCGCATCGCGGCCAGCCATCTCGCCCGCACCCCAATGTTGACACCGCACACTCCCGCCTTCTACCGTAATGTGTGCACTGACAACATTGCGTGGCGGCGTGTGATGGAACCACCTCGGGAGCATCCGTGACGTCCCGACAGGACAGGGAAGGGCAGAGATCTGCGATGCAGACGATCCTCGGAGCCAATGGGCAGATCGCCGTCGAGCTGGCGCGCGAACTGCATCGAATGCAGACCGGAGAGCTGAGACTGGTGAGCCGGAGCCCTCACCCCGTCAATGCCGACGACGGCGTGGTGGCGGCCGATCTCCTCGACCCTGAGCAGACCAGGGCGGCGGTCGCGGGAAGCGACGTCGTCTACTTCGCGGCAGGGCTGCCCGCGAAGACCGAGCTGTGGGAGAGCCGGTTCCCGACCATGCTGGGCAATGCGCTCGACGCCGCCAGAGCTGCAGGCGCGAAGTTCGCGTACTTCGACAACACGTACATGTATCCGCAGGACGAGCGGATCCAGACGGAGGACACCGGCTTCGCTCCCGTGGGCCGCAAAGGCAGGGTCCGGGCAGCGATGGCACGGATGGTGCTCCAGGAGATGTCGCACGGGGACATCCCCGTCCTCATCGCCCGCGCCCCCGAATTCTACGGCCCCGGCCGCACGCAGGGCTTCACGAACTCCCTCATCATCGACCGCCTGCGGGCAGGCAGACGCCCTCTCATACCGGTGCGCGACGACCGGCTCCGCAGCCTCATCTGGACTCCGGACGCCAGCCGCGCCCTCGCGATGCTGGGCAGCACGCCTGACGCCTATGGACAGACGTGGCACCTGCCCATCGACGAGAGCAGACTGACCTACCGCGAGTTCGTGGACGCCGCGTCCGCGGCGTTCGGCACCGATCCTCGGTACACGGTTGTGCCGCAATGGGCACTGTATGCCGCCGGGATCGCGTCTCCGCAGGTGCGGGAGCTCCGGGAACTGCTGCCCCGCTACGCTCACGACAGCCTCTTCGACTCCGCGAAGTTCCGGAGCCGGTTCCCGGACTTCACCGTCACCACCTACAGGGAGGGCCTCAGAGCCATCAGCGCGGAAGCGGGTGCCTCACGCTCATGAACCGGCTCCTGAGTATCGAGGTCAGTCACCGATGACGCGTTCGACGAAGGAGACGATCTCGCCCTCGACCTCGTCACGGATCTCGGGCTCGTTGTGCACCTCGTGGCGGAATCCCGCCCAGACGCGGGTGCGGACATCCGGATGGCCGGTGGCGACGAGGGTGTTCGCGACGTGGTAGGCGCCCTCGCCGAAGTTGGCGACCGGGTCCTCGCTCCCCGCGAGGATGAGCACGGGCAGATCCGTTCGGACGGAGTCATACCACGCAGCGCTGTTGACCGCGTCGTAGAGCGCCACGAAGCCGCGCAGGAACCGCACGCTCATGGGTGCACCGAAGTTGTTGAACGGATCGGTGGCATGGTCGCGGACCACATCCGCGTTGCGCGCCACCCAGTCGGTGGGGCCGGCATCCGGGCCGTAGCGCGAGACGAAGCCGTCGAACGTCTGCTGCACGAGCGCGTCGTCCACAGGCGCCTCGGCCTCGGGCGCAGCTGCCAGAGCGTCCCTGTCGAGGACATGCTCGATCCCGTGGAGCTGAGCCGCGATCCCGCCCAGCACGAGCGCGTCGATCTCACCGCTGGATTCCGCCGCCATCCCGCGTGCAATCATCGAACCCCACGAATGCCCGAAGACGATGTACGGCAGGTCCGGGTGCAGCTGCCGGACCCGCGTCCGGAGCTCCTGCTCATCGGCGACGACCACACGGTCCGCGTCCTCGCCGGCATCGGCCCAGATGCCGGTCGCCATCGCCGTGCGGCCGTGCCCGGCGTGGTCGTCCGCGACGACGACGAAGCCCTCGTCGAGCAGACGGACGATCAGGTGCAGGTACCGGCGCGAATGCTCGCCGAGGCCGTGGATCAGGTGCACGACGGCACGCGCCTGCACCGTGGGCTGGTACACCCAGGCGTGGATCATGTCCCGCCCGTTGTTCGAGGGGAAGCCGATCTCGATGAGCGCCATGGTGAGCTCCTTCGTGCATCTTCATGCGTCGGCGGATGAGAGCGGGCGAGCTGGCCGCACTCTAGCATCCGTCCGGACCGGTCAGATGCCGGATGAGGGCGTCGACGGGGCGTGGCACAGGCCGCCCGCCCGCAAGAAGCAGAATCTGACGATGCAGATCCACCGCCAGTGGGCGGAAGACGACCCCCTCACCGTCTTCCGGCTGCGCGGACGACGGGATGCAGGCGACCGCGAGCCCTGCTCGCACGAGAGCCATCTGCGTCGACCGGTCCGCCACGAAATGGCGGACCTCGGGCTCAACGGCGGTGATGCGAGCCGCTTGGACGAGCGCACGGTGGCCGTCGGAATCCCTGGCGCAGGTCACCCAGCTCTCCGCGGCGAGGTCGACGAAGTCCAGCCGCTCTCTGCCGCGGAGGCGGTGCTGCTCCGGCAGAGCGATCCACGCGGTTTCACGACTCAGCGTCCGCGCGGTCACGCCAGTGGGAAGCTCGAGCGGCGAGATGCTCCACGACTCGGCGCACACGAGGTCGAGACGGCCGCCGGTCAGCAGGGCGAGATGGGCTGCAGTCTCGCCATCCTCGACGCGCAGCTCAACTCGCGGGTGCATGCGCTGGAACGATGCGAGCGCATCCGCAAGAGGCGTCCGGAGGAACGAGGCCAGGACCCCCATGCACACCCGCCCGACCAGTTCCTCGCCGTGGTGCAGATCATTCTCTGCTCGCGTCATGAGATCTGCGACTTGTGCCGCATATCCCGCGAGCACCCGCCCCGCGCTGGTAAGACGCACCCCGCGCCCGTCCGGAATCACGACCCGGATCCCCGCCTCGGCCTCGATCCGACGGAGCTGCTGAGAGACCGCGGGGCCTGTCATATGCAACAGTGCCGCTGCCCGTCCCACCGATCCTGTGCGTGCGACCGCATCCAGTATCCGCAGCCGGCTCCATTCCAGACTCATACGTCATACTTATCAGCACAGGGCAGATATGTGAACTAGTGCTAATCGTTCGGCGCTGACTACGGTCGATCCATGACACTCTTCCCTCCCGGCTCAGCCCGCGCGCACACTGTTTCCACAACGTCGGTCATGGGCGGCGCACTGTGTCTGTCGGTGTCAGCGATCTTGGTCAAGCTCGCCGGTGTGGATGCAGCCACGACAGCGATGCTCCGCTGCGCTCTCGCGGTCCTCGTGCTCGTGCCGTTGGCCATCGGTGAACAACGCAGACGCGGGTGCCTCTCCCGGCCGGGCATCGGCTGGGCAGCCATCGCGGGGGTGGCGCTGGGCATCGACTACGCCGCATGGACCGCTGCGATCTACCAGGTCGGCGCAGGGATCAGCACCGTGCTGATCAACGTGCAGGTGATAGTGCTTCCTCTGCTCGCACTATTCATCGACCGCGAGCCGATAGCGAGGCGGTTTCTCCGGGCCCTGCCGCTGATGCTGCTGGGGATGAGCTTCGTCGGAGGCATCTGGGACGTGGCTGCGCTCGGCATGCGAACCGTCACGGGGACACTGCTCGGACTGCTCGCGGGTCTCAGCTACGGCGCCTATCTCTTCCTCACCCGCCGCGCCGCCCTGGACGAGCCCGGACGAGTCATCCAGCCACTGACGTGGGCGACTGCGTCGGCGGCTGTGACGACCGCACTCCTCGCGACATTCACCGGCGGTCCCCGTCTGACAGGCATCGGCGTGCGCTCATGGATGCTGCTGATCGTTCTGGCAGTGCTGGGTCAGGTCGTCGCGTGGCTGCTGGTCCACCACGGCAGCGCGAGGCTCGTTCCCACCACCACTGCAGCGCTTCTCCTGGTCCAACCGGTGCTCGCGCTCGCGCTCTCGGCCGCAGTGCTGTCCGAGCATCCCACACGCCTCCAAATTCTCGGGGCGATCATCGTCATCGCCGCCGTAGCCGTGGCGAACGGACTCTTCAGACGTCGAACGGAAATCCAGCCCGGTCGAACGAAGCCACAGCCTGTACACACGGACGATGCGGGCATCACTCGTTTCAGGGATTCGACGGGTCCGTCGCCGCGTCGCGGTGACGGACCCTTCTAGGAAAAAGTATGAAAACGTATCGCCCGGACCGGCTCCTCTGGCTCAATGGCGCATTCGGTGCGGGGAAGACGACCACGGCTCGGCTGCTCGCCCGAGCCGTGCCAGGGGCGGTCATCGTCGACCCGAGGAGGTCGGCTCCATGTTGAGGCCGGTTCTCAAGCCGGTCGCACCTGTGCGGGACTTCCAGGACTGGAGTGCGTGGCGGGAGATCACCGCAGTGACGATCAACTCCGTGATGAGGGAATTGCCTGACAGGGGCCCGCGACTGGTCATCGTGCCCAAGACGATCGCCGCCGAGGTGTACTGGTCGCAGATCACCGCATCTCTCGATCCCGACACCACCCTCCTCCCGGTCGCACTGCATGTCACCCCGGAGGAGCATCGTCGCAGAGTTGCGGGTGACACCGAGGAACCTGATGCCCAGAGATGGAGGCTTCGACGTTTCGAGAGGTCCCAGACGCTCCTGCCGCCCGCGCCAGTGGGCAGGTGCGTTCGATCCATGGCACGATCGCGATGCGCAGTGGTCGGCATCGCGCCGGTCGGAGCGGTGTCGTCGCGAGCGACGCAGGCGTCGGAGCCACTTCCACAGGGTCACGGGACGAACGCCGAGGTCCTCGATCGTGACGCCGGGCACACGGTTCTCCGCGACGCGCACAACGACGTCGCGGAACTCCTCGGGGCAGGAGGCGGGCATGGTGTCATCCATCCAGACGCACCCCGCAGGCACGCCACCTCAGACGTCACCTATTCGCGCAGCAGAGCCATTGGACTAGAACTCACACTCACATGAGTTCCAAGCTGCACCGAGTTCCGTCATGGAAGACCATCTGCGGGTGGAGGACACGTGACGGTTACCTGACCGCGGGTACGTCACTCTCCTGCTCCCGTCGCGGCCGCGACCGCACGCGCCAGCCACGCCGGGGCGCGGCCGTGACGCTGGGGCGGGATCAGTTCACCGGCCTCGCAACACGCGACGAGTTGATGCGCCCGCCGCTCCCGCGTGGCAAACTGCTTCGCAGACATGATCCAGTGGCGAACCGTCTTGCGGTACCCCGGTGTTGCCGCGTCGAGAAACGCAACGGACCGCGGTGACGCGTCGATGATCGCCTGCAACACAGGAGCGAGCTCCGCATCGGCGTTCTCGTGCGTGTAGACACCCGATCGGTCTGTGGAACGCTGCTCGTACGCCGCGATTCCCGCCGGATGCATACGACCCTGCGACATCAGCCGCTCGACATGCGCGATGTTCACGTTCGACCACGTGCTCCGGGAACTGCGCGGTGACCAGCGTTGACGGCGTGAGTCGTCGTCGATCTTTTGCGAGACCGAATCGATCCACCCGAAGCACAGTGCCTCGACCACCGCGTCAGCCCAGGTGAGACCGCGATCAGCGACATGGGCGAGACGGAGTTCCATCCACAGTTCGCTCTCGGTGTCGTGATAGTGATCGAGCCACGCGCGGAATTCGTCGGCGTCACGGAAGAAGACGGCCGGACGCTCGGCCGACCCGCCGGGGGTCCCCGGTCCGTGCTTCATGCGCACACTCCACTCGCCACGTGCGCGCGGCGTGCGAGAGCCGCGAAGGCCTCGGCGAGAGGAGGAGGTTCGACGTCGCCGATCTCGGCCTCGAAACGGAGGAACGCAGCGGCAAGCGCGCCCCATGACCACGATCCTGCGCGCAGTCGGCATCGCTCGTCGCCGAGTTCCTCGACGATTCCGTCGCCGGCGAAGGGACGCACGTCGCGTGCCGGCATCTCGAGGACCACCGCTCCCTCGCACGGCCAGCGATCGACGTGGTCCGAGCCTTTGAAACGCGCCGAGACGAACGCGGCAACGGAGCCGCCAGGAATGGCCCGCGGAGTGAAACGCGTCCCGTGCGGAGGGCGCAGCACCAGACGGTCCGCACGCAGCGTGCGCCAGTCGTCCAGATCGACGTCCCACGCGAGCAGGTACCACCGCCCACCAACGGTGACGAGACCGTGAGGCTCCAGGCGATACCGCTCGAGCGTCGCGTCCGCCCTGCTGTAGTCCACACGGAGGATCCGACGGTCGCGAACCGTGGCCGACAGCTCGACGAGTGCCTCGGGCGGCACGACGGGCGGAGGAGCATCGCCGGGGCGCACCGACAGCGACGTGACCGACATGCCGTCGAGCCGATGGCGCAGCCGGCTCGGCAGCACTTGACGCAGCGTGGCGAGTGCGCGCGCCGCACCCTCTTCGATGCCGCTTCCAGGGAAGACGTTGGACTCGAGCGCGATCGCCAGGGCGACCGCCTGGTCGTCGTCGAACAGCAGCGGTGGCAGGTCGGCACCTCCTTCGAGGCGGTAACCGCCGTCCGGGCCGGTGAGCCCGCCGATCCGATACCCCAGCGCGCGCAGCCGCTCGATGTCGCGACGTACGGTGCGCTCACTGACCTCGAGCCGCCCGGCCAGTTCGGACCCCGACCAGTCACGGCGCGCCTGCAGGAGCGAGAGGAGTTGCAGCAGTCGGGATGTTTGCTCGGCCATGACACCACGGTAAATCGAATTGCGGACAGAAGCTGACCTAGTTGGGGCGGATCGTGATCTGGTGCCGGGACAACCCGGCGGAGAACTCTCAAGGAGCTGAACCATGAGCATCATCACCACCACGCACCTGAACTTCCGCGGCGATGCCCGTCCGGCGCTCGACTTCTACCGGTCGGTGTTCGGCGGCGACATCACCGCCTCCTCATATGCCGACTTCGGCATGCCCGCCGATGCGCCCGGCGCAGAAGGACTGGTGTTCGGCATGCTCGCTTCACCGTCAGGCTTCCGGCTTATGGCGTATGACATCCCGCACCAGACGGGCGACTCCGTGGCCCATGCCGGCTCGACGACCCGAGAGAACGGGATGACCATCACCGACCAGCCCGCCTTCGTGTCCGTGCGCGGCGAAACTCTCGACGAGATCCAGCACTACTGGGGCAGCCTCACCGAGGGTGCAACGGTGATCGAGCCGCTCGCTACCTCCCCATGGAGTGCCGGATTCGGCATGCTCACCGACCGTTTCGGCGTGACCTGGATCCTCGACGTCGCTGCCTGATGCTGCGAACTCGTCGTCGGGGCACCGCACAGAGCGGCCCCGACGACGAGTCGTTGGGATCAACGATGCCGCGATCTCCACCGCACTCTAAGGAGGAGATCGCGTTGATCTTGCCACGGCGTCGGGCGTGAGGAACGGATCGGTGACAACTGATCGTTAGTGCCGGGAGGCGCTGGCGGGAAGGATGTCATCATGCCCGGTCCCTATCCGAGAGAGTTCCGCGAAGACGTCGTCGCGGTCGCCCGCCGCCGTGAGAGCGGCGTCACCATCAAGCAGATCGCCACTGACTTCGGAGTCAGCGAGGCGACGCTGCAGAACTGGCTCCGCCAAGCAGATGTCGAGGAAGGCAAGCGTCCCGGTCAGACGGCAGACGAGGCCGCCGAGATGCGAGAGCTGCGCCGCCGTAACCGTCTCCTCGAGCAGGAGAACGAAGTCCTCAGGAAGGCAGCGGCATATCTGTCGCAGGCGAACCTGAAACTGGGTGGCTCCCCAAAATGACGTACCCGCTCGTTGCCGAGCTCGCCGAGGCGGGGATCCCCGTCACGGTGTCGTGCCGGGTCCTGAAGCTCACAAGACAGCCCTACTACCGGTGGCGCAATAACCCGATCCGCGACGCGGACGTCCTCCGCGCGTATCGGATCAACGCCCTCCACGACGCGCATGAGGACGACCCGACGTTCGGTTACCGATACCTCGCTGACGAAGCACGCCGCGCAGGGTGGCGGATGAGTCGCCAGACGGCGTGGAAGCTGTGCTCGCAGGCTGGGATCCTCTCCTCCGCGCAACGCCGCCGGCGCGGGAAGGGCAAGAAGGCCGGCCCACCCGTGTTCGACGACCACGTGCAACGCGTCTTCCGGGCCGATGCCCCGAACCGGGTCTGGCTCACCGACATCACCGAGCACCGCACGACGACCGAAGGCAAGCTTTACTGCTGCGCGATCAAAGACGTCTTCTCAAACCGGATCGTGGGGTACTCGATCAGCGACCGGATGACCTCGAAGCTCGCGGTCGACGCACTCCGCAACGCCGTCGCCCGCCGCGGCGATGTCGCCGGATGCATCTTGCATGCCGACAGGGGCAGCCAGGGCGGATTCAACTGGTCGTCGCAACACCTCGAATCGGAGGTGTGTGATGGTACGTCGTCAGCAGGATTCGGATCGGGCGATCAGACCCAAGCTCTGCTCGCCGGGGCACCCGAAGTTCCAACGCCACGTCGAGGTCGCGTTCTGGGAGCAGATCGCGAAGGGTCTGCTTGCGGAGGAAGGCGCGGCAGTCGTCGGCGTCGCGCAGGCGGTAGGTGCACGGTGGTTCCACAAGGCTGGCGGCATGCCGCCATTCGACATCAAGCAGCAGCATTCGGGCAGGTATCTCTCCTTCGCTGAGCGTGAAGAAATCGCCCTGCTGCACGTCCAGGGCAAGGGCGTTCGCGAGATCGCCCGCTCCATCGGACGTGACCCAGGGACCGTGTCACGGGAGCTGCGTCGCAACGCTGCCACCCGCTACGGATCGAGCGGCTATCGGGCGTCGGTGGCGCAGTGGAAGGCCGACATGGCCGCCAAGCGCCCGAAGGTCGCCAAGCTCGTCGCCAACCCTCGACTACGCGCCTACGTCGAGGAGCGCCTGACGGGTCAGATTTGCTTGCCCGACGGCACGGTCGTGCCTGGCCCGACACCACCGCGCTTCACCGGGCGGGGCAAGCCGCACCGCAAGGATCGGGCGTGGACGCGTGCATGGAGCCCCGAGCAGATCTCGAACCGTCTGCCGATCGACTTCCCCGATGATGATTCCATGCGCATCAGCCACGAAGCGATCTATCAGTCACTGTTCATCGAAGGGCGTGGTGCGCTCAAGCGCGAGCTGGTGTGGTGCCTGCGCACGGGGCGGCCGCTGCGGGTGCCTCGCGAGCGGTCGCGCCGCAAGACATGGGCCCACGTCACCCCGGAGACGCTGATCAGCGAACGCCCTGCCGAAGCCGACGATCGGGCTGTACCCGGCCACTGGGAAGGCGACCTTCTCATCGGGCTCGAGCGGTCCGCGATCGGCACCGTCGTGGACCGCACTACCCGGTACACGATGCTCGTGCACCTTCCCCGCGAGGAGGGCTACCGGCACAAGGAGACACCGAAGAACGGGCCCGCGCTGGCCGGCTACGGTGCACTCACGATGGCGAAGGCCCTGACGAACACCATGTCGACACTGCCCACCGAACTGGCCCGGTCGCTTACCTGGGATCGCGGCAAGGAGATGTCCGCGCACGCCCAGTTCAAGGTTGCCACTGGCATTCCTGTCTTCTTCGCGGACCCGCAGTCGCCGTGGCAACGCGGCACGAACGAGAACACCAACGGGCTGCTGCGCCAGTACTTCCCCAAGGGCACCGACCTGTCGCGCTGGTCCGCCGACGAGCTCGCGGCCGTCGCGCACGCCCTCAACACCCGGCCCCGCAAGACCCTCGGCTGGAAGACCCCGGCCGAGGCCTTCAACGAGCAGCTACTGTTGCTTCCACAAGCCGGTGTTGCATCGACCAGTTGAACCTGGTCAGTTTCGGGCTCGGAAGACGATCCGGGCGCTCGCCCGTCACGGGCTGGTCGGATCGATGGGGCGCGTGGGCGCGGCCGGCGACAACGCCGCGATGGAATCGTTCTTCAGCCTGCTGCCGAAGAACGTTCTGAACCGCCGCTCCTGGGCGACCCGTGCCGAGCTCCGGATCGCGATCGTGACCTGGATCGAGCGCACCTACCACCGGCGCCGCCGTCAGGCCGCGCTGGGGCGTTTGACGCCCATCGAGTTCGAGACCATGATGAACCCACCCCTGGCCCTCGCGGCCTAAACAACAACTGTCACCCATTCCTGCATCAGACCCCGGTCCACCAGACCGTCGCTGGATGCCTGCTCGTCACGAGATCGAACGCATCATTGGCGAATGGAAGGGGAGGCTCATCAGGGTCGGCGACCACCACGACACCTCGCGGATGCAGTTTTCGAGCCGCCTTCGCGACATTAGGCGGCCATGATTCGGTCGCCACCGCTGTGCGAGGGAAGACCTCTGCCTCGGCGAGAACCTCTCCCCCGCCCGTTTGGATGTCGAGGCTCGCGTACGCGCGCCCCAGACGCTTCGACAGCTGCCGAGCGTAACCCCACGGCGGCCGCTCTTCGGTCGCGCGCCCATCAAGCCAGGAGAAGTCTCAGCCCGACACGTCTGCTGATTCGCCCAGGTCGACGAGCCTGTCGAAGTGATCCATCACTCCATCATGACACGTCGGGGACGATCAGGTCCGTAGCGCCATCGCGCCCCAACACAACCACACGAGAACAATGAATTGCACTGACAAGACATTGAATCCGAATTCAACCACGTTCCGGCACGGAACAACGTTAGCGGGCTGGACAGGCGGGCGTGCCCATCGCTCCGACCGGTCGAAGCATCTGTCGAATGTGCAACGCCGCCTAGGATCGCCATGAAGGATCTAACGCTGCCCCGCTGCTCGCGCTGGGCTAAAGACGCAGCCCTGAAGCCCTTGCTAAAATCCTGCCATGCGAAGGCGTCTGAGTACTGCTGACGAGCTCGTCACGGCACTACAGAACGCGTCGGACCCACGTGAGACCGAGCGGATTCGAACCCGAGTCGCAACTAATGAATCGGTCATCGGTGTCCGGATGAGCACGTTGTTCGCGACGGCGAAGCTTGCCACCGACATCCCCGCAGCAGAACTCGAAAGACTATTCATCCATCCTGCGTATGAGCCGCGCCTCGCCGCATTCTGCATCCTCGATTTTCGCGCCCGTCGGCGCCTCTCCGCCAAGGAACGTGAGGACCTCGCCGCAATCTATCTCGACCACCACGACGCCATCACGACATGGGACATGGTTGATCGAGCAGCACCCCGGGTAATCGGGTGGCCGATCCTAAGCGACGTGATCGAGTTTAGGGTCCTCGAAGACCTTGCACGATCCGACGACCCACTTCGACGACGGTCTGCGATCACCGCGCCATTATGGTTCATCAAGAAAGGAACAGATGGCGACGTCGCGCGTGGACTTGTCATTGCAGACCTGCTTGCTGACGACCCGCACCCTCGCGTCGCCGCCGCCGTCAAGATCTACCGCAAGCATGCAGCACGGCGCGATCAATGAACCGGGCAACTAAACGGGCTCTTCGGACATCCGGTGGGGGGGGCGCGCCGGGTGAGGTTCGGCGGGTAGGGGTCGAGGTCCCCG
>NZ_BAAAPZ010000001.1:124456-195722 GCF_039531405.1 Brevibacterium salitolerans | reverse complement strand
AGGCTCTCATGTCATGTGCCCCCTGTTTGTGGGGGTGTGTGGTGTGGGGGCCTCCCCTCATTCACGGGAGTTTCAGGCAGTCCCCTCGTCACGGAGGGAATGAACCTCGGTGCTGTGGTGGGTGGGATCGTGTGGCTGGTCCTGGTATGGCTGGAGAGCAGCCTTTCGGGGGACACCCTCATGTGTCGTTACATCCATACGGCGTCATTCGCAAATCGTGTCTCATCATCCGAATGCCCTGCATGGATCCGGCGCTCTCGGCTATACACTCGCGTCCATGTCACTTCATCCCGCACTTGTGCCCATCTATGAGACCGTCCTGCACAGGAACCCCGGGGAATCCGAGTTCCACCAGGCCGTGCATGAAGTGTTCCAGAGCCTCGGCGCAGTCGCCGACCGCCACCCCGAGCTGGTGGACACCGGCGTGATCGAACGCCTGTGCGAGCCCGAGCGCCAGATCATCTTCCGTGTCCCGTGGGTCGACGACTCCGGCAAGGTGCAGATCAACAGGGCCTTCCGTGTCGAGTACAACTCCGCGCTGGGTCCCTACAAGGGCGGTCTCCGCTTCCACCCGACCGTCTACTTGGGGATCGTGAAGTTTCTCGGCTTCGAGCAGATCTTCAAGAACGCCCTCACTGGCATGCCCATCGGCGGCGGCAAGGGCGGCTCCGACTTCGATCCCAAGGGCAAGAGCGACAACGAGATCATGCGCTTCTGCCAGTCCTTCATGACTGAGATGTACCGCCATCTCGGGGAGCACACGGATGTGCCTGCGGGCGACATCGGCGTGGGCGGCCGCGAGGTCGGATACATGTTCGGTCAGTACAAGCGGATCACCAACCGGTATGAGGCCGGCGTCCTCACGGGCAAGGGCCTGGACTACGGCGGTTCCATGGTGCGAACCGAGGCGACCGGGTTCGGCCTCGTCTACTTCGTCCGGGAGATGCTGGCCTCGCGGGGCCTCGATCTGCGGGGCAAGACCGTGAGCGTGTCCGGGTCCGGCAACGTGGCGATCCACGCGGCGCTCAAGGCGCAGGAGCTCGGTGCCACGGTCGTCGCCGCCTCGGACTCCCAGGGCTACGTCTACGACTCGGCGGGTCTCGACATCGACCTCCTCACCGAGATCAAGTTCCAGCGCGGCGAGCGGATCTCCGTCTATGCGGATGAGCGGACTACCGCGACCTATCACGCAGCCGGCAACGTCTGGACCCTTCCCGTCGACATCGCGCTGCCGTGCGCCACGCAGAACGAACTCGATGAGGAGAGCGCCAAGAACCTCGTCTCGAACGGGCTCGTGGCCGTGGCGGAGGGCGCGAACATGCCCTGCACCCCCGGTGCGATCAAGGTCTTCAACGAGGCCGGTATCCTGTTCGGCCCCGGCAAGGCGGCGAACGCCGGCGGTGTCGCCACGTCTGCGCTGGAGATGCAGCAGAACGCCTCGCGGGATTCGTGGAGCTTCAAGCGCACCGACGCCAAGCTGGACGAGATCATGACCGGCATCCACGAGGCGTGTGCGCGTGCAGCGGCGGACTTCGGCTCCCCCGGCGACTACGTGACTGGTGCGAACATCGCGGGCTTCCAGCGGGTGGCGCGTGCGATGGTGGCGCAGGGCGTCGTCTGATCCGATTCACCGGGACCCGCCACTGAGCGAGCGGGTCCTACTGCGTCCCCGGCACAGCTCCGGGGCCCTCCCCGGCGGTCCCCGTTGCCCCTGCCTCGCAGGGTGCAGCGGGGACCGCGGCGTCTCAGCGGGGCGCGGGGCGGTGGTAGTCGTCGGCCCAGTGCACCAGGGGCGGCACCGGCGGAGCGGACTGCGGCCCCATCGCAGTCACCTCGCCCACGAGCAGATCGTGGGTGGCCGCAGTGAGGCGCTGGACGATCCTGAGGTCGAACCATGCGGCGCAGCCTGAGATGACGGGGGAGCCGGACGGGGCGTCCAGAGTGTCCACGGAGTCCAGGAGGCCGCGCAGCGGCTGCCCCGGCTCACCGAGCCACTGTGCGATGCCCTTCTGCTCCGCCGTGAGGATGCTCAGCGCGCAGGTCTCGGCGCTCTCGAGGGTCTCGGCCATGCGTGAGCCGGAGTAGACGCTCACGGCCATCGTGGGCGGGTCGTAGGAGACGTCCAGGAAGGAGTCCACCGTGATCGCCTGGCGCAGGCCGCGGCGCGTCGTGCCCAGCACCGCCACCGGGCGCGGGAAGAGACCTGCGAGCCGGCGGTACTCCTCGGCGGTGTGAGCCACCTCGGTCGCGGGGGAGGCGTGTCGCCGCGCGGACGGATCTAGAATGGGTGCCATGTCTGAAACCTATCCCGCCGGCGGCGGCGCTGCGACACTCGACCGCCCCGAACAGGAACAGCTCACGGAGCCCGGCGACCACGAGCGCTTCTCCCACTACGCGCCCAAGGCCAAGATCATGGAGGCCATGGTCAACGGCACCCCGGTGGTGGCGCTGTGCGGCAAGGTGTGGGTGCCCACGCGTGATCCCGAGCGCTTCCCCGTCTGCCCGCGCTGCCGGGAGATCTTCGAGTCGATGCCCGAAGGGCCGCAGGAGTAAATGACGGCACAGCGTGTTCCCGGCACCCATGCCGCTGAGCAGCTGTCGCCAGCCTTCCCCGAGCGCGCCGCGTGGGGGACTGCCGGCAAGCTGCGCGCATGGCAGGCCGAGGCCCTGGAACTGTACTTCTCACAGTCGCCGCGGGACTTCCTCGCGGTGGCGACCCCGGGCGCCGGCAAGACGACGTTCGCGCTGCGGCTCGCGGCGGAGCTGCTTGCACAGCGGATCGTCGACCGGGTGACCGTGGTGGCGCCCACCGAGCACCTCAAGGTGCAGTGGGCGGACGCCGCTGCACGGGTGGGGATCAAGCTCGATCCCCACTTCCGCAACGCCCAGGGACGCCATGCCCCCGGCTTCCACGGAGTGGCGCTCACCTATGCCCAGGTGGCGGCGAAGCCGGCCCTGCACAGGAACCGGACCGAGGCGGCCCGGACCCTCGTGATCCTCGACGAGGTGCACCACGCCGGCGATGCGCTTTCCTGGGGCGACGGCGTGCGTGAGGCGTTCGAGCCCGCGCGGAGGCGCCTGGCCCTCACCGGCACGCCGTTCCGTTCGGACACCTCTCCCATCCCGTTCGTCACGTACGAGGAGGACGCGGAGGGCATCCGCACCTCCAAGGCCGACTACACCTACGGATACGCCGAGGCGCTCAAGGACGGCGTGGTCCGCCCGGTCCTGTTCCTCGCCTATGCGGGGGAGATGCGCTGGCGGACCAAGGCGGGCGACGAGATGTCGGCCGTGCTGGGTGCGGAGGCCACGAAGGACATCCACTCACAGGCGTGGCGCACGGCGCTCAACCCGGAGGGCGAATGGATCCCCGCGGTGCTGCGGGCCGCGGACAAACGGCTCACGGAAGTGCGGCGCACCGTGCCGGATGCCGGAGGGCTCGTCATCGCCACGGACCAGACGGCCGCGCGCGCCTATGCCAAGCAGCTGAAGGAGATCGTCGGCGAGCCCGTGACGGTCGTGCTCTCCGACGAGGACGGCGCCAGCGGCAGGATCGAGGAGTTCCAGCACTCCACACGGCGCTGGATGGTCGCCGTCCGGATGGTGTCGGAGGGCGTCGACGTGCCCCGCCTCGCCGTGGGCGTCTACGCCACCTCGGCCTCGACGCCGCTGTTCTTCGCCCAGGCGATCGGCCGCTTCGTGCGTGCGCGCAAGCGAGGCGAGACGGCCTCGGTGTTCCTCCCGAGCGTGCCGATCCTCATGGCCCTGGCGAACTCCCTCGAGGAGCAGCGCGACCACGCCCTGGACCGCAAGCCGGATCCGGACGACGAGGGGCTCATCACCTTCGACGACGACGAACTCGCACGCGCCAACCGGGCGGAGGGCGCGAGCGACGATCTGCTGGGCTCCTTCGAGGCGCTCGACTCGCAGGCGAGCTTCGACAAGGTCCTGTTCGACGGCGGCGAGTTCGGCGCGGGCGGGGCGGTGGGCTCCGAGGACGAGATGGACTTCATCGGCATCCCGGGGCTCCTCGAACCGGACCAGGTCTCCGCGCTGCTGCGCAAGCACCAGGCCGAGCAGCTCTCGCGCCGCTCGCGCGAGGTCGTGGAGCCGGCCACCCCGGCCACGGACGAGTTCGAGCACCGCGCGCTCAAGGAGGACCGGAACCGCCTGCAGAGCCTGGTGGGCGCATGGTCGCGGCGCACCGGGCAGCCCCACAGCACGGTGCACGTGGAGCTGCGCAAGGCCTGCGGCGGCCCCGCGGTCGCGGAGGCCACCCCGCAGCAGATCCGTGACAGGATCACCAAGCTCGAGGCCTGGTTCGTCGGCCGGAGGTGAGGGAGCGCACGCAGGCCCCCGCGGAGTTCTGCGGGGGCCTGCGTGCATCCGTCTCGGGCGGCGCGGCGGTGCGCCGAGGCGTCAGCCTCTCGGGGGAGTGCGGCCTCAGCTCGTGTAGAACACGGTGGGGAGGGCGGGCTCGCCGTCCTGCAGGCGGCGGGCGGTGCGGGGGAGCTCCGCCACCGAGGCCGCGTGGCGCTCCTGTGCCCGGCGCACGCCCTCGGCACCGGTGAAGGCGGCGTCGATCTCCCCGTCGCGGACGAGGTCGACGAGCAGTTCGCGCCCGTCGTCGAGGTCCGCCGGGAGCTGGGGGATGCCGATCGCCTCCTCCGTCGCGATCCCGGAGTCCAGGACGCGCACGGCCTGCTTGCGTCCGCCTCGGCTGCCCTTCGCCGCCGAGGTCTTCGCCACGGAGACCCATTCGGCGGTGCCGTCCGGGCCGGGTTCCCCCTCCCGGGCCACGAGCTTGTAGACGAGATTGGCGGTGGGGTGCCCGGATCCGGTCACCACCCGTGTGCCCACCCCGTACGAGTCCACCGGAGCCGCGGCGAGTGCGGCGATCGCGTACTCGTCGAGATCGCTCGTCACCGTGATGGTGGTGTCCACGGCGCCGAGCTCGTCGAGCTTGGCGCGGACCTCGGCGGCCTGGATGCCGAGGTCCCCGGAGTCGATGCGCACACCGCCCAGACGGGTGCCCGCCACCTCGATCGCGGTCCGCAGGGCGGTGTCGACGTCATAGGTGTCCAGCAGCAGCGTGGTGTCCTCGCCGAGCGCGGCCACCTGCGCCTCGAAGGCCTGCCGCTCGGTGTCGTGGACGAGGGTGAAGGAGTGCGCGCTCGTCCCCAGGGTCGGGATGCCGTAGGCCATGCCCGCCTCGAGGTTCGAGGTGGCGGTGAAGCCCGCCACGGCGGCGGCACGGGCAGCCGCGACGGCGGCGATCTCGTGCGTCCGCCGCGAGCCCATCTCCGCCAACGGGCGGCCGCCCGCGGCATTGGACATCCGGGAGGCGGCCGAGGCCACGGCGGTGTCGTGGTTGAGGACGGAGAGGATCATCGTCTCCAGCACGACGGCGTCCGCGAAGGTGCCCTCCACCGTCATGAGGGGGGAGCCCGGGAAGTAGACCTCACCCTCCGCGTAGCCGCGGACGGTGCCGGTGAAGCGGTACTCGCGCAGGTAGTCGAGCGCGTCCTCGCCCACGATCCGCCGGTCCGCGAGGAAGCGCAGCTGGTCCGCGCCGAAGCGGAAGTCCTGCAGCAGTTCGAGGACGCGCCCGGTGCCTGCGACGACGCCGTAGCGCCTGCCGGCCGGCAGGCGCCTGCCGAAGACCTCGAAGATGCTCCGGCGGTGCGCGGTGCCCGACTGCATGGACGCCTGCAGCATCGTGAGCTCGTACATGTCTGTGAGCAGCGCAGAAGTCTGAGGGCCGGCCGTGAGAACGCTCATAGGCCAGATCCTAGAGCACGGGGGACCGGTCCCGCGCGCGGGACGTAGAGTGGGAGCGTGACTGAGCAAGAGGGAACGACCGCAGTCGCCGAACCGCGTACGGACACCGTCCCGGCGCCGGCGAAGGAGCTGCCCTGGATCACGATCGTGCTCAACGATCCCGTGAACCTCATGAGCTACGTGGAGTACGTCTTCCGCGAGTACTTCGGGTACAGCCGGGCACGGGCGCACCGGCTCATGCTGGAGGTGCACGAACGCGGCCGCAGCCGGGTGTCGACCGGCACCCGCGAGCAGATGGAGGCGGATGTGCAGGCGATGCACGGCTACGGCCTCTGGGCGGAGTGCCGCCCGGCGGACACGGACGGCGAGGCCGGCGGCGAGCGGGGAGGCGGGCAGTGAGGATCCTCACGGACCGCATCCCGGACGGGCAGCTGGCGGTGGAGATGGAGGACGGGGAACGCAGCATCCTCACCGCCCTCCTCGCCGATGTCGCCCAGCTGCTGTCCGCGGACATGCCCGAGCCCCCTGCCGATCCCTTCGAGCGGCTCGTGGGCCACCTCGACCCCGACCAGAGCGTCGCCAGGCCGCACGACCCGGCCCTGCTGCGCCTCCTGCCGGACGTGGACTCCGCGGATCCTGCGCGGTCCGCGGAGTTCCGCCGCCTCACCGAGCTGGACCTGCGCGAGGGCAAGCTCCACCGGATCCGGATCGCCCTCGAATCGCTGCGCACGTCCTCCGGCGCGGGGGAGGTCGTCCTGGACCGGGAGGCAGCGATCGTGTGGATGCGGGTGCTCACGGACGTGCGCCTCGTGCTCGCGGCCAGGCTGGAGATCACCGACGAGGACGACGCCGAGCGGATCTTCGCCGGCGAGTCCGAGCTGGGCGACGCGGGGGAGGCCGTCGTGAGCCTGTACGAGCTCACCTCCTGGCTGCAGGAGCACCTCACCGAGTTCGCCGCGTCCGGGCTGTCCGAGGACGGCGGAGAAGCACCGGACGAGGGCCGGACGGGGCGGGACAGGCGCCACGGGCCCGGCGGAGACGCGCCGGACGCCGGCACCGGTGAGGGAGGACCCACATGATGCGGCTGAGCGCAGTGGGCACCTCGGGGTCGTTCGGCGGGCCCGGTGCCACCACGAGCTGCTACCTCGTGGAGTGGGAGGCGGAGCGGCGCTACGCCGTCCTCCTCGACCTGGGGGCGGGGGCGCTGGGTCCGCTGCAGTCGCACATCGATCCCGATGCGCTCGACGCGGTGGTCCTCTCACACCTGCACCCGGACCACTGCTTCGACATCGCAGGGCTCTACGTCCACCGGACCTACTCGCCGTGGGCGGTGGCCCGGCGCGAGGAGACGGGCGAGCCCCGTGCGCCACTCCCCGTCTGGGCGCCCGAGGGTGCGCTCGCCCGCCTTACCGCCGCCTACCACACGGACCCCGGGCGCAGTCCGCTGGCCGAGAGCGCGCACCCCACGGACCTCACCGCCACCTTCGACTTCCGCGACATGCGCGAGGACGAGGCCTTCACCGTGGGCGGAGTGCGCTTCGAGCCGTTCCTCGTCGAGCACCCCGTGGAGTGCTACGCCCTGCGCCTCACCGGCCCCGAGGGCGAGGTGCTGACGTACTCCGGCGACACGGACACCTGCCCCGGTCTGCTCCGCGCGGCTGACCGCGCGGACCTCTTCCTCTGCGAAGCGGCCTACGAGGAGGAGCGGGACAGCGTGCGCGGCGTCCACCTCACGGGCAGGCGCGCCGGCGAGGCCGCCGCGTCCGCCGGGGCCGGCAGCCTCGTGCTCACGCACATCCCGCCCTGGACCCGCGAGCACATCGTCGCGGCGGAGGCCGCCGGCGCCTTCGCGGGACCGGTGAGCATCGCACGACCGGGCGGGACCTGGGCCATCGGTCCGGGCGCGGTCGGCGCAGGACCCGCGGTGTCCCCCGGGAAGGGTGCCGCAGCCCCGGAGGATGCCGCGCCCCCGGCCGCCGCACCGCAGATCACATCACCCGCCTCCGCCGAGCCGGTGCACGCCTCGGCCGACGGCGCCGGCTCACGGATTGGATCGCCTGCCTCCGCGCAGGCAGAGAGGAAGGACACACCATGACGACTCCCCGCTTCGACGGACGCGCGGTCGACCAGCTCCGGGAGGTGCGCATCACCCGTGACTGGCTCGACTACGCTGAGGGGAGCGTGCTGGTGGAGTTCGGCCGCACCCGCGTGCTCTGCGCCGCCTCCCTCTCCGAGGGCGTGCCGCGCTGGATGAAGGGCTCCGGCAACGGCTGGGTGACCGGCGAGTACGCGATGCTCCCGCGCGCCACCCACACCCGTTCCTCCCGCGAGTCCGTCAAGGGCAAGGTGGGCGGCCGCACCCATGAGATCTCCCGTCTGGTGGGCCGCAGCCTCCGCGCCGTCGTGGACATGACGAAGCTCGGCGAGAACACGCTGCAGCTCGACTGTGACGTCCTGCAGGCCGACGGCGGCACCCGCACGGCCGCGATCACCGGCGCCTACGTCGCGATGGCCGATGCGATCGACACCGGCCGGCGCCGTGGCTGGATCCCCGCTGCGGTGGACCCGCTCACGGATTCCGTCTCCGCCGTGAGCGTGGGGATCGTCGACGGCCGGCCCGTCCTGGACCTGCCCTACGAGGAGGACTCGCAGGCGGAGACGGACATGAACGTCGTGATGACCGGCTCGGGCCGCTTCGTCGAGGTGCAGGGCACCGCGGAGGGACAGCCGTTCGACCGCGGTGAGCTGGGGAGCCTGCTCGACCTCGCGCAGAAGGGCTGCGCGGAGCTGGCGGCTCTGCAGCGGGATGCCCTCTCCGCGCCGAGGAGGGCGCAGCGTTGACGCCGCTGACCGAGGTGGTGCTCGCGACCCGCAACGAGGGCAAGCGCGCGGAGCTCGAGGCGCTGCTCGCACTCACGCTGGGGACGGACGGCGGCGATGCCGCGGTGCGCGTGCGCTCCGCGGCTGAGCTCGGCCTGCCGGACGTGGTGGAGGACGGGGTGACCTTCGAGGAGAACGCCCTCCTCAAGGCCCGCTCCGCCGCCCGGATCACCGGGCTGCCCGCGATGGCCGACGACTCGGGCCTGGCGGTGGAGGTGCTGGGCGGGGCACCGGGCATCTTCTCCGCGCGCTGGTCCGGCACCCACGGCGACGACGCGGCGAACAACGCCCTGCTGCTCGCCCAGCTGGCGGATGTGCCGGATGCGCATCGCGGCGCCGCGTTCGTCTGCGCCGCCGCCTACGTCCACCCCGACGGCACGGAGATCGTGTGCCACGGACGGTTCCGGGGCCGTCTCCTGCGGGCGCCGCGGGGAGAGAACGGGTTCGGCTACGATCCCCTGTTCCTCCCGGACGGCGAGGAGCGGACCGCGGCGGAGCTCGCACCGGAGGAGAAGAACCGGATCTCCCACCGTGCACTGGCCTTCCGGGCGCTCGCGGACCGTCTTCGGACCTCGGGCGCCGCGGACGGCCGCTGAGGGACCGGCCTCAGGGGTCGCCGCCCGCCCCGGCCCCGGCCGCCCCGTGGCCGGCGAGCCCGCCGGCATCCCGGATCGCGGACGCGCCGTCCGTGTCCGCACCAGCGGCTACACTGTGGCGTGACCCACACATGAGACAGTCCTGCCGGGCAGGACGACGGACCGCAGGAGAACAATGTCCCGTCTGACGACCCTCACCGCGACCCTGGCCGCCGTCGGGCTGCTGGCCGCCGGCTGCAGCGCCGGGAGCGGCAGCACCGGCACCGCCGCGGGTGAAGGGCGCACGGACATCGTCGTGGCCCACACCGCGGAGCCCACCAACCTCGACTTCACCACGACCTCGGGCGCGGCCATCCCGCAGGCGCTCATGGAGAACGTCTACGAGTCCCTCGTGCGGATCGACCAGAACGGCGAGGTGCAGCCTGCGCTCGCGGACTCGTGGGAGCTCAGCGACGACCGTCTCACCTACACCTTCGCCCTCGACCCGGACGCGACCTTCTCCAACGGGGATCCGGTGACGGCGGAGGACGTGAAGTTCTCCTACGAGCGAGTGGTCTCCGACGAGTGGACGAACGCGCTGGGCGCTAAGATGGACATCATCGACTCCATCGAGACCCCGGACGAGCACACGGTCGCCATCACCCTGGAGCGCCCCTCCAACAGCTGGCTGTTCGAGCTCGCCTCGCTGGTGGGGGCGGTCTTCTCCCCGGACGGGGTGGACGACCTGGCGAACACCGCCGTGGGCAGCGGCCCCTACGAGGTCGAATCCTTCACCCGCGGTCAGGAGCTCGTCTTCGCCAAGCGCGACGACTACGCGGGCTCCAATCCCGGTGACCTGGAGACGGTCACCTTCCGGTACTTCGCGGACGCCGTCGCCGCGGCCAACGCCCTCAAGTCCGGGCAGGTCGACGTGATCGGGAACCTCCAGGCACCCGAACTCACCGAGGAGTTCGAGGCCGACGACGCCACGCAGGTCATCGAGGGCACGACCAACGGCGAGGTGGTGCTGTCGATGAACAACGCCGAGGGCCTCTTCTCCGATCAGCGCGTCCGTGAGGCCGTGCTCCACGGCATCGACGAACAGGCGGTCCTCGACACCGCGTGGGGCGGCAAGGGCACGCTGATCGGCGGCATGGTCCCGCCCACGGACCCCTACTACGAGGACCTCACGGACGTGTGGCCCACGGACGTGGAGAAGGCCAGGGAGCTCATCGACGAGGCCGGGGCGGAGGGAGAGTCCTTCACCTTCACGGTCCCCTCGCTGCCCTACGCCCAGGCCTCGGCGGAGATCGTCGCCGCGCAGCTGAAGGAGATCGGTCTGAACGCGCAGATCGAGACGCAGGAGTTCCCGGCGGTCTGGATCGAGCAGACCATGACGGAGAAGTCCTACGACATGAGCGTCGTCAACCACGCGGAGGCCCGTGACATCCTCACGGTGTTCGGCGAGGGCTACTACACCGGCTACGACTCCAGCCGCATCGAGGACACCGCGCTCGCCGCGGATGAGGGCACGGAGGAGGAGTACACCGAGGGGATGAAGGACGTGGCCCGCACGATCACGGAGGACGCCGCGGCCGGGTTCCTCTTCCTCTTCCCCAACCTCATCGTCGCGGACGCCGGTGTGACGGGCCTGCCGGAGAACATGGTCTCCGACGCCTTCGCGATCGCCCAGCTGGGCTGGTCCGAGGGCTGAGGTGGCGGCACTCCTCAACCGGCTCCTGCAGTTCCTGCTGACGGTGTGGGCGGCCACCGTGGTCGTGTTCGCCCTCATGCAGGTGCTGCCGGGCAATGCCGCGCAGGTGGCCGCGGGTCTTCACGCCACACCCGAGGACGTGGCCCGGATCGAGGCGGAGTTCGGCCTCGACCGGCCGCTGCCGGTGCAGTACCTCGACTGGGTCGCAGGCATGCTCCGCGGCGACTTCGGCGTCTCCTACGTCACGCATGCGCCCATCACCCCGCTCATCGCCGACAGCATCCAGGTGACGCTCATCCTCGTGGTGACCTCCATGGCGGTGGCGCTGCTGCTGGCGGTCCCGCTGGGCAGCATCGCCGCGCTGCTGCGGGGGAAGCCGCTGGGAGCGCTGCTCTCCGGGCTGAGCCAGGTGGGCGTCGCCGTCCCCAACTTCCTCGCCGCGATCCTCCTGGTCATGCTCTTCTCGCTGGGGCTGGGCTGGTTCCCCTCCTCCGGCTGGCAGGCGCCCATCGAGGGCATGGGGGGCTTCCTCTCCCACCTCGTGCTGCCGGTGTTCGCCCTGGCGCTCGTGCAGGCCGCGATCCTCACCCGCTACGTGCGCTCCGCCGTGCTGGAGGTCCTCCGTGAGGACTTCCTCCGCACGGCGCGGGCCAAGGGGCGCACGGCATGGAGTGCCCTGCTGACCCACGGTCTGCGCAACGCCGCGATCCCGGTCGTGACGGTCGCCGGCGTCCAGCTGGCGACGCTGCTGGTGGGAGCCGTGGTCGTGGAACAGGTGTTCGTGCTGCCGGGGATCGGCTCCGAGCTCATCCGTGCGGTGCAGAACCGCGATCTGCTCACGGTCCAGGCCATCGTCATGGTGCTCGTGGTCATGGTGCTCGTGCTCAACCTCCTCATCGACCTCCTGTACTCGGTCCTGGACCCGCGCGTGAGGAGCGGGGCATGAGCGGCGGGCGCACGGTGCGGAAGGCGGACCTCACCCTCGTGACCGGCGGCGTGCTCGTGGGGATCGTGGTGCTCCTCGCCCTCGTCTCCTTCGTCTGGACGCCCTACGACTACGCGGCTCCGCAGCCGCAGGACCGGCTCGAGGGCATGAGCGCGGCTCACCTCTTCGGCACGGACCGGTACGGCCGCGACACCCTCACGTGGATCATGATGGGCGCACGCATCACCCTGCTGGTGGGGCTCGTGGCCGTGGCGATCGCACTCGTGGTCGGGGTGCCCCTGGGAGTGCTCGCGGGGATGACGCGCGTCCGCTGGCTCTCCGGATTCATCATGCGCGGCAGCGATCTGCTCCTGGCCTTCCCCGCGCTGCTGCTCGCGATCGTGTTCTCCGCCGTGTTCGGCCCCGGCACCGGCCCCGCCATGTGCGCGCTGGGCATCGCCGCGATCCCCGCCTTCGCGCGAGTGGCGCGTTCGGGCACCATGCAGATCATGAGCCGGGAGTTCGTCGCGGCCGCGCGGACCGCCAATCGCTCCACCTGGGCGATCGCGCTCACGCACGTGCTGCCCAACATCGGCGGGCTCGTGGTGGTGCAGGCCTCCGTGGCGTTCGCGCTCTCCGTCCTGGCGGAGGCGGGACTGTCGTTCCTGGGGCTGGGCACCCAGCCGCCCACGCCTTCCTGGGGGAGGATGCTGCAGGAGTCCCAGCAGTTCCTCGGGACGGCGCCGGAGCTGGCGATCTTCCCGGGCGTGTTCATCGCGGTGGCGGTGCTGGGGTTCAATCTGCTGGGGGACGGTCTGCGGGACCGTCTGGATCCGACTCTCCGGGGGAGAGAATGAGCGAGCACATGCAGACGAGCGCGCCGCTGCTCACGGTTTCCGACCTCACGATCGGCACGCGTGCGCGCACCCTCGTGGAACCGCTGTCGTTCTCGATCGGCGCGGGGGAGCGGGTGGGTCTCATCGGCGAGTCGGGTTCCGGCAAGTCGCTGACCTCGTCCGCCGTCATGGGTCTGCTGGCCCCGGAGCTCTCCGCCGCCGGCAGCGTGGAGCTCGCGGGGGAGGACGGCAACCTCCTGGACCTCGACGAGCGGGCGCTCGCCCGTCTGCGCGGACGCCGCATGGGCATGGTCTTCCAGGAGCCGATGAGCGCCCTCAACCCGCTCATGCGCGTGGGTGCGCAGGTGGCCGAGGTGATGACCCTCCACGGCACTGCACGCGGTGCCGCCGCGATGTCCCGGGCGGTGGATCTGCTCGACCAGGTGCGGCTGCCGGATCCGGCCCAGGCGGCGAGGGCCTACCCCCATCAGCTCTCCGGCGGTCAGCGCCAGCGCGTCATGCTCGCGATGGCGCTGGCGAACTCCCCGGACCTGCTGGTGGCGGACGAGCCCACCACCGCGCTGGACGTGACGGTGCAGGCGGCGGTGCTGGACCTCATCGACGAACAGATCGCCGCGCGCGGCACGGGTCTGCTGTTCATCACGCACGACCTCGCGGTGGTGGCGCGCGTCTGCGAGCGCGTGCTCGTCATGCACTCCGGGCGCGTGGTGGAGCAGGGCACCGTGGAGCAGATCTTCACGGACCCGCAGCACGCCTACACGCGCGGTCTGCTCGCCGCGAGCGACCTCAGTGCCACGGACGCCCGCGGGCGTCTCTTCACCATCCGGACCGCGTCCGAGTACGGCGGCCCGCTCGCGCAGCAGGAGCGACCCACAGGGCAGGCCGCACCCGGATCGCAGGATCCCGGCGAGGACCGGGACCGCCTCGCACGGCACGGGGAGGACCCGGCTGCGGCGGACGAGCCCGCTCCTGGGGACGGGTCTGCCATGAGAGACCGGTCTGTTCCCGGGGACGAGTCTGTTCCCGAGGACGGGCTTGCTCCCGAGGACGGGCCGCCCACCGGGGGGCCGCCCACCGGGGACCTGCCCACCGGGGACCTGCCCACCGGGGACCGGTCCGCCGAGGAGGAGGCGCCCGTCCCGGCGGACGAGGCGGCCTCGGGCACGGGGCCCCGCCCTCTCATCGAGGTGCGCGGCCTCACCAAGACCTATGTGCGCCGGGCGGGACTGCTGCGGCGGCAGGAGGTGCTCGCTCTGCGGGGCATCGACGTGTCCGTGCGCCCGGGCGGCAGACTGGGCGTGGTGGGGGAGTCCGGCTCCGGCAAGACGACGCTGCTCTCGATCCTCGCAGGCCTCCTGCCCGCCACCGCCGGGACCGTACGGGTGGGGGACGTCGAGGTCGATCCCCGCGACACCGCCGGACTGAGCGCCATGCGGCGCGACCTCCAGGTGGTCTTCCAGGATCCCTTCGCCTCCCTCGACCCCCGGATGACCACCCGTGAGATCGTCACGGAACCGCTGCGCTCACAGGGTGTGGGGCACGCGGAGCGCGCCGCCCGTGCCGCAGAGGTGATCGAGGCGGTGGGCCTGGACGCGGAGGCCCTCGGCCGGTACCCGCACCAGTTCTCCGGCGGCCAGCGGCAGCGCATCTCGATCGCCCGCGCGCTCGTGTGCCGTCCCCGCATCCTCGTGGCGGACGAACCCGTCTCCGCCCTCGACGTCTCCGTGCGCGCTCAGGTGCTCAACCTGCTCTCCGATCTCGTCGACGAGTACGGTCTCACCCTCGTGTTCGTCTCCCACGACCTGGGCGTGGTCCGGCACCTCTGCGACGAGGTGGTGGTCATGCGTGCGGGCGAGGTCGTGGAGGCCGGTCCCGTCGACGCCGTCTACGACCGTCCGCAGGAGGAGTACACGCGCGCGCTCGTCGCGGCGACGCCCACCCTCGCCGGCGCCCTCGCACGCAGCTGAAGCGGCCCCTCGACGAAAGGCAGCGAAGAATGCACACCCACACACCCGCGTCCCACGGCCTCGCGGACCTCGGCACCGCAGAACTCGTCGCCGGGTACCGCAGCGGCGCGTTCACCCCCGTCGAGGTGCTGGAGGCCGTGCGCCGGCGGGTCGAGGAGCTCGAGCCCACTGTGAACGCTCTCTGGGCCGGCGATCTCGACGACGGCTCCGCCGCCTGGGCGGCAGCGGAGGAGGCCGGCAGGCGCTATGCCGCAGGCACGCCGCGCGGTCCCCTTGACGGGGTGCCGGTGACGGTGAAGGAGAACATCGCCCGGAAGGGCGTGGCGAAGCCGGCCGGTCATGCGGCCGGGGTGCCGCCGGTGGCGGAGGCGGACGCTCCCATCGTCGCCCGGCTCCACGAGGCCGGTGCCGTGCTCTTCTCCTCCACGGTCATGCCGGACTGGGGCATGCTCTCCTCCGGCGTCTCCTCCCGTCACGGGATCACCCGTTCTCCGCTGGACCCCACGCTCACCACGGGCGGCTCCTCCTCCGGTGCCGGCGCCGCGGCGGCAGCCGGCTACGGCCCCGTCCACATCGGCTCGGACATCGGCGGCTCCATCCGCCTGCCCGGCACCTGGCTGGGGCTCGCCACGCTCAAGCCCAGCTTCGGCCGCGTGCCGCTGGACGCGCCCTACCTCGGGCGTTGCGCGGGTCCGCTGGCCCGCCGTGTGTCGGACCTCCGCGCGGCGATGCAGGTGATCGGCAGGCCGGACGTCCGCGACGTCTCCGAGCTCCCGCCCTACCACGGCGACTACTCCCGCCCGCTGTCCGCGGCCCCGGGGCCTGCGCAGGCCCCGGGCTCACGGCCCGCCTCGCTGGAGGGCGTGCGGATCGCGTGGCACACGGACGCCGGCTGCGGCGCGAGCACGGATCCGGAGGTCGCAGAGGTGGTCGTGCGGACGGCGGAGCTGCTCCGCGACGCGGGAGCCGAGCTCACGGAGATCCCGCCCTTCATGGACCCCGGTCTGCTCGCCGACGTCGACAGGTTCTGGCGGGTGCGCTCCTGGGGAGACCTCCGGGCGCTGCCCGTCGAGGAGCAGCACAGGATCCTGCCGCACGTGGCGCAGTGGTGCCAGGCCGGTGCGGACGTGAGCGGGGTGGAGGTGCTGCGGTGCTACCACTCCATCCAGCAGATGCGGGAGGCCGCGATCGCCGCGACAGCGGCCTACGACTTCGTGCTCTCCCCGGTGGCGCCGATGGCCGCCTTCCCGGCCGAGCAGCCGATGCCCTTCCTCGACCCGAGCGTTCCCATGACCCACATCGGCTTCACGGTGCCGTACAACATGTCCGAGCAGCCCGCGGCGACCGTGGACGCGGGAGCCACCGCGGACGGCCGGCGCGTGGGCGTCCAGCTGGCCGGGCGCCGGTTCGACGATGCCGGCGTGCTCAGCCTCGCGGAGGTCCTGGAGGGTCTGCTGAGCGGCTAGGGTCTGCCGGGAGGCTCCGCAGGCCCGCAGGCCTGCGGAGCCTCCGCTCAGCCGTTCGTGAGGAAGTCGATGACGATCTTGTCGTCCTCGATCTTCGTCGTGCCGGAGGGGCCCAGGTCCGCCTCGAGCTGGTACTCGTCGCCGTTCTCCGCCTCGACGACGGCCTCCACCTTCCCGCGCTTGCCGTCCTCGGTGTAGAAGGAGCCGGTGGCGACCAGCCCGAGTGAGGACACCGTGACGGTGGGCTTCTCCTTGAGGTCGAAGTCGACGCCGTCCTTCTTGAGCGTGTCGAACTTCTCCTTCTCGTCCTCCGTGGCGAAGGCGTCGCGGGAGAAGAACCCGCAGTCGGTCTCGAGCTTCTCCGAGTCCACGCACTTCTCCAGTGCGGCGTCGACGGCCTTCTGCACGTCCTCGGCGTAGGCCTTGTTGGTGTGGATGGTCACGTCCAGCGGTGCCGGCTGCGGCTCCGGCGTCTCCGAGAAGCCCAGCGAGATCGTCGACTCCGCCGGTTCGGTGTACTTCGTCTCCGCCACCGCCGCGCGATAGGTCCCGGGCATCACTGCGTACTCGGTGGCTCCGGACTGCAGGGACACGTCCACGTCGTTGACGGTGGTGCCGTCCGTCTGCACGAGGTCGAGCGTGAGGGTCTGCAGGACCGGAGCGTTCAGCGTCCACTCGTCGAAGAAGAGACCCGTCCGCCCGGTCCGCGTCGCCGTGAGCGGCAGCTCGTAGCTCTGCCCGTCCACGCTGTAGGCGGCGGTGAGCGTGGCGGAATCCCCGTCGATCCGGGGCTCGGAGACGGAGACCTCTTCGATGCTCTCCGCCGCGGCCCGTGCGATCTCCGGGTCGAGCAGTGTCGTGTCCGCGCCGTTGGGCACCTGCGGCTCCGCGATCGCCTGCGCGGCATCGAGATCCCCGTCGGCCACCGCGTCCATGTACTTCTGGGCCACCACGTCCGGCCCGTACTCGGACCGGTTGACGTTCCTCACCGTGAGGATGCCCACCACCACGAGGACGAGGACGACTCCGACGGCGCACAGGGAGAGGATGAGCGGCAGCCGGCGCTTCCTCTCCCCGCGGGAGCCCCGCCGGGTCTCCGGGGCGGCCTGGGCTCCGGTGGGGCCGGTGCCCGCGTATCCGGGAGCGGGCGCAGGCTGGGGCACCCCGTCCGGGCCGGAGCCCGGGGGCGGTCCCGAGGCGGCTCCCGGGCTGAAGTCCGCAGGCGGGACGGGACCGGATCCCGGGGGCGGAGAGCCCGGCGGCGGCTGCTGCGGCATCGGTGGGAACTGATCATGGGAGCTCATCGGAGGACGCTCACCTTCATGACGGGGACGGGCACGGTGTTCAAGCTACCACCCGGCCGCGGACCCCCGCCTGCTGTGACGGCCGCGACGCCGGTGTGTCGAGGACCCTCTCAGCACTCGGGAGCGGGGAAGATGGGCTCGATGTCTCCTGCACCTGAACCTTCCCCCTCCCTCAGCCGCCACCCTGTGACGATCGGCGCCCTCGAATCCCTGCGCGCCTTCGTCGTCACGGCCTGTGTCGCCCTCATCGTCGCGACGGCGGCCTGGTTCGTCGCTCTCGCTCAGCAGCAGCCGCTCAGCGTCGTCCCCGTGTGGGCCGGCACTCTCGTGGGCACCGCCGCGGGCTGGGCGACCGAGGCCCCGCCCGCTCTGCCTCCCACCCTCCTCACCGTGGGCCTCGTCGTGCTGCTGGGACAGGCGTTCGGCCGCACGCGCAGGGCACTGGCGGTGAACGCGGACCTGGCCCGCGCCGGGCGCCTGCCCGCTTCCCCGCACGCGTTCCTGTGGGGCATCTCCACCGTCGTGGGCGCGAGCGTCGTGTGGGTGGCGGTGAGCGGCCTGCTCGTGGGCGCCTGCGCCGCCGGCCCGCTCGGCACCGCCCGCTTCCTGACGGTCCTGCTGTGCGCCGGCCTGCTCGCCTTCCTCCGACCGGCGCGCTCGCGTCGTGAGCGCAGGGCGGAGCGCCGGGCGCGCCGCGCGGCTCGCAGAGAGCAGCCCCCGGGCCGGGTGCGGCGGGATCCCGGTGCCGAGGCCGCGTGGGCGCACCGGCTCACCGGCTGGGCGGAGCCGCGCGTGGGCGAGGACTGGGCGGCGGCCGCGCTGCGCGGGCTGCGGCTGACCGGCCGCACCTGGGTCGCCTTCGGCATCCTCGCCCTCCTGCTCGTGGGCACCGGGCTCGTGCTGGGCCGCACAGCGGTGGGCACGGCCCTCGACGCCTACTCCGATCCGGCGGCCGCGGCCGTGGGGCTCACCCTGGTGCAGCTGGCCTTCGCCCCGACCATCGGCCTGCTGGCGCTCTCGTGGGCCTCCGGTGCGGGGATCTGGATGTCCTCGACGGTGCTCGCCTCACCGTCCGCGGGCTTCGAGGGGCCGGTGCCGGCGGTCCCGGTGCTCGCCCTGGTGCCGGCCGATCCGCCGGCGTGGTGCGGCTTCCTCGTCGTGGCGCCGGTCCTCGCCGCCGTCCTCGCCGCGGCGGCGAGGAGGGAGTGGACGGACGGGCTGGACTGGCGGACGCTCGTCGTCCACACGGCGCTCATGTGCGTCTCGGCCGGTGCCGGTGCGCTGTTCTCCCGCGGCGGGATCGGTCCGGAGGGGCTGGAGCAGTTCGGCGCGCCGGTCCTGCTCATGACCGCCCTGCTCACCGCCTGCGCGGCGGTGGGTGCGGCGGCGGTGTGGGGGCTGCGCCTGCTCGCCGAACGCAGGGGCGAGGAGTGAGGCGCCGGGTCAGCTCTGCGAGCCGGGGAGGGGCTGACCGGTGAGCTTCTCGAACCAGTCCGCCACACCGCTGCTGTAGTCGTTCTGGCAGGTCGCCTGCGCCTGTTCGGTGAGTGCGTGCGAGACGCAGTCCTCGAACTCCTGGCGCAGCGGCCAGATCGCCGCCGTGGACGCAGCGGAGACGAGGACGTATCCGGCCACGAGGATGCCGATGACGCCGGTGACGATCGCCTGCGCGGCGTTCCCGGCGCGCACGCCGGCGACGATGCTCATGACCGCGCAGACGATCGCGGCCACGGCGAGCACGCCGGAGACGATGACGAAGGGCAGCGGCAGCAGGGAGGTGAGCACCGCGCCGGCGAGGAGCAGCGTGAGGACGAGGCCCAGTTTCACGGCCCGCTTCTGGGGGCCGGTGGGCTCCGGTGTCCCTCCCGTGCCGGGATCCTCCGTGCCCGGGGTGCGGGTGCGGTCTTCGTCGGTCCTGTTCGGTGTGCTCACCGGATCAGTCTCCCACATCCTGCTCCGTCCCGGACGCGGCGGGCCGACGGGGACGCGGCCGTCTAGACTGTGGCCCGTGCGCTGCGTACTCCTTGCCTCCGGTTCCGGAACCCTCACCCAGGCCGTCCTCGATGCCCATGCCGGCACGGGGACCGGCGTCGACGTCGTCGCCGTCGGTTCGGACCGCCCCCGGGCGCAGGTGCTCGACCGTGCGCGCGCGGCGGGGGTCGAGACCTTCGCGGTCCCACCTGCGGAGCATGCGGACCGCTCCGCCTGGAACTCGGCGCTCACGGCGGCCGTGGCCGCCTACGCCCCTGACTGGGTGGTCTCGGCCGGTTTCATGCGCATCCTCGGCGAGGAGTTCGTGGACCGCTTCGCCCACCGCATCATCAACACCCACCCTGCTCTGCTGCCGTCCTTCCCCGGCGCCCACGGCGTCAGGGACGCGCTCGCCTACGGGGTGAAGGTCACCGGCACGACGATCCACCTCGTCGACGCGGGCACGGACACCGGGCCCATCATCGCGCAGTTCCCCGTGCCGATCCGGGAGGACGACGACGAGGACTCGCTCCACGAGCGGATCCGCGCCGTGGAGCGGGCCCGCCTCGTCGAGCTGCTGGGCCACCTCGCCTCCGCCGGCCTCAGGGTGGAGGGCCGGAGAGTGACGGGATGGAGCCCCGTCGAGTAGGCCCGCTCCCGCCACCCATGCTCCCCGCACGACGCCCCGGCAGCCGTGCGGGACACACACCAGACAGCCGGATCCGCGAGTTCCAGGAGGACAGAAGACCGTGAACGTAGCCCGCCCCATCCGCCGCGCCCTCATCAGCGTCTACGACAAGACAGGTCTGGAGGAGCTGGCCCGCGGTCTGCACGCCGCCGGCGTCACGATCGTCTCCACGGGCTCCACCGCCGCGCGCATCGCCGATTCCGGCGTGCCGGTCACGCCGGTCGAGGAGCTCACCGGCTTCCCCGAATGCCTGGAGGGGCGGGTGAAGACCCTGCATCCCCGCGTGCACGCCGGCATCCTCGCCGACACCCGCAAGCCGGACCACCTCGCCCAGCTGGAGGAGCTGGGTGTGGAGGGCTTCGACCTGGTGGTCGTCAACCTCTATCCCTTCACGCAGACGGTGGCCTCCGGTGCGGGCTTCGACGAGTGCGTCGAGCAGATCGACATCGGGGGCCCCTCGATGGTCCGCGCGGCGGCGAAGAACCATCCCAGCGTGGCCGTCGTCACCCGCCCGGAGACCTACGCGGAGGTCGTCGAGGCGGCCGCGGGGGAGGGCTTCGGCCTGGACCGCCGCACACAGCTCGCGGCCGAGGCCTTCGCCCACACCGCCGCCTACGACGTCGCCGTGGCCTCCTGGCTGGCGGAACAGACCGCGGCGGAGTCCGCACTCCCGGCCTTCGCCGGTCTGGCCGGGGAGAAGACCGCTGATCTGCGCTACGGCGAGAACCCGCATCAGGCGGCCGCCGTCCATGCTCTGCCGGGCGCGGGAGGCACGGCGAACGCCGTGCAGCTGGGCGGCAAGGAGATGTCCTTCAACAACTACCAGGACATCGACGCGGCCATCCGCGCCGCCTATGACTTCGCGGAGCCGGCCGTGGCGATCATCAAGCACGCCAACCCCTGCGGTATCGCCGTGGGCGAGGACATCGCACAGGCGCACCGGCGTGCGCACGCCACGGACCCCGTCTCCGCCTACGGCGGGGTGATCGCCGCCAATCGCGAGGTCACGCTGGCCATGGCGGAATCCGTCAAGCCGATCTTCACGGAGGTGCTCGCCGCTCCCTCCTTCGCCGCGGACGCGCTCGAACTCCTGCGGACGAAGAAGAACCTGCGCCTGCTGCAGCTGGGCGAGGTGGAGCGCGAGACCACGGAGCTCAAGCCCATCTCCGGAGGCTTCCTCGTGCAGGAGCGCGATCTGCTCCAGGCCGAGGGCGATGCGCCGGAGAACTGGACGCTGGTGGCCGGCGAGGCCGCGGACGTGCAGACGCTCGCGGATCTCTCGTTCGCCTGGCGTGCCTGCCGCGCCGTGAAGTCCAACGCCATCCTGCTGGCGAAGGACGGCGCGGCCGTGGGCGTGGGCATGGGCCAGGTCAACCGCGTCGACTCCGCCAGGCTCGCCGTCGAGCGCGCCGGTGAGGAGAGGGCTGCGGGCTCCGTGTGCGCCTCCGATGCGTTCTTCCCCTTCGCAGACGGCCCCCAGGTCCTCTTCGACGCAGGCGTGAAGGCGATCGTGCAGCCCGGCGGCTCCATCCGGGACGAGGAGGTCGTCGCGGCGGCACAGGCAGCCGGGGTGACGATGTACGTGACGGGGTCGCGTCATTTCTTCCACTGAGCATCCGCGCCACGTGAGGGCGTCCCTGCCGCGCACCGGCCGCGGCAGGGGCTGGTTCTCCAAGCGCTGGATCTACTGGAAGCGGCGGTACTCGGATCCCACCCGCCGCGACTGGGTGATGCTCGCGGTCCTGCTCGCGATCCTGCTGGCCCTTGCGCTGTCCCCGGTGAGCTTCCGCCTCACGGGGGGAGTGCTGGCCGCGGTGCCTGCGGGGATGGGCGTGCTCCGCCTCCTGGGCGACGAATGGGCGGCCACGGTGCGCAACCGCGGCCGCGGTTTCGATGCGACGCTCCTGTTCGCCGTCGCGGTGCTGCTCGCCCTGCTGACCGTCACGGTTCCGGGCTGAGCGGGACGGCGGGACCGGGGCAGTCTGTGAGGCCCCTGTGCGATCCGCGCGAGATGCCCGCAGATCGTGTGGCCGGCGACGCCGACCGTTGCGCCGGTGCCCGCGGCCTGGAAGGCTCGGGGGTGAAGCCGCCGGACGAAGGCGGTCCCCAGCCGACAGGAGGTGCCGCATGGGATTCGGCGACATTGCGAACAAGGCCAAGGACGCTCTCAACTCGGACAAGGCGGAGCAGATCACGGACACGGGTCTGGACAAGGCCGCCGCGGCCGCGGACAAGCTGACCGGCGGCAAGTACACCGAGCAGATCCAGAAGGGCCGTGACGCGGCCGACGAGAAGATCGGCAACCGCGGTGCCGACGGCGGGCAGGCGGACTCCCGCCCCTGAGAGGTCGCACACCACGAGAGAAGGCCGGTTCCCTGCGCGGGAACCGGCCTTCGCCGTGAACGGGAGTCCTCAGAGCTTCTCCACCGGGGCGTAGCGCATGAGGAGACGCTTGGTGCCCTCCGAACCGAAGTCCACGACCGCGACCGTCTTGTCCCCGGCGCCGTTGACCTCCACGACGGTGCCGAGTCCGAAGGAGTCGTGGGAGACGCGATCGCCGGCCTCCACGGACACCATCTCGCGCTGCGGCCGGATGCGGTTGGGGAAGCCGGTGCCCGGCCGGCTCGAGGCGCTCGCGCTCCGGCTGCCGCCCGCACCCCCGAAGCCTCCCGAGGCGGCAGCGCCGAACAGCCGGTCCGCACCACCCGTGGACCCTCCTCCGCCGTAGGCCGCGCCGTACGCACCCGCGCCGCCCGCGCCGAGGCCGCCGATCCCGCCGGAGCCGGTCGACTCCCAGTCGATCAGCGCTTCCGGGATCTCCGCGAGGAAGCGGCTGGGCGGGTTGTACTGCGGCTGGCCCCACTGGCTGCGCGTCTCCGCCCGCGTGAGGAGGAGCTTGCGCTTGGCGCGGGTGAGCCCCACGTAGGCCAGCCGGCGCTCCTCGGACATCTCCTGGGAGGAGGTGAAGGAGCGCTGGTGCGGGAACGCCCCGTCCTCCATGCCGGTGAGGAACACCACCGGGAACTCCAGGCCCTTCGCGGTGTGCAGGGTCATGAGGGTGACCTCGCCGCCGTCCTCGTCCGGCAGGGAGTCCGAGTCCGAGGAGAGTGAGACCGCCTCGAGGAACTCGTCCAGGGTGCCCTCGCCCTCGTGCTGCGCATCGAACTGCTCCGCGACCGCCACCAGCTCCGCCAGGTTGTCCACGCGTGATTCGTCCTGCGGGTCCGTCGACTGGGAGAGCGAGGCGAGGTACCCGCTCTGCTCCAGGGCGGCCTCGAGCACGGGTGCCACCCCGCCGGCCTCGGCCACGCCCTGCAGATCCGTCATGAGGGTGAGGAAGGTGCGGATGGGGCCGAGGGAGCGCGAGGTGATGCCTATCGCGTTCTCCGCGTCCTCCAGCGCGGTGCGGAAGTCCGTCCGTTCGCGTTCCGCGTGCGCGGCGACGAGGGCCTCCGTGCGATCGCCGATCCCGCGCTTGGGCTCGTTGAGCACGCGGCGCAGGTTCACGTCGTCCGCCGGGTTCGCCACGGCGCGCAGATAGGCGAGCGCGTCCTTGATCTCCTTGCGTTCGTAGAACCGGGTGCCGCCCACCACGCGGTAGGGCATGCCGGCCCGCACCAGCGCGTCCTCGATCGCACGGGACTGGGCGTTGGTCCGGTAGAACACCGCGAAGTCGCCGTAGCTCAGCCCGTGCTCGTCCCGGAGCTCGTCGATGCGCTCCACGACGAAGCGCGCCTCCGCCTGCTCCGTCTCCGCGACCCAGCCCGTCACCTTGTCGCCGTCGCCCCGGTCCGTCCACAGCCTCTTCTCCCGCCTGTCCGGGTTGTGGGAGATGACGGCATTGGCCGCGGAGAGGATCGTCTGGGTCGAGCGGTAGTTCTGCTCCAGCAGGATGGTGCGCGCCTGCGGGAAGTCCTTCTCGAACTCGACGATGTTGCGCACCGTCGCCCCGCGGAAGGCGTAGATGGACTGGTCCGCGTCGCCCACCACCGTGAGCTCTCCTGTGGGCGCGGGCAGATCCGCTCCCGCGAGAGCACGGATGAGGCGGTACTGCGCGGGATTCGTGTCCTGGTACTCGTCGACGAGGATGTGCCGGAACCGGGCGCGGTAGTTCTGCGCGAGCGCCTCGAAGGCCTCCAGCAGGTGGACGGTCTCCATGATGATGTCGTCGAAGTCCAGCGCATTGGCCCGCCGCAGCCGCTCCTGGTAGCGGCGGTAGACGTCTGCGACCTCCGCCTCGTGGGCACGCTCACCCGCGGTCGCGGCGAAGTCCTCCGGCGTGAGGAGGTCGTTCTTGAGGTTCGAGATGCGGCTGCGCAGGGCCCGGGGCGGGTGCTTCTTGGGGTCGAGGTCCGCCTCCCTCGCCACCTGCGTGATGAGGCGCAGGGAGTCCTGTGCGTCGTAGATCGTGAAGTTCGACTTCATGCCGAGCGTGGCGGCCTCGCGCCGCAGTATCCGCACGCAGGCGGAGTGGAAGGTGGAGATCCACATGCTGCGCGCGGCGGGCCCCACCAGGGAGGCGACGCGCTCCTGCATCTCCTTCGCGGCCTTGTTCGTGAAGGTGATGGCGAGGACCTCGCCGGGCCGTGCCCGTCCGGTGCGCAGGGCATAGGCGATCCGGCGCGTGAGCACGCTCGTCTTCCCGGAGCCGGCGCCCGCCACGATCAGCAGCGGCGAGCCCGTGTGGAGGACCGCCTCCCGCTGCGCGGGATTGAGCCCGTCCAGCAGAGCGTCCGCACCGGAGGCGGCACCCGCAGGGCCGGGGGCATGACCGACGGCGGTCTCCGCGGGGTCTCCGGCGGAGCCTGCGGCTGCCGGCGGAGCGTCTGCGGGCGCGGCGTCCGGGTGTGCGGGGCCGGTGAGAGCGGAGAGGAAGTCGAACGGCGAACTCATAGTGCTCACGAACCTATCAGCGGGGACGGACGCAGCCCGGAGGCACGAGGCGTCCGGGCTGCGGGGAAGGAGAGAGGGCGGTTCAGCGCGGGGTGGACGCTCAGGTCCAGAAGACCGCGACCGCGACGGCGGCGACGGCAGCGACGACAGTGCCGTGGGCGAGCCCCGCGGAGGTTCCCTCTCCCGGTGCGGCCTTCTCCCGGCGGTTGCCCAGCAGGGCGAGGACCGTCACCGCGAGGGCGAGGACGAGCTTCACAGCGATCTTCGCGTGATCGACATCTCCCGGTCCCATCTCCGCGACGCCCACCAGTGCGAGGCCGGTGAGGAGCTGGAGGAACGAGGCGTGCAGCATGCCGGGGATGACCCGCGGGGCCTTCACATTGGCGAAGTAGCCGCCGATGATGAGAGCCATGCCGAGCAGGTGCAGGAAGAGGAGGATGAGACGGAGGATTTCCATAGCGCTGAGTCTAGTGGCAGGATTGCACCCGGTGCTGGGCGGCCCCGCGCAGTCCGCCCTGGTGTAATGGCAGCACGCCGGCCTTTGGAGCCGTGCAGTCTAGGTTCGAGTCCTAGGGGCGGAACTCCTCCGCCGGCCGCGGGGTGCGGCAGTGCGCACCACGCAGCGAAACCGATCCACGAGGAGCTTTAGAGCATATGGCGGACCACTCTCCGGCAGCGGTGATCGTCCTCGCCGCAGGCGAAGGCACCAGGATGAAGTCCGCGACGCCCAAGGTGATGCACCCCATCGCCGGGCGCTCCCTCCTCCATCACGCGATCAGCGCGGCGGCCGGCACCGAGCCCGAGCACCTCGTGGTGGTCCTGCGCCACGCCCGCGAGCAGGTCGCGGCCCACGTGGAGCACGTCTCCGCCTCCGTCCGGCGCTCCGTGCTCATCGCGGACCAGGACCACGTCCCGGGCACCGGCCGCGCCGCCGAATGCGCCCTCACGCAGCTCCCGGAGTCCCTCTCCGGCACCGTGGTCGTCACCTACGGGGACGTCCCCCTGCTCACGACCGCGACCCTCGAACAGCTCATCGCCCACCACGAGGAGCAGGGCAACGCCGTCACCGTACTGTCCGCACAGGTGAGCGATCCCCACGGCTACGGCCGGATCGTGCGTGACGCCGCAGGGGGCCTCGAACGCATCGTCGAGGAGAAGGACGCGGACGACGCGGTCCGGGCCATCACCGAGATCAACTCCGGCATCTATGCCTTCGACCTCGCGGCCCTGCGCCGTGCGCTCGCCCAGGTGAGCACCGAGAACGCCCAGGGGGAGAAGTACCTCACGGACGTCATCGGGATCGAGCGCGAGGCGGGCTCCCGCGTGGCCGCCTTCACCACCGAGGACGTGTGGCAGGTCGAGGGGGCGAACGACCGCGTGCAGCTCGCGCAGCTGGGCCGGGAGCTCAACCACCGGATCGTGGTCGCCCACATGCGCGCCGGCGTCACGGTGGTGGACCCGGAGACGACGTGGATCGACGCAGACGTCGTCATCGCCCCGGACGTGACGGTGCTCCCGGGCGTGCAGCTGCACGGAGCGTGCGACATCGCCACGGGCGCGGTGATCGGCCCGGACACGACGCTGGCGGACACCGAGGTGGGCGAGGGCGCACAGGTGATCCGCACCCACGGTTCGCTCGCGGTGATCGGCGCGGGCGCCTCGGTGGGTCCCTTCGCCTACCTGCGCCCGGGCACGGAGCTGGGTCCGGAGGGCAAGATCGGCACCTTCGTCGAGACGAAGAACGCGCAGATCGGCGCCGGGTCCAAGGTTCCGCACCTCACCTATGTGGGGGATGCGACGATCGGCGAACAGTCCAACATCGGGGCCTCCTCCGTGTTCGTCAACTACGACGGCGTGAACAAGCACCGCACGACGATCGGCTCGCACGTGCGAATGGGCTCGGACACCATGTACATCGCCCCCGTGGAGGTGGGCGACGGCGCCTATTCCGGTGCCGGCGCGGTGATCACCGAAGATGTTCCTGCAGGGGCGCTGGCCATCAGGGAAGGCCGGCAGCGCAACATCGAAGGGTGGGTCGTGCGTAAGCGACCGGGCACCCCTGCGGCACAGGCGGCCCAGCTGGCCGCGGACAGCGAAGGTCCCACCGCGGATAAGGAGTCCCGATCGTGAAGTCGATCACCACAGCAGGCGAGAAGAAGCTCGTCCTCGTCGCCGGACGCTCCAACCAGGAGCTCGCCCAGCAGGTCGCCGAGAGCCTCGGCACCGAGCTCCTGGAGACTGACGTCTACAACTTCGCCAACGGCGAGATCTACGTGCGGTTCGGCGAGTCCGTGCGCGGCTGCGACGTCTTCGTCATGCAGTCCCACTCCGCGCCCATCAACGAGTGGGTCATGGAGCAGCTCATCATGGTGGACGCGCTCAAGCGGGCCTCCGCCAAGCGGATCACGGTGATCGCCCCGTTCTTCCCCTACGCCCGGCAGGACAAGAAGCACCGCGGCCGCGAGCCCATCTCCGCCCGCCTCATGGCGGACCTGTTCAAGACCGCCGGCGCGGACCGCCTCATCACGGTCGATCTCCACACCGCGCAGATCCAGGGCTTCTTCGACGGCCCCGTCGACCACCTCGTGGCGATGCCGATCCTCTCCGACTACGTCAAGCGGAACTATCCCGGCGATCTCGCCGTGGTCTCCCCGGACGCCGGGCGCATCAAGGTGGCCGAGAACTGGTCCGCCTCCCTGGGGGGCGTGCCGCTGGCCTTCATCCACAAGACCCGCGACATCACCCGGCCCAACGAGACGAAGGCCAACCGCGTGGTGGGCGAGGTCGAGGGCCGCACCTGCGTGCTCGTCGACGACATGATCGACACGGGCGGGACCATCGTCCAGGCCGCCGAGGCGTGCATGGCGGCCGGTGCGAAGGGCGTCATCATCGTCTCCACGCACGCCGTGTTCTCCGGCCCCGCGGTGGAGCGCCTGTCGAGCTCCGTGGCGGAGGAGGTCATCGTCACGAACACCCTCCCGATCGAGGACGAGAAGCACTTCGACAAGCTCACGGTGCTCTCGATCGCCCCGCTGCTCGCGCGTGCCGTGCACGAGGTGTTCGAGGACGGCTCCGTCACGAGCCTCTTCGACATCTGAGCATCCCTGCTGTGCGCCTCCGCTCCGTGCGGAGGGCCCGAGACCCCGTTCCGGCATGCGCCGGGACGGGGTCTCGCCGCGTCTGCGGGTCGGGAAGCGTGGGGACGAGGATGCCCCGTGCGGTGCGGACTCCAGATATTCGTCTGCTTTCTGTCCATCGCTGAGCAGGCGGCATCGCTCTTCGGTGAGGGGTTGCCGTTCGATGGAGGCGCTGCTCGCAGCTTGGGCCTCATACTCCAGGCAGTCGTGAGGCATGGTGGGCGGCCTCGTGCCCACATGAGGGATCGCATGATCGCTGCTGCGGCGGCCGCGAATGATGTGCTGTTGCTTACGCTCAACGCGGCCGACTTCCAAGGGCTTGAAAGCGTTGTGGAGGTCGTGGAGCCGGTGTGAAGGCCCGTTTGGCGTGGCGGGGCAGCGCGCGTATCCTTGTGGGGTTGCCTCGGCGAGGGAAGCCCACATGGCTTCCGTGATCGACGCGGTGCTCTCAGCCTCCTCCCGGCCGTTCGCCGGTGCAGGTGCGGTTCCACGAGCAGCGTCCGCCGTGGTCCCGTCACCACGAAGGAGAAGACAATGGCTGACACCATCAAGCTGCTCGCCGCGAAGCGCGAGGAGTTCGGCAAGGGAGCGTCGCGCCGCGACCGCCGCGCGGGCAAGATCCCCGCAGTCCTCTACGGCCACGGCACGGAGCCGGAGCACCTGCTGCTCGAGGGCCACGCCACCATGCTCGCGCTGCGCAACGCCAATGCCCTGCTGGAGCTCGAGAACGCCGAGGGCACCCGCAACGAGCTCGCGCTCCCCAAGGACGTCCAGGTGCACCCGGTCTCCCGTGAGATCGAGCACGTCGACCTCATCATCGTCAAGCGCGGCGAGAAGGTCGAGGTCGAGATCCCCGTGCACGTCGTGGGCGAGGCCGCCCCCGGCACGCTGGTCTCCCACGAGGCCACCACCCTGCTGCTCGAGGCCGACGCCCTCAAGCTGCCTGAGCACGTCGAGGTCAGCATCGAGGGCCGCGAGGCAGGCGAGCACGTCTACGCCGCCGATGTGGTGCTGCCCAAGGGCACGACGCTCGCGGGCGACCCGGAGCTGCTCGTCGTCAACGTCTCCGCCGAGATCTCCGAGGCGCAGCTCGAGGCCGAGCTCGAGTCCGACGCGGTCGAGGGTGACGCCGTCCCCGCTTCGCAGGAGGACGAGGGCCCGGCGGAACCCGCCGACAAGGAGTGAGCCGCTCGTGGCCGGCGGAACAGCGCCCGGCTGCGTGATCGCACACCGCTGAGGGGCGGGGCCGCACGGTCCCGCCCCTCAGCCGTGAGGCCTCCTCTGCAGTGATCGCGGCGGAGACGGCATCCGGACGCGGGCGGGTGCAGAAGCACCGGCAGTTCCGGGAGAGACAGCAACGGGGGAGAGGACGGGCAGATGGCGGAGGACACGTGGCTGATCGTGGGGCTGGGCAATCCCGGCTCCCGCTACGCCGGGACGCGGCACAACATCGGCTATCTCGTGGTCGACGAGCTGCTGGAGCGCATGGGTGCGGCCCTCACGAAGACGCGCTTCCAGGCGACCGCGGCGAGCGGGCGGCTGCCCGGCAGCGGCGGGCTGCCGGGACCGCGGGCGGTCCTCATGCGCGCCGCCGCGTACATGAATGAGTCCGGACAGGCGGCGGGCGCCCTCGCACGCTTCCATTCGATCCCCGCCTCCCACGTCATCGCCGTCCACGACGACGTGGACCTCGACTTCGACACGGTCCGGCTCAAACGCGGCGGGGGAGAAGGCGGTCACAACGGCCTCCGCTCGCTCACCCGGCACCTCGGGACCAGGGACTACCTGCGGCTGCGAGCAGGGGTGGGCAGGCCGCCGGGGCGCATGGACACAGCCGACTACGTGCTGGCCCGCTTCTCCAAGGACGAGCAGCAGACCCTGCCGATCTTCGTCTCCGATCTCGCCGACGCCGTGGAGCAGCTCACGGCGGAAGGCCTCGAAGCCGCACAGCAGCGCTTCCACAGCCGCGGCTGAGGGGAACTGACGCGCAGGCGTCCCGTCCTGAGCCGCCGCCTCACTCTCCTGCCGCCGGGGCTGCCCGGAACGGCTGCTGCACCAGCCCGGAAGGGCCGGTGCACCCGCTGCGGAATCGCCGGTGCAGCCTTACCGTGAGGCGGCTGTGCAGATGCAGGCGCGGTTGCCGTCCGCATCCTCGAGCACGGTGAAGCTGGGGGCCTGGGAGTCATCGGCGACCCGCCCACCTGCGTCCACCACTGCACGGATGCGCGCCGGTGCGACGGCCTCGGGCAGCCAGAGGTCCACGTGCAGGCGCTGGTGCGGGACCTCGTGGGGCTCGCAGTCCTGGAACCACAGAGTGGGGAGCTGACCGCTGGGGTCGACGACCTCCCCGCCGGTGAGGCGATCCGGTTCCCCGGTGAGGAGTGCGGACCAGAACGGGAGGATCTCGTCCCTGCGCGCGGTGTCCAGTCCGAGTTCCATGACGGCAGGCGCCGCGGGGAGCGCAGCCACCCCCGCCTCCCGGGCGAGCGCGCTGATCCGCGCGGCGAGACCGAGGTCCCGGTCCGTCACCGCACCGGTGTCATGGCTGGTGAGGCGCACATCGAGGTGCGGGTACGTGAGCGTCAGATCCGGGTGGTGGTTCGCTGCCTCCGCCGCGTCGCCGATCTTCTGGGCGAGGGCGAGGCCGGCGGCGAAGTTCCCGGTGGCGAAGCGCGCCCGGATGCACCCGGGAAGCACCTGCCAGTCCTCGAGGCCCGCCTGCGCGAGCGCGTCCAGGAGTCGCTGGCTCCGGTACGCGTTCTCCTGCTGGTCCTGCTCCGGTGTCCGTCCCTGTTCGGCAGTCATGCCCGCATGCTACGCGCCGGCCGCGGCGCTCCGGAACCCCTCAGGAGCAGTCCCGCGCACACCCCTCCCACTGCGCCGGACAGATGCCCCTGCCAGGAGACTCCGGGGCTCACGGGCAGCACGCCGGTGAGCATCGAGCCGCCGTAGACCGCGACGACGAGCACCGCGATGACGATCTGCAGGACGCGCCGCCCGCCCGGCGGCGTGCGCTTCACCCTCACCAGCAGGTAGGCGAAATAGCCGAAGACCAGGCCCGAGGCCCCCACCGTGACGGTGCCCGGCACGGCGAGCAGCCAGGGGCCCACTCCGCCCACCAGGGCGACGATCGCCGTCACGGCCCAGAAGCGGCGCCCGCCCTCGGCGGCGACCAGGATCCCGAGCACGAGGAACGGGACGGAGTTGGCGATGAGATGGCTCCACGTGGAGTGGAGCAGCGGTGCGAGGAGGATGCCCTGCAGATGAGTCACGTCCCAGGCGCGGATGCCGAAGACCTCGAAGCTGCCGGGCAGGACGGCATCGGCCGCCTCGACGACCCACATGAGCGCCAGGAGGAGGACGGGCGGCAGGAACCGGGCGAGGGCGGAGGCGGGGGCTGAGGAACCCGAGGTCTGCGGCATCCTCCCATTCTCCCCGAGGATTCTGGGTGCGGGATGCTGGGTGGCGGCGAGGGTGGTGGCGGTGGCACGACTGCTGTTTCGATCGGTCTGTGGGCGACTGGCAGGCACCAGGGCCGCAGCAGTGTCAGCCTTCGTAGATTGCGCTCCGGTGGTCTGTATCAAGTGCGACGATGGCCAATTCGCCCCGGCGGATATCGATGATCGTCCGGTAGTCGCCAGTCCGAATGTGCCAGAGGCCTTCGAGGGGCCCAGTCATCGGTTTGCACCGCACAGAAGGATCTTCCAGTGTGCAGAGCCCGTAGAGCTTGACGAGGATCCGCCGCTGCACGTGCCGGTCCAGCTTGCTCAGAGCCTTGTCGAACTTACGGGTGCGGATCACGTCGTAGGTCATGATGGAGTGGTGCGCGGCGGTTACTCGGCGGCCTCGGCACGCGCCTCAGCGCGCAGCTCCTCCGGATCGAACCCGAGCTCGCGTGTCAGTTCGTCCAGGGGGCCGGTTTCAGCAACGCCTGCGCGGGCGGCTTCTGCATGCGCAGCAAGATCGTAGGCCCACTCGATGCCGCTCAGGTGCTCTTCCAGCGCCTCACGCACGTAAAAGGACTTGGGTCGCTGCGTCGATTCAGCGAGCCGGTTCAGGCGGTCGTTGAGATCCGCCGGCAGGCGAAGCGAGATGGTGTCCGACATGTAATACATTGTCCACCGCCAGTCCTCCGACCACAAGAGCCGTGCCCCGGCCCCACGGCCGCGTCCGCCCCTCCGCCTAGAATGGGCGGGTGCTCTCGAGACTCAGCGATGCCCTCACCCTGCCCCAGTTCGCCGCCGTCCGCGAGGCCGTCGCGGACGCCTCCTCACCGGGCGGCACCGTCTCGCTGGTGCGAGGGCTGTGGCCTGCGCTGACGGCAGCCACGGCACGCAGCGGCCCGGTGCTCGCCATCACGGCCACCACCCGTGAGGCCGAGGATCTCGCCCGCGCCCTGGGCGACTATCTGCCGGCGGACGCCGTCGCGGTCTTCCCCTCCTGGGAGACGCTGCCGCACGAGCGGCTCTCGCCGCGTTCGGACACCGTGGGCGCCCGCCTCACGGTGCTGCGCCGGATCACGCATCCGGAAGGGGAGGCCACCCCTCTGCAGGTCGTCATCGCACCGGTGCGGGCCGCACTGCAGCCCCTGGTGAAGGGCCTCGGCGAACTCGAACCGCTCACCCTGGCCGCCGGTGACAGAGCTGACCTCACGGCACTCGCGGAGCGTCTGTCCGCACTCGCGTACTCGCGTGTGGACATGGTCTCCCGGCGCGGCGAGTACGCGGTGCGCGGCGGCATTATCGACGTCTTCCCGCCCACGGCGGAGTCCGCGCTGCGCATCGAGTTCTTCGACGACGAGGTCGAGGAGATCCGCCGCTTCTCCGTGGCGGACCAGCGCTCGCAGCCGGCGGAGCCGGGGGAGACGGTCACGCTCTGGGCGCCGCCGTGCCGGGAGGTCCTGCTCACCCCCGCCGTGCGTCAGCGTGCTGCAGAGCTCGCGAAGACGGTGCCCGCTGCTGCGGACATGCTCACGAAGATCGCCGACGGCACCGCGGTGGAGGGCATGGAGTCCCTCGCCCCGGTGCTGGCGGACGGCATGGAGCCGCTCGTGGCGGTGCTGCCGGCCGGGACCCGGGTGCTCGCGATCGAACCGGAGCGCATCGCCGCCCGGGCCGAGGACCTCGTGCGCACTTCGGAGGAGTTCCTCGCCGCGGCCTGGGAATCCGCCTCGGACGGGGCTCAGGCACCCGTGGACCTCTCCGCCGCCAGCTTCCGGACCCTCGAGCAGACGCGCGAAGCCGCGCAGGTCCTCTCACTGCCCTGGTGGGAGATCGGGGGCTTCGCCGCCGACGAGGAGCTCGCGGCCCCCGGCGAGGAGGTCTACACGGTTCCCGCGCGTGAGCCGCGCGGCTACGCCGGTGACGTGGAGGCGATCCTCGCGGACGTGCGCGCACTCGTCCACGACCAGTGGTCCGTGGTGGTCCTCACCGAGGGGCACGGGCCCGGCCAGCGCCTCGTCGAGGTGTTCGCGGAGGCGGATGTGCCCGCCGCGTTCGTCGAGGAGCCGGACTTCGCGGCCGCCGCGCGGGTGGAGGTGGCGACGGCCGCCGGATTCGGCGGGTTCGTCGTCGACGACCTCAGGCTCGCCGTCCTCACGGAGGCGGACGTGCTGGGCAGGGCGTCCGCGGCCTCCACCCGTGACATGCGGAAGCTGCCGGCACGGCGCAGGCGCAACCAGGTGGACCCCCTCAACCTGGCGCCGGGGGACTATGTGGTGCACGAGCAGCACGGCGTGGGCCGGTTCGTGGAGATGATCCAGCGCACCGCCGGACGGGGGAAGGACGCGCACACCCGCGAGTACCTCGTCATCGAATACGCGCCGTCCAAGCGCGGGCAGCCCGGAGACCGCCTGTTCGTCCCCTCCGACTCGCTCGACCAGGTCACCCGCTACGTGGGAGGGGAGAGCCCCGGCCTCAACAAGATGGGCGGGGCGGACTGGGCGAAGACGAAGTCCCGTGCGCGCAAGGCTGTCAAGGAGATCGCAGGCGAACTCGTCCGTCTCTACTCCGCCCGCCAGGCCACCTCGGGCTACGCCTACGGCCCGGACACCCCCTGGCAGCGGGAGCTCGAGGACGCCTTCCACTACGTGGAGACCCCGGACCAGCTCACCACCATCGACGAGGTGAAGGCGGACATGCGCAAGTCCGTGCCCATGGATCGCCTCATCTGCGGCGACGTGGGCTACGGCAAGACCGAGGTGGCCGTCCGCGCCGCTTTCAAGGCGATCCAGGAGGGCAAGCAGGTGGCCGTCCTGGTGCCCACCACACTGCTCGTCCAGCAGCACTTCGAGACCTTCTCCGAACGCTACGCCGGCTTCCCCGTGACGCTGGCCTCCCTCTCGCGCTTCCAGTCCAAGAAGGAGTCCGACCGGGTGGTGGAGGGCCTCGCCGCCGGGACCATCGACCTGGTGATCGGCACGCACCGGCTGCTGTCCGGTTCCGTGAAGTTCAAGGACCTGGGACTCGTCATCATCGACGAGGAGCAGCGGTTCGGCGTGGAGCACAAGGAGACGCTCAAGGCGATGCGCGCGGACGTGGACGTCCTCGCGATGTCCGCCACCCCCATCCCGCGCACGCTGGAGATGGCCGTCACCGGCATCCGCGAGATGTCCACGCTGGCCACTCCGCCGGAGGAGCGCCATCCCGTCCTCACCTACGTGGGCCGCTACGAGGACCGGCAGGTGGCCGCCGCGATCCGGCGCGAGCTCATGCGCGAGGGCCAGGTGTTCTACATCCACAACAAGGTCCAGGACATCGAACGGGTCGCGGGCCACATCGCGGAGCTCGTGCCGGAGGCCCGGATCGGGATCGCCCACGGCAAGATGGGCGAACAGCGCCTCGAACAGGTGATCGTGGACTTCTGGGAGCGGAAGTACGACGTCCTCGTCTGCACCACCATCGTGGAGACGGGCATCGACATCGCCAACGCCAACACGCTCATCATCGACCGGGCGGACCGGTTCGGCCTCTCCCAGCTGCACCAGCTGCGCGGCCGGGTGGGGCGCGGCCGCGAACGCGCCTACGCCTACTTCCTGTTCCCCGGCGACGGCACGCTCACGGAGACGGCGCACGACAGGCTCAAGACCCTCGCCGAGCATTCGGAGCTGGGCGCGGGCATGCAGGTGGCGATGAAGGACCTGGAGATCCGCGGGGCCGGCAACCTGCTGGGCGGCCAGCAGTCCGGTCACATCGAGGGCGTGGGATTCGACCTCTACATCCGCCTCGTGGGCGAGGCCGTAGCCAACTTCCGGGGGGAGGACACCCACGAGGAGCCAGAGATGCGGATCGAGCTGCCGGTGGACGCACACATCCCCACGGACTACGTGGAGCACGAACGGCTGCGGCTGGAGGCCTACCGCAAGCTCGCCGCGGCGTCCGGGGAGGAGCAGATCCAGGAGGTGCTGGCCGAGCTCGCGGACCGCTACGGCCCGCCGCCGGCCTCCGTGGGCGTGCTCGCGGACGTCGCCCGGCTGCGGATCCGGGCGCGGGCCTCGGGCATCACCGACATCGTGATGCAGGGCAACTTCATCCGCTTCGGTCCCGTCGAGGACCTGCCGGACTCGCAGATCGCCCGGCTCAGGCGCATGTACCCCAAGTCGCTCATCAAGCCCGCCGTGCGCTCCCTGCTGGTACCCAAGCCGGTGGCCGGCAACGGCTTCGACCGGCGGGAGGTCGTCGACTCGGACATCCTCACCTGGGCGCGGTCCTTCCTCGATGCGATCCTCCCGGAGCCGGAGATCGTGCAGGGCACCGAGGTCCCGGCCACGACCGCCGGATCTGCGGGTGGTGCCGGCGCTGCGGGCACAACCGGGTCCGCGCGCGGGAACCGCTGATGGATCCGCGGGACACGCGCGAGCCGTGGCCCCGTCCGGACACGGACGGGATGAGCCTCACCGGGATCATGGCGTTCGTCCGGGCCCGCTGTCCGTGGGCCTCAGCGCACACGCACGCCACGCTCGCGCGGTATCTCGTGGAGGAGTCGGCGGAGCTCCTGGCCGCGGAGGAGCAGCTGTACGCGGAGGGGCAGCTCCGCGAACCGGGTGCCGAGGCCGGCCCCGGGCAGGCCCAGCGCGTCGACGCGGTGGAGGGCGAGATCGCAGATCTCCTCTACCAGGTGCTGTTCCACTCCGCGCTGCTGGACGATCACGGCGGACGCGCGCCCGGTGAGACCTTCGAACGGGTGGAGCGGAGACTCGCGGCCAAGCTGGTGCGCAGGCACCCGCACGTCTTCGAGTCCGCGCATCCCGTACCGCTCGACCGGGTGCAGGCGGCCTACAGTGCTGTCAAGGCAGAGGAGAAGCGGACGGGGGCCTCGGCCCCGGAACCGCCCCGCGCCGCGGGAGAGCGGGCCGTCGGGCTGATGCGGCGGGCGCTCGGGGCGGCCGAGCACAAGCTCCTCGGCACACCTGAGACGGACCACGGACCGGACCGCACCACCCGCACCGCAGAGGAGGACGGATGACGACGACACCGGGCACACGGACGCCGGACGCGCACGCACGGGAGGAGGCCGCGCCGGTGGGGGCCGGCACCCACCTCGCCCCGCGCATACCCGTGCAGGGGACCTTCAACTTCCGCGACCTGGGCGGGTACCGCACCGCCGACGGCGGGCGCATCGCCGCAGGCCGCCTCTTCCGGGCGGACGGCCTCGGCAGGCTCGACGCCAGCTCCCACTCGCTCATGGCCGAACTCGGGATCCGCAGCGTCGTGGACCTGCGGGAGGAGCGCGAGGTCGCACGCATTCCGGATGTCCTGGGGAGCGAGGCGTTCTCGTACGCACACGTCCCCCTCCTCGGCAATCGCTTCATGCCGCTGGACCCGCAGAGCCCGCGGCGGCTCACCCTCTCCGAGCATTCCCTGCCCGGCCTCTACCGGGCCATGATCGACACGGCGGGCGCGGCGTTCGTGGACGTCGTCAGCCGGCTCGCGGCGCATGAGGAGGGAGCCGTCGTGTTCCACTGCTCCGCAGGCAAGGACCGCACCGGCATGATCGCGGCCTTCGTCCTCACCCTGGCCGGTGTGCCGCGTGACGACGTCATCGCCGACTACGCGCTCACCGAGCGGTACCTGGGCGAGGACTTCCTCCGCGCGCTGGGACGCAACGTCGCCAGCGCGGGAGTCTCCGAGACCGGGATCAGCGCCACGGCGGCCCGGCCCGAGTGGATGGCGGACGTCCTCGATCGGCTCGACCGCGAGTTCGACGGGGTCGAGGGATATCTGGCCCATCACGGCCTGGGGGAGGACGTCACCGGCCGGCTGCGTCGGACGCTCGTGAGCCGGGAGGACTGAGCCGCTCCGGCCGGGCAGCCGGCGCAGGGGCACCGGCGGTCCGATGCGAGGCGGCCCCGTCCTGATGTGAGGCGGTCCCGGCGTGCGCGATCCGGCGCAGCAGGATCAGCCAGACGAGTAGTGCGAGCACGAGGCCGCCCGTGTAGGTCAGCAGGCCGGCGGGATGGGTCGTGGCGGTCTGCTGGATGAACCTGTCCGGGAGGAGCGCTGCGAAGGCGAAGGCGATGAGCGTGCCCGCGTAGCTGCCGATCATGTTGCCCGCATGGCCGCGCCGGTCGCCCCGCCGTATCCGCCACACGCCCAGTGACACCGTGCAGAGCGTGAACACCGCGAGCACGTGGAAGAACGAAACGCCGTGGTCGTAGATGAAGAGGCCGGAGACGCAGGTGGCGTACATGAGCGCGACCCACGAACGGCCGAGCAGGCGATGGAAGCGGTCCCGGCGGCGCCGGAGCATGTTCACGGGCCCGAGCAGGAGCACCGCGAGAGCGGCGGAGGCGTGGGAGACGATGAGCACGGTCTGGAGTCCCATACCTCCATCAGATAGTGTCGCTACCCGAGCCTGCAACGTGGACAGCAGCGGGGAGGATCCCTATCCAACCTCCTGGCGGCAGCCGTCACCGGCTCGGCCCCGCAGGCGGACAGTCCGGCGGGCGGGCAGCGAGGGCCCGCGGCGGGAGACGCGAGGAGGCAGGATGAAGCTCAGCGAACTCGCCGCGGCGGCGGACACCACCACCGCAAGCGTGAAGTTCTACATCCGGGAGGGGCTCCTGCCGCCGGGCGAGAAGCGGAACCAGACCACGGCGGTCTACGGCCGGCCCCACCTCGAGCGCCTCGAACTCATCCTGGGCCTGCGCCGGCACATCGGCTCCTCACTGGAGACGATTCGCGCGCTCACGGAGGTCATCGACGATCCGGAGGCCGGAGACCTGGCGGTGATGGAGGCGGCGCAGACGCTCGCCGTCGGAGAGCGCAGGCCTCCGGAGGGGCGCGCCGAGGCCTCGGGCGGGGGAGACGGTCGCGAGGCCCTCCGGGACGTCATGGAGACGCAGGGGTGGCCCGATGCCGCGAGTGCGGCCCGTGCCGCCGTGGAGGAGAGGATCGCGCGGTCCGCGGCGGTGGGCATCGAGTGGCGGACGGACACGCTCCGCACGATCGCGGACGCGGTCGGACGGATCGGCACGCTCGGCCTGGACATGACGGGTTCGCGAGACCGGACCGCCCTCGGGGTCGCGGTGGGCACGTACGAGCTCTCGCGGCTCGTGGTGGACATGCTGCGGCTGGCGCAGACCTCGGAGAGCATCAGCCGGCTCTCCGGCGGACGGCCTACCGGGCCGGAGTGAGGCGGGGAGGGCTGGAGGCCGCTCGTGCACTAGGGTTGTGGGCGTCCGCATGCCCACGCGGCTGTTGACGCATTCTTGAAGCCGGAGAGCACGCGCAGAGCGTGCGCGCGCCGCTGTGCGTGTGATGACAGAAGGAGAGCTCGTGGCAGAGATCATCGCCGCTAACGCACGGGAGATCCTCGACTCCCGTGGAAACCCCACCGTCGAGGTCGAGGTGCTCCTCGAAGACGGCGCCACGGCACGCGCGGGCGTGCCGTCCGGTGCCTCGACCGGTGAGTTCGAGGCCGTCGAGAACCGTGACGGCGATCCGGAGCGGTACCTGGGCAAGGGCGTGCTGGGTGCCGTCGAGTCCGTGGTCGACGAGATCAACGAGGCGATCGCCGGCATCGACGCGGACGAGCAGCGCATCGTCGACGACGTCCTCATCGACCTGGACGGCACGGAGAACAAGTCCCGGCTGGGTGCGAACGCGATCCTCGGCGTCTCCCTCGCGGTGGCGCGTGCGGCCGCGACGTCCGCGGACCTGCTGCTCTTCCGGTACCTGGGCGGCCCCAACAGCCACCTCATGCCGGTGCCCATGATGAACATCCTCAACGGCGGCTCCCATGCGGACTCCAACGTGGACATCCAGGAGTTCATGATCGCGCCCATCGGGGCGGCCTCCTTCAGCGAGGCACTGCAGTGGGGCGCGGAGGTCTACCACTCCCTGAAGAAGGTGCTGGCGGAGCGCGGGCTCTCGACCGGCCTCGGCGACGAGGGCGGCTTCGCCCCCAACCTGGAGTCCAATGCCGAGGCGCTGGATCTCATCCTCACCGCCATCGAGGCAGCGGGACGCATCCCCGGCAAGGAGATCGCGCTCGCCCTCGACGTCGCCTCCTCCGAGTTCCACTCCGAGGCCGGTTACAGCTTCGAGGGGCAGACCCGCACCGCCGAGCAGATGACGGACTACTACGCGGACCTCGTCGCGAAGTACCCGCTGGTCTCCATCGAGGATCCGCTCGACGAGAACGACTGGGACGGCTGGGTCACCCTCACGGAGCGGCTGGGGGACAAGGTGCAGATCGTGGGCGACGACCTCTTCGTCACGAACCCGGATCGTCTGCGCCGCGGCATCGAGTCCGGTGCCGCGAACTCGCTGCTCGTGAAGGTCAACCAGATCGGCACGCTCACGGAGACGTTCGAGGCGGTGCGCCTGGCACAGTCCAATGGCTACACGGCGATGATCTCGCACCGCTCCGGTGAGACCGAGGACACCACGATCGCCGACCTCTCCGTGGCTCTGAACGCCGGCCAGATCAAGACCGGTGCGCCCGCCCGCTCGGAGCGCGTGGCGAAGTACAACCAGCTCCTGCGCATCGAGGACTGGCTGGGCGATGCCGCGCGGTACGCGGGCCGTTCCGCGTTCCCCCGCTTCCAGGGCTGACACGCCGGGACCTTCGGAATCCGGGCGGAGTCTCGTCCCGGGGTGAGGGCCGGCGGGCGGACACGCCGGGACCTTCGGAATCCGGGCGGAGCGACAGGGGGCGCGGCACACTGGAGTGTGCCGCGCCCCTTCCCCCGTTCCGCGGCCCGAGGTGACGGATGAGCAGACGCAGCGACAAGAGCCGGCCGGAACGCGGTCCCGGACGCAGCGGTTCCGGAGCGCGCCGCAGCTCCGCCCGCGGGTGGAGCCCGGGTTCGTCGATCCTCGATCCGGACGCCGCCGACGCCACCGCTGCAGGCCGCCGCTTCACCTACCGCTCCGCGGTCATCCTCGGAGCGGTCCTCCTCGTCGCCGCGGGGCTGCTCAAGCCCATCGGCACGGGCCTGTCGCAGATGCAGCAGGTCGCCGCGCTGGAGGCGGACATCGAGTCGACGCAGGGCGAGGTGGAGCACCTGCGGGCGGAGCGGGAGAAGCTCGACGACCCCGCCCACATCGAACGCCTGGCCCGCGAGAGGATGGGCTATGTGCGCGAAGGGGAGAATGCCTATATCGTCGTCGGCGGCGGCGAGGACGGGAACGCATCGTCCACCTCGCAGGCAGGGGCGTCCAGTGAGGCGCGCGCACGCCCCTGGTACATCGAACTCGTCGACTCCCTGCGCGCGGTCGGCTACGCATACGAGGAGGACCGGTGATCACCCCCTGCACCGACGCTGACCGCGAGCGCATCCGCGAGCAACTGGGCCGGATGCCGCGGGGTGTGGTGGGAGTCGCGGCCCGCGCCGCCGGCACCGGCGAGCCCCTCGTGGTCGCGACCGCGCCCCGGCTCGAGGACGGCACGCCGTTCCCCACCACCTACTACCTCACGCACCCGGAGATCGTCGCCGAATGCTCCCGGATGGAGGCCAACGGCGTGATGGCGGAGTTCACCGAGAGGCTCGCCGCGGATGCGGACCTCCGCGCAGCCTATGCCGAGGCCCACCGCGCCTATCTCGCCGACCGCTCCCGGGTGGGCGCGGAGGCCGGTCTGGCCGAGGTGACGGAGATCGAGGACTTCTCCGCGGGCGGCATGCCCACCCGGGTGAAGTGCCTCCACGCGCTGGTGGGCCACAGCCTCGCCGCCGGTCCGGGCACCAACCCGGTGGGTGATGAGGCGCTCGCGCGCATGAGCGGGGTGCCGCTCACGGAGGCCTTCGCCGCGCATCTCGCATCGGCAGGTGCATCGGGGAACGCGGGCACGGAGGACTCCGCCGTCACACCGGGGGCCGACCGCCCTGCGGGCACGGTCCGCACCGCCGCCTTCGACTGCGGCACCAACTCCCTGCGTCTGCTGGTGGCGGACGTCGCTCCCGACGGCACGCTCACGGAGCTGGCCCGCGAGATGCGTGTGGTGCGCCTGGGTCAGGGCGTGGACGCCACCGGCGAGTTCGCCCCGGAGGCCCTCGAACGCACCTTCGCCGTGTGCGAGGAGTACGCGGAGATCGTCGCGGGCCTGCGCCCGGACCGGCAGCGGTTCGTGGCGACCTCGGCCAGCCGCGACGTGAGCAATCGGGACGTGTTCGCCGCCGGCGTCCGGGAGCGGCTCGGCATCGCGCCGGAGGTCATCGAGGGCGTGGAGGAGGCCGCGCTGTCGTTCCGCGGAGCCACCGCGGGTCTCGACGCGACCGGCCCTCATCTCGTCATGGACCTCGGCGGAGGTTCGACGGAGCTGGTGCTGGGCTCCGGCGAGGTCGCCGGAGCCCACTCCATGAACATCGGGTGCGTGCGCCTCTTCGAGCGCTGGGTGCGCAGCGACCCGCCGGCGGAGGCGGAGCTCGGCTCGCTGCGCGCGGACGTGGACCAGGCATTCGCGGAGGCGTCCGCGCACGTCGACGTCTCCGCCGCGCGCACCCTCGTGGGAGTGGCCGGCACCATCACCACGCTCGCGGCGGCTGCGCTGGAGCTCGACGAGTACGACCGCGAGGCGATCCACGGGAGCGCTCTCACCCGGACGCAGATCGTGGAGACGGCGGACCGCCTCAGCGCGATGACCGCGGACGAGCGCCGGGCGCTGCCGTACATGCATCCCGGTCGTGCGGACGTGATCGCCGCGGGCGCGCAGGTGTTCTCCCGGCTGGTGGAGCTCATCGACGACGCGGTCTCCGGCGGCGGGGGCACCCTGGAGATCCGGGTGAGCGAGTCCGACATCCTCGACGGGATCGCGCTGGGCCTGGCCTCGCCCGAGGCCGCGGGCACATCCGCGGATCCTGCCGCCTCCGCGAGCTGACCGTCGCCATGGAGCCACGAGGGCACCGGCGCGAGCGGCGCAGGCGTCTGCGCACGCGGATCCTCCGCATCGCCGCGGTCGTCGCCGCCCTCGGAATGATCGCCGTCTACGTGTTCGGCGGTGCCGCGGGCGCGGCACCCGCCCAGGCGGCCCCGGACGACGTGCCGGAGCCCGGCCCCGGGCAGTGGTTCCTTGAGGACTACGGCATCCCGGAGATGTGGGAGACCACCCAGGGCGAGGGCGTCACGGTCGCGGTCATCGACTCCGGGGTGAAGGACGACCACGAGAACCTCACCGGCAGGGTCACCGCCTCCAAGGACTTCTCCGGTTCCGGTCACGACGGCACCGTGCCCGTGGGGCCGGACGAGATCATCCACCACGGGACGGCCGTGGCCGGGGTGATCGCCGGCAACGGCACGGGCGCGGGACCGGTGGGCGTCGCGCCGCAGTCGAAGATCGCGGCGGCCTCCGTCTGGCTGGGTGCCGGCGGCCCTTCGGACGCGGAGTCCACCCGCACGCAGGCCCAGCAGGCGCTGGACTGGGCGATCGACTCCGGCGCCTCCGTCGTCAACATGTCCCTGGGCTGGAACGACCCCGCCTGGCCCGAATCCTGGGACGAGACCTTCGCCCGGGCCTATGCGGAGGACGTCGTCGTCATCGCCTGCGTGGGGAACCGCTCGCAGGGAGCCACGCAGGCGTGGTCCCCCGCGACCGTCCCGGGTGTGGTGGGGGTGGGCGGTCTCGCCCGCTCCGGCGAGGTGCGCCAGTCCTCCTCGGCGCCGGGCACCGCGGTGGACCTCATGGGACCGGCCGAGGGCATCCCCGTCCCGTTCTACGACGGCGGCTACGGCACGGCGGACGGCTGTTCGTTCGCGGCACCCGTCGTCTCCGGGGTCGTGGCGTTGCTGCGCTCCGCGCACCCGGAGATGAGCGCGGACGAGGTGGTCGCCGCGCTGGAGCAGACCGCCGGTGCGGTGAAGGGCCACGACGGCCGGAGCACCGCGGACGCCCCGGACCCGGAGGTGGGCTGGGGGAGGATCGACCCCCCGGCGGCACTGAACTGGGAACCGTCCGGTGAGACGGCCTCGGCCGCGGACGAGCTGGCGGACTGGGTGCGCATGCACAGGAGGGCGGCCGACGACGAGGCACAGGCGGGCGAGGAGACCGCCTCCCCGGACTCGGGCGGGGGACCGGGCGCGTCCGAGGACGCGGAGCAGGCGCCCGTCGCCGTGGGCGGGACCGTGCCGCCCGCCCGGCTGGGGCCTGTGGTGCTGGTGGCCGGCGGGCTCGTCTCCCTGGGCCTTCTCATCGCGGCCGGTGTGGGTCTCCTGCGGATCCGGCGGAGGTCCCGGGACGGCTAGTGAAAGTTTTCACAAGGGCCTAGGATGAGGGCATGGCTCTCATTCGAAACAACGCTCTGCGTCCTCGCATCCTCATCGTCGGCGGCGGCTACCTGGGCCTCGTGGTGGCCCAGAACCTCCTCAGCGACCTGGGTCGGGGTGAGGCCACGGTCACCGTGGTGGACCCCAACCCGTACATGACCTACCAGCCGTTCCTGCCGGAGGTCGCCGGCGGCAACATCGAGGCGCGTCACGCCGTCGTGCCGCTGCGCCGCAACCTCCGCGGTGCGGAGGTCATCACCGGCTCCGTGGCCTCGATCAACCACGAGAAGAAGTTCGTCGTCATCGAGCAGGACGGCGACGAGCCCTTCGAGCTCGACTACGACCAGATCGTCCTCGCAGCGGGCTCCGTGCCGCGCACGCTGCCGATCCCCGGGCTGGCCGAGGAGGCCATCGGCCTCAAGCGGATCGAGGAGGCCGTGGCTCTGCGCGACCACGTGCTGGGCCGCATCGCCGAGGCCTCGCTCATGGAGGACGACGCCGAGCGCCGCAAGGCCCTGACCTACGTGTTCGTGGGCGGCGGCTTCGCCGGCATCGAGTCGCTCGCTGAGCTCGAGGACCTCGCGCGCGCCGCCGTGGCCCAGTACGACACGCTCACGGAGGCCGACCTCCGCTTCGTCCTCGTCGAGGCGATGGGCCGGGTCATGCCGGAGGTGGGCGAGGCCCAGGCCCGCTGGGTGGTGGACCACCTGCGCGAGCGCGGCATCGACGTCTACCTCGAGACCTTCCTCCAGGACTGCACGGACAAGCACATCAAGCTGTCCAACGGCGAGGAGTTCGACGCGGACACCATAGTCTGGAACGCCGGCGTCAAGGCCAACCCGGTCCTGGTCGACTCCGATCTCCCGCTCGACGAGCGCGGCCGGGTGACGGTGCGTGCGGATCTGCGCGTGGAGAGCGAAGAGGGCGTCGTCGAGGGCGCCTGGGCCGCCGGCGACAACGCGGCGGTCCCGGATCTCTCCGGCGAAGGACCCGGCGGCTTCTGCGTCCCCAACGCGCAGCACGCCGTCCGCCAGGCTCCGGTGCTCGCGAAGAACCTGCTCGCCGCCATGCGCGGGGAGTCCGAATTCACCCAGTACTTCCACAAGTCGCTGGGTGCGGTCGCGGGCATGGGCCTGTACAAGGGCGTGAGCCAGATGGGCAGCTTCGAGGCCCGCGGCGTGCTCGCCTGGCTCATGCACCGCGGCTACCACGGCTACGCGATCCCCACGCTGGACCGCAAGGTGCGCGTGTTCGCGAACTGGGGCCTCAACCTGGTCCTGGGCCGCGACGTCACCCCGCTCAAGGATCTCGACGTCCCGCGCAAGGCCTTCGTGGAGGCCGCGCACTCCAAGCCCGCTCCCAAGAAGGAGCCCGCCAAGGCGTGAGCGTCTCACTGAGGTGCACGTGCAGAGGCGCGTGCACCGATGTGGGAGAGCTGAGGCGCGCGTGCCGGTGACGGCGCGATGAGCAGAGGGCCCTGGACCGCAGACATGCGGGACGGGGCCCTCCGCTCGTTCCCGGGCGCGGGACGCTGTGTGAAGCGGGGCGCTGTGTGAGGCAGGACGCCCTGTGGGGCGGGGCGCGGCGGGAGGCCTCGGCGCAGGCGGCGGGAGGCGTGTGCGCATCGCCGCGTTCGCCCCCGAACTGAGGTCACCCTTACCATGGAGGTGAGAGAGCCGCCGGCGGTGCCGCCCGGCAGCCGGGCGGCGAGTGGACTCGCACTCCGGTCGACGCGCCGGGGGAGTGGGAGGTGAGATGGACCCGAGCTCCTGGAACATGCCCTTCGCGGTGGTGTGGCTCATCATGTACGGCATCGTGCTGGTGCGTGCCGGCGGCACCTATGCGCTGGGGCGCCTGGCACGGGGCGGCCTCTCGCGGTCCCGGAGGGTGCGGCGGATGCTGGAGTCCCAGCGCTACGCCGCGGCCGAGGCCAGGGTGGGCCGCTGGGGCGCGCCTGTCGTGGCGCTGAGCTTCCTCACGGTGGGCTTCCAGACGGTGGCCAATCTGGCGGCCGGCACCGTGCGGATGCCGTTCCTCCGCTACCTGCCCGCGCTGGCACTGGGCGGCGCCGCCTGGGCGACGGTCTACTCGCTGGTGGGCTTCGCCGGGTTCGCGGCGGTGCTCTACGCCTATGAACGCGCACCCGCCGCCACGGTGGGCGTGGCGGCGGCAGCGGCCGCAGCCGTGGTGCTGATCCTGCTGATCCCTTCGCGCCGGGGTGAGGAGAAGGCGGAGCGGCGGCCCGAGGGCGCTGAGGCGAGCGGCGGCACCACACGCTAGGCTGAGCCTGCCCCCTATAGCCCAATCGGCAGAGGCAGTCGACTTAAAATCGATTCAGTGTGAGTTCGAATCTCACTGGGGGGACATGGAGCAGGGTCCTCGCCTGCATGAACGTGAGGCGAGGGGTGCGGTCGGCGTCCGAGGGCCCGCCATTGTGTGACGTGCCGTCCTTGTGCCTCAGGACTTCACGAGCCTGCGGATCGCGTCCGCGGCCTCCGTGACCTTCTCATCCGCAGAGCCTGCGCGTGCGGCGTCCACGACGCAGTGTGCGAGGTGATCCTCCAGGAGCGCCAGGGCCACGTTCTCCAGGCCGGAGGTCGTCGCGCTGACCTGGGTGAGGATGTCGATGCAGTACTTGTCCTCGTCGATCATGCGTGCCAGGCCGCGCACCTGTCCTTCGATGCGCTTGAGGCGAGCCTGCAGCCGTGCCTTGTCCCCGGAGTAGCCGTGCGTGTGGCCCTGCTCCTCGCAGGAGTCTGCGCCGTCCGTGTGCGCCGCTGCAGTACTCGTCGCGTCCGTGTCTGTGCTCATGCGGTGATCCTCTCATCCCCAGCTCCCGCGCGCTCCTCTTCCCCTCTGGCCGCATGGGAACGGGTGCGTGCATGCCTGTAGTCGAAATGATACCCCTAGGGGGTAATGGCTGCCAGGGTGTCCGCGGCCTCGGGCGAGGTGAGCGGCGTCACGGCGGGGGCGGTGCGTGCGGACTAGGATCGTCCCGGACCGCCCGGCCTCACCGGGTGGTGAGGAGGGAGACGGCATGACGGAGGCGGACGCACGCAGGACCCTGGTGGTGGCAGGCGGCGGTGCCGCGGGCAGGGCGGCCGCAGCGGCGCTCGTCGCGGCTCTCGGCCCTCACGATCCGCAGGAGGTGAGCTCGGCGGTCCCGCGGCCGGAGGACGAGCGCCCCTGGCGCGTTCTGCATCTCACCGGGCCGGAGGGGGAGGCCGTCGACCGGACGATGGTCGACAAGGCCGTCATGACCGGACGGCTGACCCCGGAGAAGGCGGCAGCCCTCCGCCCTCCGCTCGCAGGTGCCGAGACCTCCGCCGCCCGCCTGGTGCGCGTGGACATCGCGGGGACACCGGCGGACCAATCCGGCTCAGGCCCGTGCCCGGCACCGCGAGAGCGCCCCGGCAGCGCGGTGCGTGCGGACACGGCACCGCTGCTGCGCCTCACCCTCGAGAGCGGCGCGGAACTGGAGGCCGCCGCTCTCATCGTCGCGACCGGTTCCGCCCCGCATCAGCTCGAGGTGCCGGGCGCCGGAGCGTGGCGGTCCGCCGGCCGTCTCAGCTCGCTGCACACCGTCGAGGACGCCGTGCGGATCCGCGCCCTCGTCGCCGGTGCCCAGCGCCGGGACAGCTCCCCTGCGAACCGTCCGCTCCGCGTCGTGGTCTCCGGCACCGGTCTCGTGGGGGCCGAGGCCGCGAGCCTGCTGCGCGAGGCCGGCTGCGCGGTGACCCTCGTCGCCCGCTCCGTCCTGCCGGCCGCCCGGTCCCTGGGAGAGCCCGTCGCCCGTCGCCTGGCCTCTCTGCACTCTGCGGCGGTCGACGCCCGCTGGGGCGTGAGGATCACGGAGCTGGGGTCCGTGCCGACTGTGGCCGGCGGCCCCGGTGCGGTCCTCCTCTCCGACGGCACGCAGGTGGCGGCCGACCTCGTCGTCGCGGCGCACGGCTCCGTGCCCGCCCCGCCCGCCGGGCTGCGTGCGGGGGACTCCGCAGAGGCCATGGGCGCGGACGGCCCGGCAGTGCCCGGGTGGGGGAGTGCCGGGGCGGCGGACTCGGGTGCGGAGAGTGTGCTCACAGCGGGACTGCCGGTCGATTCGCGTCTGCGCCTGCGGGGCGCGGCTGCTGAGGCTGCGGGGCTGGGAGACGCGGCGGCGGGCGCGGGGGCGCCAGCGGCCTCGGGCGCGGGTGTCTGGGCGAGTTCTCATGATCCCGAGCCCGTGCCCGTCTGGGCGGCGGGTGCGGTGGCCGTCCACGCAGGCGAGACCGCTTACCGCATCGACCACTGGGACGACGCGGAGGCGCAGGGCGCCCACGCGGCGCGCTCGCTGCTGCATGCGTTCGCCGGCGGGGAGGACCCGGGGCCCTACTCCCCTGTGAGCCCGTGGTCGGCGAGGATCCACGGGCATCAGCTGGCGGGCTTCGGTGCCGTGGTGCCGGGCGTACAGGTGCACACCGTGAGCGAGGATCCTCTCCTCGTCGAGTTCGCCGCACCGGTGGACGGTCGTGTGCGGGCAGTCGTGGGCCTGGACGCAGGCAGGAGCCTCCGGGACCACGCCCGCGGGACTCTGCTGTCCGCGTGACGGGCCGCCTGGGCGTCCTGCCTGGCGAGAAGATCGCTCCCGGATCCTGGTCGCGGGCGTAGTCTGCACGCATGTCGCCCGCTTCCTCCGCTCCACCGCCTGACCGGTCCCGGAGAGGAGACGGCGCCGGTCCGCCCCCGGACGCGCGTCGCAGGCGGATCCTGGGCTGGCGCGGCCTGGCGCTGGGCGTGCTGGGGCAGACGACGGCGACGATCGTCCTCGTGGGGCCCTCCTTCCTTATCCCGCTCCTGCGGGACGCCGGCTATTCCCTCACCCTCGCCGGCACCGCAGCGGCTTCCACCAGCTTCGGCATGGTGCTCACCCTCGTGGCGTGGGGTGCGCTCGCGGACCGCCGCGGGGAACGGCTCGTCATCGCCGCGGGTCTCCTCGGCGCGGCCGCGATCACAGGGCTGGGCGTCGTGCTCTCCCGTGCAGGGATGCTCGCACACCCGCTGTCGCTCATCTGTCTGCTCGCTCTCGCCGGCGCGGCCTGCGCGAGTGTGAACTCGGCGACCGGGCGGGTGGTCGCGGGCTGGTTCTCCCGGGAGCGGCGCGGTCTGGCGATGGGGATCCGGCAGATGTCCCAGCCCCTCGGCACAGGCATCGCCGCCGTGACGGTGCCCGCTGTGGCGGCGCTGTGGGGGATCACCGGCTTCCTCGTCCTCGCCGCCGTGCTGGCCGCCGTCTCCGGTGCGGCCTGCTGGGCGGGCGTGGTCGATCCTCCGCGGCCCGCGCGCGCCGAGGTGGAGGATCCGGACGACCTGCCCACCGGTGCGCCCTCCTCGGTCAACCCGTATCGCGGGGATTCCTTCCTCCTCCGGATCCATGCGGTCTCCGCGCTCCTCGTCATCCCGCAGTTCACCTTCATGACCTACGGACTGGTGTGGCTCATGGACGTGCAGCGGATGGAGGCGCACACGGCCGGCCTGGTGGTGGGCGTCGCGCAGCTCGTGGGTGCGGCCGGGCGCATCGTCATGGGCGGCCTCAGCGACCGGGCGCCCTCGCGCATGTTCGTGCTGCGTATCGTCGCCCTCGCCGCCGCGGTCCTCACCGGGGCCGTCGCCGCGACCAGCCTGGGCGTGATGCCCGTGCTGGGTGCGGTGGTGCTGGTGCTCGCCTCCGCGGCCTCGGTCGCGGACAACGGCCTCGCCTTCACCTCCATCGCCGAGGCCGCGGGCAGCCGCTGGTCCGGCAAGGCGCTGGGGATCCAGAACACCGGTCAGCATCTCGTCTCCTCCGGCGTGGGCCCCGTGGTGGGCGCCCTCGTCACGGCGGCCGGCTACCCGCTGGCGCTCGCGTGCGTGGCCGGCGTCCCGGTGGTCGCCTCGCTCCTGGTGCCGCGCAAGGACGTGGAGCGGGACTGAGCGTTCGCCGGTTCATCGCCGGGGCGGACGCGATTCACCGGACGCTCACCTCGGGCGGCTAGTCTCGGAAACCTGCAGGAACACGTGAAGGACGGTCAATGGACAACATGCATCCCCGGCAGCGGGAGAACCTCCGGGAGTACATCGACCGGCTTCACCTGGAGGGATACCACGTCGCAGACGGGCACACCCACGATCCGGACCTCATCGATCCGGGCGGCCGTGCGGTGGAGACGTGGCGCGAGGGGTATCCCTACGAAGAGCGCATGGACCGTGAGGCCTATGAGCTCGAGAAGTACCGCCTGCAGGTGGAGCTGCTGAAGTTCCAGTACTGGGCGCAGGACGAGGACCTCAAGCACGTCATCGTGTTCGAGGGCCGGGACGCCGCAGGCAAGGGCGGCACCATCAAGCGGTTCACGGAACACCTCAACCCGCGTGCGGCGAGGGTGGTGGCGCTGGGGAAGCCGTCCTCCGTGGAACTGGGGCAGTGGTACTTCCAGCGGTACGTCCAGCATCTGCCCACCAGCGGCGAGATCGTGATGTTCGATCGCTCCTGGTACAACCGGGCGAACGTGGAGCGCGTCATGGGCTTCTGCACGGACGCGGAGTACGAGACCTTCATGGAGCAGGCGCCGCTGTTCGAGAAGATGCTCATCGACTCCGGCATCCACGTCACCAAGTTCTGGTTCTCCGTCACCCAGGCGGAGCAGCGCACGCGCTTCGCGATCCGGCAGATCGACCCGGTGCGCCAGTGGAAGCTCTCGCCCATGGACCTCGAGTCCCTGGACCGGTGGGAGGACTACACCGCCGCCAAGGAGCAGACGTTCCTGCGCACGGACACGGACTTCGCCCCGTGGATCACGATCAAGTCCAACGACAAGAAGCGTGCGCGGCTCAACGCCCTGCGCTACTTCCTCAACCAGTTCGAGTACGAGGGGCGCGACGACTCCGTGGTCTACCCGGCGGACGAGCTGCTGGTGAAGCGCGGCCGGGACGCGGTCGACGACTGAGCTCCCCGGCGGCGAGGGCACACGTCGCGACGTTTCGCACCTTTCAACGGTGTGCCCATGCGTGCACACCGTTGAAAGGTGCGAAACGTCATGGCGTCCGGCGGGATCTCACTTCCGGGCGTCCTCGTGTGAGGCCTGCCAGGCGCGGTCGAGCGCCGCGGTGAAGACCTCGACGGGCTGAGCGCCGGAGACGGCGAAGGTCATGTCGAGCACGAAGGTCGGCACCGAGCGGATGCCGAGCGCCGCTGCCTCGTCGATGTCCGCCTCGACCGCACGGATGCGGGAGCCCGAGGCCAGCTCGTCGCGGACAGCCTGTTCGTCGAGGCCTGCGCGGACGCCGATCCGCACGAGCGCCTCGGTGTCCCCGATGTCCGTGCCGTGCTCGAAGTGGGCGCTGAGCAGCGCCTCCTTCACCTCGCCGGCGAGGCCCTGCTCCTTGGCGAGGTGCAGCAGCTGGTGGCCGCGCACGGAGTTCGCCACCACGAGGGAGTCGAAGTCGTAGTCGAGCCCTTCCCCGGCCGCCTGTTCGCGCACGTGGGCGAACATCTGGCGGACCTGCTCCTCGGGCATCCCCTTGCGGGTGGAGAGGTACTGCGCCTCGGTGCCGTCGTAGTGCGCAGGCAGCGAGGGGTCGAGCTGGAAGGAGTGCCAGGCGACCGTGACCTCGTCGCGATGGGGAAAGGCAGCGAGGGCCTTCTCGAAGCGGCGCTTGCCGATGTAGCACCAGGGGCAGGCGATGTCTGACCAGATGTCGATGTTCACCTCAGGGGAACGCCGCTTTCGCGGACGGCATTCCCCGCCATCCTGATCGCTCGCCGGAGCCGGTGCGGTTCCCCGCGTTCACCGTCCCTGCGCCCACTCCCGCCTGACCTGCGCGACGGTGCGCAGGTCCGCCTGCCGGTCCTCGGCCAGCTGCGCGATCATCGTCTCGTGGTAGTCGCGGCGCTCGTCCGCGATCGCATCCGTGACGAGGGTCGTGCGGACGTTGTGGGCGTAGGCGTCCCGTGTGGTCTGCGCGATGCAGCCGTGCGTGGAGACCCCTGCCAGGACGATGCGGCCCACGCACAGGTTCCGCAGCCGCAGCGACAGATCCGTGCCGAACCACGCGCTATCGCGGGTCTTCTCCACCCGCGTCATGCCCCCCGTCGCGAGGTCCTCGACCACCGCGGTCGAATCGTCGCCGTGGAAGAGGAAGCCCTGGTCGTCGTCGAGCATGTTGAGGGTCCAGGTGGAACGGTCGCGGCTGTGCTCGGTGGTGATGAGGAAGATCGGGACATCGTGCGCACGTGCCGCATCCGCGAGCGCGTTCGCGGCTGCGACGACCTCGGTTTGCTTCTCCGCCAGACCCGGGTCCTCGAAGAAGGCGATCTGGAGGTCCACCAGCAGCAGGGCGTCGCGTCTGAAGTCCATGCACTCATGGTAGAGCGGAAGCGCCCGTGCAGCGGAGAAAAGAACTGAGGCCGGGCGAGAGGGGAAACCTCGCCCGGCCCCACATCTGTGCGGCGGCGGCGGCCGCGTCCCGGCACGCGTGCGGCGGGACGGTGCGGGCGCCGGAGCGTCAGGTCCGGGCTCTCCTCCGGGACCGGCCCACGAAGCTGATTCCGAAGGCGAAGGCGCAGAGGACGAGCGCGATGACGCCGGCGCCCACACCCGCGTCCACCCAGAACTGCGGCGGGAACAGGCGGATGAGCGAGTCGTCGAGGTAGAACGTCCAGGTGCCCTCCGCGAAGAAGACCTCGTGGAACCCGGTGAAGAACCTGTCCCAGCCCAGTGCGCCGAGCACTCCCAGCACGGCGAACAGTGCGACGGTGAGGATCGCGCCGGCGCGCAGGCTCCCGCGCATGCCGCTGCCGCCTGCCCTGCACTTGTACAGGCCCAGGAGGATGGTGCCGATCGCCGCGATGATCGCGATGAGCGTGAGCAGCCCGATGAGCGCCTTCACGTCCGCCATGTGCGCCAGCTCGCCGGCGGTGAACACCGGCACGCCGTCCGGGGTGACGACGTCCCCCAGATACCGCGCCGAATCGAGGTTGTAGAGGTAGTCCACCGTGTAGGAGCCGTAGTGGAGGCGGTCCTCCGCGGTGAAGCCGTACTGGTCCTCCGGGAAGCCGGGACGCCAGAAGTAGGTCCACTTGAGGAAGGTGCCCGAGGCCACCACGCGGACCGCGAGTGCGGCGATGATGAACGGGAGGGAGAGCGCGATCCACACGGCACCCACGATGTCGAGGGGATTGCGGCGGCGGTCCTCCGCGCCCGCGTCCGCGGCGAAGGCCGCGGCCTCCTCCCGGTCCGCGTCGAGCTTCGCCGCGCGCTTCGCGGCTCGCCGCTCCGCACGGGTGGGCTTCGCGGGTGCGGTCTGCGCGGACGCGGTCTCCGTGCGGGTGGTCTCCGAGGCGGTGGTCTCCGCGGCGGCGGGCGTCTGCGAGGCGACCGTCGGTGCGCCGGCGGCGGTGCCGGCACCGATGAGGGCCCACTCCTCCTCCGAGATGAGGGCGGGCTTGGACCCGGCGCCGGGCTCGTCGAACGGGTCGAACACCTGCGTGTCCTCGAGCTCTGTGCCGCTGCCTGCCGTCTCCGCGGCCTCGGTGCCGTCGTCGGCCCGTTCGGGCGCTGCATCGTCCTCGGCGGGCGCGGCGAGCTGCGCGGCGGTGGGCTCGTCGCCCTCCGGCTGGGAGCTCAGCCTGCGGGACAGGAGGTCCTCGGGCTCGTGCGGATCGTCTGGAGTCACGCTGTCATTGTTCTTCAGAGGCCCGGCCGGAGCGGGGAGGACACGCCCACGGCGGCGGATCTCGCGGACGCACCCGGCTGCGGAGCAGGACGGAGGCGCGTCATGCGCTAGCCGAGCAGCACGGAGACGAGTATCAGCGCCGGCACGGAGAGGATCGTGGTGATGAAGACCGCATCGCGCACCAAGCCCTCCGACTGCTTGTACTGCATCGAGTAGATGAAGACGTTCTGCGCCGTGGGCAGCGCGGAGGTGATGACGATCGCGAGCAGGTCCACACCGTCCCAGCCCAGCAGCGGCCCGCCCACGGCCCAGGCGATCGCCGGCTGCACCACGAGCTTCACGACCGTGATGAGAGTGAGGTGCGCACGCGTGCCCTTCACCGGCAGGCTCCAGCCGTCGCGGAAGCTGAGCCCGAACGTGAGCAGGGCACCGGGCACGGACATCGCCCCCATCATCTCCAGCGGATCGAAGAGCACCGGCGGGAGGGTGAGACCCGTGCCGGAGGCCGCGATGCCCAGCACGCTGCCGATCACGATGGGATTGCGCACGATCGACAGCAGCGGCGACCACCAGTGGCGCGCTCCGCCGGGACCGGTGGCGTCGAGGATCGCCATCCCGATGGGAGCGAGGATCAGCAGCTGGAAGAGGAGGACGGGCGCCACATAGCTGATGTCGTGGAGGACGTAGGCGGCGATGGGTATGCCCAGGTTCCCGATGTTCACGTAGCTCACGGCCCACCCGCTGAACAGGGCCTCTCGCGCTGTGCCGCGGCGTGCGAAGCGGACGAGGCAGAAGAGGAGGAGCGCGCAGACCGCCGCGGACCCTCCCGTCGCCAGCAGCTGGGACGAGAAGATGAACTCCAGGTCCGTCGTCGCGATGGTGGTGAACAGCAGCGTGGGGGTGGCGATGTAGAAGACGATCTTCGCGAGCACCTGCTGGCCGTGCGGGCCCAGGAGATCGAACTTCCCGGCCAGGAACCCGGTGAGGACGATGACGGCGATGACGCCGAAGCCCTCGAACACCGCCAGCACCGCTCTGTCCCTCCCGTACCCGTTCCGAAGTCGTCTGCCCGTGGCTGAGGTGCATCTCCCCGCCGGCCCACCCGTGTGCCCGCCTGTGACGTGCAGCGGAGGCCGATGCGTGTGGACGGGCCACTGCGACTGTACGCCGGTGTGCGGGCCGGTAGCCTTGTGTTCGCGATGAGAGACGAGCAGACGGGCCCCGCAGAGGGCCGGAGGAAGAACCGCCGCCGAGGCCGAGGAGGCTCCCAGCGCGGATCCGGGGACGAGCGCCGCGGCGCGGGCCGCTCCGCTCGCGGAGCCGGCCCCGCGGGTCGCGGGCCGGGCGGAGAGGGGCAGGGCGGCAGGGACCGCAGCGGATCCGCCCGCGGCACCTCCCTGCCCTCAGCCGCACAGCACGAGGCCCGGCGCGCGCTGCGCCGGGAGGCCCGCGCGGCGCAGGAACCGCTCCTGGAGTACCCGCCCGAGCTGCCGGTCGTCGAGCACCGGGAGGAGATCGCCGAGGCGATCCGCGACCACCAGGTCGTCGTCATCGCCGGCGAGACGGGTTCGGGGAAGACCACGCAGATCCCCAAGATCTGCCTGGAGCTGGGCCTCGGCGTCGAGGGCATGATCGGCCACACCCAGCCGCGCCGCATCGCCGCACGGTCCGTCGCGGCGAGGCTCGCGGACGAGATGGGGGAGGAGCTGGGCGAGACGGTGGGCTACCAGGTCCGCTTCACCTCGCAGGTGGCCGACCGCACGCGCGTGAAGGTGATGACGGACGGCATCCTGCTCTCCGAGCTGCGCCACGACCGGATGCTGCGCGACTACGAGGTCCTCATCATCGACGAGGCGCACGAGCGCAGCCTCAACATCGACTTCATCATCGGCTTCCTCACCCGGCTCCTGCCGCAGCGTGAGGACCTCAAGGTGATCATCACCTCCGCGACCATCAACCCGGAGGCGTTCAGCGAGCACTTCGGGGACGCGCCCATCATCTCCGTCTCCGGCCGGACCTTCCCGGTGGAGGTCCGCTACCGTCCGCTCGACCCGGCCGAGGAGAGCGGGCCGGACGCGGGCGCCTCGACGGAGGGCGCGGATGCCTCTGCGGAGGCACCGGACCCCGCCGCGGAGGGACTGGACCCGGAGGAGGCCGCACTGCTGGCAGAACTCCGCGCGCTCGAGGCCGAGGAGACCGGCGGTGCACAGCAGGGCACCCGCAGCTCCGCACCCGGCCCCCGCACGCCGGCACGGCGCGAGCCCAAGGATCAGGTCGAGGGGATCATCGAGGCCGTGGACGAGCTCTCTGCGGAGGCGGAGGGGGACATCCTCGTGTTCCTCTCCGGCGAGCGGGAGATCCGCGATGCCGCGGACGCGCTCAGCGACCATGTGACCCGCACCCGGGGCCGGAACCGGCGGTACCCGGACTGGGAGATCGTGCCGCTGTTCGCACGGCTGAGCTCCGCGGAGCAGCAGCGCGTCTTCGCTCCGCACTCCCGCCCGCGCGTGGTGCTGGCGACCAACGTCGCGGAGACCTCGCTGACGGTGCCGGGCATCCGCTACGTCATCGACACGGGCGTGGCCCGCATCTCCCGGTACTCGAACCGGACCAAGGTCCAGCGGCTGCCCGTCGAGCCCATCAGCCAGGCGAGCGCGAACCAGCGCAAGGGCCGTTCCGGGCGCACGAGCGAGGGCATCTGCATCCGGCTGTACTCGCAGGCGGACTTCGAGTCCCGCCCGGAGTTCACGGACCCGGAGATCCTGCGCACCAACCTCGCCAGCGTGATCCTCCAGATGGTGACGCTCGGGTTCGCGCACACGGAGGCCGAGGCGGCCGAGTTCCCCTTCCTCACCCCGCCGGACCCCCGCGCCGTGCGGGACGGGCGCGCCCTGCTCGGGGAGCTGGGCGCGCTGAAGTCGCACCGGGACGGCCGGCTCGCCGTCACCGGGATCGGCCGGAAGCTCGCCGCCCTGCCCATCGACCCCCGCCTGGCGCGCATGGTGCTCGCCGGTGCGGAGAACGGCTGCGGCGCGGAGGTGGCGGTCATCGTCGCCGCACTCTCCGTCCAGGATCCGCGCGAACGTCCTGCCGAACAGCGCGGGGAGGCGGACGCCGCGCACGCCCGCTTCACGCACGCCTCGAGCGACTTCCTCTCCTTCCTCACGCTGTGGAACTACGTCCGCACGCAGTCGCAGGAGCTCTCCGGCTCCAAGTTCCGCCGGACTCTGCGGGCCGAGTTCCTCAACTACGTGCGGATCCGCGAGTGGCAGGACCTCGTCTCCCAGCTGCGCGCGCTCGCCGGGCGCGCGGGCATCCAGCTGGGACAGGTGGAGTGGCGTGCGGATTCCGACGATCCCGGCGAGGCGATCCACCGCTCGCTCATCACGGGCCTGCTCTCGATGATCGGCCAGAAGACCCCGGACGGCCGGGAGTACGCCGGCGCCCGCGGTGCGAGGTTCGCGATCTTCCCCGGGTCCGGCCTGTTCAAGCGCAAGCCGGACTTCGTCATGGCCGCCGAACTCGTGGAGACCTCCCGCCTCTGGGCGCGCACCGTCGCGGCGGCGGATCCGGACTGGGCGGTGGCCGCGGCCGGGGATCTCGTCAAGCGCACCCATGCGGACCCGCACTGGTCGCGCAGCGCCGGGCAGGCCGTGGCGCAGGAGAAGGCCACCCTCTACGGTGTGACGCTCTACTCGGACCGCTCCGTGAGCCTCACGCGGATCGACCGTGAGCACGCGCGGGAGCTCTTCCTCCGCCATGCCCTGGTGCAGGGGGAGTGGCGCGAGCAGCACGCCTTCCAGCAGGCCAATGCCGCGACGCTGGCCGAGGCGGAGGAGTTCGCCTCCCGCACCCGGGACCGCCGTGTGCTCGAGGGCGAGGACGCGCTCCTCGCCTTCTACGCGGAGAGGGTGCCGGAGGACATCGCGACGGCGAGCGAGTTCACCGGCTGGTGGCGGAAGAAGCGCCGCGAGGACCCCGGGTTCCTGGACGTGCCCCTGAGCACGCTGCTGGCGGAGGGGGCGGAGGACCGGACCGCCGAGCTCGCCCGCCTCTACCCCACGCACTGGGCCCTGCCCGCGCGGGAGGAGACCGAGGCCGAGGCCCGGGCCGAGCTGCGGTACTCGTTCGAGCCGGGGACGGAGGGCGACGGGGTGACGGCCGAGATCCAGGTGAGGGACCTGGAGCGCGCCGATCCGCAGGCCTTCTCCTGGCAGGTGCCGGGACTGCGCGAGGAGTACGTCTCCGCCCTCATCCGCTCGCTGCCCAAGGCGAAGCGGACCTACTTCGTCCCTGCCCCGGACGTGGCGCGGGACATCCTCGGCTCCCTGCGCGCCGCCGGGGAGGAGGGCCGGGGCAGCCTGCCGGAGGTACTCGCCGCGGAGCTCACCGCCCGTGCCGGCGGTGGGCGCCTGGAGGACCGGAACCCCATCACGGTCACCGCGACCGACTTCGACCTCGGGCGGGTGCCCAGCCACCTGCGCATGCGGTTCCGACTCATGCGCGGCTCGCGTCGGCTGACGGAGTCCTTCGACCTCGCACAGCTGCAGCAGGAGCAGCGGCGCCGGCGCGCGGAGAAGCGGGAGCAGGAGAAGAGCTTCGGCGGCCCCCGTGCGGCGGCACCGGGCGGGGCGCAGGGCACCGGTGCCGGCCGCGCAGGAGCACGCGCGGACGGTGCGGCCGGAGGAGGAACGGCCTCGGGCTCGCCGTCTGCGCGGCTGCCCGGCAGGGGCCGGGGACAGGCGCCGGAGGCTCCCAGCCGCGAGGATCTCGTCGATGCCGTGGTCGCGGGGGCGGGCGCGGTGCTCGGCTATGTGAAGGAGCACCTCTCCACGCAGGAGAAGCTGGTGCTCGCCGCGCACCAGAAGCGCACCGACGCCCTGCTGCAGGCGGTCCTGCGCGTGGCCGCCCGCGGGGAGCTGGTCGCGGCGGGCGTGGGCCCGGACGGGCGGATGCTCCCGGGTGAGGGCTCGGAGTCCGGTCAGGCGCCGGATGCGGACGCGCTCGCCCGTGCCGCCCAGGCGGGGCTGCCGCAGCGGATGGACGTCCTGCTGCCCGCCCTGGTGAAGGCTCTGGAACGGGCCACTGTGCTGGACAAGCTGGTGACGTCCTCGTCCTCGCTCGTGATCCTCGCCAACCTCACGGACGTGGGGGACTGGCGGCAGGCGATGTGCGCCGCCGAGGGCGTGGCCGGGCTGAGCGAGGCCGCGCTGCTGCGCCTGCCCGTGTGGGTGGAGGCCGCCTGCATGCGCGTGCGCGCCATGGTGGACCAGCCGCCGCGGGACCGGCAGCTCATGGACAGGGCGCACACGGCGGAGGCCGCGGTGGAGAGGAAGCTGCAGAGCGCACTGCCGGAGGCGGCGCGCCTGGGGCGGGCCGCCCGCCTGGGTGCGACGGTGGAGCGCACCCCCTCTCCCAGCCAGCCGGGGGAGGGGTGGCACGGCGTGCTCTTCTCCCTCGAGGAGCTGCGGCTCAGCCTCTTCGCCCCCGCGCTCGGTGCCATGGGCAAGGTCTCCGAGCAGCGGGTGCAGAAGGCGCTGGCGAAGCTCTGAGCACGCTCAGGCCGCGCGGACGGGGACCTGCTCGCCGGAGCAGTCCGCGAACCGGAAGCCGTGGTGGTTCGCCGCGGTGAAGCCCTCGACCAGGCCGATGTAGGTGTGCGAGCCCCCGGCGAACGGCATGAACACCCGCTCTTTGCCGGGGATGTTCGCCCCCATGTACCAGGAAGCGCCCTGCGGCATGAGGGAGGCGCCTGCGATGTCGTTGTTGACCTGCACCCAGTCGTCCTCGGCCTCGGGCCGGGCCTCCACGCGGGTGAGCCCCCGCTCCCGCATGGTCGTGAGCAGACGGGTGATCCAGTCGACGTGGAACTCGATGGAGACGAGCATGTTCGTGAGCACGGAGGGGCTCTGCGGGCCCGTCACGGTGAGGAGATTGGGGAAGCCCGCGGTCATGAGCCCCAGGTAGGTGCGGGGACCGTGCTCCCACTTCTGCGCGAGTGAGAGCCCGCCGGCGGTGATGTCGATCTGCGTGATCGCGCCCGTCATGGCGTCGAAGCCGGTGGCGAGCACGATGACGTCGACCTCGAAGTCCTCCCCGCCGGCGCGCAGTCCGGTCTCCGTGAAGCGCTCCACCGGATGGGTCGAGGCGTCGTGCAGGTGCACATGCGGCAGGTTGTAGACCTCGAAGTACCCGGTGTCCACGCACATGCGCTTGGACGCGAGCGGGTAGCTGCGCGGCGAGAGCAGCTCGGCCAGCTCGGGATCATCCACCCGGGCGCGGATCTGCTCGCGGGCGTACTCGGCGAGCACCTCGTTGCTCTCGGCGTTCGTCATGACGTCCGTGAAGGCGCGCGAGTAGCCCAGTCCGCCTCGGGCCCAGCGCGCGTCCAGCTCCCGCTCCACCTCCTCCGCGCTGTGGTCCGTGAGGGGTGTGGTCCCGTCGTAGGTCGCGAAGCCCAGGCCCGAGGCCCGGTCCGCTGCACGGATCTGCGCATAGTCCCGCTTCACCGCCGCGCGCTCCTCATCCGTGAGCGTGCGGTTGTGCGCGGGGATGGCGAAGTTGGGGGTGCGCTGGAAGACCTCCAGGGCCGCCGTCTGCTCCGCGATGGCCGTGATCGTCTGGATGCCCGAGGACCCGGTGCCGATCACCGCGACCCGTCTGCCCGTGAGGTCCACCCCGTCATGCGGCCAGTCCGAGGTGTAGCAGAGCTCCCCGGCGAAGTCCTCCATGCCGGGGAACTGCGGGCGCTGCGGCACGGAGAGGCAGCCGGTGGCCAGCACCACGAACCGGGCCGTCCAGGTCTGCCCGCCGCCGTGAGGGATCTCCTCCGCCGGCGCTCCCGGAGCGCCCTGGACTCCCTGCGCCGTGGCGGGAGAGGTGCGCACCGTCCAGGTCTGCGTCGTCTCGTCCCAGTCGAGGCCCTCCACGCGGGTGGAGAAGGCGATGTCGCGGCGCAGGTCGAAGCGGTCCGCCACGTGCCGAGCGTAGGCGAGGATCTCCGGCTGCGCGGCATAGCGTTCGGACCAGTCCCACTCCTGCTGGAGCTCCTCGTCGAAGCTGTAGGAGTAGTGCGTGGACTCGATGTCCACCCGTGCTCCCGGGTACCGGTTCCAGTACCAGGTGCCTCCCACCTCGGTCGCGGCGTCGAACACGCGCACCCGGAAGCCGGCCTCCCTGAGCCTGTGGAGCTGGTACATGCCGGCGAACCCGGCGCCCACGATGACGACGTCGTAGTCGGTGCTGCAGTCCGTGCTCACTGTGCTGCCTCCTGGGGTGCTGCTGTCCGGGGTGTGGCCGCCTGCGGTGCGGCAGAGGCGTGTGCGCTCGCCTCGGACCGTGGGCTGACCTCGGGATCTGTGCTCGCCTCGGGATGCGCATGCGGCTCCGCTCCCGCGACCGTCCGGATGCGGGCGGCGACCTTCTCCAGGCCCTCCGCGTAGCCCGGCAGGAGGTTCGCCATCTGGAAGAAGATGTGCATCTGGCCCTCCGCGGTCTCGCATTCCACCGGCACTCCTGCGGCCTCGAGCGCGCGGGCGTAGTCCAGGCCTTCGTCGAAGAGGGGATCGTGTTCGGCCAGGAGCACGTACGCCGGGGGAAGCCCACGCAGGTCGGGATGGCGCAGCGGTGAGGCATCGGGCTGCGTGCGCGCCTGCGGATCCGGGAGGTAGTGGTGCCAGAACCACTCCATCGTCGGCCGGCTCAGGAGCAGCTGGTTCTCCGGGGCGTTGTAGGAGGGCCGGGAGAAGTCGCAGTCCGTGACGGGGTAGACGAGGATCTGGAGGTCGAGGTGCGGGCCGCCGCGGTCCCTGGCCCGCTGTGCCATGACGGCGGCGAGGTTGCCGCCGGCGCTGTCACCGGCGATGACGAGAGGGACATCGGCGCCCGCGAGCTCTGCACGATGTGCGTCCGCCCAGAGGAGGCCGGCCCAGGAGTCCTCGACCGCGGCGGGGAAGGGGTGCTCCGGTGCCTTGCGGTAGTTGACCATGACCAGGACGGTGCCCGAGGCCAGCGCGAGCTGGCGGGCCATGGTGTCGTACTGGTAGTCGATGTCGCTGGTCACCCAGCCGCCGCCGTGGAGGTAGACGACGACCGCGGCCGGCCGGCCCGGGGGAGTGAGCACGCGGACGCGGAAGCTCCCGCCGTCCGGTGCCGGCAGGTCGTGTTCGGCCACGGCGTCCACCTCCGGCCCGGGGCCGGAGAGCTGCGCGAGCACGGGCCCGGACATGCGGGCGACGGCGGGGGTCGATTCGTGGACGGGAGGAGAGCCTGCGGCGGCGAGCTGAGCCAGCAGCGACTGTGATGCGGCATCGAGTGTCATACCTCACTGTCGGTCAGAGCTGCGGTGCGCGTCAACATCTTTCTGCGGACGTCCGTACACGGTGGGTCGCGGGCGGCTGAGGAGTGCGTGCGGGGCGCACGCCATCGGTGCGGGGATCTCCGGCGAGTGCGGCCGCGCGGGACGTGCACATAGGGTGGGCATGACGGGAGAGGCCCTGCCGGACGTCCCGCGCGGCCGGTGGATCGCAGCGGCGGAGGCTTCGGAGCGGCGGACGAGGGGGACGGACAGTGGGGGAGGCGCTCATCGGGCTCGTGGGCCTGGGCTTCGGCCTGGTGGTGGTGAGCCTGCTGGTCCCGTGGACGGCGTATGCGGGTGCGCGGGGCCGCCTCGGGCGCAACGGCATGGTGGGAGCGCGCACGGCGGCCACCATGGCCTCGGACGCGGCCTGGCGGGCCGGGCATCATGCCATGATCCCGTTCGCCCAGGCGACCGCTGTCCTGGGCGGCGCCGGTGTCGTCCTCATGGTGCTGTTCGCCCTGCTCTGGGGCGGTGAGGCCGGGATCATCGCGGGGATGGGGGCGATGCTCGCGCAGGTGGGCCTGGTCCTCGGGTCGATCCGCCCGGTCAATCGCGCCGCGCGGAGGGCGGGGACGGGCGCCTGACGGAGGCCGCGGCTCCGGCCGTTGACCGGGAGGACGGGAGATGCCATGCTTGCCCGCATGGGAACACTGTGCACTGCGCCGTTCATGGCGCCCATGATCCGCGACCGCCGCGCCTGACGGCGCGCTCGCACCCGATCCGCTGACGCGCGCCATGAGTCCGACAGGTCATCGCACCTCGGACGGCAGGCGCCCACCGCATCGCCCAGCCCTCCCGCGCACGGGAGCGGCCCGGGCAGGACCCACCGGCCCTCCGAGGTGCTCCGGAACTCTCCTGGAGCGCATCCCTTGGTACGCAGAACCTCCCATCGCAGGAACCCGCACAACCTTCGCCCCGCCGCCTCGGTGTACGGCGGCAGGCACGAGCTGGGGCAGAACTTCCTCGTCCACACACCCACCCTCGACACTCTGACCTCCCTCGTCGCGGAGACCTCCGGTCCCGTGCTGGAGATCGGTGCCGGCGACGGGGCGCTCACGCACCGCCTCGCAGGGCTGAACCGGCCGCTCACGGCGATCGACGTGGACGAGCACCGCGTGCGAGCGCTGCGGCGCTCGCTGCCGGACGCCGTCCGGGTGGAGTGGGCGGACGTCATGCGGCACCCGCTGCGCGCGCCCGTGCTCGTGGGCAACCTGCCCTTCCACCTCACCACTCCCGTGCTGCGCCGTCTGCTCCGGCTGCGGTCCTGGCACGAGGCCGTGCTGCTCCTCCAGTGGGAGGTGGCGCGCAAGCGCGCAGGGGTGGGCGGCCGCACGCTCATGTCCGTTCAGGCCGGGCCGTGGTTCGAGTTCGACATCGTGGGGCGGGTCCCCGCCCGTGCCTTCCGGCCGGTGCCCAGCGTGGACGGGGGCATCCTGCGGATCCGTCGCCGGACCGCACCCCTGGTGCCCGCGGAGGCGCGCGGCGAGTACGCCGCCTTCGCCCACCGGGTCTTCACCGGCGCAGGGGGATCGCTGCCGCGGGTGCTGCAGCGAGCGACGCAGCACCCCGTCCGCCAGGTGCGCGTCGCGCTGGCAGAGGCGGGAGCTGCCGAGAGCTCCCTGCCCCGTGATCTGACGCCGGAGCAGTGGGCGGTGCTGTTCGCCCGGCTGCGGTGAGAGGAGGCCTGGCGAAGGGAAGTGATCCGCACACTGCTCGTTAGTTACTCTTTCCCCTAGAAGGTTCACCAGTGGATGCATGAATCATGCACATGTCAGAGGAGCGGCACATGAGTCGGACTCCGGTGGTCCGTGTTCCCCCGGTCGAGTATGAGACGGGTGAATGGCGACCTCGGCATCCGGAGATGTATTCGCGGGCGGAGTGCGCGCGTCAGACGGGGGAGTACCGCTCGGCGGTCCCTGCGCGGATCGCCGGGTGGCAGCCCATGCTTACGGGAGGCATCGCAGCGGACATCGATGACGCGTCACTCGCGCTCAAGGAGTTCGACGGATATGCGCGGATGCAGCTCGGTCGAGGCAGTGAGCTCGTTCCGATGTCGGCGATCCTGCTGCGCACGGAAAGTGCGTCCAGCAGCAGGATCGAGCAGCTCACGACATCTGCCCGACAGCTGGCGCTGGCAGAGCTGGGGGAGGGCGGGAAGCGCAATGCTGCGGCGGTGGTCGGCAATGTGCGGGCAATGGAAGCTGCACTGCGGCTCTCGGAGTCCATGGATGCAGCCGGGATTCTCCTCATGCATCGGGAGCTCATGGAGCGGCAGCCGGGCTGGGAGGGAGAACGGGGGGCTTTTCGTTCAGGGCTGGTCTGGGTGGGCGGCGCGGACAGCGCGGGACCGCGCGGTGCGGAGTACGTGGCCCCGCAGCACACCCGGGTGGAACCCGCGATTGCAGATCTCACGCGATTCATGGCTCGAACGGATCTTCCCGGACTCGTGCATACGGCCGTGGCGCATGCGCAGTTCGAGACCATCCATCCGTTCTCAGACGGCAACGGACGCACAGGGCGCGCGCTCGTGCATGCACTGCTGCGCTCGACCGGGGTGGTGACGCGGTGGACCGTACCTCTCTCCGCGGGCCTGCTGCGGAGGGTCGAAGAGTACTTCTCGGCGCTGTCCGACTATCGCGCTGGGGACGCGGGCCCGCTTCTCCGCGCGTTCGCGAATGCGGCTCGATTCTCCGCGGTGCGCGGGATCGAGCTCGTGGATGCCCTTGCTGAGCAGTTGGAGTTCTCCCGCGGGCGGCTGGAGGGGCTTCGACCCCAGGCGGTGGCGTGGTCGGTGCTGCCGCTGCTCCTCGGGCGGCCCGTGGTCAACTCGCGCTATCTCGTGGAGGCGCTCGGAGTCAGCCAGGTGACGGTGCAGCGGGCACTCGGCATTCTCGTGGAGAGGGGGGTGCTCAGTGAGAGCTCCGGGCGCGGCCGGAATCGCCTCTGGCAGCACCGCGGCATCCTCGATGTGCTCGACGGCTTCGCTGCGGGTCTGCGCCGAACCGATCTGTGAGGATGCGCGCGAGGCGCCCCCGCTCATGGATGCGGGCGGCTCCTGCACGTGGGCTGGTCGCCCGCATCCCTCACTCCCAGAAGGCTCCGGTCACGAGGCCGAGCAGCGGCATGAGGGCGGCGCAGGCCACGGCGGCCGCCGCCCAGCTCCAGCGCCACCTCCAGCTGTCCCTGCGCCAGCCGGCGAAGAGGCAGAAGAGGGTTCCCACGAGGCAGATGAAGCCGCCCAGCGTCATGAGCACCACGCCGATGAGCGTGCCCGTGTCCGCGTCGAGCTGGATGAGGAGGGAGGCGATCGAGGCGACCTCCACGCTGAAGCGCAGGGAGAACCAGAGGAACGGTCCCGCGATCAGCGCGCCCAGCAGCAGAGGGAGCAGGCGCAGCCACCGGCCGGAGCCGCCGGGGTCGCGGGCGACGACGGTCAGCTCGTCGTCCTGGTCGTCGTGGTGTGTCTTCCGTCTGCTCACTCTCCCAGCCTAAGGGCCGCGGAGGTTGCCTCTAGAATGGCCGGGTGAACTCTGGTCCCTCCTCCTCGCACAGCCCCGCCGACGTCCGCGCGCAGGCAGCCCGCCGCCGGACGTTCGCGGTGATCTCGCATCCGGACTCCGGCAAGTCGACGCTCACGGAGGCGCTCGCCCTCCACGCCCGCGCGATCGGCATGGCCGGCGCCGTCCACGGCAAGGCCGGACGCCGCGCGACCGTCTCCGACTGGATGACGATGGAGCAGGAGCGCGGCATCTCGATCACCTCGGCCGCCCTGCAGTTCGAGTACCGCGACTGCGTCTTCAACCTCCTCGACACCCCCGGCCACGCCGACTTCTCCGAGGACACGTACCGCGTGCTCTCCGCCGTGGACTCCGCGGTCATGCTCGTGGACGCGGCCAAGGGCCTCGAGGCCCAGACGATGAAGCTGTTCGAGGTGTGCGCCCACCGCGGCGTGCCCATCATCACCGTGATCAACAAGTGGGACCGCCCCGGCATGGAGCCGCTCGCCCTCATGGACGAGATCCAGGAGCGCACCGGCATGCTCCCCACTCCTCTCACCTGGCCGGTCGGCCAGTCCGGGGACTTCCGCGGAGTGCTCGACCGGCTCACGGGGGAGTACACGAAGTACACCCGCACGGACGGCGGCGCCAACCTCGCGGGGGAGGAGACCTTCGCCCCGGAGACGGCGGCGGAGCTCGAGGGCGAGGCCTGGACGACGGCGGTGGACGAATCCGATCTGCTGGACATGGAGGACCAGAACCACGAGGAGGCGACCTACCTGGAGGGAAGGTCCACGCCGGTGCTCTTCGCCTCCGCCGTCCTCAACTTCGGGGTGCACAAGATCCTCGACACGCTCGTCGACTTCGCGCCGGCGGCCGAGGCGCGTCCGGACGCGGCCGGCGAGCCGCGTCCCGTCGATGCGCCGTTCTCCGGGTTCGTGTTCAAGGTGCAGGCGGGCATGGACTCCAACCACCGCGATCGCCTCGCCTACGTGCGGGTGTGCTCCGGCGTGTTCGAGCGCGGGATGGTCGTCACGCACGCCGCGACGGGCAAGCCCTTCGCCACGAAGTACGCGCAGCAGGTCTTCGGCCGTGATCGCGAGGTCATCGACGAGGCGTTCCCCGGCGACGTGGTGGGCCTCGTCAACGCCTCCGCGCTGCGCGTGGGCGACTCCCTCTACATCGAGCGCAAGGTCGAGTTCCCCTCCATCCCCACGTTCTCGCCGGAGCACTTCATGGTGATCCGGGCCAAGGACTCCTCCAAGTACAAGCAGTTCCGCCGGGGCATCCAGCAGCTCGACCACGAAGGCGTGATCCAGGTGCTCCGCAGCGATCTGCGCGGCGACCAGGCTCCCGTGCTCGGCGCGGTGGGTCCCATGCAGTTCGAGGTGGTCGAGGACCGCATGAACAACGAGTTCAACGCGCCCAGCACGCTGGAGAGGCTCAACTTCTCGCTCGCACGGCGGACGGTCGCCGAGGACGTCCCCACGCTCGCGCGGGAGCGGAGCGTGGAGGTGCTCAGCCGATCCGACGGCGAGCTGCTCGCGCTCTTCTCCGACCGCTGGCGCCTGCAGGGCGTGGAGCGCGCCCACCCGGAGCTCACGCTCGAGCCGCTCGTCGTGAGCTGAGGGGTCCGGTCCGTGGGGCGCCGGGTCCGCGGGGGAGCCGGCTCCGCGTGCACAATCCCACAGTGGGCGGCTGTCGCCGCCCACCCCCTCCCGGACTACTATGGACTGGCGCCTGAACGACCAGGCCCGTGCGCTTCCGCGCGCAGATGGAATTCCTTGAGGAGAATCGTTAACTGTGGCTGCAAATCCGATTCGGGTCGCGATCGCCGGCCTTGGCAACTGTGCAAGCTCCCTCATCCAGGGAGTGGAGTACTACCGCGATGCGGATCCCCGCCAGAAGGTCCCGGGCCTCATGCACGTGCAGTTCGGCGACTACCACGTGAACGATCTGCAGTTCGTGGCGGCCTTCGACGTGGACGGCAAGAAGGTCGGTCAGGACATCGCCGAGGCCATCGTCTCCAGCGAGAACAACACGCTCAAGCTCGCGGACGTCCCGCCCACGGGGGTGAGCGTGCAGCGGGGCCCCACCTTCGACGGCCTGGGCCAGTACTACCGCGACACCATCGTGGAGTCCGATGCGGAGCCCGTCGACGTGGCGCAGGCGCTGCGCGAGGCCCGCGCGGATGTGCTGGTGTGCTATCTCCCGGTGGGTTCGCAGCAGGCGACGGAGCACTACGCGCAGGCCGCGCTCGACGCCGGCGTCGCCTTCGTCAACGCCCTTCCCGTCTTCATCGCCGGGACCAAGGAATGGGACGAGAAGTTCAGGGCCGCCGGCGTGCCGATCGTGGGCGACGACATCAAGAGCCAGATCGGCGCGACCATCACCCATCGCGTCATGGCGAAGCTGTTCGAGGACCGCGGCGTGGTGCTGGACCGCACGTACCAGCTCAACGTGGGCGGCAACATGGACTTCAAGAACATGCTGGAGCGCACCCGCCTCGAATCGAAGAAGATCTCGAAGACCCAGGCCGTCACCTCGAACACCTCGGCCGACCTCTCCGAGCGCGACGTCCACATCGGTCCCAGCGACTACGTGGCGTGGCTCGACGACCGCAAGTGGGCCTTCGTCCGCCTCGAGGGCCGGAACTTCGGAGATGCCCCCGTCGCGCTCGAGTACAAGCTGGAGGTGTGGGACTCGCCCAACTCCGCGGGCGTGATCATCGACGCCGTCCGCGCCGCCAAGATCGGCCTCGACCGCGGCGTGGGCGGCGCGCTCATCAGCGCCTCCTCCTACTTCATGAAGTCACCGCCGGTGCAGCAGGGCGACGATGCCGCGCACGCCGCGGTCGAGGCCTTCATCCGCGGCGAACTCGACGCCTGAGCGGAACAGCCTCCGCCGGAGCCGGCCGGTCCTCTGCCGGCTCCGCCGCCCCCTGACAGCGGGCCCTGCCGGACGGCAGGGCCCGCTGTCCGCATCGTGGGATCCCTGCGGCCGCACGCGCCGATCGCGGGCACACTCTTCTCCCGGCCCCCTCGATCCGGCAGGATGGGCGGGCGGCCAGCCGCAGCAGTCAAGGACACAGCACCAACCCGGATCCGCACACCCGCACACGGGCGCGGCCGGAGACAGGGAGGCCACCCGTGCCCATCGCAGAAGCGAAGCAGCAGGAACCCCGGGAGGAGAAGCTCGGGTTCCTCATGCGCGCCCTCATCGTCATCGAGAAGGCGGGCAACAAGCTGCCCCATCCGTTCTGGCTGTTCCTCGGCCTCGCCGCCGTCGTCATGGTGCTCTCGTGGGCGCTGTCGGAGGCCGGCGTGTTCGCGATCAACCCGGCGGACGGGGAGGAGGTCCGCCCCACCAACCTCCTGGCGCCGGAGGAGCTGCGCACCTTCCTCTCCGGGATCGTCGACAACTTCGTGAACTTCCCGCCGCTGGGCCTCGTGCTCGCGGTGCTCTTCGGCGTCGCGGTGGCTGAGCAGTCCGGCCTCATCCGGACGGTCATGAAGGTGACCCTGCGCTCGGCCTCGCCGCGGCTGGTCACCTTCGTCGTGGCCCTCGTGGGCTCTGCCGGTTCGATGGCCTCGGACGCCTCGTACATGATCGTCATCCCGCTCGGCGGCGTCGCCTTCGCCGCAGTGGGCCGCAATCCGATCATCGGCATCGCCGTCGCCTACGCGTCCGTCTCCGGCGGCTACGCAGCAGCACCGTTCGTCAATGCCTACGATGCGATCCTCGCGGGCCTCACCACCTCCGCCGCCCACATCATCGACGACTCCTACGTCGTCAGCCCGATCTCCAACCTGTTCTTCAACTTCGTCTCCATGTTCGTCGTCGCCACCGCGATCACGCTCGTGACGGAGCTGCTGCTGAACAAGCGCGGCGAGCAGCTCACGATCGACGAGTCCGCGCTGCAGAACTCCGCGGAGCACGTCGACTTCGCGGAGGGCGTCTCCGCCGCGGAGAAGCGCGGCCTGTGGGCTGCGGGCGTCACCCTGGTGGCCAGCGCCGTCCTCATCGTCCTGCTCTGCCTGCCGGCGGGCTCCGCCCTGCGCGACGAGGCCGGGGCCTTCGGCCCGGAATCCGGCCTGATGGCGGGCATCGCGCCCATCGTGGGATTCGGCTTCTTCCTCGTGGGCATCGTCTACGGCGTGGTGACCCGGTCGATCACCCGCTTCATGGACGTCCCGGAGATGATGGTGGAGGGCGTGCGCCCCTTCGCACAGGTGCTCGTGCTCTTCTTCGCCGCCGCGCAGTTCCTCGCGGTGTTCAACTCCTCGTCGCTGGGCCAGATCCTCGCCATCAGGGGCGCGGAGTTCTTCCGGTCCATCGAGGCGAACACCTTCGTGGTCCTGCTGGGCGGCTTCCTGATCGTGGCGCTGGGCGCCCTGCTGGTGACCTCGGGATCCGGGCTCTGGACCCTGCTCGGCCCCATCCTCGTGCCGATGTTCATGCTCCTGAGCATCTCCCCGGAGACCACCCAGGCGCTCTACCGGATCGGCGACTCCACGACCAACATCATCTCGCCCATGAGCCCGTTCTTCGTCGTGGTCCTCGGCTTCATCCAGAAGTACAAGCGCGATGCCGGGATCGGCACGCTCCTCTCGCTCACCATCCCGCTCAGCTTCGGCCTGTGGGTGCTGTGGGGCGTCCTGTTCTTCGTCTGGTGGGCGCTGGGCATCCCCTGGGGTCCGGGTTCGCCGATCGCCTACACACCCTGAGGCCGCGCGGCGCGGTACCTCCCGCCCGCAGGGCGCCCTGCGGGCTCGGGCTCCGGTGAGGTCACGGCTCCGAAACGATCGGTGCGGAAAGCGGGAATTCCTGGGGCCCGTCTCAGGTTGAGTCCTTAGGATGGACACCATCGAGACCACGACCTATCAGGGGAAAGGATCCCAATGAGCAATCCGCTCGTGCGCCGCGGCCTCAACGAGGGAATCAGGGCCGGACAGACGCAGAACCGCATTCCGGCACCGTCCGCGCAGGACCTGCAGAGCATGTACGAGGCACCCTCGTACCAGCCGCAGCAGTCCGCCTCCGACCGCGTGCTGACCTATGACGACGTCCTCATGAAGTCGGGCATGACCTTCGCGGTCCTGCTCGCGGGCGCCGTCCTCGGCTGGGTCGTCCCGCTCCTGGCCTTTCCGGCGATGCTCGTGGGCCTGGTCCTGGGCCTCGTCGTGGCCTTCAAGAAGGAGCCGAGCCCGCCGCTCATCCTCGCCTACGCGGTCGTCCAGGGAGCCTTCCTGGGCGGCATCTCGAAGAGCTTCGAGACGATGTACGACGGCATCGTCATGCAGGCCGTGCTCGGCACCCTCAGCGTCTTCCTCGTGATGTTCGCGCTGTTCAAGTTCAGGGTCATCCGCATGAGCCCGGGCTTCATGAAGTTCCTCATCCTCGCGGTGGGCGGCTACGCGGTGTTCTCGCTCGTGAACTTCGGCTTCGCGATGTTCAGCGGCGGTCAGATGAATGCCCGGACGATGGAGATCTCCGTCATGGGCATCGAGATGCCCCTCGGCGTCCTCATCTCCGGTGCGGCCGTCGTGCTCGCCGCGCTCAGCCTCGTGGGCGACTTCCACATGATCGAGGAGGGCGTGAAGCACCGCATCCCGGAGAAGTACTCCTGGATCTGCGCCTTCTCCCTCATGGTGACGCTGATCTGGCTCTACGTCGAGATCCTCCGTCTCCTCTCCTACTTCAGACAGGACTGACCAGCAGCATGCCGGACAGGGCCGTCGCAGGCCCGCGGTCCGGCCCGTCGGCTCGGCCGGGAGTGAGCGTGCCGGAGGCGGCTGGGACCGCTGCGGCACGCTCGGAAGGACACTGATGGACGGCAGCGCGCAGGCGGCGGATCTCCACGA
>NZ_BAAAPZ010000001.1:14195-124432 GCF_039531405.1 Brevibacterium salitolerans | reverse complement strand
CTGCGCGTCCGCGTCTCCGGGCTCAGCACCGCGGCCCTGGAGGGCGGTGCCCGCGAGGCCGTCCGGGAGGCCCTGGCCCGCCTCGCGGACCTCACGGCGGAGGGCCGTCCCGTCCCGGACCTCGGCGACCGGGTGCTCGCCGATCAGCTGGTCGTGCTCCTCTCCGACTGCCTGCCTGAGTACGGAGCGGCGGAGACGACCACGGCGCGCGGTCTGGACATCGCCAGGGAGCTGCGCCGCGCACTGCCGTGAGCCGGGCCGGCGCGGTATCCTCGCAGACACGGAGCAACGGGGCGGCGCACGGACGCGGAGCCCCGCGGCGTGCGGCTGCTCCGGGCCTCCCCGCGGCAGGATCTTCCTGCAGCGCACCGTCACACGACCGAGGAGGGCAGCCGCCATGGCTGAGCACGGAGCCGAATCCTTCGAGAAGATGAACTTCCACACCCGCAAGTGGGTGCGGCCGGAGGACCTCAACGCGAACGGCACGCTGTTCGGCGGCAGCCTGCTCCGGTGGATCGACGACGAGGCCGTGGTCTATGCGATGATCCAGCTGGGCAATCAGCGCATCGTCACGAAGTACATCTCGGAGATCGAGTTCGTGTCCTCGGCCATCCTCGGCGACATCCTCGAGATCGGCCTGCAGGCCGTGACGTTCGGCCGGACCTCGCTCACCATGCGGTGCGTGGTCCGCAACATCATCACGGAGGAGACGATCCTCTCCATCGACAGGATCGTGTTCGTGGGAGTGGACGAGCACGGAGCGCCCACACCTCACGGGTACGACAGCATCACCTACGCCCGCGATCGCTTCCCGGAGAGCCTGCGCAGCCGCACCCGCACCGTGCAGTGAGGGAGACGCGGTTCCTGCGAGCTGCCCGGGAGGACGCGGTGACCATACGGTGAGATGTGCGCCACGAGTCACGATCCGGTGTGTATCGTCCCTCACATGTTCGGACTTCCTGCCTTCACCACTGCGGTGATCTTCGGTATCCCCGCCGCATGGGCGGCGTACACGCTCATCTTCGTCTGGGCCTCGCGGAACTGGTCGCGGGAGGACGCGAAGGAGGCGGGTGAGCAGTGAGCATCGAACTCGTCTTCCTCATCATCTACTTCGTCGCGATGGGCGCGATCGGCGTCTGGTCGGTGAAGAAGGGCAGCGGTGACTCGGAGGGCTTCCTGCTGGGCGGACGCAGTCTGGGCCCGGCGGTGACCGCTCTGCGCCTGCAGAGCTCCTCGATGTCCGGCTACATGTTCATGGGCGCGGGCTCGCTGGGCAACACCCAGGGCTACTTCGGCATGTGGTACGCGATGGGCGACATCGGCGGCGGCGTGCTCAACCTCTCGATCCTCGGCCGCCGCATGCGCAAGCTCTCGCAGATGCTGGGCTCGCTCACCTCGATCGAGTACCTCGAGCACCGCTATCCCTCGAAGTGGACGCGCGCGATCGCCGCGCCCATCGCGGTGTTCTGCATCTTCTTCTACGTGATGAGCCAGTTCATCGGCGGGGGCCGCGGACTGGAGATGGTCACCGGGATCCCGTACGAATGGGCGCTGCTCATCGCGGTGGGCGTCATCGTGTTCTACACGTTCCTGGGCGGCTACCTCGCGGTGGCCTACACGGACTTCGTGCAGGCGATCATCATGCTCATCGGCATGCTGTGGATCTTCATCGCGACGATGATGGCCGTGGGTGGCCTCACGGCAGGCAACGAGAAGGTCGCGGAGATCAACCCGAACCTGCTCTCGATGTTCGGCCCGGACGGCTACCAGGGCGATGAGTGGGGGATCATCATCGGCGCGGTGCTGGTCTTCTCGATCGGCTACCTGGGCTGGCCGCACGTGGTCGTGAGCCACATGGCGATGAAGAAGCCGTCCGTGGCACGCTCCGCGAGCATGTACGCCACCGGCTTCAACCTGCTCTTCATCCCCGCCCCGTACATCATCGGCCTCATGGCGCTGCTGGTGGTGCCCGGCCTCACCAACCCGGAGATGGCGATCTTCGAGGTGGCGGACACGGTCCTGCCCCCGTTCGCGGTGGGGATCGTGATGGCGGCGATCATGGCCGCGATCATGTCGACGGCCGATGCGCTGCTGCTGCAGTCCGGGACGATCGCCAGCCAGGACCTCTACCGGCGGTTCTTCAACCGGAACATGTCCGAGAAGCAGTCCGTGTGGGTCTCGCGCTTCACCGTCCTGGGGCTGTCGATCATCGGCTACGTGGTCGCCGTCAACGATCCGCCGGCCGTCGCGGCGATCGTGATCTTCTCCACGACTGTGCTGGGTGCGGCGTTCGTGCCGGCCTACATCTGCGCGGTGTGGTGGAAGAAGGCCAACACTCCGGGCGCTCTGGCCTCGATGATCACGGGCACCGTCGTGGCGGTGGGCTGGGAGGTCCTGGGGCTGGCGGACCTCACCACCATCGACCCGATGGGCTCGGGCATCGTGTCCTCGACCCTGGCGATGATCATCGTCTCGCTCGCCACGCAGAAGTCCCATCCCGTGCCCGCGCACATCCGTGAGGCCGTCGTGGAGACGGCCAAGGTGGGCCCCATCCCGGCACGTCTCGCCGTCACGCAGAACAGCGGGCTGGCCGCGCAGGTGCCGGTCTCCGGTGCCGAGGCCGCGGACCGGGAGAGGTGACGCCCGCCTGCCACCCCGCGCTGCCGCCGGTCCTCACCGCCGCCGAGGCCCGCTCCCGGGGGCTCCACCTCCTCGAGGGGAAGGGCCGGGCGGGGGGATGGGCCACCGAGGGTGCGGCCGCGCCCTCCCGCTCAGGCCGGGCTGTCGGAGGTGCGCATGCCTCCGGTGCGGAGGCGGGCAGCGCGGAGGCGCGGCTGGTCCATCACCCCATGTGGGCCGTCCGCTTCGATGTGGAACGCGGGCCGCGCGGTCTCGAACGTCTGCTGTGCCTCGTGGATGCGGTGTCCACCACCGCCCACATGGTGGCCGAACCACAGCTGGCCGCGGCGGTGCTGGACGCGGTGCGCCGCGGGGAGGAAGGCCTCGTCGACGCCTCCGGCGCTCCTGGCGCAGCTTCCCCGCACCGTCCGCCCACGGTGTCTGCGGAGGACGCGATGGAGGCCGCCAGGGCCGTGGCGGGAGCGGCCATGCGGAAGCGGGCCAAACTGGCCTTCCTGTTCTCCCTCAGACCGGCCGCGCGCCCGGCGCTCGTCCTCAAGCCCAACTGGCTCGTGCGCGCGCAGGGGAGCGCGGCGGAGGCGGAGTTCCTGCTGGACGGCCTGGACGGGTCACACTATGTGATCGCCTTCAGGCGCCGGGCCGGGCGCGACCCGGAATAAGCGTGAAGACTGCGAATCTGCGCCTGTTTCGCCCATAGCCGCTCATAAGCGGCGGACGGTGAAGGGAATCTTGCCGAGTCTTGGACTCGTGGCGATACAGGCGAGTGAAGTGGAGCGCGCGGCATCACGCGCCCTCGGGGAGCTGCTGCGCACGCGGCGCTTGGCGAAGGCCCTCTCGCAGGAGCGGCTCGCCAACGAGATCGGCATCAACCGCAACTACTACCAGCAGATGGAGTCCGGGATCTCGCAGCGGAACCCGCGCACCCCTGCGAACCCCACCTTCCTCATGCTCATGCGCCTGAGCGAGGTGCTCGACGTGCCGGTGGGGCAGCTGGTGGATGAGGCGATCGAGGCGGGGAAGCAGGAGATCCGCAGACGCAACGGGGAGTGAGCGAGCTCCTCAGAAGCCCTCGACGAGGGCCTTCTGGAGCGTGGACAGGCCCACGGACCCCAGCCCCAGCGCTCGGGAGTGGAAGTCGCGCAGCGAGAACGCACGGCCGGCCGCCTCCTCCCGCGTGCGCACCTCCTCGCGGATCTGCTGCCAGATGCGCTGGCCCACGGAGTAGGACGGGGCCTGGCCGGGCCAGCCCAGGTACCGCTTGAGCTCGAAGTCGAGGAAGCTGTGCTCCATCGCGACGTTCTCGGTGAGGAAGGCCCAGGCCTTCTCGCGGTCCCAGACCCCGCCGCCCACGGAGGAGGGTGCCTGCTTCCTGCAGTGCACGCCGATGTCCACGCACACTCGCGCGGCGCGCAGGCGCTGCGAGTCGAGCATGCCGAAGCGGTCGCCGGGATCCGCGAGGAACCCGAGCTCGTCCATGAGCCGCTCCGCGTAGAGCGCCCAGCCCTCGCCGTGGCCGGAGACCCAGATGCCCTGCCGCCTCCACGCGTTGAGCCGGTCCTCCCTCATCACCGTCGCCCCCAGCTGGAGGTGATGTCCCGGCACGCCCTCGTGGTAGACCGTCGTCCTCTCCTGCCAGGTGGCGAACGACTCCACTCCGGAGGGCACGGACCACCACATGCGGCCCGGGCGGGAGAAGTCCGAGGTGGGCGGCGTGTAGTAGATCCCGCCCGTGCCGTCCTCCAGGACCATGCACTCGATGGTCCGCACCTCGTCCGGGATGTCGAAGTGCGTGCCGGCCAGCGCCGCGGTGGCCTCGTCGGCAGTCTCCTGCATCCAGCGGCGCAGGCCGTCGAGACCGTGGATCCTGCGGAGGGGATCGGCGTCGAGCCGCCGCATCGTCTCCGTCACGGATGAGCCGGGATACAGCTCCGCGGCGATCTCCTGCTGTTCGGCGTCGATGGAGGCGAGCTGCTCGAGTCCCCACTCGTAGGTCTCGTCGAGGTCGACCGTCGTGCCCAGGAAGGTGCGGGAGTGCAGGGCGTACTCCTCCCGGCCCACCGCGTCGTCCGCGCGTGCCTCGGGCAGCATCTGCTCGTGGAGGAAGGAGGCGAACCGCGAGTACGCGGTGCGTGCGGAGTGCGCGGCGTCGGTGAGCTCCGCCCGCAGCCCGGCGGAGATCCGGTCCGCGTCCGGCGAGTCCGCGGCTCCGGCGACGAACCGGTCGAAGTGGCCTCCGGCCTCGGCCGCGGCCTGCGCCTGTGCGATCACCGCCTCCACCTGCGTGCGTGCGGGGATGCGGCCGCCCGCCCGTGCCTCGAGGAGTGATTCGCGATGGCCCGCCAGCGCCTGGCTCACGGCGCGGAGGCGCGAGGCGTTGGCCTCCCAGTCCTCGGCCGAGGCGGTGGGCACGAGGTCGAAGAAGTCGCGCACCGCCTGCACCGGGGAGGCGATGACGTCCAGCTGCGAGGCGTCCGCGCCGATCGCGTGGATCTCGCGTTCGAGCCCGAGGCGTTCGCGCAGGGCGTGGGCGGTGACGGCGTCCGTCTCGTCGAAGGTCCCGGCGGCGCGGGAGGCCGATTCCGCGGCCTCGAGTGCGGAGAGCGTCCGCGCGGCGAGGTCGTCGCGGGCCGCCCAGCCGCCGGGGGAGAAGTCGTCGAGCTCGTCCTCCCGGCCGGGGGCTCCCACCTCCACGCGGAGCGCGGGGGAGAGGTCCAGCATGCTCCGGAAGTGGGTCTCCGCGACCTCGTCGACGGGAGTGGGTGTGCGGGGAGCCGTGGCGGGCGTGCCGGCTGCGGTGCCGGTGGCGGTCTGCTCAGTCATGGGAGCCAGCCTACTCAGGGTGCGCCCCCGCTGACGACACGACAGCGGGGGCGCCTGCGGCGGTGCGGCTCACTCCGGAGACGCGGCCTCGGCCGGTGCCGCAATGGCCCGGAGAGCGGCCAGATGGCGCTCCCAGCGGGCGAAGCCCTCCTTCGTGAGTGAGAGGGTGGTGCGCGGCCGCTTGCCCACGAAGCCCTTCGTGGCCTTCACCAGTCCCGCCTTCTCCAGTTCGGCGATCTGCTTGGAGAGGACGGAGTCGCTCACCTGGAGCTCATCGCGGAGCTCGCCGAAGGGGACGCTCTCGAGGGCGGCGAGGGAGGCGGCGATGGAGAACCGGACGGGGTGGGCGAGTGAGCTCTCGAGCCGGAAGCGCGGGTGGGCGGCCTGCGCGGTCATCGTCCTGCCCCTGCCTGCTGCGCCTGCCGTGCGTCCCGGGCCTTGGCGGCCTCCGTGCTCACGGCGATGACGAACGGGACCACGAAGGCCGGTGCGATGAACATGCCCAGCATCGTGCCGCCCAGCGTCATGCCGAGGACCCAGAGCACCGCCCAGACCCCCATGTAGACGAGCCAGCGCGTGCTCAGACCGCGGCGCCACCGCTCACGGAAGACCATGCCGGCGATGATTGCCGCACCGATCCACATGAACGCGAGGATGAGGATCGTGACGGTGGGCGACAGGCCTCCGGGAGGGGTTGTCATGTACGGGGCCAGGTGCATCCCGAGTGTGCCGAACGTGCCCACGGCGCAGAGGATGCCGTAGCAGATGAGGACGGCGGGGACCGGCGCCGGCAGGGTGCGCGCGGCACCTGCGGCCTGCGCGAGCATGGCCTGCGCCTGGGCCGCGCTGGGCTCTCCGCCCGGGCTCTGCGCCTCGCGGTCGGGTGGTGCGGGGTGGCTGGTGGGATGTTCCGGTGAGCGTGACATCGTCGTCTCCTCCTGTGCGGCTGCGGCTGCCCTGTGCGGCCGCCGCGGCCTCTGCGTCCCGAGCCCGGGTGAGGGGCTGCGGCTTCATCGATCGCCCTGTGGGTCCGTCCGGACTCTGCGGCGATGGATCCAGTATTGCAAGCACTTTCCAATCATGCAAGTACTTTCTTGAGGCTCCCCGGGGCCCGGGCGAGCGCGGGACGAGGCGTACGATGGTGAGGTTCTGCCGCGCCCGCGAGCGCGGCCGCCGCTGCACCCGCAGCCCCGTCCCTTCGTCAGAGGAGCAGTGCCCCCACGTGCCCGCATCGGAACCGCAGCCCGCGCAGGAACCGCAGATCCCCCAGCCGCTGTGGACGAAGACCTTCGTCATCGGCATCGTCGTCAACCTCTTCATGTCGATGGTCTTCTACCTCCTCATGACGACGATGGCGCTCTACGCGGTGGAGAGGTTCCGGGCCGCGGAGACGGGCTCCGGTCTCGCGTCCTCCGCGTTCATCATCGGCGCGGTGGCGGGACGCGTGATCGCGGGCAAGTTCCTTGACTTCATCGGCAGGCGCCGGTTGCTCCTGGTCTGCATGGCGCTGTTCGTGGTCGTGGGGCTGGCGTACCTGCCGGTGGGCGACCTCACCCTGCTCATCGTGCTGCGGCTGGTCCACGGCGTGGCGTTCGGCATGGGGAACACCGCCCTCGTCGCCTCCATCCAGTCGATCATCCCCGGCGACCGGCGCGCGGAGGGCAACGGCTACTTCGGCACGGCCACGACGCTCGCGACCGCGCTGGGTCCGCTCATGGGCATCTGGCTGTCCGGCCAGTTCGGCTTCGGCATCCTCTTCTGGATCTCGTCCGCCTGCGGCCTCGCCGCCATGGCGGCCGCCTACTTCTACGTCGTGCCGGAGCGCGAGCCGGACAGCGAGGAGCGCCGCCGCAAGTGGTCGCTCCACCCCTCCACCTTCATCGACGTGCCGACGCTGCGGATCGGCTCCGTCATGGGGATCGCGGGCCTCGCCTACTCGGCCGTGCTGGCCTTCCTCAGCGTGTACGCGAACGGGCTGGGTCTGCCCGGGGCCTCGGCGGTCTTCTTCCTCGTCTTCGCGGTGGGCTCGCTGGCCGCACGCCTCTTCGCCGGACGGCTGCAGGACAGCTTCGGTGACAACGTCGTGCTGATCCCCGTGTTCGTCTGCTATGCGGTCGGCATGATCATCGTCGCCCAGGCGCATGCGACCTGGGCGTTCGCCCTCGCCGGCCTGCTGGTGGGCCTGGGCTTCGGATGCCTGCTGCCCTCGCTCCAGTCGATCCTCATCGCCCGCACCCCGGCGGCGCGGGTGGGCGTGGCGACCTCGACCTTCTACCTCATGCTCGACGCGGGCACGGGAGTGGGTCCGGTGGTGCTGGGGGCCGTGGCGGGCAACGGCGGGTACTCCGCCATGTACTGGCTGTGCGGCGGGCTCGTGGTCGTGGCGGCCGCCGTCTACCTGCTGGTGCACGGACGTCGTGCCCGAGGCGGCCTGCAGGGGCGCTGAACCGCCTCGGGCCATCCGCTCATGTCTCACTCCACGTCGATGTGGGACCGGAGAATCCGCGCAGAGTGAGACATGAGCGGCGGGAGAGCGCTCCCCGCCGTGGTCAGCTCGCGCTGTGCGGGTGCACCCGCACGAGGCGCTCGTTCGTGAACTGGCCGAGGGCCCAGCGCTCGTTCTCCCGGCCGTAGCCGGAGCGGTCGATGCCGCCGAACGGGTACTCCGGTCCCGATTCCTGGTGTGCATTCACGAGGCACATGCCCGCCTCGACCCGCTCGGCGAATCGCCGGCCCCGGTCCTCGTCCCGCGTCCACACGGAGGACATGAGGCCGTACTCGGTCTGATTGGCGAGGCGCAGGGCGTCCTCCTCGTCGGCGGCCCGGTAGACCATGACCGCCGGACCGAAGAGCTCCTCCCGGCCCAGATCGGACTCCGGATCGATGTCCGTGAGCAGCGCCGGGGACATGAAGAAGCCGGGACGGTCGAGCACGCGGCCGCCGGTGCGGAGCACTGCGGTGCCCTCCTCCACGGCCTTCTCGATGCGGGCGACGACCTCGTCACGGGCGTCCTCGGAGGAGAGCGGGCCCATGTCCGTGTCCGGGGCGTCGTAGTCGCCCACGCGCACGCCGTCCACGGCCTCCTCGGCCGCGGCGACGAAGTCGTCGTAGAGCTCGTCCACGACGATCATGCGCTTAGGCGAGGTGCACACCTGACCGGCGTTCGAGGTCCGGATCCCCACGAGCTTCCGTGCGAGCGCGCCCACGTCGTCCGTGTCGAGGACGACGGCGGGGTCGTTGCCGCCCAGCTCCAGCACCGAGCGCTTGAGGTACTTCGCGGCGATGCCCGCGACGGAGGCCCCCGCGGCCTCGGAGCCGGTGAGGGAGAAGCCCTTGACCCGGGGATCCTTCAGGACCTCCTCGGCGTCCGAGCTGTTGAGGTAGATGTTCGTGTAGACCCCGCCGGGCAGTCCGGCCTCCTCCAGCATCTCCTGGAAGGTCCGGGAGGAGCGCGGGCAGATCGAGGCCTGCTTCATGAGGATCGTGTTCCCCACCATGATGTTCGGCAGGGCGAAGCGGGCGATCTGGTTGTACGGGAAGTTCCACGGCATGATGCCCAGGAGCACGCCCAGCGGGTCGTGCCTCACATAGGTCCGCGAGGCCACGGGCGCGTCCGGCAGCTCGGTGGGTTCGAGATGGACCTTCGCGTTGTCCGCGAACCAGCGGGCGGTCGCCGCCACCTTCTTCGTCTCCGCCACTCCCTGCGGCTTGGGCTTGCCCATCTCGTGGCCGATGATGTCCGCGAGCTCCTCGGCCCGCGAGTCCACGATGTCCGCGAACGTGCGCAGGATCGCCGCGCGCTCGTCGACGGACGTCTCCCGCCACGTGAGATGCGCCTCGTGTGCGCGGTCGATGAGCGCGGGGATCTCGTCCTTGCCGAGGGAGGGGAAGGTCTCCTCGACGACGCCGGTGTTCGGGTTGGTCACTGCGAATGTGCTCATGTCCGCCACCCAACACCCCCTGTGCGCTCATGTCCAGGGGGAGAGGCGTGTTTTCAGCTCGGAGCGCACAGACGCCCGGCGCACGGTCCGCCGGGCGCCGGGCGGTGTCTGCGGACTGCTGCGGGTCTCAGAACCGCGACCGCCAGCTCCCGCGCAGCGGACGCCGGACCGCGCGGGCGGGGGAGGAGAAGCCGCCCCGTCCCCGGTCCGCGGCACCGCTGCTCCCGGCGGCTCCGAGGCCGCGGTCCGCAGTGCCGCCGTCGTCGGTGCCGGCCGCGGTGCCGCGGAGGCGGCCCAGCGCGGTGAGCGCGGCAACCGCGCCCTGCTGCGCGAGGGTGCGCTCGAGGGCGGTGGTGCGGGAGGCGCGCGTGCTGCGGCCGCTCACAGCGGGATGTTCCCGTGCTTGCGCGCGGGCTGGTCCACGTGCTTGTTCTCCAGCGCGCGCAGCGAGCGGATGATCCTCGCGCGGGTCTCCGAGGGGCGGATGACCGCGTCTATGTAACCCTCCTCGGCCGCCAGGTAGGGATTGAGCAGCTCGTCCTCGTACTCCTGGATGAGCTCCGCGCGGCGGGCCTCGACATCGCCCCCGGCCTCCTCGACCGCCTTGAGGTCGCGGCGGTAGACGATGTTCGCCGCGCCCTGCGCCCCCATCACCGCGATCTGCGCCGAGGGCCAGGCGAGGTTGATGTCCGCCCCCAGCTGCTTGGAGCCCATCACGCAGTACGCGCCGCCGTAGGCCTTGCGGGTGATGAGGGTGATGAGCGGGACGGTCGCCTCGCCGTAGGCGTAGATGAGCTTGGCCCCGCGCCGGATGATGCCGCTGTACTCCTGGTCCGTGCCGGGGAGGAAGCCGGGCACGTCCACGAATGTGAGGATGGGCAGGCCGAACGCATCGCACAGCCGCACGAACCGGGCGGCCTTCTCCGAGGCGTCGATGTCCAGGGTGCCGGCCAGCTGCATGGGCTGGTTGGCGATGATTCCCACCGCGCGGCCCTCGACCCGGCCGAACGCCGTGATGACGTTGGGGGCGAAGAGCTCCGCGACCTGGAGCAGGGTGTCCTCGTCCAGCACGGTCTCCACGACGTCGAGGATGTCGTAGGGCTGGGAGGGGGAGTCCGGCACGAGGCCGTCCAGCGCGCGGTCCGCCTCGGACTCCTCGAGGTCCGCGGGCTCCTCGTAGGCCGGCACCGGGTCGAGGCTGTTCTGCGGCAGGTAGGAGAGCACGTCGCGGACGTAGTCGAGCGCGTCGGCCTCGCTGGAGGCGAGGTAGTGGGCATTGCCGGAGACGGCGTTGTTGGTGCGGCCGCCGCCCAGCTCCTCGTGGCCCACGTTCTCACCCGTGACGGTCCTGATGACGTCCGGGCCGGTGATGTACATGTGCGAGGTGCCGTCGACCATGACGGTGAGATCGGTGAGGGCCGGCGAGTACACCGCGCCGCCGGCGGACGGCCCCATGATGAGCGAGATCTGCGGGATGACGCCGGAGGAGGCGACGTTGAGGCGGAAGATCTCCGCGAAGAGCGCGATCGAGCCCACGCCCTCCTGGATGCGGGCGCCGCCGGAGTCGTTGATGCCGATGATGGGGCAGCCGAGCTTGAGGGCGAGCTTCTGCACCTTCACGATCTTGCGGCCGTTGGCCTCCGCCAGGGAACCGCCGAGCACGGTGAAGTCGTGGGCGAACACCGCCACGGTGCGTCCTTCGACGGTGCCCAGTCCGCAGACCACGCCATCCCCGTCCGGACGGTTGCGCTGCATGCCGAAGTGGGTGTTGTGATGCCGGACGAACTCGTCGACCTCCTGGAAGGAGCCTTCGTCGAGAAGCTGTGCGATCCTCTCGCGGGCGGTCTGCTTGCCCTTCTTCCGCTGGTTCTCGATCGACCTCTCCGAGCCTGCGTGCGCGGCGGCGCGGCGGGCCTCGAATGCGGCGATGCGCTCAGCCGTGGTGCGCGGGACCGAGGGTGCGGGGGAGGATGCCGTGGACTCACTCATGGGTCACAAGCCTACGTGCGTCCGCACTGTGGTGACGAGAGTCCCAGGACGGGCCCGCCCGCATTGTGGTGCCGCGCCAAAACGGACTACGGTGATGTGGTGCACACAGAGCAGTACCGTTCGCCTCTCTTCCCCGCCGGATCGCCCGGCTCTCCGCTTCTGACGGGCCCCGATGCGCCGGTGGTCCAGGAGTGGCCCCCGGAGCAGACCTCGACCAACACCCGGCTCGCCGAACTCCTCGAATCCGGCGTCCGCATCCCGGACTTCGCGGCCGTGGGCACGGACCATCAGGTGAACGGCCAGGGCAGGCTCGGCCGCACCTGGACGGTGCCCGCAGGGGCCGCGCTCACCTTCTCCGTCCCCGTCGCGCTCCCGCAGAACGCGGACCTCGCGGGGCTGGGCTGGATCCCCGTCGTGACCGGCCTCGCGGTCACCCGTGCACTGGCCGGTCTGGGCGTGGCCGCCCGCATCAAGTGGCCCAACGACGTGCTCACCCCGGACGGGCGCAAGCTCTGCGGGATCCTCTCCCGTCTGGTCCTGCGCCCTGACGGGGGCCGCAGCGTGGTCGTGGGCGCCGGCGTCAACGTCTCGCTCACGGAGGAGGAGCTGCCGGTGGAGACGGCCAGCTCCGTCCTGCTCGAGGGCGGTGACCCCGATCGCGCGGCCCTGCTCGTCGGCATCCTCACCCACCTGCCCGGTCTGGTGCGCGAGGTGCTGGCCGCGGGCACCGGCTTCTCCCGGTCGGAGGCTGCCGCCGAGGTGCGTGCGGCGATGGCGACGCTGGGCTCCCACGTGCGCGTCCACCTTCCCGGCGACACCTCCTTCACCGGGATCGCCGTCGACCTCGACGACGAGGCGAACCTCCTGGTCCGCGACGACTCCGCCCCGGCCTCGGCGGAGCCCGTGCGGGTGTCCGCCGGAGACGTGGTGCACGTGAGGCCGGCATGAGCGAGGAGACGCCCGCCCAGTCGGGTGCTCCCTGGACCGGTTCCGTCCGCTGGGCGGATGCCGCGGACCCGGAGGCGTGGAAGCCGCGCACGCAGGCCCTGCCCCTCGTCGAGGAGCCGGCGGAGGCGCTGGAAGCCGGTGGGAGCGGAACCTCTGCCGCAAGCTCTCGTGCCGAGGGCGCGGACGAACGGGCTGAGGCGGACTCCGGTGGGCAGGAGGATGCCGAGGCCCACGCAGACGCGGAGGCCGGTGCCGCGGTGCCGGTCCGTGCAGGCGGAGATCTCCCCTCGGCAGAGGCGCATGCAGACGCGAGCTCTCCGGGAGGCGAACCGGAGGCATCGAGCGGTGACGCCTCGGCGCGGTCCGCGGAGGCCGAAGGGGAGCACGCGTCCGCTCCCTCCGCGGACGGCACCTCGCGGGCTCGGACCGGCGAGGAGCCAGCGCCCCTTGCGGACGAGTCCGGCGAGTGGTCGGTCCCCGGCGATCCGGACGCCGAGCGCGAGCTCTACGAGGAGGCCGCAGCGCGTGAGGCGGACGAGGTCGCGGACACCGTCTACGAACTCCGCAGCGCCGCGCAGCGCCTCGAGGAGCTGCTGATCGGAGGCAAGCGGGTCCTCACCCGCAAGGAGGTCGCGCAGCTCGCGGAGGTCTCCTCCGTGTCCGCGCGGAAGCTCTGGCGCGCCCTCGGCCAGCCGCTCATCCCGGAGGGGGAGGCCGCCTACACCGTCAAGGACGCCGAGGCCGTGCGCAGCATCGCGGACCTCGTCGCCTCGGGCCTCGTCGACGAGGAGACCGCGATGCAGTTCGCCCGCGGCGTGGGGCAGATGACGGACCGCCTCGTCGTCTGGCAGATGGAGGCGATGGTCGAGTACCTCACGGAGGAGAAGGATCTCAGCGATGCCGAGGCCCGCCGTGCCGTGCTGGACGTCTTCGCGGACCTCGTCGATCCGCTGCAGGGACTCATGGTCTACGCCTGGCGGCGCAACCTCGCCGGTGTGCTCAGCCGTCTCAACGTCAACGTCGAGGACGCACTGGAGATCGGCGGGGTGGCCCGCGGGCACGATGCGACGATGCCGCTGGCCCGTGCGATCGGATTCATCGACCTCGTCTCCTACACGCGGCTGTCGCAGCAGCTGGACTCCCGCGAGCTCGGCCAGCTGGTGAAGCACTTCCAGTTCCTCGCCTACAACATCGTGGCCGCCGGCGGAGGCCGGGTCATCAAGACCGTGGGGGACGAGGTCTTCTTCTCCGCGGAGACCCCGCAGTCCGGTGCCGAGATCGCGATGACCCTGCTGGAACAGGTGAAGGCGGATGAGAGCCTGCCCCAGTGCCGGGTGGGCATCTCATGGGGGAGGGTGCTCTCGCGCATGGGCGACATCTTCGGCACCACCGTGAACCTCGCCGCCCGCCTCACCGCCGTGGCGGAGCCCGGCACCGTCGTGACGGACGCGGACACGGCCCGGATCATCGAACGGGACCGGACCTTCGAGTTCAGCGGCCGCCGCGACATCTCGCTGCAGGGCCTGGGCGAGGTGGGCGTGGTGGAGATGCACCGCCTCTCCGCCGGCACCATCGCCACCGAGGACATCATCGACTGAGACGCTCCGGCCGCGGCGCTGCCGGCGGGTTGCCGCGGGCACCGTGACCGGCACCCGCAGCTGTGCCGCTCAGTCCGTGGTGCCTGCCCTGCGCACGGTGAAGCGGGGCGTCTCGCGCAGGCTCTGCCCCACCACGCAGTAGCGCTCGGTGGAGGCGGCGAGGCGTTCGAGCTTCGCATCGTCGGCATCGCAGTCCACCTCCGCGACGACCTCGATCGGTCCCACGCCCACCGGTACGGAGGAGTCCATCCCGAGGGTGCCGCGGGCGTCGAAGGAGCTCCGCGCGCGCAGGCGGGCGCTGCGGATCTCGAGGTTCATGGCGGTCGCGACGCTGCGGAGGGTCACGCCTGCGCAGCCGAGCAGCGCCTCCATGAGCATGTCGCCGGAGCAGGCGTCCGCCCCGTCACCGCCGGTCGCGGAGTGCAGTCCCGCGCGGGTGGGGCCGGACCAGGTGTCGACGGTCGCGGTGATGCCGTCGTCGCGCCAGTCTCCCTCCGCGGCGATGGGAGTGTGGGCGGAGTCCGGGTCCTGGGTGTAGCGCTCGCGGAGCGGGGCCTGCAGTGCGCGGAGTTCTGTGCGATCCATGGTCCGGATTCTCCCATGCGCAGGCCGGCGGCGGTGCCGCAGATGTCATGAACGCGTCATGGTGTCGTGATGACGCGATGTTATAGTGTAGCCATGCGTACGACCCTGGACATCGACCCGGTGGTGCTGAGTGCCGCACGGGCGAAAGCGGCTGCGGAGCGGATCTCACTGGGGCGGGCGCTGTCGGACATCGCGCTGGCCGCTTTGGCTCCGCGATCGGTATCGTCACAGCCGGATTCCGCCTTCCCCGTGCTGGCTGGGAATCCGGCGCACAGAGTGACAGATGAACTGGTTGCGGACTTCCGTGATGACGACTGATCCTTCACGGCCCGCGCTGCTCGATGTCAACGTCCTGCTCGCTCTGAGCTGGGACCAGCACGTCCATCATGCCGCCGCGCACGCGCAATTCGGGAAGCTGATCGGCTGGCGGACCAGTCCGGTGACCGAGGCCGGCCTGGTCCGCCTGTTGCTCACCGAAGCGGTTGTGGGCAGGAAGGTGACAGGGCAGGAGGCGCTTGGGCAGCTGAAGGCGCTGCGAGGCGTCCCCGGGTGGGGGTGGCTCGAAGACGACCAGTCCCTTGCGGTGCCCATCGTGGACCTTCGCGTTCTCATGGGGCGCCGACAGGTCACGGATCTTCAGCTGGTGAATACTGCTGCCGCGCACGGTGCTGTGCTCGCCACATTCGACGCTGGTCTCCGTGATTCCCTTGCACCTGCGGATCGGCAGTGGGTGGAGGTCTGGTGAGACGCTTGCGTCGGATGGGCTGAGCGCGGTCACGAGACGCACAGCTGCGCAGGACCGCTCAGCTGCGTGCGGTCTGGCGCTGCCGGACTTCCTCGGAGACAGGTGCTCCGTCGCAGTCCAGGCCGGCGGCGATCAGTTCGCGGTAGTGGTCGATCTTGCCCTCCAGCGCGGCCTCGGCTGCATCGAACGCCCTGCGCCGCTCCGCCAGCATCACCCGGGTCTCCTCCAGCAGGGCGATGCGGCGGCCGTGGCTCGCGGCACCTCCCGCGAGCAGCGCCACGAAATCCTTCATCGCCGCCGTGGGCATGCCGTGCCCCGGAGCGTGGTGAGAAGCAGGACGAGGTCGCGCTCACGGGGGCTGTAGGTGCGGCGCCCGGTGGGGCCCCGGTTCACCGGCGGGAGGATGCCCTCCTTCTCGTACCAGCGCAGGGTGTCCGGGCTGAGCCCCGAGAGCTCCGCCATCTCTGTGATGCCCATGCCGGTCGTCTCCGCCGTCACCGCTTCTCCCATGGGCGAAGGCTAGCTCCTGGAGCGGACTCCAGGGCAAGACACGGCCGGAGTCCCGTCCGGGCCCGGGGGAGGTGGGCATCGACGTGACGACGGCGGGCATCGGCCTCATCGCCGCCTTCTGGGCCTCCGGAGTGATGCCGCAGGCGCCGGGCTTCATCCCCGGACTCGAGGTCTCCGGCATCGTGCGGGAGCTCGGTGAGGGGGTCACCGGGCTTGCACTCCGCGTCCGGGAGGGCTGACGCCTGCGCGGCACCCGAGGCGCGCCCCTGCGCCGTGCCGGTGCGACACGCGCAGGTGGCAGGATGGTGGGTGCCGTCTCCCTTCTCGCAGGATTCGGCGCTCCGACCGCCGAGTCCCGAAGGGTGCCACGTGACCGCCTCCTCTGCTCATCCGCGCACGCGCTGGGCCGCCGTCGCCCTGCTGCTGGTGGTCGGCATCGCCGCAGCCATGCAGTTCGCCAAGGTCGCGACGGTCTTCGTGCCGGTCTCGCAGGCCTACGGCGCGGCCGGCACTGCGGGTGCCATGCTCATCTCCGCTCCCGCCGTGGTGGGACTGGCGCTGGGCCTCACGGCGAGCGTGCTGGTCTCCCGGCTGGGGTTCCGCCGCGTGGTCCTGGGCTGCCTCGCGCTGGGGGCGGTGCTCTCCCTCACCCAGGCGCTGCTTCCGCCGCTGCCGCTCTTCCTCGCCGCCCGTGCGCTCGAGGGCGTGGCGCATCTGGGTCTCGTGATCTCCTGTCCCGTCCTCATCATCCAGCTCAGCGCACCGCGCCGGGTCTCGCTGGCGATGAGCATCTGGGGCACCTTCTTCGGCCTCGCCTTCGCCATCGCCGGCTGGCTGGGACCGCTCGCTGCGGAGGCCTGGGGCGTGGGCAGCGTGTTCCTGGGGCACGGGCTCCTGCTCGCCGTGCTGTTCGCAGCCGTGCTCACGGTGCTGCCGCGCACCCCTGTGGACGGGCCGCAGCCTGTCTCCGCGCATGACGGCTTCCTGCGTGCGCACCTCTCCGCCTACCGCAGTCCGCGTGCCGTGCTGCCGGGGTGCGTGTTCGTCTTCCACACGCTCATGTACACCGCGCTCATCACGTTCCTGCCCCTCTTCACGGACTCCGGGACCGCGGCGACCCTGCTCATCTGGATGCCGCTCGTCTCCATCGCAGGCACGGTTGCGGCGGGACTCCTCGCGGACCGGCTGATGAGCACCTCCGCCGTGCTGCTGCTGGGCTATGCCGGGGTGGGCGTCCTCGTCGTCCTGGTCTGGGCGCTGCTGGGCGCAGGCTCCGGGATCCTGACCGCGGCGCTGGCGATGATGTTCTTCTCCGGGCTCATCCAGGGAGGGTCCTTCGGCCTCATCCCCGCACTGTCGACGGACCCCACCGTCGCCGCCCGGTCCAACGGCGTGCTCACCCAGCTGGGCAATGTGGGCAACCTGCTGGGACCGCCGCTCTTCGCCGCGGCGATCACCTCCGCCGGCGGAGCGGGCGCCGGGCCGCAGGCGTTCACCCCCGCGACGGTGTGGGTGGTCGTCTTCTGCGCGGCGGGCGCGGTGGTGAGCCTCCTGGCTCTCCGGCTGACCGGAGCACGGGCACCGCAGCGCTGACCGCGCGGAGCCGGTGCGGGCCCGGCACCAGGCCCGGCCCGCGGGATGATCGGCCCTGAGCGGGTCATCTGCGCAGGGATCCGGACCGGCTCAGAACAGCGGGTCCGGGCCGTCCTCGGAGTCCTCGTCGTGCGAGACGATGACCGCGCCGTCCGCGTCTGCACGGGCGCGGGCGATCTCCTCCCGGCGCGCGGCCTCCGGGTCTTCGTCGTCCGTGAGCAGAGGGATCGTGCCCGAGGCCATCCCCGCGACGGAGCCGGTGCGGGCACCGGCGCCCGCACGCGAGCCGGCCGCGGCACCGGTTCCAGCAGCGTGTCCGCCCGAGGCGTCCGCACCGGTGCCGCCGCCTGTGCCGGAACCGCCGGCCGCTCCGTTCGCCCCCGCGCCGGCATCCGCCTCGAAGGGCACCGTCCCCACCGCGTCGATCTTCGCCTCGAGCGGGGCACCGGAGCCGTCGCGGCGCGTGAGCGACTCGGGCAGGCTCCGCGCACCGCCTCCCGCGGAGGCCGCCTGCGGCGACCGGCCCACCCAGCCGAGCGCCAGCTCCGTCTCCCCGGTGAGGAAGCGGTGCGCGCGGACCCCGCCGGTGGCCCTGCCCTTGGCGGGGAACTCCGCGAAGTCCGAGACCTTGATCGAGGAGACCGGGTCGCCGTAGAAGTTCTCCCCCTTGGCGATGGTCACCACCCGGTGCTCCTCCGCCGGGTCGAGGAGGGAGAAGGCGATCACGCGTGCGCCGTCGGTGAGCCGGATCCCGGCCACGCCTCCGGCGCTCCAGCCCTGCGCCCGCAGCACGGAGGCGGAGAAGCGCAGCAGCTGTGCGTTCGAGGTGAGCAGGGCGATCTCCCAGGAGTCGGCCTCGGCCCCGGGGCGCGCCTGCGCGGCACCCACGACGGAGTCCTTCCCCTTGAGGGTGATCGCCTCCCACTCGGTCCGGTTGCCGGGCGCCCCCGCACCGGCCGCGCGCTTGACGACGCCGGCGGCCGTGGCGAGGAAGACGTCCTGCTCCGGGTCCACGAGGGCCAGCACGTGCTCTCCCCGGCCCAGCTCCACGAGGTCCTTGGCCGGCACGCCGCCGGCAAGGGCGGGCCGCGTGGCCTGCGGTGGGAGCTGAGGGAGCACGACCACGTCGAGCAGGACCATCCGGCCGAGGTTCGTCACCGCCGCGACCTTCCCCTGCGCCGTGCTCGGCACCTGGGAGACGAGGGCGTCATGGCTGGCGCGGCGCCCGGTGGTGGGCAGCGGGTCCTGCGCCGTGGTGCGGGCGACGCGTCCGGAGGTCGAGAGCAGCACCCAGCACGGGTCGTCGGCGACGGTGAGCGGCGCGGCGGACTTCCTGCGGCCCTTCGCGGAGAGCTCCTTGAGGGAGCCCTCGACGAGCACGGTGCGCCGGGGGTCAGCGATCCGGTCCGCGATCTCGCCCAGCTCCGTCGCCACCAGCTCGCGGAGCTCGTCCTCGTGGGCGAGCAGCCGCTCGAGCTCCTCGATGAGACTCCGCAGCTCGTCCCTCTCCGCCTCCAGCTCCAGGCGGGAGAAGCGGGTGAGGCGGCGCAGCTGCAGGTCGAGGATGTAGGTCGCCTGGATCTCGGAGAGGTCGAAGACCTCCATGAGCCGGGTGCGCGCCGTCGCCGCGTCGTCGGAGGAGCGGATGAGCTGGATGACCTCGTCGATGTCGAGGATCGCGATGAGCAGGCCCTCGACCAGGTGCAGCCGGTCCTTCGCCTTCGCCAGGCGGAAGCCGGTGCGGCGGCGCACCACCTCGATGCGGTGGTCCACGTACACCTGGAGGAGATCGCGCAGGCCCAGCGTGCGGGGCTGCCCGTCGACCAGGCAGACGTTGTTGATCCCGAAGCTGTCCTCCATGGGGGTGAGGCGGTAGAGCTCCTCGAGGACCGCCTTGGGATCGAAGCCGGTCTTGATCCCGATCACCAGCCGCATGCCCTTCTTGCGGTCGGAGAAGTCGTCGATCGAGGCGATGCCGGCCAGACGCTTGGCCTGCACCTGGTCCTTCACGCGCTCGATGATCTTCTCCGGACCCACGAGGTAGGGCAGCTCCGTGACGACGATGCCCTTGCGGCGGGCGCTGAGGCTCTCGAACTTCACGCTCGCCCGGGTGCGGAACGTGCCGCGGCCGGTCTCATAGGCCTCGCGGACTCCGTCGAGGCCGATGATGCGGCCGCCGGAGGGCAGGTCCGGTCCCGGCACGAACCGCATGAGCTCGTCCAGCGTGGCGTCCGGGTGCCGGATGAGGTGCTGGGCGGCGGCGATGACCTCGCCGGGATTGTGCGGGGCCATGTTCGTGGCCATGCCCACGGCGATCCCCGAGGCGCCGTTGACCAGCAGGTTGGGGAAGGCGGCGGGCAGCACCTCCGGCTGCGTGATGGTGCCGTCGTAGTTGGGGACGAAGTCCACGACCTCCTCGTCCAGCCCGGCAATCATCGCCATGGCGGAGGAGTGGAGACGGGCCTCCGTGTAGCGGGGTGCGGCGGGGCCGTCGTCGAGGCTGCCGAAGTTGCCGTGGCCGTCCACGAGGGGCAGCCGCATGGTGAACGGCTGGGCCAGGCGGACGAGCGCGTCGTAGATGGCGGAGTCGCCGTGCGGATGGAGCTTGCCCATCACGTCGCCGACGATGCGTGAGGACTTCACGAACCCGCGGTCCGGGCGCAGGCCCATCTCGCCCATCTGGTAGACGATGCGCCGCTGGACCGGTTTGAGGCCGTCGCGGGCGTCCGGGAGGGCGCGGGAGTAGATGACGGAGTACGCGTACTCGAGGAAGGACGTCTCCATCTCCTGGGAGACGTCGACGTCCTCGATGCTCCCCGGCGCGTCGCGCCCTGCGGTTCCGTCTGCCATGTCCCTAGCCGCTCTCCGTTCCCGCTCCCGCGAGCTGTGTGCATCCTGCGCCGAGCGCCTGCCCTGCGCGCGGACCCGGTCTGTCACGTGCAGGGACATCCTAGCCGTTCGAGCCCGATTCGAACGCGTGCCGGTGCGGGCGCGTGTCGGGCGGGAAGCGGCGTTCGCGCGGAGGCGCGGGTCAGTCCTGCTTCCCGGTCGTCTCCGGGACGTGGGTGCGCATGCGGCTGAGGCGCCCGCCCACCGCGCTGATGATCCTGTCCACGGCGAAGCCCACGACCGTCCCGAGCACCACGCCGACCACCATCGCGAGCAGCGGCGAGTCGCTGAGGAAGTATCCTGCCGCCAGGCCCATCGCGACGGAGAAGCAGGCCCACAGCACGGAGGCGATGCCCGCGACGATCCGGAACCGCGCGGGCGGGAAGCCGACCGCGCCGGCGGTGAAGTTCACCGCGACCCTGCCGACGGGGATGAACCGGCCGGCGAGGACGAAGGTGGTCCCGTTGCGCTTCAGCAGCAGCCGGGTGCGTTCGAGGATCCGCGCCCCCCGCGCGCCGCGGAAGCCGGGGATGCGATGGACGGGCACCCGGGTGCCGATCCGGTAGGCGATGAGATCTCCGGTGAAGGCGCCCGCCGCGGCCGCGAGGACGAGGCCCGGCAGGAAGAGGACGGAGCTGTCGCCGGAGACCGCGAGCGAGGCCGCGGCGATGACGATGGACTCGCTGGGCACCGGCGGGAAGAACCCGTCGATGCAGGAGAGGACGGCGACCGCGAGCAGCAGCCACGGGGAGGCCCCCAGCTCCACGGCGTAGCCCTCGAGGTGCGTGAGCACCTCGCCGAGCGTGCTCAGCAGGTCCATCCTCGTTCCCTCCCAGGCCGGTGCGGTGCCGCGATCCGCCGGGGCTCAGGCATGCGGCAGGACCGCATGGACGCGGAAGCCGCGGTCCGGTGCGGGGCCCGCCTCCACGATACCGCCGAGCGCCTGGGCCCTCTCTCGGATTCCTCGCAGGCCCAGCCCGGCGCCGGGTGCGGGCGTGAGGGGTCCTGCCTGCGGCGACGCCTCGTTGGACACGTCCACGACGACCGTCTCCGCGCCCACGCTCACGCTCACCGCGATCGGTGCGCCGGGCGCGTGGCGGACCGCGTTGGACAGCGATTCCTGGACGATCCGGTAGACGGTGAGACCGGTGGCCGTGCCCACCTGCGCCAGAGCGTCGGGGGAGAGCCGGGCTCCGGGGGAGAGCCGGGCCCCAGCCGCGGAGTCGTCCTCGGCCTCGGACCCGGCGGCCGCGGCGGACGGCTGGGCGGAGAAGCGGATCTCCGCTCCCGAGGCCCGGGTCGCCTCCACGAGTGCCGGCAGGTCCGCCAGCGTGGGCTGGGGAGCGAGCGGGGCCTCGGCATCGGCGGCGCGGAGCACGGCGAGGAGCCCGCGCATCTCCGTGAGCGCACGCCGGGAGGAGTCCGCGATGGCGGCGAATTCGGACCGCTCCCGCTCGTCCATCTCCTCGATGCGATACGGAGCCGTCGTGGCCTGCACGCTGATCACGGACATGCTGTGGGCGACGACGTCGTGGAGCTCCTGGGCGATGCGGTTGCGCTCGGCGAGATCGCGCTGCCGGGCATCGAGCTCGGCGCTGGTCCTCCGTTCGGCGGCCAGCGCACCGCGGCTCTGCAGGAGGGCGCGCACCCCTGCGCCCAGCAGTCCCGCACCGGCCATGACGGAGGCACCGGTGATGAGACCGGCGAGTGCGCCGGGGGTGAGGCCCGCAGCGGCGGATCCGCCCGGGACGAGTGCGGGGGCGAGCATCACCGCGGCGAGCACCGCCGCCTGGGTGAGCACCCACGCGGCCGCCGCGCGGTGCCAGGGCCCGCGGACGGCGAGGACGAGCACCGTGGCGCTCGCGGCGAGCAGGCTCGTGACCAGCCAGGGCCAGGGCTGTCCCGGCGCGGGTGCGCTGAGGAGCGTGCTTGCACCGGCGGCGGCGGCCGTGAGCACCACCGCGGGGTAGGGCAGACGCACCGCGAGCAGCAGCGCGGCGCTGTGGGCGCCGGCCAGCAGCATGGCGAAGACCACGGGCACACCGTAGGCGGCGGCCGTGACCGGCCAGCCCACCGCCAGGAGGACGGCGGCGGAGAAGCCCGCCGCGATCCAGGTCCAGCCCTCGGCGGAAACACCGGTGGCCGAGGCCGCGGCAGCCGCGCCCTCAGGAGCCGTGCCGGTGGGTGCCGGGCTGAGGGCGGAACCTGCGGGCAGTGGCACGGTGGTGTCCTCGCCGACCGGATCTTCACCCACGGGCCTCCTACCCACGGGCACCGTGCCGGTGGAACCCGTGCCCGAATGCCCGCCGCTCAGCGCGGCCTGCGTCGTGAGCGCATCGAGGAGGGCGCATCCCCGGATGACGGGCGGCAGGCTCACGAGGAAGACGAGGCCGAGCACCGCGTTGCCGATCGCGTCGATGAGATAGCGCTGGCCGGTGTCCGCCGGCGCGAGCAGGCCGCTCACGTCGACCAGCAGGAGCGTGGCCAGCGCACCGTCTCCGTCCGAGTGGGGGAGGAACAGGCCCCAGAACCAGTAGGTGAGTCCGCCCAGGGCGCCTCCGACCCAGGCGACCGCCAGAACGAAGGTGACGAGGCGCAGCGGGAAGGCGACGAGGGTCTCGAAGAGGAGGTCCAGCCAGCGCCGCGGGTCCGCCATGATGCCGAGGACACCGCGGACACCGCGTCGCTGAGGACGGTACCGGGGTGCGGGGACCTCGGCGCCCCAGGCGCGGAGGCGGGCGCGGGAGAGACCGGCGAAGGCGGAGGCGAGCAGGAGGGTGAGCGGCAGGAGGAGCAGGCCCACCCACACCACCGCCGTGCCGATGCCTGCGGCCGTGAGCGGGACGAGGAGGCTGAAGGCGAGGGTGGACAGCACCATGCCGGGCAGCACGTAGGCGAGGTCGCGGAGCACGTGCGCGGGCGCGTACAGGCGGCGCGCGGGAAGAGCGCTCGCCGCCGGCGGCGCGGTGCCGGGGGAGAGCGGGGCGTGGCCGGGGTGGGCGGCGCTGCCGGTGTGGGCGGACATGGGTCCATCCTCTCGTGGTGCGGGGGCCGGCGGGGAGTCCGGCAGGGGAGGGCGTGCAGGTGTCCCAGGTGCGAGGTGCGGGGACGTGCGGTGCGGAGGCGCGGCCGTCATCGGACGGCGCCTTCCCGCGCGCGGACCCCGGCGGCGGGCGAGGCGGTGAGCGAGGCCGGCACCGCCTCGGCCGCGGCCCGCCCTCCCACGCCGGGGTGATGACGGGCGAGCATGCCGATCCCCGCGAACGCGACGAGAGCGCTGACGATGAGAAGGCTCAGGACCTCAGGCGGCATCGGCGCGTACTCGCCCAGCAGCAGGGCTCCCACGGCGACGGCCGTGAGTGGGTCCACGACCGTGAGTCCTGCCAGCACCGTCTCCGGCGGCCCGGAGGCGTAGGCGGTCTGCACCAGCCACATCCCCGCGCCCGAGGCCGGCGCGAGTGCGAGGACGAGGAGCCACACGGAGGGGGACAGGGCGCCCCAGTCCCCGGAGCGTGTGAACAGCTCGGCGGCAGCCAGGTGCGCTCCGGAGGCCACGGTGCCGAACAGCACGCCGGCCGTACCCACCCGCGCGAGGTGGCCGGCGCCGCTGCGGGCGAGCGCGACGGCGGCCGCCGCACCCAGACAGAGGAGGAGGACGAGTGTGCCGGCCGCCTCCTCGCTGACCTGGGCGGGGAGCGAGCAGCGGGCCGTCAGACCCACGAACACGGCGATGGATCCGGTGGTGAGGGCGATGGAGGCGAGCAGGCGGCGGGTGAGCGGCACCCGCAGCGCGCGGGCGCTGATGAGGGCCGCGCACACGAGGGAGAGCGCTCCCACCGGCTGGACGAGCGCCACCGGGGCCAGACCCAGGGCGAGGATGTTGAGGACGGTCTCCGCGGCGATCAGCGCGGTGCCCAGCAGCCAGACGGGGCTGCGGAGGACCGCGAGGCGCACGGCCGTGCCCGCGCCGCGGCCGCGGGTGACGGAGAGATGCTGCAGATGGGTGCCGACGGCGAGGAGGACGGCACCTGCCGCGGCCGCCGCGACCGCGGCGACGAGGACGGGGGAGAGGATCATGGCAGCGAACCTACGGGGCGGTCCCCGTCCGGTCGTCACGCCTGAGGATGATCTTCGGTGATACCTGCGAGTGACCGCTCCTGCCCGCCGTCCTCCGGCGGCCCGGATCCGCCCGCTACGATCTGCCGTATGGCATCCCATCCCGGCAGCAGCGCAGACGGACGGCCCACACCCGCGGCGACGGGAGGGGATCCGGTGCCTGACCGCGAGCGCGATGCGGCCGCCACCTCGCCCGTGACCGTGCGACGGGAGGCACCCGGCGGTGCTGCGGTGCGGGTGGCCGTGGTCGACGATCAGGCCATGGTGCGCGAGGGATTCGGCGCCCTCCTCGACGCGCAGCCGGACCTCGCGGTGGTGGGCAGCGCGGACGACGGCGCGGGCGCGGTGGACCTGGTCCGCCGGACGCGGCCGGACGTGGTCCTCATGGACATCCGGATGCCGCACATGAACGGCCTCGACGCCACCCGCGCGGTGCTCGCCATGCCGGGGGAGAAGCATCCCAAGGTCATCATCCTCACCACCTTCGACGCGGACGAGTACGTGTTCTCCGCGCTGCGGGCGGGCGCCTCCGGCTTCCTGCTCAAGGACGCGACGGCCGAGGAGCTCGTGTCCGCCGTGCGGATCGTGGCCGCGGGCGACGCCCTGCTCTCGCCCCGGATCACCCGCACGCTCATCGCGGACTACGCCTCCCGCCCGGCGCCCCGGCGGACTCAGACGCTGTCCGAGCTCACGGAGCGGGAGCTCGACGTCATGAAGCTCGTGGCGACGGGCAGGTCCAATGCGGAGATCGCCGAGGACCTGTTCCTGTCCGAGCAGACGGTGAAGACGCACGTTTCCCGCGTGCTGTCGAAGCTGGGCCTGCGCGACCGGACGCAGATCGTGGTGACGGCCTACGAATCCGGGGTGGTGAGCGTGGGCGGCTGAGGCTTCGCCGCGGACCTCCGGTGGGCGTCTCACCGGTCGGGTGAACGCGTTCCCGAGGCCCGCCTCACTCTCCGGGTGGTTCGCCGTTCCCTCCTGTGGGTGATGCCCCGGCGGCGTGCGCCTCCGTACGTTCCTGGGAGTCGATCCGAGGAGCGCCCATGTCAGTCGTCCCCACACACCCGCGCAGCGCAGACCGGACCGTCCTCGTGCGCATCGCGGAGCGCGACGGGAGCATCGACGCGGTGCGGGCGCTCTCCCTGCTCGTCGTCGTGATGCTCCACGCTCTCATGGCGGGCGCAGGGCGTGCGCCGGACGGCGGCCTCACCGCCTCCGTAGCCATGGCCGGTGAGGGCTGGTTCGTGCCCGTGAGCTGGGTGGTCCAGGTGATGCCGCTGTTCTTCATCGCGGGCGGTTTCGCCGGCCTGCACCAGTGGCGGCGGATGCAGGGCCGAGGTGACAGCGCTGTGGACTATGTGCGTGTACGGGCGATGCGTCTCATCCTGCCCGCCGCTGTCATGATCGGGCTATCCGGGCTCGTGCTCGCCGGTGCCTCCGCGGCAGGAGCGGACGGCGAACTCGTCGCCGAGGCCGGCCGCAGGATCACGCAGCCCCTCTGGTTCCTCGCCGTCTATCTGGGCGTGACCTCACTCGTCCCCGTCATGGCCCGGCTCCACGAGCGGCACCGGGCTCTCACCCTCGCAGTCCTGGCCGCAGCGGTGCTGGGCACGGACCTCCTCCGCATGCACACGGACCTGCCGGTCGGGTATCTCGGCCTCGGGCTCGTGTGGCCGCTCATGCAGCAGATCGGCTTCCTCATGCACGACGGCGCATGCGCGCCGCGCTCCGCAGGCGGTCGATGGACGCCGGCGATGCTCCTGACCGGGGCGGGCCTCGCCACCGGCGGCCTCGCAGCTCTGGTCTCCTGCGGCTGGCCGGCGGACATGCTCGTCAACCTCAACCCGCCCACGGCTGCGCTCGCCCTCCTGGGCGTCGTGCAGTTCTTCCTGCTCCAGCTCGCGCGTCCGGCCCTCGACCGCTGGATGCGCAGACCTCGACCGGCCAGAGCCGTGCGGGCCGCCGGGGCACACGCAATGACGGTGTACCTGTGGCACATGCCTGTGGTCCTGCTGCTCGTGGCCGTGCTCTGGGTGACGGGAATGCCGTTGCCGGACCCGCACACTGCGGCCTGGTGGGCGACCCGTCTGCCGTGGCTGGCGGCGGTCTGCGCCCTCGTCGTCCCGGCAGCGCTCCTGCTCGCGGGAATCGAGCGCGGGAGCCGGCGCGCGCAGGCGGGACGAGCGGCGGCGCCGGGCGCTCGCCTTGCGGCGAGGACCGCGCTCGCGGTGCTCTGCGGGATCGCCGGCGTGACCCTCGCGCTCCTCGCCGGTGCGGCCGACCTGCCGGCGGTGATCTGCGCGGTGGCGCTGCTCGCGGCGGGTGCGGGGCTGTCCGCCGGACGCGGACGGTGAGGACCGGAGTGCTCTGTTCGTTCAGGTGCTGCACGGTCGGGTGTGACGGTCTATGGACCCGCGGACTCGTCCTCCCAGGGATTCACGATGCGCACACCGGTGCCCTCGAAGTCGCGGGCGTTCCGAGTTGCCAGTGCGCAGTCCCGGGCGAGGCAGATGGCGGCGATCATCAGGTCCTCGGCACTCATCGTTCGTCCTGCGGCTCTGCCGGCAGCGCGGACCTGTGCGTACTGCCGGGCTGCCGCCTCGTCGAAGGGAAGCTGACGTGCGCCCGCCCCCTCGATCAGTGTTTCGACCTGCTCGTGCAACCGTGTTCTGCGTGCGCCGTCAGGGAGCCGTCGAACGCCGTAGAGAAGCTCTGCGATGCTGATGGTGGTGAGCGCGGATTCCAGGGAGTGCTTCTGCATCCACGTGAGCACCGCGGGAGAGGGGTGGGGCTTCAGCGGCTCCGAGAGGACATTCGTGTCCAAAACGATCATGACAGTGAGATATCTCTGGGAGCGGAGCGAGTCGGCAGTTCGAACTCGCCGCGCACCTCGACGGCTCCGCGGAGCCACTCCGCGATGAAATCGACCCGCGGCGCCGCAGCGGCTTCGAGAATCGTCCGCGCCTCAGCTTCCATCGAGCGGTTGTGCTCTGCGGCCATGCGCTTGAGCGCACGCCTCGTCTCCTCCGGCAGGCCTCTGATCGTCAGCGTCGCCATATCGCCCTCCTCATTTGCTTTCAATGCTAGCAAGCTGCCGCTGGAGTGAGAAGCCTCGTCGGTGGCGAGAGCGCGCAGCGCGGAGAGGGTTCGGTATGCGGAGAGGCGGTGACGGAGACCAGCCGGTGCTCACACGCGCCGGAGCCGGCGCAGGCCGAGGGCGAGGCCGCCTGCGAGTGCACCCCAGACGAGATTGGTCACCAGCACCATCGGGATCGCGACAGGGTGGGCGAGAGGACCTTCGAGACGTCCGAGGAGCAGAGGGGAGAGAACCCCGGAGAGCAGGATCGCGAGCACACCGTAGGCGAGTCCGGCCAGGAGGAGCGTGAGGAACGGCCGCGGGATCCGGCTCAGCCCCACCACGAACACCCACACGAGGGTGATGGCGACGGTGGCACCCAGGGAGCCGGCCGCGGAGGGGACCGGGCCCGCCTCCCCGACGACGCCGGTGATCTTCAGCAGCGGGCGGCTGAGTGCGAAGGCACCGAGGACCAGGGCCCAGACGAGGCTGGTCGAGGGGAGCCGAGGTGTGCTGCCGTCCGCTGGGCGCGGGGCGGGAGGAACTGCGGTCATGACGGGTCTCCGTGGGATTCTCGGTGCGAGGTGGGAGGTGCAGGGCACCAGGTGCATGGGGCAGGGGGAGCGGAGGGGCGGCCGTTCAGGTGCCCCGCACCCCGCGCGTCCGCGCACGAGCGAGCAGTGCGCTCAGACCTGCGGCGACGAGTCCGCACACCGCACCCACGAGCGTGCCGGTGACCAGACTGGAGAGCACCGCGAAGCCGCGGAGGATGAGGTTCTGCGCCGCAGGGGCGAGTTCCGTGAGATTCCCGCCCAGCCGCGGAGCGCCGGCGGGAAAGGCCGTCGTCCAGAAGATCTGGTGGATGACGGCGAGGAGGACGCCGTAGACCGCACCCACCAGGAGCAGCGTGAGGAACGGCCTCCGGATGCGGAGGAAGAGCACTGCGGCCACCCACACGAGGACGGGGACGTACACGAAGAGCGCATTCAGCGCTGTGCCCTCCTCGAGGATGTGCAGGTCATGGAGGATCACACGGGGTGCGCCCAGGAGCGCCAGGCCGAGGACGAGGAGGACGAGTCCCCCTCCTCGTGGGCCGGCGGCTGCGGAGTGTGGGTCGCCGGGTGCGGGCTGAGAGCTGATCGTGCTGCGTTCTGAGAAGGTCATGCCTCCACGCTAGGAACCGGGACGCCCCTCCCACATCCGTCCGGAAGCGACAGCTCGCGCCCGGCAGCTGTCGCCTCGGAGCGACTGTGCGGCGCCGCCGCCGTTCCTACACTGAGGTCATGACGTCGAGAGGCAGCCCGGAACGAGGGAACGGCCCGCGTGCGCGGGTGTTCGACCTCGTCCTCGCCGTGCTGGTGTGGGGCTCCGTCTCCTGGCTCATCACGGCCGATCAGGCGGGAGACCGTGCCCCGGACGCCCTGGCCTACCTCTGGGCGCTGGGCCTGGGCTGCCTCATGCTTGTCCGCCGCCGGTATCCGCTGCTCGTCCTCTGGATCACGGTGGCCGCGCTCTTCGGCTACTACACGGCCGGCTATCCCGCGGTGGGCCTGAGCGTGCCGGCGGCCGGCGCGCTGCTCACCGCTGCGGAGTTCCGCCGCCTGCGCTGGCCACTGCTGGCCTCGGCCCTCCTGCTCACCGTGAGCTACGGTGCCAGGACGCTGCAGGGACAGGATCTCACCCGGATCATCGGCTACGAGCTGGTGGGCCACCTGGGTCTCATGGCGGCTGCGATCGCCCTGGGCACGAGCATGCGGCTGCGGCGTGAGCTGCAGGAGCGCACGGCACAGCTCGTGCGCGCGGTGCGGGAGAAGGAGTGCCGCGAGGCCCAGGCCGCGCTCGCCGCCGAGCGCACCGCGATTGCCCGGGACCTGCACGATTCGCTGGGCCACCGCCTCGCGGTGCTGTCCCTGCACACCGAGGTCGCCGCCGAGGCGGCCGATGCGTCCGCGGCGCGCTCCGCGCTCGCCGTCATCCGGGAGACCGTCGACGCCATGTCCGTGGAGCTGCACCGGACCGTCCGTGCGCTGCGGCGGAGCGAGGACGGTCAGGGTGCGGTGCGCTCGCCGCGCTCGCTCGCCGGCCTCGAGTCCCTGTTTGCCGCCCTGCCCGTGGAGACGCACGTGACGATGGACCGCGCGCTGCGCACCGGTGCCGTTCGTCTGCCCGCGCCGGTCGAGGCTGCGGCCGTGCGGATCGTCCAGGAGGCCCTCACCAATGTCGTCCGGCACTCACTCGCCACGCGGGCGCGAGTCACGATCACCCTCGGGTCCGGGAGCGGGACCGAGACCGAGGCCGAGACCGAGACCGGGATCGAGGCTGGGACCGGGAGCAGGACCGAGGCCGGAGACGGAGGCGCCACCGAGACGCGGAGCGGAGCTGCGCCGGAGGGCGCCGAGCGACTGCACCTGGTGATCGCGGATCCGGGCCCGCCTCGGCGCGAATCGCTCGCGGACCGCCCCGAACCGCGGGACGGCGTGCCTCGGCGCGCGGCTGAGGACGGTCTCGGCGGCCTCGGCCTCCTCGGCATGCGCGAGCGAGCTGAGGCGCTGGGAGGCTGTTTGGAGGCCGGTCCCCGGGCGCTCGCGGACGCCGACCGCGCAGGCCCCGACGACGCAAGTCCCGATGGCGCAGGCCCTGACAGTGCAAGCCCCGATGGTGCAAGCCCCGACGGTGCAGGTCCCGGCGACGCAGCCCGCAGTCAGAGGGATCCGCTCGCCCGGGGGTTCGTCGTCGAGGCGCGGCTGCCGCTCGGTGCGGACGGGGGAGAGGAGGAGCACACGTGATCACCGTGCTCCTGGTCGACGACCAGGACCTCGTACGCGCCGGTCTGCGCGCCCTCCTGGAGAGCACGGAGGACATCGAGGTGGTGGCGGAGGCCGCCGACGGTGCACAGGCTCTCCGCGCAGTGGCCGCCCACGCGCCCGATGTGGTCCTCATGGACCTCCGCATGCCGGTCATGGACGGGATCGAGGCCATGCGCCGCATCCGCGGGGACGCGGCGCTGGAAGGCACCCGCGTGCTCGTGCTCACCACCTTCGACGACGACGCGGACGTCCTCGACGCGGTGCGTGCGGGGGCGGCGGGCTATCTGCTCAAGGACACGCGGGCGGAGGCGCTGCGGGAGGCAGTGCGCAGCACTGCGGCCGGCGGCAGCCTGCTCTCTCCGCGCGTGGCCCGGACGGTGCTGGACCACGTGGCCGCAGGTCCGGGGGCCGCCGGGGCGGGTTCGGCCCCTCCTGCTGCTTCCGTGACAGCAGCCCTGCACCAGCTCACGGAGCGGGAGCGCGAGGTGCTGGCACGGCTCGGGTACGGGGAGACGAACGCGGAGATCGCACAGAGGCTGTTCCTCAGCCCGGCGACGGCGCGGACCTATGTGAGCAGGATCCTCACGAAGCTCGGAGCCAGGGACCGGACCGAACTCGCGCTGCTGGCGGTGCGCGCCGGACTCACCGCTGAGGATCGCTGATCCGGGAACGAGCCCCGCATACCGAGGGCGGAGCACCGGTTCGAGAGGACCGAGCCGTGTGAGAGCAGATCCGCAGCGTGCCGAGCCTCAGCGCGCGGCCTCGGCCTCGCAGCGCGCGCAGGGGATGGGCTCGAGGCGTTCGTAGTCGGCGCGGCCGCGGCGCCAGTAGCCGTCCACGCTCCAGCTGTCGCGCGGCAGGCCCTCGCGGAACATGAGGTGGCAGCGCAGCGACTTCACGCTCAGTGCCTCTCCGGCGGCCCAGACATAGCCGCTGCGGTCCGGGAGCGTGTGCCGCATGACGGCGTCGGCGAGCATCGTCGTGGTGCCGGGAGCGGCATCGCCGCGGTGCAGCCAGTGGACGGTGAGATCCGCGCGGGTGGGCAGGTCGATGTGCGAAGCCGCGTCCTGGACCTCGACGTAGGCCGTGACCGGGGTGCCCTCGGGAAGGGACTCGACCCAGCGGGCCAGGGCGGGCAGCGCGGATTCGTCGGCGGCGAGCAGGTACCAGTCGTAGACGTCGTCCTTGACGAGGTACGCACCGCGCGGGCCCAGTGCGCCGAGCCGGTCACCGGGAGCGGCCTCGGCCGCCCAGTGCGCGGCGACACCGTGGGTGCCCAGGACGAAGTCGATGTCGAGGGTGCGCGCCTGCGGGTCGAACCAGCGCACGGTGAAGTCGCGGTGGACCGTCCCGCGGGGCGACCACTGTCCGCCGGAGAACTCCGGCAGCACCGGCTCTCCGGCGGCGTCCGTGTCGAAGATGAGCTTGAGGTGGTCGTCCGGGCTGATGAACGGGAACTCGGCGAAGTCGTCGTCGGCACGGAACCGCACCCGCTTGAGATTCGCGGAGAGCTGCGCGGCGCCGACCACGGTGAGCACGCGGGCGCGGGGCGTGAAGCGATAGGTGGCGGTGCGTGCGGACTCCCGCATCGCCTCGTGGGGCGTGCGGAACGCCGGACGGGGGACGGCGGGGGAGAGCTCCGCGAAGCGGCCTGCACCCGTGGTTCCCGGGATGCCGTCCGTCAGCAGAGTGCTCACTGTGTCCTCCTCAGACCTCGCGTGTGCTTCCACGGTACTCCGCGAGGACAGGTCAGGCAAGGCTAAGTGAGCGCAGTGTTGCCTGACCTGGGGGCTCAGCTCTGCAGGTCGATGAGGACCTTGATGTCCTCGGGACGATGTTCGAAGGCGGTGTCCAGCTCCGTGAGCGGGACCCTCCGGGTGACCAGCGAGGCCAGCCATTCCCCGTCCGCCCGGGCGAGCGCCTCGGCCGCCGTGGTCCAGTGGCGGACATTGGCGTTGACGGAGCCCAGCACCACGGCATTGCTGAGGACCATCCGCGTGCCGAGGGCCGCGAGGTCCAGCGCCTCGGAGCGGGCGCCGTCCCCCAGCCCCACCAGCGCGGTGAGGGAGTACGGGCGGTCCCTGCCGAGCACGGCGCTGATCACCGGGCCGGCACCGGTGGTCTCGAGCACGATGTCCGCCTCCGTCTCCGCGAGCACCGCGCCGGGATCCTCCGCGTGGTACTCGGCGCCGAGCGCTCCGACGAGCGCGGGCTTCCCACCGTCCTCCACACGATCGACCACATGGACCTCCAGCCCCCGCTGTCTGCCCATGAGCGCGGCCAGCAGACCGATCGGCCCCGCACCCGTCACCACCGCGACGGCCGGGCGGTACCAGGCGCGGGCTCCCACCCGGTCGAGCTGGTCCCATGCCTTCGCCACCACGGAGGCCGGCTCCAGCAGTGCACCGCTGAGCCCGAGGGCCGCGTCGACGCGGACGGCGAACTCCGGTTCCACGGTCCATCGCTGCGCACCGAAGCCGTCGAGCTCCTTGATGCCGCGCTCCCGGTAGCGGCCGTTGCGGCACATGTCGAACTCACCGTGCGCACAGGCCCCGCACGGCTCCGGGTCCGGGCGCCGGACGACGCCCACCACGTGCTCGCCGGCCCGGAAGCCGGAGCCCGGCGGCGCGGAGAGCACGCGGCCGAGCGACTCGTGGCCGATCACCAGGCGACTCCGCCCGGTCGGAGCCGAGCCGTACACCCCTGAGAGCAGCTCGCGGTCCGTGCCGCAGATCCCGAGCGCGAGGCCCTCCACGAGCAGCTCTCCGCCGGCGGGCTCCGGCGCGTCGATCTCCTCGACGCGCACGGAGCCGGCGCGGCCGGGCTCTGCGGTGATCGCCTTCATGACGGTTCCTCCTCGTCCGGTGCGCGGGCTCATCCCGCGAACGGTCTGACGGGCCGGCCGACGGCACCGGGCTTCACGGTGAAGACCGCCCCCGCCTGCGGCTGGGACCCCGCGGGCACGTTCTCGCGGGTGGTCGTGATGAAGAGCTCGTCCAGCCGCTCCCCGCCGAAGGCGCAGGCCGTGACGTTCGTCACCGGCAGCTCCACCACCTCGGCGAGGCGTCCGGAGGGCTCGCGGCACTCCACGCGGGAGCCGCCGTAGATCGCGGTCCACACCCTGCCCTCGGAGTCGACGCAGAGCCCGTCCGGCCCGATGGCGCCGTCCCGTTCGTCCAGTGCGAAGAGCGTGCGCGGTTCGCCGAGGCCGGTCTCCGGGTCCCAGGGGGAGACGGTGGTGCGCCGGGCCGGTGTGTCGTTGTGGTAGGCGAGGGTGCCGTCCGGGCTCCAGTCGATGCCGTTGGAGACCGTGAGGCCGCGGCGGACGGTCCGCACCTCCAGCTCCGGGGTGACCTCCAGCAGCACCGCGCCGCCGTGCGCCTGGTCGTAGCGCATGGAACCGCAGAGCAGTGAGCCGGTGGGAGAGGCGCCGCCTTCGTTGAAGCGCACGCCCGGGTCGTCCAGCACGGACAGCGCCGGGCGCAGATCGCTCAGTGCCGGGTCACGGGACAGGCTGAGGCCGTGCTCCGTCACGACGGCCGCTCCGCCGCCTGCGCGCGGTCGGAGGAAGGCGGCGACGGGGCCGCCGACGTCCGCGTGCGAGACGCCCGCGGCGGTGAGGGTCAGCACCCGTCCGCGGGTGAGGTCGACCCACCGCAGGGAGTTCGCGAGCGCCGAACCGTCGTCAGGCCACCACACCGGTCCCTCGGCGTGGAAGGAGAGGGGCTCCGTGTGCTGTGCGGCCTTCATCCCTCCACTGTAGGAGCACACCCCGCCGGAGCACGAGGCCTCCCGTGCAGAGGATCCGGGGGGTCTCCGCCGGGCGGGGCACGGGCTCGGGCGGGGCGGCGTCCGCATCCGCCCGAGCCCGGGGCGGTTCAGGCCAGCCGGCGGCGGCCGGAGTCGATCCGGTCGTGGGACTGCCGCAGGACCACGCGGACACTGAGCAGGTGCGCGTCCGCGGGCGTGGCGACCACGGGGTGGATCTCCAGATCCGCGATGGAGGGAACGTCGTCCACCAGTGCGGACACGCGCAGCAGCAGGTCCTCGAGCGGCGCGACGTTCGCCACCGGCAGCCCCTTGTAGCCGAACAGGCGGGGAGCGGACTTCACGGAGCGGATCATGGAGGCGGCGTCCACATCCGTGAGCGGTGCGACGCGGTGGGCGATGTCGCCCACGAGCTCCGTCGTGTCACCGGCGAGGGAGAACGAGACGATGGGCCCCAGCAACGGGTCCTCGCCGGCACGGATGACGCAGGGGATGCCCGGGGGCGCCATCTGCTGGACGTCGATGCCGCGGGGACCGCCCGGCTCCGCGTACTCGCCCACGAGTTCCTGCACCTGCTGGTAGTCGTCCCGCAGCTCCTCCGGGGTCTCGATGTTCAGCCGCACGCCGCCGAGCTCCATCCGGTGCCGCAGCCGCTTGTTGACGGCCTTGATGGCGACGGGGTAGCCCAGCCGGTCCGCTGCCTCGAGCGCCTCGTCGACCGTCGCGGTGGTCACCAGCGGCAGCGCGGAGAGCCCGTAGGCGGAGATGAGCTCGCGCGTCTCCGCCGGTCCCAGCAGGACGGGACCGTCGTCCGCGGCCTCGAGCGCCTCGGCGACCACGGTGCGCGCCCTCCTCCTGTCGATGCCCTCCAGCTCCGGGTAGCGGCCGTGGTCCTCCGCCCGCCACATCGCGTAGTCGACGGTGCGGGCCAGCGACCAGACCGCCTCCTCCGGGCCGAAGTAGCTGGGCACCGAGCGCGAGGCCCGCCCGCCCTCCGCGTCCGCGACGAAGGCCGTGAGCTCCTCGCGCACGCCCTGCACGCCGGAGAAGCACGCGACCGTCGTCTTCTCCGACGTGGCGGCGAGCTCCGAGAGCGCGGCGGCGATCTCGGACTCCGAGGCCCCTGCGGACGGGGTGAAGCTCACGATCACGGAGTCGACGTCGTCGCGGTCGAACATCTCCGCGAGCGCCTGGGCGAACTCGTCGGCCTGGACCTCCGGGTGGAGGGAGACCGGGGGGACGGACACGTCGAGGCCCTCCGCCCGGGCGCCCTGCGCCAGCAGCGTCGCGACGGCCGCGGAATTCCCCACGATCCCCAGGCGCCGGCCGGCAGGCAGGGGCTGGGAGGTGAGGACCTGGGCCACGTCGAAGAGCTGCCGGGTGGAATCGGCGCGGATGACGCCCGCCTGGGTGAAGATCTCGTCGAGGGCGCTCGAGGCCCTCTCCTCGAGCCCGGAGAGCCGCACCTGGTGGCCCGGCGGCAGCTCCTGCCCGGTCAGGTCGCTCTTGACCACGACGACGGGCTTCACCCGGGAGACGCGGCGGGCGATGCGCGAGAACTTGCGGGGATTGCCGATCGACTCGAGGTAGAGGCCCACGGCCGAGGTCGCGGGATCCTCCTCCCAGTACTGGAGGACGTCGTTGCCGGAGAGGTCCGCGCGGTTGCCGGCGGAGACGAAGGTCGAGATGCCGAGCCCCAGCTGGGTGGCCCGCGCCAGCAGCGCCGTGCCCAGCGCCCCCGACTGGCTGAACAGGCCCAGCGTGCCGGCCTCCGGGAAGAAGGGGGAGAGGGAGGCGTTGAGGGCGACGTCCGCAGCGGTGTTCGCGATGCCGAAGCTGTTGGGGCCCACCAGGCGCATCCCGTGCATGCGGGCGGTGGCGACGACCTCGCGCTGCAGCTCACGGCCCTCCTCGCCGGTCTCCGCGAAGCCGGAGGAGACGACCACGACGGCCCTGACCCCGTGGGCGGCGCAGTCGCGCACCACCCCGGAGACGGCCTCGGCGGGCACGGCGATGACCGCGAGGTCCGCCGGTTCCGTGAGCTCTTCGAGGCTGCGCACGGTCGGCAGTCCGGCGATCGAGTCCGCCTCCGGGTGGACGATGGTGAGTGTGCCCGTGAACCCTGCGGAGGAGAGGTTGCGCACCAGCAGATTGCCGGTGGAGTGCCGCTTGCGGGAGGCGCCGATCACCACGACGGAGCGGGGGTGGAGGATCTGGCGGACGCTCAGCGACTCCGCACGGTGCTCTCGTGCCGCTGTCACCTGCATCGATTTGTCGGTGGGGTCGATCTCGAAGCGGACGGCGACGACCCCGTCGTCGAACTCGCGCGAGACCGCGTAGCCGGCGGCGGCGAAGACCTGGAGCATGGAGCGGTTCTGCGGCAGGACCTCGGCGGTGAAGACGGTGATGCCGTTCTCCAGCGCGGCGGCGGCGAGGTGCTCGAGCAGGATCGAGCCGATCCCGCGGCCCTGGTGGGCGTCCGCGATGTTGAACGCGACCTCGGCGGAGACCGCGTCCAGCCGGTCGTAGCGGCCCACCCCGATGATCTCCTCTCCCACGAGCAGGATGAACGCCACGCGGTCGGAGTAGTCGACGGTGACGAAGCGCTGGAGCTCGCGGGGCGGGAGCTCCGGCATGGGCGCGAAGAAGCGCAGGTAGACGGACTCGGGCGACTGGGCCTTGTGGAAGCGCTGGAGGGCGTCGGCGTCCTCGGGCACGATGGGGCGCAGATGTGCGGTGCCCCCGTCGCGGAGGACGACGTCGGCCTCCCACTGGGCGGGATAGCTCTTCATGGTGGAAGTCTATGCTGGTCGCATGTCCGTTCCCCATGCACTCGTCAAGGACCTGCAGGCTGCCGGCTACTATCCGCAGCTGGCGGGGACCATGCTCCTCGAGAGCCTGTTCGACGAGGAGATCATCAGCCATCTCGTCCACATCGACACGCATGTGGACCTCGATTCGATCCACCGCCACGTCACGGCCTTCGCGCTCACGCCCACGCGTCTGCTCATCGCCCACGTCGACGACGATCCCCAGCCCGCGCCGCCGGGGGAGCCTCCCCGCGGCATGACCTCCTCGGAGGCCGTCGAGCTCACCGACGTGCGCACCGTGCTGATCGGGCGCACCTACGAGAAGCCGGCGGGGTTCAGCCCCGGGCAGCCCCCGGTGGAGGTCTCCCTCACCCTGGGCTGGGGGCAGAACGCGCGGATCGACGCCTTCCCGGAGTCCTGTGCCGACCCGCAGTGCGATGCCGACCACGGGTACGGGGGGAGCCTGCTGTCCGAGGACCTCAACCTGCGCATCTCCGCCCAGGCGGAGGGGCCGGAGGTCGTGGAGCGCGCGGAGTCCTTCGCGGTCGATCTGCGCCGGGCCGCCTTCCGGGCGCGCCGCGGGCTGGTCTGAGCATGGGCGGCGCGGTGCCGGCCGGACCGGCGGCCGGGGCGGTGGGAGCGGCCTCGGGGGCGGCGGCCTCCGGTGCGGAGGAGGGCGCGGCCGAGGCGCTGGTGCGGGGCCCGGACTACTCCGGCCCCCTGCTCTCCGACGTGATCCCGGCGGCGGCGCTGGCCGTGGGCGCGGAGCAGATCCTCGACGCCGAGGCGATCGCCCGGGCCCGGCGCATCGCACCGCAGGCCGCGGCCCGGACCGCGGTGGTGGTGCTGGTGGACGGCATGGGCTCCCTGCTGCTGCGCAGACGCGCGGCGCACGCGCCGTTCCTCCGCTCGCTGCTACGGGACGAGCAGCTGCTGAGCGCGGGCTTCCCCTCCACCACGGCCAACTCCCTGTCCTCCCTGGGCACGGGCCTGCTGCCGGGAGCGCACGGCGTCATGGGCTACCGCCTGCTGGACCCGGAGCGCGACGAGGTCTTCAACCAGCTCACGGGCTCCGAGCACGTGGACGGCCGCGCCTGGGTCCCGGACGACACGCTCTTCGACCGGCTCACCGCAGGCGGTGTGGAGGCCGTCAACCTGGGCGAGCCCAAGTTCGCCGGCCGCGGTCTCAACACCGGCTCCATGCGCGGGGCGCGGTTCCGGGGCTCGCAGTCGCTGGACGAGCGCGTGCGGCACGCCGTGGAGGAGGCGAAGCGGCCGGGCTCACGGGTCGTCTACCTGTACTGGGGAGCGCTGGACAAGACCGGCCACGGCCGCGGCGTGGACTCCTGGGAGTGGCTGGAGCAGCTCGAGCACGTCGACGAGCAGCTGAAGGTGCTTGCGAACAGCCTGCCCGCGGATTCGACCCTGCTCATCACCGCGGACCACGGCATGGTCGACGTGCCCCACGAGGGCCGCCTCGACCTCGCAGAGCATCCTGACCTGCGCGGGCTCCTGCGCGCCGTGGGCGGGGAGCCGCGGGCCGCGCACCTCTATGCCCGCCCGGGCGCCGTCGCCGAGGCCGCCGCGGGTCTGCGCGAGCGCGTGGCCGGGAAGGCGACGGTCCTCACGCGTGAGGAAGCCGTGCGGGCCGGCCTGTTCGGTCCCGTGCACACGGTGCGGCCGGAGAACCTGCCGCGGGTGGGCGATCTCCTCGTCATCGCGGGTGAGGGGTTCGGGATCGTGGACTCGCTCAGCGACTCCGCCTCCGCGCTGTCCCTGCTGGGCCACCACGGCGGAGTGACCGCCGAGGAGCTGGAGATCCCGCTGCTGACGGTGTGAGGTCGCCTCGGGGCGGCGGACCGTCCGCCGCGGCACCGCGGTTAGCCTCGCCCGGAGCCGGCCTCCGCGCCGTCGGTGCTGGCACCGGTCTCGTCGAGGCGCCCGCCCTCCTCGAGATCCACCCGCTGCCGCCGCGGCGGGCGGTGTTCGCCGCGCGGGCGGTAGAGGACGAAGCGGTACATGCTGTAGCGGAAGACATTGCCCAGGGCCGCTCCCACGATGTTGCCGGAGACGTTGTCCGCCAGCGCGGAGGTCAGCCCGAGCACGTGGTTGGAGAACCACAGGCAGGCGACCGCGAGGAGCAGGCCGGCGCCGTTGACGGCGAAGAAGCCCACCGCCTCGAGCGCGGGGGAGTTGGTCTTCCCGTCCTTGAAGGTCCAGTACCGCGAGCCCAGCCAGGCGACGAGCGTCGCGGCGGCGACGGAGGCCACCTTCGCCCAGATCGGGCCGATGCCCAGTGCCTCGATGCGCAGCGCGTTGAACAGCGCGATGTCCACGACGAAGGCCACCCCGCCCACAGCGGAGAACTTGCCCAGACGGCGGATCTCCCTGCCAGCTCCCATGCCCGTCACGATAGCGAGCGCGGCTGAGCATCGCGTGCAGGCGGCAGCGGGCGGCCCCGCCGTCCACGTCAGGCGAGCGGTTCCGAGCGGCCGGAGCGGGGCTTCCGCGCCGAGGCGGCGCCGTCCTGCGAGCGCCTGGCGCGGCGGGGGAGGCAGTTGCATAGACTGGCGCCTGTGACTTTCCCCAAGATCGGCGTCGTGGGCGGCGGACAGCTCGCCAGGATGATGGCGCCAGCAGCTGAGGCGCTCGGCGTCTCCTTCCATGTCCTCTCCGAGGCCCCGGGCTCCTCTGCGGCCCAGGTCTCCTCACAGGTGACGGTGGGCGACTACCGGGACTTCGACACGCTCCGCGCGTTCGCGGAGTCCGTGGACGTCCTCACCTTCGACCACGAACACGTGCCGCCGGAGCATCTGCGGGCGCTCGAGGCCGCCGGCCACAGCGTGCACCCCACCCCGGACGCCCTCATCCACGCGCAGGACAAGATCGTCATGCGGCGCAGGATGGACGAGCTCGGCCTGCCCAACCCCGCGTGGGCTGAGGTGGGCAGCGTCGAGGAGCTGCGGACGGCCGCGGAGCGGATCGGCCTGCCGCTGATCCTCAAGACGCCGCGCGGCGGCTACGACGGCCACGGCGTGCGCGTCATCTCCGACCCCGCCGAGGCCGCGGACTGGTTCGAGACCGCCTCGGGCACCCTGCTCGCGGAGGAGAGGGTGGACTTCTCCCGCGAACTCGCCGTCATGGTGGCCCGCTCGCCCATGGGCCAGACGGCTGTGTGGCCGGTCGTGGCCACCTACCAGGAGAACGGCGTCTGCAAGGAGGCCGTGGCACCTGCGCCGGGCCTGGACGCCGAGGTCTCGGCGCGGATCCAGCGCGACGTCATCGAACTGGCCGCGCGGCTGGGCGTCACCGGCGTCATGGCGATGGAGATGTTCGAGACCGCGGACGGCTACCTCGTCAACGAGCTCGCCATGCGCCCGCACAACACCGGGCACTGGACGCAGGACGGTTCCCGGACCAGCCAGTTCGAACAGCACCTCCGCGCCGTTCTCGACCTCCCGCTGGGCGATCCCGCCGCACAGTTCCCCGTCACCGCGATGGTGAATGTGCTCGGGGCCGAGCACAGCGACCTCTACGGCGCCTACCTCCACGTGCTCGCGCACGACCCGGAGGTCAAGGTCCACATGTACGGCAAGGAGGTGCGGCCCGGCCGCAAGCTGGGGCACGTCAACCTCACCGGCGCCGGCAGGCCGGAGGACATCGTGGCCCGTGCCCGCCACGCCGCGGACTTCATCGCGGGCGTCGACACGGATCCGCATCCGGACCTGCCCGTCCCGGCGAGCCTCAGCAGCGCCGGAGCCGGCCTGCTGAGCACGGCTCCGGACGGTGCAGCTCCGAACCAGGGCGCCTCCGAGGTTCGTCCCCGCGTGGGCATCGTCATGGGCTCCGACTCGGACTGGCCCACGATGGAGGCCGCGGCGGCGCAGCTGCGGGACTTCGGCATCGAGTTCACCGCCGAGGTCGTCTCCGCCCACCGCATGCCGCACGAGATGATCGAGTGGGGCGCGACCGCGGCCGCCCGCGGCATCGAGGTCATCATCGCCGGTGCCGGGGGAGCGGCCCACCTGCCGGGCATGCTCGCCTCCGTCACCTCGGTCCCCGTCATCGGGGTGCCCGTGCCGCTCACGTACCTGGACGGAATGGACTCGCTGCTCTCGATCGTGCAGATGCCTGCCGGAGTGCCGGTGGCGACGGTCTCCGTGGGCGGGGCCGCCAACGCCGGTCTGCTCGCAGTGCGCATCCTCGCCGCCGGCAGCGGCGAGGACGCCGCCGCGCTCACCGCGGCCCTCGACGACCACCGCGACGGGCTCCGCGAGACGGCCGCCGCCAAGGGCCGTGCGCTGCAGGAGCGGCTGGCCGGCGGGGAGTGAGCCCGCGGGGACCCATCCCGCCGCAGGACGCCGCGGCAGGACCACACCCTACTGAGAAGTAGGATGTGGTGTGGATCTCGGCACCAGCGGATCTCGAGCGAAACCCCATGTCTGACGAGCAGAGCCGTCTCTCAGAGGAGAGCCTGACAGAACGGAGAACTCCATGAACGATCTCTATCGCCCCACCGAGGAGCACGAAGAGCTGCGTGCTGCCGTCCGCGAGGTGGTCGAGGCGAAGGTCGCCCCGCACGCGGCGGAGGTGGACTCCGAGGCCCGCTATCCGCAGGAGGCGCACGACGCGCTGCTGGCCACCGACTTCTTCGCGCCCCACGTGCCGGAGCAGTACGGGGGAGTGGGTGCGGACGCACTCGCCACCGCGATCGTCATCGAGGAGGTGGCGCGCGGCTGCGCCTCGTCCTCGCTCATTCCGGCCGTGAACAAGCTGGGCTCCCTCCCGGTGGAGCTGGGCGGCGGTGAGGAGATCAAGCAGAAGTACCTGACGCAGCTGGCGGAGGGGCACGGCTTCTCCTACGGACTCTCCGAGCGTGAGGCCGGTTCCGACACCGCGTCCATGAAGACCCGTGCGGTGCGCGACGGCGACGGCTGGCGCCTCAACGGCGTGAAGACCTGGATCACCAACGCGGGCGTCTCCGACTTCTACACCGTCATGGCCGTCACGGATCCGGAGGGACCGCGCGGTCGCAACATCACCGCCTTCGTGGTGGAGAAGACGGACGAGGGCTTCACCTTCGGGGAGAAGGAGCGCAAGCTCGGCATCAAGGGCAGCCCCACGCGCGAACTCTTCTTCGAGGATGTGTACCTGCCGGGTGACAGGATCGTGGGCGAGGAGGGCGAAGGTCTCAAGATCGCTCTCCGCACCCTCGACCATACGCGGGTGACGATCGCCGCGCAGGCCGTGGGGATCGCCCAGGGCGCGCTCGACTACGCGATCGGCTACATCAAGGAGCGCAGGCAGTTCGGCAAGGCCATTGCGGACTTCCAGGCGATCCAGTTCATGGTCGCGGACATGGGCATGAAGCTCGAGGCGGCGCGCCAGCTCACCTACACGGCGGCGGCCAAGAGCGAGCGCAGCGACGCCGACCTCGGCTACTTCGGAGCGGCGGCGAAGGCCTACGCCTCGGACGTCGCGATGGAGGTCGCGACGGACGCCGTGCAGCTGCTGGGCGGTGCCGGCTATGTGCAGGACCACCCGGTGGAGCGCATGATGCGCGATGCCAAGATCACGCAGATCTATGAAGGGACGAACCAGGTGCAGCGCCTCGTGATGGGCCGCAAGCTGCTGGCCTGAGCATATGGCCTGGTGAGAGGCACCCTCCGCCCCGGAGCTTCCCTGGCTCCGGGGCGCAGCTCTCGCAGCTGCTGCCGTCCGGGTGGACAGAGGGTGCACGCTCAGACAGGCGCTGCGTTCTACGGCGCAGGCGCCGTCGAGGCATGCGCCGGCGGTCTCGCGGCCCTGCGGGATCTGCTCGGAGAACCGGCCTCCCGTCGCGCTGGCCGCTGCCCGGTCCGCCGGATGCAGTGCCTGCCGGATGGGGAACGGCCACGCACACGGCTGTCCCGTGCGACACTCGGACGGCAATATCCCTTGAGAGTTCTCTCGGCGTGTGCTGGATGCGGGTGTCACCGTCCTTCGGTACCGTCGCGGCCATGGTGACTTCCGAGCAGAGGACCCCCGGCCGCGCCTCGGGAAGGGCCGCGCCCGGCTCCCGGGGCAGTGGCCTCCTGCGCGCCGGCGCGGGCACGCGAGCGGGTGCCATGCTCCACTTCGTCGCGGTCAGCTGCATCGCCGGCCTCGTGGGTGCCGGCCTCGCGATCCCCGGCGTGGGCCTGGCCGCCGTGGGCGCGGACACCGGAGCGGAGGTGTTCGAATCGCTTCCGGCGGAGCTCGACGAGCGGCCTCTCGCGCAGCAGTCGCGCATGCTCGCAGCGGACGGTTCGGAGATCGCGACCTTCTACTGGCAGAACCGCGAGGAGGTCGGCTTCGACGAGATCTCGCAGGAGATGAAGGACGCCACCGTCGCCGTCGAGGACTACCGCTTCTACGACCACGCCGGGGTGGACCTGCAGGGGATCGCGCGTGCCGCCGTGAACAACCTGGTCTCCGACTCCACCCAGGGCGGTTCCACCCTCACGCAGCAGTACGTGAAGAACGTGCTCGCACAGAACGCCTCCCAGGAGGAGAACGACGAGGCCTACGAGGAGGCCACCCGCGCCGATGGGGCGGAGGGCCTCGCCCGCAAGCTGCGCGAGGTCAAGCTCGCCGCCGCGGTGGAGAACCGCTACAGCAAGGACGAGATCCTCCACCGCTACCTCAACATCAACAACTACTCCGGTTCGCCCAACGTCTACGGGGTGGAGGCGGCCGCACACCGGTACTGGGGCGTGTCCGCCTCCGAGCTGAATGCGGCGCAGGCGGCGACGCTGGCCGGCATCGTGCAGAATCCGAGCGCCTTCAACCCGGAGCGGCACCCCGAACGCACACTCGAGCGCCGCAACACCGTGCTCGCCCTCATGCACGAGCACGGCTTCATCGACGAGGAGGAGCACGAGCAGGCCCGGCAGAGCGATCTGGACCTCGACATCCAGTCCACCCCCAACGGCTGTGCCGCGGCCGGGGGAGAGGCGTACTTCTGCGACTTCGTGCAGCAGGTCATCGAGAACGACGAAGCCTTCGGCGAGGACGCGGACGCGCGCCGGCAGCTGCTGCAGCGCGGCGGCCTCACCATCCGCACGTCCCTCGACCCGGACATCCAGAAGATCGCGGACGAGGCCGTGCGCAGCCGGGTGCCGGCCGACGATCCCTCCGCCGCCGGGCACACCGCCGTGACGGTGGAGCCGGGCACCGGGCGCGTCGTCGCGATGGCGCAGAACCGCGACTACACCGCCGGGGAGGCGGAGTCGACGGCCGAGACGCAGCTCAACTACAACGTCGGCAGCCACGTCGGAGGCACCGCCGGCTTCCAGGTGGGCCCCACCTGGAAGCCGTTCGTGCTCGCGGAGTGGCTGCAGGAGGGCAACGGCCTCGACACGACCGTCGACGCCTCGCGCCGCACCTTCCCGGCCGACGCCTGGCACTACGGCGACTGTCCCGCCATGGGCGGGGAGTGGGACCCTCGCAACGCCGGCGACAGCGACGCGCGCCCGTCCATGTCCGCGCTCGAGGCCACGCAGCAGTCCGTCAACACCGCGTACGCCGCGATGGGCTCGCGGCTCGACATGTGCGGCATCCTCGACACGGCGGACTCCCTGGGTCTCACCTACGGCAACGGGGACCCGCTCGACACGGCGGACGGCGACGGCTTCATCCCGGCGCTGAGCCCCGCCTCGATCCTGGGCACGGTGCAGGCGGCCCCGCTGGACATGGCCTCCGCCTACGCCGCCTTCGCCGCGGACGGTGAGTACTGCAGGCCCACACCCATCGAGGGCATCACCGACGCGGACGGCACGGAGCTCGAGACGCCCTCGGCGGACTGCGAGCAGGCGCTCGACCCGCAGACGGCGCAGGGCGTCGCCTATGCCATGAGCCGGACGTTCGACGGCGGCACCACCAGCGGCCTCGGGATCGGCGTGCCCGCCGCTGCGAAGACCGGCACCACGAACTTCGAGGTGGGCTCCACCTCCCTCGCGGGTTTCACCCGCTCGCTCTCGACCTACGTGTGGACCGGCGACCCGGACGGCGGGCGGGACTGGCGCACGGAGGGCGCGGGCGCCGTCAGCGGCGAGATCTTCGGTGCGACGATCTCCGGCCGCACGTGGCAGGACATCATGCGGCAGGCGGCCCCGCAGCGCGAGGGGAACACCGGTTTCCCCCGGCCGGCCGGGGGCTGAGTTCGACCGGACCACACGGGCGTGCGGACAGGTCGCTTCCCCCGCCCCCCGCCCGCGGGCAGCCGAGCGCCGCCTCGGCACCTCCGCGCGGAGTGCACAGTGCTCTCCCCGCGCGCCTCCACAGGATCCCCAGCGGCATGCGGCACAGTGGTGGGGCGGGCGGACCTGCGCGTCTCCCGTGTCCTTCCCCGTGCGAGTCAGACGGAGCAGCCAGCGTGAGCGAAGTGAAGCGGACCGAACACCGCCTGCGGATCGCAGACCCCCTGCGAAATCCCACTCGGCTGGATGCCGCGCACCGCGACGTGCGCGGCTGGGTCCTGCTGCTGGCGACCGTCCTGCTCCCGGGGAGCGTCCAGTCGTACTTCCGCTCCCGCCGCTCGCGGATCGCGCTCGGCATCACCCTCGTGGTCTGGGTGTGCGCGCTGCTGGCCCTCGTCCTCGTGCTGGTGCGCCGGCAGTTCGCCTTCTCCCTGGCGACCAATCCGATCCTCCTGCCCGTGGTGCTGCTCGTCGTCGCGGTGGGCGGCGTCAACTGGCTGCTCTGCCTGCTCGACACCGTCAGACTCGTGCGGCTGCACACCCTCAGCCGCAGGGCCCGTCCGCGGTTCCTCGCCGCGGCGCTCGCCGCCGTGCTCCTCGTCACCGGCGGCACCGCCTGCGCCGGGGTGATGGTCAACAGCCAGCGCGGCCTCATGTCGGAGCTGTTCGCCTCCGGCAAGGCCGCCAAGCCCGTGGACGGCCGGTACAACATCCTCCTGCTGGGCTCCGACGCCGGCAAGGGAAGGCAGGGCATCCGGCCGGACAGCATCACACTCGTGAGCATCGACGCGAAGACCGGCGCCGCCGTGATGGTGGGACTGCCGCGCAATATGCAGAATGTGCCCTTCCCGGAGGGCACGCCGCTGGCCGGTGAGTACCCGCAGGGCTTCGACTGCGGTGACGAATGCCTGCTCAATGCCGTCTACCAGGCCGGCGAGGAGCATGCGGACGCCTTCCCGGACGCGGAGACGGCCGGAGTCCAGGCGATGAAGGACGCCGTCACCGGAGTCACCGGCCTCGAGGCGCAGTACTACGCGATGATCGACCTGCAGGGCTTCGAGGATCTCATCGACGCCATGGGCGGCATCACAGTGGTCTCTCAGAAGCGCGTGCCCATCTCCAGCAAGGTGGATCCCGCGACCGGCAAGCACGGCCCCGTGAAGGGCTGGATCGAGCCGGGGGAGCAGAAGCTCGACGGCTATCACGCCCTGTGGTTCGCCCGCTCCCGCGAGTTCTCTTCCGACTACGAGCGCATGGTGCGGCAGCGCTGCGTCCAGGACGCGATGCTCCGGCAGCTGAACCCGCAGACGGTGCTGCTGCGGTTCCAGGACATCGCCAAGGCCGCCCCCGAGGTGGTCTCCACGGACATCCCGCAGGTCCAGGTGGACGATTTCGTGGATCTCGCGCTCAAGACCCGCGCCGCCGGCACCACCTCCGTCGATCTCACCCCGCCCGAGGTCAACCCCACGCACCCGGACTTCGACTCGGTGCGCGCCCTCGTGGCGGAGACCGTGGAGAAGTCGCAGGCCTCGGCGGAGGAGACCACGCCTGCGGCCGCCCCCGCTCCGGCGGGGAGCCTGCTCATGGCTCCCGGAGCCGTGCTCACGGCCGGTCCCGCCACCGCGCTCGCAGCCGGTGCCGAGGACGGCGGGGGCTCCGGGGATGGCGGCGACGAGGAGATCTGTTCGGTGCCCTGATCTGTGCGGTGCCCGGAGAGGTGCCCCGCCGGTCGGCCGGCTGCGTGCGCCGGCCGTCACGGTCGTGCTGCGGAGGCTGCGGCTGCGTGCCTCTCTCCACCCTGCCGAATTCGCACGATTCGCGCTCCCGACTCCCTGCCGGTACGATTCTCGCGAGCGAATGGAGCAGTTCTCGGCGTGTCCTCCTCCTGCGCCGTGAACTGATGAGGTAACGGGCAGATCTTTTTCCGAGCGCTCCTCCCGCGTCAGCATGCGGAACTACATCGGTGTAGTTATGGTCATCCGAGGATTTTCAACTCAGACACGCCCAAAGTATGTAACAATTCTGAGATGTTGGGGCGTCACCTCACACCCAGTGAGGAGCCGGCCCTGCAGAAGCCTCAACTTCCCTGTCTTCCTCGAAAAGGCTGAAACGATGAGAATCCTCCTGCCTTCCGCAGCGGCATGCGCTGCGGCGGTGATGGTGACGACCATCGGTCTGAGCGGATCGACGGACGCGGTCGCCGCGCCGGTGAACCCCGATGTCAGCGAGACACCGCTGACAGAGATCGATGAGGGCGGACTGGACGCTCCGGGCGCCCGCGCCTCCTCCAACAGCACCGCGGCGGTCTCCAACCGCAGCACCACGAACCTTCCCGGGCTCCTCCGGGCGCCCACCGCGGCGCAGAACCTCTCCGCCGGACCGGCCGCAGCGGCCGCCGCTGCGGGTTCCGCCTTCTCGGCCACCCCGATGGGCCTCGCGGACTCGTCCGCCGGCTCTTCCGGCGAGGAGGGCGATGCGGACGGCGACTCCGAACAGCAGGCGCCCGCGGAGACCCAGGCGCCCGCTGAGGCGTCGACCCCGTCCCCCGCTGAGGCGGAGTCCGAGGAGCCGGATGCCTCCGAGGCGCCGGCGGACGAGCCGACCGAGGGGCCGGCCGGCGTGGGCTCCGTCAAGGACCAGACCGAGGACGGCGTGACGATCGCCGCCATCAGCGAGGTCATGGAGGTCCCCTCGAAGAATCCCAGTGTGGTGGGCGTCGCCTACGAGGGCACCGCGGACGTCACCTTCGAGATCCGTCAGAAGTCCGGCGACTCCTGGGGCGCCTGGGAGGACGTCGACCTGGACTCCTCCGCGGAGGGCCTCAGCGGTTCCGAGCCCTTCGTCGTGGTGGGTGCCCAGGAGGTCCAGGTCCGCGCCCTCGGTGAGAGCGGCACGCCGGCCTCCACCCAGCTGGTCCTCGTCGACCCCAAGCGGTCGAACTACGACGCAGAGGCGGTGCGCAACAACGAACCGGTCGCGCCGCCTGCCGTCTCCGGCGACTCCGGTGCGGACGCTGCCGAACAGCAGGACGCGGCGGGCTCCCTCGACACGGCCGGCACGGAGGCGACCAACGTCTCCTACGCGCCGGGCTCCGCGAGTGTGGGCAACACCGCGGTGAAGAAGGTCTCCAAGCCCAAGATCGCCTCCCGCAAGGAGTGGGGCGCCAACGAGTCGCTGAAGAACGGCAGCCCCTCCTACGCCTCCTCCGTCAAGGCTGCGGTCGTGCACCACACGGCCGGTGCCAACGGCTACTCGGCCGAGGACGTGCCCTCCATCCTCCGCGGCATCTACTCCTTCCACACGAAGGGCCAGGGCTGGGCCGACGTGGGCTACAACGTCCTCGCGGACAAGTACGGGCGCCTCTGGGAGGGCCGCGCAGGCGGTCTGGACCGGGCCGTGGTCGGAGCGCACGCCCAGGGCTTCAACACCGGGACGTTCGGCATCTCCGTGATGGGCACCTACGACAAGAAGGCCCCGCCGCAGAAGACGATCGACGCGGTCAGCCACGCGATCGCCTGGAAGCTGTCCAAGGACGGCGTCTCCTCCAAGGGGACGACGACCGTCAACGGCAAGAAGATCAAGACGGTGGTGGGCCACCGCGACGTGGGCCAGACCTCCTGCCCGGGTGACGCCTTCTACAGCAAGCTCGGCGGCATGCGCGACGCGATCTCCAAGATGGAGAGCGGCGGCGCGACGCCGGACGAGAAGAAGGACGACGGCAAGAAGGACGACAAGAAGAAGGACGAGTCGAAGTCGCCCATCGAGAAGAAGTACGAGGGCCACGTCAAGCAGCTCGGCAAGCCCAAGGGCAAGGAGTACTCCGTGGCGGGCGGCCGTGCCCAGGAGTACGAGAAGGGCCGCATCTACTGGACCAAGGACACCGGCGCGCAGATCGTCAAGGGCGCGTTCAACAAGGCCGTGGACGAGGATCTGCTCAAGCAGATCGGATTCCCCACGGCCGATGAGAAGGGCGGCCTCAAGAACGGCGGCTACTACCAGGCCTTCCAGAAGGGGGCGATGCACTACACGAAGGACACCGGTGCACAGCCCACCTGGGGCGTCCTCCAGGACTACTGGAAGGACAAGGGCACGGAGAAGGGGCACCTGGGCTATCCCACAGGAGCGCCGACCGTGACCGACGGCCGTGCCGAGCAGACCTTCCAGGGCGCGCGCCTGGTGTGGGCGGAGGGCTACGGCACCACGGAGTTCTCGCCGCGGGGCGACATCCGCGCCGCCGTGCACGACGACAACGCGGCCCAGGGAGGTGAGTCCGGTGGGTCCGGGGAAGATTCATCGGACCCGACTCCCTCGCAGTCGCCCAGCGCCGAGCCCTCGGCCACCCCGAGTGCAGAGCCGTCCGCCTCGCCCGAGCCCACTGCCGCACCCGAGGAGAAGGAGGACGAGGGGAAGTCCGACGACTCCGGGAAGAAGGACGACGGCAAGAAGAAGGACGAGAGCAAGGACGACGGCAAGAAGAAGGACGAGAGCAAGAAGGACGACAAGAAGGACAAGGAGAAGGCGGAGGCCGCCAAGCGCGATGACATCATCGCAGAGGCCAAGAAGCACATGGGCGTCCGCTACCGCTGGGGTGGCACCAGCCCCACCTCCGGCTGGGACTGCTCCGGCTTCACCCAGTACGTCTTCAAGCAGAACGGCATCGACATCCCGCGCACCTCGGGTGCCCAGCGCAACGCCGGGAAGGTGATCTCCCAGAAGGAGGCGAAGCCCGGTGACCTCATCTGGGTGCCCGGCCACATCGGCATCGTCTCCGAGAGCAAGGGGAAGATGTACGACGCGGGCAGCTCGCGGACCAACACCTCCAAGCGCAGCTACGACTGGATGCTCAAGCGGGGCGCAGTGTTCATCCGCGTGATCTGAGCCCTGCGCGAACCGCTCACCGCAACCGGTACGCGGGCCGCACGGGCGGCCGCCGCGCCGGCGGGGCCGGAACACTCGACCGCATCTGCATGAACAGCAGATGAGCAGTCGGTGCTCCGGCCCCGCCGGCGCTTCCGGCCGTCATACCATGGTCCGGATATGGAACACACGCCGGCGAGAGGAACGATGTGGAGCTGCTGGAAGGCACGGTGCGCGACTACGCGTGGGGCAGCCCCTCGGGGATACCGGAGATCCTGGGCCGGACGCCGGACGGGACGCCCGTGGCCGAGCTCTGGCTGGGTGCGCATCCGCAGGGACCGGCCGCGGTGCGCGGACGGGAGGGCGTCGATCTCCACACGCTCATCGGTGAGGATCCCGGCAGGCTGCTGGGGGCCGAGGTCCTCGAACGCTACGGCCCTCGTCTGCCCTTCCTGCTGAAGCTCCTCTCCGCCCGGACCGCACTCTCGATCCAGACCCATCCGAGTCTCACGCAGGCACGCGCCGGATTCGCGGCGGAGGAGGCGGCAGGCATCCCGCGGGACGCCCCGGGGCGCAGCTATCGGGATGCCTGGCACAAGCCCGAACTCGTCTGCGCGCTCACCGAATTCCACGCTCTCTGCGGCTTCCGGCCGCTGCGGGCGCTGCGCGCCACCGTCGAGAGGTTCCGTGCGGTCGCGGACTCGCTGCCGGGCCGGGAGGCACAGGCGCTGGAGGACTGGTGGCTGCTCCTCGACCCCGCAGCGACCTCGGCGGAGGCCGGTGAGCGCTTCACTCTCGAGAGGACCCTCGCTGCGCTGCTGGGGGAGCGCGAACGCTACGGTGCGCTGGCCGATGCGCTCGCGGACTCCTCCCTCGGCGAGGCACCGGCGGACCACGCCTCCCGCGAAGGCACCTGCACGGACCCCCTCGTGACGCTGCGCGAGACCAACCGTGACTTCCGCACGGACCCCGGCGCCCTCGTCGCGGTCATGCTGCGGCGCTTCCGCCTGGAGCCGGGGGAGTGCCTCGCACTCGAGGCGGGTGTCATGCACGCCTACCTCGGCGGCCTCGCGGTGGAGATCATGGCCTCCTCGGACAACGTGCTGCGCGGCGGGCTCACCTCCAAGCACATCGACGTCGAGGAGCTCCGGCGCACGGCGCTCTTCTCCACCGCCGCCCCCCGGGTGCAGCGAGCCGTGGGCGGCAGCGAGCTGAGGGGGAGCACGGACGACTTCGCGCTCACCGTCGTGGACACCCGGCACGCGGAGGGCGGAGGGCCATCCGCACCCGAGGTCCTCTCCCGCCCGGGTCCTGATGATCCGCGCGACCGGGAACTCGGCCGCGCACCCCAGGTCCTCTCCCGCCCGGGTCCTCTGATCCTCCTGTGCACGGAGGGCGAGTTCTCCGTCACCGTGCCCGAGGCCTCGGGCACCGGCCCCTCCCAGCTCGCCCTCGGCCGGGGCGACGCGGTCTTCGTGGGCGCGGACGAGCCCCGCCCCGCGGTGCGCGGGACGGGGCTCCTGTTCGCCGCCTCGACGGCTCTGTGACGCCGCCGGGCCGGTGAGGCCGCGCACCGCCGTGAGCCCGTGGGCTCTCTCCGTGGAGCGGTCGCGGCCGTGCGCCGGCCTCAGGCGGCGACGGTGATCTCCGGGATCTCGCCCTCGACCGGTGCGAGACCCTCGGTCTTCTCCGCGATCTCCTCAGGGCTGACCCCCGGCGCGCGCTCCACGAGGCGGAAGCCGCTGCCGGTGACGTCGAGGACCGCGAGATCCGTGATGACCCGGGAGACGACCTCGCGCCCCGTGAGCGGCAGCTCGCAGCGCTGCAGCAGCTTGAGCGAGCCGTCCTTGGCGGTGTGGTCCATGAGGACGATGACCCTGCGGGCGCCGTGCACCAGGTCCATCGCCCCGCCCATGCCCTTGACCATCTTGCCGGGGATCATCCAGTTGGCGATGTCGCCGTTGCCGGCCACCTGCATGCCGCCCAGGATCGCGGCGTCGATCTTGCCGCCGCGGATCATCGCGAAGCTCTCCGCGGAGTCGAAGTACGCCGCGCCCGGCAGCATCGTGACGGTCTCCTTGCCGGCGTTGATGAGATCCGGGTCCAGCTCCTCGCGGGTGGGGTACGGGCCCACGCCCAGGAGGCCGTTCTCGGACTGGAGGACGACGCTCACGCCCTCGGGGATGTAGTTGGGGACCAGCGTGGGCATGCCGATGCCGAGGTTCACGTAGGAGCCGTCGGCGAGCTCGGCGGCCGCGCGGGCGGCCATCTGGTTGCGGGTGAGCGCCATGTCAGGCCTCCTTCAGGGTGGTCTTCTCGATGGGCTTGTCCGCGGCCTGCTCGGGCGTGAGCGGCAGCACCCGGGTGACGTAGACGCCCGGCACGTGGACGCAGGCAGGATCGATCTCGCCCACCTCCACGAGCTCCTCCACCTCGGCGATGGTGATCCGGCCGGCCTTGGCCGCCGGCGGGTTGAAGTTCTGTGCGGACTTGTTGAAGACCAGGTTGCCGGCGCGGTCTCCCTTGGCCGCGCGCACCAGTGCGAAGTCCGGCGCGAGCGACTCCTCGAGTGCGTACTCCTTCTCCTCGCCGAACGTGGAGAAGGTGCGGACCTCCTTGGCGGGGGACTCCTTCACGACGTTCCCCTGGTCGTCGTACTTCCAGGGGATGCCGCCCTCGGCCACCTGCGAGCCCACGCCGGTGACGGTGTAGAACGCCGGGATCCCGGCGCCGCCGGCGCGGAGCTTCTCCGCCATGGTCCCCTGCGGGGTGAGCTCGACCTCGAGCTCGCCGGAGAGGTACTGGCGCGCGAACTCCTTGTTCTCGCCCACGTAGGAGGCGATGATGCGGCTGATCTGACGGGTCTCGAGCAGCTTTCCCAGCCCGCGGCCGTCGACGCCGGCGTTGTTGGAGATGACCTCCAGATCCTTGGCGCCGCTGTCGCGGAGCGCGTCGATGAGCACCTCGGGGACGCCCACGACCCCGAACCCGCCCACCGCGATCTGGGAGCCGTCGACGATGTCGGCCACGGCCTCGGCAGCTGTTGCAACGGTTTTGTCCATGGGCCCGATTATGGCACGGGTCTCACTCCCGCCGCCGGGCGGGAGGCCGGCGGCTCCGCGGAGGCGGGTCCGGTGGGAAGGGCCCTCGGCCGGTCGGGTGCCGGTGGGCCGCCTGTTCGGGCCGTGGGCTCAGGCCGTCCGCTCAGGCCTCCGGCCCGGGGGCGAGGACCAGTGTGCCGCCGAGCAGTGCGGTGAGAGCCTGCCGCCAGTGCTCGGCCGTGCACGGAGCGGAGCCCAGCACGGTCTCCTGTGCCGCGCCGCCCGCCTCCGCGTCCTGCAGCGCCTTCGCAGGCGCCCAGGTCTCCGTGCGTGCGGCATCACCCGCCCGCACCGTGGGAGTCTCGCCGAGCGCGGCCTGGTCCGGCTGGCTGCGCACGGCCGCGGAGAAGTCGGTGAAGCCGGCGGGCACCTCGACCGTGAGCGCCAGGGGCGCAGCGGCGTAGACCAGCACCTCCTCGGCGGATCCTGTGATGGGCTCCTGGGCGCAGTCCTCGTGGGCGAGCGCCACCCAGGGACCGGCGGGCCCCTCGCCCGCGGCCGGGTCGAGCACGCGCACCGTCGCCCCCAGGCTCCAGGCGGCGAGGGCGCCGGCAAGTGCGCGCCAGTGCAGGCCGGTGCGGTCGACGATCCCGAGGTCCGTCCCCGGGCCCACCTCGAGCTCCGCGAGCAGGCCCGCCGACTTGTGCACCCAGTTCGCGAGCACGGGTCCGGTGAGTTCGAGGACGGCGCCCTCGCCGTCCTCCCAGCGGAGCACGGGGCGGCGGCGTGTGGCGAGGTGTTCGACGAGGGTGCGCAAGGGATCTCCTGGGGTGAGCGGACGGGGCCGTGTGCGGTGTGAGCGGCTCAGGGCACGGCGGGAGCCGCGGCGGGCTGGGTGAGTGAGAGGCGGATGTCGCAGCCGGCGGGAACGCCGTTGTCCCGCCAGTGCCAGTCCGTGACGGCGCCCAGGTCCTCGGCCGCCAGCGCGGTGACGATGCGCTCGACGAGAGAGCCCAGGCCCACCGCGGCCTCCACCACGGCGTGCCCGCCCGCCTCCGGCTCCGCCGGGGACTTCCGCATCCGCACCGAGATGACGGAGCCGGCGCCCTTGACGGTGGCGGCCCAGGAGCGGTGGCCGGGCGTCCGCGGCGTCCCCTGCCGTGCGACGGCGAGCGCGCGGCCGGCCCTGCTCGTGAGCCCCTCGGAGCCGTCCGCGGACGGCGGAGCGATCTCGGGGGAGGCGTGGTCCGTGCCCAGCGCGGACCAGACGGACTCGGCGGTGCCGGTGCGGAACCAGTCCTCGTCCAGCGGTCGGGTGAGTGCCTCCGCCGCGGTCCGCGCCCGTGCCTCGCCCACCATTTCGGCCACCCCGCGCACCACGGCGGCGGGCCGGCCGCGGGCGGAGCCCTTGACGAGGTCGGCCGCGGAGGCGATCTCGTCGGCCACGGCGCGGACGGTGAGCGACTGCGTGCGGCCCGTGTCGTCGGGCAGGCCTCGCTGGGAGTCCAGCGGAGCCAGGCCGGCGCAGCCGAGGGCGATGTCGGAGACCCCGGCGCGCCACGGACGGGAGGAGGTGTCGGAGACGATGACCCCCACGTCCACGCGCAGCATCTCCCACAGCGCGGTGCGGATGCGTGCGGCGGACGCGTCGGCGTCCTCCGGCTGCAGCAGGACGTGTGAGGCCTCCGGTGCACCGGGAACCTCCGGGGCGTCCAGGTTGGAGGTGTCGAGGCCCGCTGCGGCCTGCACGGTGCCCGCGGGCGTGCGGACGATGCTCAGGGTGCGGCCGGAGGCATAGGCGCGGCGGGCCACCACGTGGGTGCCGACGGCGGAGACGAGACGCTCGAACTCCGCCCGGTTCCGGACGGCGGCCAGCGCGCCCTCCGCCTTGGACACGATCTTCGAGGCGACGACGAGCACGTCCCCGTCCTTGAGTTCGAGCCGGGAGTCCACGAGTGCCGCGCCGAGCTCCCTGCCGAGGTCCGTGCCCGGGCGGATGCGTCCGATGCCGGGGACCGCGTAGACGGTGAGGAGCCTGCTCGCCTCCGCGGCCGGAGGGCGCGCACCCGTGGGGGGAGCCGGGCGGGGTGCGGGGTCGCTCGCCTCCGCGCGTCGGAGGTGCGCGGAGGCGCCGGGGGAGTGCTCTGCTGCCATGCGGACATCTTCCCAGACGGAGGCTCCGCACAGGATTTCACCAAGCGAATTCACATTCAGGCACAATTTGTGTTGCTCGGATCGCCGTCGCACTACATGTAGTGTGGCGGATGCCGGTGCGGCGGATCTCCCTCGAACGCGCGTTCTATAAGCGGGGCAATGTACCAGGCCGCCGCTTGACGGGGGGCGAATGACACACGTGTAATTCATGTGTGATGAGTCGCCGGAACACCGACGGCAGAGGGGGATACCAGTGGCAGAAGCACGCAGGATGAACGCTGCACCTGAGCAGTGGGAGGTGCTGCCCCGCGAGACCGTGGGTGACAGGGCCGCCCAGGACTGGTTCGTGGATCCCGGTGCGGACCTCCCTTCGTACCGGCCGGACCCGCTTGACCTCGATCCCGTCTCACTGGCGCCCCGGCCCCGCTCCGGCGACCAGGGCGAGGCGGTCTCCCCGCTCTCGCTCCTGCTGGGCGGCTCCGGGGACGGCGATCTCGCCTGGCAGGACCAGGCGCTGTGCGCCCAGACGGATCCGGAGGCGTTCTTCCCGGAGAAGGGCGGGTCCACCCGGGAGGCGAAGAAGGTGTGCGCGTCCTGCGAGGTGCGCTCCGAGTGCCTCGAGTACGCACTGTCGAACGACGAGCGCTTCGGGATCTGGGGCGGCATGTCCGAGCGTGAGAGGCGACGGCTGAAGAAGCAGGCTGTGTGAGCGACGGCGTCGTCGTCGCGAGGGATTCCGCGGAGGCGTCCGCCGCCGAGGAGTTCGCACGCGCACTGGCCGACGGCGCGGAGTGGATCTGGCTGCAGGGGCCGGAGGACCGGCCGCAGCCCGGGGCGCTCGCCCATCTGCTTGAGGTGGCGCACTCCGGTGACGCGGTGGGGCTCGTGGGCCCGCGGCTGCAGCTCGCGGGCTCCGAACGCCTCGTCTCCGCCGGGGCGACGACTACCGCGGCCGGCCACCGGCTCAGCTCCGTGCACCCCGGCGAGGTGGAGCAGGGCCAGTACGGCCGCACGGAGGACGTCTACGCCCTCGACACCCCCGGCCTGCTCGTCTCCGCCGCCGCTGCACGGGAAGTGGGTCCCCCCTCGGGCGCCCTGCCCACCTCCTACCGCGGCATCGACTACTCCCGCCGCGTCCGTGCCGCCGGCTTCCGCGTGGTCCTCGCGCCCTCTGCGGCGGTGGAGGTGCCCGCGCACACGGCGCGTGCGCTGGTCTCGTCGCCGCGCCCTCTCCGCGCGGCGGCGGATGCGCGCGCGGAGCACAGGTACCGGCTCTCCCGGGTCCGGCCCACGGCCGCGTGGCACCTCGTCCTCCGCCTCCTCTGCGCCGCACTGCTCGCCGCCGCCGGCAGGCTCTGCGCCAACGACCTCGCCGGCGCCGGTCGCTGGCTGAGCGCCGCGGGCTCGCTGGGCGCGGACGCGCGCGCCGTCGCCAGGCTGCGCCGGAGCGCTCCGCGCACGGAGCCCGCGCCGGCGCTGCTGGCCGCGCGGGCGGACCTCGCCGCGGCCCGCCGCGAGCAGCGCGAGGCCGGGACGGACGGCACCGCCGCCTGGTGGCAGACCGAGGCCGCGGGCGAGGGCGGCACCGGCTCCGCCGAGGAGGCCGCGGCCAACACCGGCGAGGAGCTCCAGTCCTTCTCCCGGGTCGACACCGTCTCCTCGCGCAGCGTGTTCGCCCACCCCTTCACCTGGGTCCTCCTGGGCACCCTGCTCGCCGGTGCCCTCCTGGGCCTGCGCCTCGTGGGGCCGGGGGCCCTCACCGGCGGCGCCCTCCCGCGCCTCGACGTGGACCCGGGGCAGACGATCGAACGGCTGCTGAGCCTCCGCCACGACGCGGGCCTGGGCGCCCGGGCCCCGGCGGACCCCCTGCTCGTCGTCCTCGCCGTCCTCTCCCTGCCCTTCGGGGGCAGCGCGGACGCAGCCGCGCGCGCACTGCTCCTGCTGGGGCCGGCGGCCGCCGCCGCGACCATGTATGCGTCTGCCGGGATCCTCACCCGCGCACGCTCGCTCCGCGCACTGCTCGCGCTCGTCTGGGCCGCCTCGCCCGCCTTCCTCGTCTCCGTGACGGAGGGACGGCTGGGCACCGTGCTGGCATGGCTGCTCATGCCCGCCGCGGTGCGTGCGCTGCGCACGGCGGTGCGACGCCGGAGCATCGAGGCCGCGGCCGCGGCGGGCCTGGCGCTCGCCGTCGTCTGCGCGGGCATGCCCGTGCTCCTCGTCCCGGCCGTGACGCTGGGGATCGTCCTGCTCGTCCGCACCCGGCGGCTCCGGCTGATCTGGACGGTGGTCCCGGTGCTCGCCCTCCACGCACCCTGGCTGGTCGGCGCGCTCCGTCACCCCGGAGCGCTGCTGGCGGATCCGGGCCTCACGCTGCCGTTCCTCGTGGGCCGCTCCTGGGGACTGCTGCTGGGCTGGCCCGAGGTCCCCGTCTCGCAGGCGCTGGGCGACCTGCCGGCGGCCCAGTTCGCCTGGCTCGCGCCGCTGCTGTCCCTCCCGCTGCTCCTGGCGGCCGGCTCCGCCTACTTCCGCCCCTCCGCGCCGGACGGGCTCGTCATCGCCTCGACCGTCCTCACCGTGGGCGGCCTCAGCCTCGCCATCGTGCAGACGATGACCGCCGCCGGCACCACCGCCGTGCGCATGGTCTCCGCCTGGCCCGGCGCCGGGCTCGCGCTCCTCACGCTGGGCGCCTGCGGTCTGCTCGCCTCCTCACAGCTGCGCGGGAGCGGGCGCCGCGGCGCGGAGCTGCGTCCCCGCACGCCGCTGGTCCGCGCCGCCGTCGTGGGTGCGGCTGCCTCGGCGGTGCTCGTGCTCGTCGCGCTCACCGCGGAGGGAGCCGCGGGCGGCACCCAGCTCGGCCGCACGCAGGACTCCCGGCTGCCCGTCTTCGCCGGTGAGCGGGCGTCCGGCCCCCTCGCACAGCGGACCCTCCTGCTGGAGGTGTCCGACGGCGAGGTGGCCGGACGCCTCGCCGGTCCGGATTCCGGCAGCGTGCTCGAGACCTCGACCGTGGCCGCCGCCGCGCAGCTCGAGGGGTTCCCGCCGGAGCGGAGGCCGGCGGCACTCGACGCGGCGGACACCGCCCTGGCCGAGGCCGTGGGCGGGCTCACCTCCGGAGCGGGCGACCCTCAGGCGCTCGAGGAGCTGGGCGTCGGCTTCGTGGTGCTCTCCGGGGACGGGGGGGAGGTCCTCGAGGAGGCCTCGCGCTCCGTCTCCGCCACCCATCGGCTCACCCGCCTCGGTGATGCGGATCAGGGCCGCCTGTGGCAGGTGGACGGCGCAGGAGGAGCGGAGGTCGCCTGGGCGCGGACCGTCGACGGCGACGGCGCGACCGCACCGGTGCCCGTGGTCGACGGGGTCCTGCAGGTGCCCGAGGGCGAACCCGGCCGCCGGCTCGTGCTCGCGGAGCGGGCAGGGGTGCTCGACGCCCGTGCCTCCTCCGGGGCGCTCGAGGAGGCCGAGCCGGAGAACGGCTGGGCGCAGTCCTTCACGCTCCCCGGCGACCGGCTCGAGGTGCGCGTGAGCGCCTCGCCGTGGTGGTTCCGCGCGCTCGCGCTCGCCTCCGGTGCGGTGGTCCTCGTCAGCGCAGTCGTCTCCGTGCCCTTCGGAAGGAGCACCCGCAGATGAGCGGAGTCAGCCGTACGACGGCCACGGTCGCAGGCGTGGCGCTGCCGGGCGTGCTCGTCGCCGTCACCGCATTCCTCGCGCCGGTGCCCGCGGGCTCGGGCACCCGCGGTCCGGAGCAGATCCGCCTGCCCGCCCAGGACACCGCCTCCCTCTGCCCCGGGCCGTTCGAGCTGGGTGCGGAGGCGGAGGGCCTCGACGAGGAGTTCGCCTCCGCGGGTGCGCCGGAGACCCGCGCCCGCGCCGTCACGGTGGAGGCGGGTGCGCCGGACGGCTCGCGCAGCACGGCGGCGATCCGGGCCGAGCAGCTTCCCGCGGTCGCGGGGGGCGGCGCCGGCGGGAGCGCGGACGGCGGCAGGACCCTGCGGTTCGAGACGGCCGCCGAACCCTTCGTCACCGGCGACGACGTGGTCGACGGTCCCGCCCTGTTCACGGGTCTGGCCGCGGATGAGGCCCCGGCGCTCACCTCGGGCGTGCAGACGGCCTCGGCGGACTCCGGGGACGTCGCCGGGCTCGCGGCGCACACCTGCGACACACCCCTCACTCGCGCCGTGTTCTCCGGGGTCTCGACGATGACCGGCGACGACGCGCAGCTGGTCCTGGGGAACCCCGGCGATGCGCCCGTCAGCGTGCGGATCGCGCTCACCGGGGAGACGGGGCCCGTCGACATCGCGGGGACGGACGCCTTCACGATCGGGCCGCAGCAGGTCCGTCACATCCCCCTGGGCGCGCTCGCCACCGGCGTGCCGATCCTGGGCGCGGAGGTCACCGCCGAGGACGGGCAGGTCACCGCCGCCCTCCAGCACGTGCGCCGGGACGGGCTCACCGCCCGCGGCATCGAGTACGCGAGTGCGCAGACGGTGCTCGACGAGGTCGTCGCCGTGCCGGTGGCGACGGCCGGTGCGGTCCGGCTGCGGGTGACCAACCCGGGGGACCGGGCCGTGACCGCCGAGCTGAGCGCGCACGCGGCGGACGGTCCGGTGGAGCTGGACCGGAGCTCGGTCGCCCTGCCCGCCCACGGCACGGCCGAGGTGGAGTTGGGCGAGGACCTGCCGGAGTCGAGCGTGCGCGTCGAGGCCGAGGCTCCCGTGACGGCGCAGGCCACCGTCACCGGCGGGGACGACCTCGCCCACTACGCCGCCGCGGAGCCCCTGGGCGACACCCAGCTGGCCGTGCTGCCGGAGACCGGCGACGGTGTCGAGGGCAGCCTGGTGCTCTCCGCGGGCAGCGGCACCGTCGAGATCGCGGAGATCGGGGCGGGCGGCTCTCAGGCGGGCACCCGGCTCGTGGACCTCGCCGAGGACCGGGCCACCGTGCTGTCGCTGGCGGAGTTCCCCGAGGCCGTCGCCCTCGAGCTGCGCAATCCCGCCGGGGCTGAGGTGAGCGCGGCGCTCGGCCTCCGCTCGGAGGCCGGGGTGAGCGGGTTCGCCGTGCCCGCCCCGCCCACCGGAGTGGACTACCAGGACGTGCGTCTGGAGCGCTAGCGGCGGGTGCCGTCTCAGTCGCGCAGCTCGTCCGGGTCGAGGCCGGTGAGCAGACTCGCCTGGTCCGCGAGCACCCCGGAGAGGAGCTCGCCGAGCTCCTCGTCCGTCTCGCAGCGGGCGATCACGGGGAGACGGTGGACGACGACGGCGGCGGGAGAGCCCCGCCGGGCCGGGAGGACGCAGGCCAGCTCCAGCCCGGCCTCGGGCGCCGGCACGTCGTCGACGAGGAGCTCCACCGCGTCCAGTGGCCCGCCGGCGCGCTCGCGGATCCGGGAGAACAGCAGCGCGGCGTGGTGGGCGAACGCCTCCGCGCGCGTGCGGGCGGCCGGCACGCGGCCCCGGAACACCACGGGGGAGCGGCCGTGACGCTCGTGCCTGCGTGCGGATGCCATGAGGGCGAGTGTAGGCGGGGACGTGAGTGCCGGGCATGTAGAATCGCAGGCGTGTCTGGAGTCCGTATGTGTTCGAAAGCCGGCTGCGCCGCGAGCGCCCGATTCACGATGACGTACGTGCACCGTGAAGCCACCGTCGTCGTCGGTCCCCTCGCCACGCGTGCGGAGCCCGGCGCCCTCGATCTGTGCGACGCGCATGCGGAGAGGATGACGGCACCGCAGGGCTGGACGCTGCTGCGTCTGGACGCCGGCGACGAGGCCCCCGAACGCTCCCGGGACGATCTGCTCGCCATCGCGGACGCCGTGCGTGAGGCCGCGCGCCCCCGCCGCGAGCGCACCAACCCGGCCGCCGTGCCCGCCGCAACCGGCGGCCGCGGCCATCTGCGCGTCATCCCGGAGTCCGGGGAGTGAGCGCCCACGACCGCCGCGCCCGGTACGACAGGACCCTGGGCGCCTACGACCTGCGCGGCCGGATCGGTGCGGACCTCGACGAGGACCTCCTCTTCTCCCTGGGCTGGGGCGCGGCCAGGCACTTCGCACAGCCGGAGCACGGGGGTACTGCGGAGATCGTCCTGGGCTGCGACATGCGGCCGGACTCGCCGCGCTTCGCCGCCGCCGCGGCGGCCGGTGTCGTCGCCGCGGGCCTCCGCGCCCGCTTCGTGGGCATGTGCTCGACGGACCAGCTCTACTTCGCCTCGGGCCACTGGGACATGCCCGGGCTCATGGTCACGGCCAGCCACAATCCCGCCGACTACAACGGCGTGAAGGTCTGCGGTCCCGGTGCCGCGGGGGTGTCGCGCGAGTCCGGGCTCGGCGCAGTCCGGGACCTCGCGCTCACCGCGCCGGAGCGGGTGCGCGCCACCGATGATCCCGAACCGGATCCGGAACGCGCCGCAGAGCTCGCGCGTGCCTTCGCGGAGAGGCTGCGCGCGCTCACGGGGATCGACACGCTCTCCCCGGTGCGTGAGCTCACGGTGGTCGCGGACGCCGGCAACGGCATGGCGGGCAAGCTCCTGGGTGAGGTGTTCGGCACGGACGCCGGCCTGGAGCCGGTGCCGTTCAGGGTGATCGGCCTCTACACGGAGCTCGACGGCACCTTCCCCAACCACCCGGCCAACCCGCTGGTGCCGGAGAACCTCGCGGACGTCCGCGCCGCGGTCGTGGAGCACGGTGCGGATCTGGGGCTCGCCTTCGACGGGGACGCTGATCGCTGCTTCTTCATCGACGGCACCGGCGCGGTGCTCTCACCCTCGGCCGTGGGCGCGCTCGTCGCGGAGCGGGAGATCGCCCGGGCGCGCGCCAACGGCGAGGAGACGCCGGTGGTGCTGCACAATCTGCTCACCTCGCGGATCGTGGCGGAGACGATCGAGGCCGCCGGCGGCAGGGCCGTCCGCACCCCTGTGGGCCATTCCGGGATCAAGCGCCTCATGCGCTTGCACGACGGCGTCTTCGCCGCCGAGCACTCCGCGCACTTCTACTTCCGCGACTTCTACTCCGCGGACTCCGGCATGCTCGCGGCCTGCCACCTGCTGGCGATCCTCGCCCGGACGCACGAGTCCGCGGAGCAGATCGTCGCCGGCCGGGAGCGCTACGCCGCCTCCGGGGAGATCAACTCCACGGTGGACGATCCGGACGCCGTGCTGGCGGAGTTCGAACGGCGTGCCCGTGCCGGGGAGTTCGGCGCCGGGGAGGTGGACGTGTTCGACGGCGTCTCCCTGCAGGGCACCGACTTCTGGGCGAACGTCCGCAAGTCCAACACGGAGCCGCTCGTCCGCTTCAACTGCGAGACCCCGGACCGCGCGCGGACCCGTGCCCTCACCGATGCCGTCCTGGCACGGGTGAGGTCCGAACGACACGTCTAAGGAGACTCCATGACGCACCCCGCACCTCCGGCACCGCTGGCCCCCGGCGACTTCCGGGTCGCAGATCTCTCCCTGGCCGAGGCCGGGCGGCACCAGATCCGTCTGGCCGAGAGGGAGATGCCCGGTCTCACGGCGCTGCGCGAGGAGTACGCCGAATCGCAGCCGCTGGCCGGCGCGCGGATCGCAGGCTCCCTGCACATGACGGTGCAGACCGCCGTGCTCATCGAGACGCTCACGAGCCTGGGCGCCCAGGTGCGCTGGGCCTCGTGCAACATCTTCTCCACCCAGGACGAGGCCGCGGCCGCCGTGGTAGTGGGCGCCGGCACCCCGGAGGCGCCGGCCGGAGTGCCCGTCTACGCCTGGAAGGGCGAGTCGCTGGAGGAGTACTGGTGGTGCACCGACCGGATCTTCCGCTTCCCGGCCGCCGAGGGCGTGCCCGCCGGCCCCACGCTGATCCTCGACGACGGCGGTGACGCGACCATGTACCTGCTCGAGGGGGCGGCTGCGGAAGACGCAGGCGGCGTCCCCGCCGACGGCGAGGACGATCCGGCGGAGGTCCGGGCCTTCCGCGCGCAGCTGCGCACGGCGCTCGCGGAGCTGGAGGCCGCCGGTGAGACCGGCCGCTTCAGCCGCATCGCCGCGCAGCTGGAGGGCGTGAGCGAGGAGACCACCACCGGCGTCAACCGCCTGTACCGGCTGGCGGAGGCCGGGAACCTCCCGTTCCCCGCCGTCAACGTGAACGACTCCGTGACGAAGTCCAAGTTCGACAACCGCTACGGCATCCGCCACTCCCTCCCGGACGGCCTCAACCGCGCCACGGACGTGCTGATCGGCGGCAAGGTCGCCCTCGTGATCGGCTACGGCGACGTGGGCAAGGGCGCCACCGAGGCGATGGCCGGACAGGGCGCGCGCGTGCTCGTGAGCGAGGTCGATCCCATCTGCGCGCTGCAGGCGGTGATGGACGGCTATCAGGTGGTCACGACGGCGGAGGCCGTGCCCGAGGCCGACTTCGTCATCACGACGACCGGCAACACCCGCGTGCTCACGGTGGAGGATCTCCAGCACCTCAAGCCCGGCGCGATCGTGGGCAATGTGGGGCACTTCGACGACGAGATCGATCTCGCCGGCCTGGCGAAGCTCCCGGGCGTTTCCGCCGTGGAGATCAAGCCGCAGGTGCACGAGTGGACGATTCCGGCGGCGGAGGGCACCGGGCGGGAGACGACGAGCATCCTCGTGCTCTCGGAGGGCCGTCTGCTCAACCTCGGCAACGCCACGGGGCACCCCAGCTTCGTCATGAGCGCCTCCTTCGCCAACCAGGTGATGGCGCAGATCGAGCTGCACTCCGGTGAGACGCAGTACGAGGCGGGCGTGCACCGGCTGCCCAAGGTGCTCGACGAGAAGGTCGCGCGGCTGCACCTGCCGGCGCTGGGGGCACGGCTGAGCGAGCTCACCAAGGAGCAGGCCGAGTACATCGGCGTGGACGTCGCCGGGCCCTACAAGCCGGAGCACTACCGCTACTGAGCGGCAGGACGCGCGGAGCGCAGGACGTCGGGCGCGCGGAGCGCCGGGCCCTGGGAGCATCAGGGCACACGGAGCGCCGGGCGCGTGGAACGTAGGGCGCACGGCGAGCAGCTGACAGACGGAGAGGGCTGGACCTGCAGGTCCGGCCCTCTCCGCTGTGACTCCCACCCGCTGACGTTCCATTGTCGACTGATCAGTTTCCCAGGCCGTCACTGGCGGAATGGCTGGGGAAAGTGATCACACAGCGGCGCGGTGTGAGCGTCTCCGCCGAGGCGGGGGCTCAGGTGAGGCGGAGGCTCAGCCGCTGCGGGCGTTCAGGTGAGGTGGAGCCCGTGCGGCAGGGTCCCCATGCGGTCGCGGAAGCGTGCAGCGGCCGCCTCGGTCCGCTGCTGCCGCTGGCCGTACTCCCAGCGCGAGCGGGCGATGACGGCGGAGAGGAACATCTCCGGCGAGGTGCCCGGCGGGGGAGGGGGCGCGACGAAGGCGTTGAGCTCCTCGGCGAGTTCGATCGCGCGCTCCTGCCGCGATTCCGGCGTCCGCTGGGAGGCGGAGGTGAGGAACTGGACGATCCGGTAGTGGAGGCCGGCCGGGACCGGGGAGACGTCCGCCTGCGGGATCCAGCCGTAGAGGTGGGGGCTGAGGACGATCTGCTCCGGTCTCGGCGCCCGCGCGCGCTCGCTCACCGCCAGAGTGCCGGCGAGCATGTCCCCCAGTCGCCGGCTGCTGGGGGAGAGGAGGCCGACGAGGGCGGCGACCCCGCCGCCGGTGGCGAGCACCTCGAACTGCCACAGGAGCGCGCGGATGAGGGCATGGCGGAAGCTGATGGCGCCGCCGTCGGCGCGGACCACGCGCAGGCCGAGCGCGAGCTTGCCCAGGGAGCGTCCGCGGCTGAAGGTCTCGACGGCGCAGGGGATCGCCACGGTGGTGAACACCGTCAGCAGGATGAGTGCGGCGTTCATGAGGAGGTCGAAGCGGACCTGCAGGGCGGACAGGAGCCACGCGGCGGAGACGAACAGCGCCACGTAGACGATGAGGTAGGCGACGTAGTCGATGAGTGCGGACAGCGCCCGGGCCGCATAGTGGGCGGGCTGCACGCGGAGTGCCACCGCCTCTCCCGTCACCAGCACGCTCATGGACCCATCGTGCCATATGGGAGGCCGCGGACGGCCGGCCCCGGTCCCATATAGGCTTGTGTCCCATGGACCCCGCACTGCTGGCTCAGATGCACGGCGGCGACTGGCAGCGCCTCTCGGACCTCGCCAGGCGCCGGACGCTCACGAGCTCGGAGGCCGCGGACTTCATGCGGCTCTACCGGACGGCGTCGAAGGACCTCTCGCGGATCGTCACCGTCGCCCCGGACTCGGAGGCCGCGGCCCGCCTGTCCGTCATCGTCCATCGCGCACGGACCCATTTCACGGGGATTCCGCGCGGGCCGCTGTCCGCGTTCGTCCGCTTCGCGGTGCGCTCCCTGCCGGCCGCGCTGTGGCAGCTGCGCTGGATGCTGCTGGCGGTCACGGTCCTGTTCCTGGCCTCGGCGGTGCTCTCCGCCCTGTGGGCCCTGCACACGCCGGGGGTCCTCGACTCCCTCATGCCGCCGGAGGCGCAGCGGCGTCTGGCGGAGCACGACTTCGTGGACTACTACAAGGAGAACCCCAACTCGGTCTTCGCCGTGGGAGTGTGGACGAACAACGCCTGGATCGCCGTGCAGTGGGTCGCCCTGGGCATCACCGGCTTCTACGTCCCGCTCGGCCTCGTCTCCAACGGGGCGAACGTGGGCATCTCCGCCGCGGTCATGTACGACCAGGGCTATGCCGCGGACTTCTGGTCCTACCTGCTGCCGCACGGGATCCCGGAGATCACCTGCATCCTCATCGCCGCAGCCGCCGGCATGCGGATCTTCTTCGCCTGGGTGCTCCCGCGCGCCATGACCCGTGGGGCGGCGCTGGCCAAGGAGGCGCGCTCACTCATCACCGTGGCTGCGGGGCTCGTCCTCTTCCTCTTCCTGTCCGGCCTGGTCGAGGGCTTCATCACCCCCAATCCGCTGCCGGTGTGGCTGAAGATCTCCGTGGGCGTGCTGCTCACGCTCGCGATCTTCGCCTACGCCGCTCTGCTGGGCAGGCCCGTGGTCCGCGCCGGAGGCGACGGCGACCTCGAGGACGAACGCGCCGGCTACACGGTGCTCGCCGCGTACTGAGGGCGGGACGGCGACATCGCTCGTCTTCTCCGCGCCGATCACGAGAGTGCGACGGGCGCGCCCTGTCCGGATTGCAGCGTCCGCGACTCCGAGTGCCGTCGGCGGGCAGACCGCCGACGATCCCGACGCCCGCGGCAGTGGTGCCTTTCCTGCGCAGGTCCCCTTCGACCTGATCGCCGCGTGCCGCGGCGGCCGACGTCACCGGGAGTCCGCCCGTTCGGCTCCGATGCTCCGCAGGACTTCTGCCGAGCAGCTGTGGAGCTCGCGCCATGAGCCTGTGCAGCCCGGTGCAGACTCACATCCGGCCGGAGGCCTTGAGTGCGATGTAGAGGTCGGCGAGCGCCGGCGGCAGGTTCTCCGGCGATTCGTGCACGGAGTGCACGCCCAGCCCGGAGAGCGCGTGGATGAGCGACCGCGACTCGAGGAGCTCGCGCTCCGCCGCCGCGGCCCGGTAGGCCTGGGTCGTCGAGTAGCGGCCCTCCCGCATCTCCTCGAGCACCGGATCCGCCACGGAGGCGATCGCTACGGTGTGCCTGCGGGTGAGCAGCGGCAGGACCGGCAGCAGGTCCTCCGTGAGCGTGGGCGTGTCCAGCGCCGTCACGAGGACCACGAGCGAGCGGTGGGAGGTGAGCCGGAGCACCGAGGCGGCGATGTCCTCCCAATCGGGCTCCAGCAGCTCCGGGAACACCGGGGTGAGGGTGTGCATGAGGGTGTCCATCGGTGCCTGGCGGCCCAGCGGCCCGGCGTGCGCGCGCACCCGTGCATCCGCCGCGAGCACGTCCACGCGGTCCCCGGAGCCGGCGGCGAGTCCGGCCAGCAGCAGGCCGGACTCGATCGCGGCGTCGAACGCGGTGCCGTCGCCCACGCGCCGGGCGGACAGCCGCGAGGAGTCCAGCACGATGATGACCCGGCGGTCCCGCTCCGGCCGGTAGGTGCGCACCATGATCTCCTGGGCGCGGGCCGTGGCCCGCCAGTCGATGGCGCGGACGTCGTCGCCGCGCACGTATTCGCGCAGGGAGTCGAACTCCGTGCCCGCGCCCTTGAGCATCACCGCCGTGCGTCCCTCGAGCTCGCGCATGCGGCGCAGCTTCGACTGCAGGTGCCGGCGCGAATGGAACGGCGGCAGCACCGTGATCGAGGCGGGGACCTCGATGCTCCGCTGGCGGGCGACGAGGCCCACCAGGGTCCGTGAGCGCAGTGTGACCCGGTCCGCTCGCAGCAGGCCGCGGCGGGTGGGGGTGAGGGCGGTGCGGTGCTCGTGGGACTCGTCCCTGCGCAGCTGCGCGGAGAAGCGCGTGGACTCCGGCCCGGATGCGGCGGCCCCGGCGGACGGAGCCCAGGCGTCGCGGACCGTCAGCCGCAGGGTCCGCTTCCCCTCGTTCCTCACGGTGAGCACGGCGTGCGTCTCACCGCCCAGCCTGATCCGCGGTCCGGGGGTCCGCTGCAGGCCCACCCGCAGCGGGCTGGGGGAGAGCAGCCAGTCGAGCAGGCCCGCGATGAGCAGGACGCCGATCATCACCGCGATCGTCGTCCAGTGCGGACGCAGCGCGACGGGGACGCCGGCGAGGACGGTGAGTGCGAGGAAGCGCCAGGTCAGTGCCATGGGTGGGGTCTCAGCGGGGGACTGCGACGGTGTCGAGGATGGAGGCCAGGACGCGGTCCACGTCCGCACCCTCCATCTGTGCCTCCGGCCGCAGCGTGATGCGGTGGCGGAACGTCATGGGCACCAGGGACTTCACGTCGTCCGGTGTGACGAAGCCGCGCCCGGCGAGCCAGGCCTGCGCCTGGGCGGCCGCCAGCAGGCGGGTGGCACCGCGCGGGGAGACGCCCAGGGAGAGCGAGGGCGCCCTGCGGGTGGCCTGGACGATGTCGACGATGTAGGCGAGCACCTCCGGTGCCACGTGGATCTGCCGTACGCGCGCACCTGCCGCGAGCAGCTGCTCCGGACCCGCCACGCGCTCGATCCCCACGTCCCGGAGCCTGCGGGAGTCGAACCCGGCTGCGTGGCGGGCGAGGATCCGGAACTCCGTGTCGCGATCCGGCAGGTCCAGGACCAGCTTGAACAGGAAGCGGTCGAGCTGCGCCTCCGGCAGCGGATAGGTCCCCTCGTGCTCGACGGGGTTCTGGGTGGCGGCGACGAGGAAGGGGCTGGGCAGACGGCGGGTGATGCCGTCCGTGCTCACCTGCCGCTCCTCCATCGCCTCGAGCAGGGCCGACTGGGTCTTGGGCGGCGTGCGGTTGATCTCGTCCGCGACCATGAGGTGCGTGAAGACGGGACCTTCGCGGAAGGTGAAGTCGCCGGTCTTCGCGTCGTAGACGAGCGACCCGGTGACGTCGCCGGGCATGAGGTCGGGGGTGAACTGGAGGCGCTGCGAGGTGAGGTCGAGCGCCTGGGCGACGGACCGGACCAGCAGCGTCTTCGCCACTCCGGGCACACCCTCGAGCAGCACGTGGCCCTGCACCAGCAGGCCGATGAGGATGCCCCGGACGGCCGCCTCCTGGCCCACCACGGCCTTGGCCGTCTCCTCCCCGACCCGGAGCAGGACCGTGCGCAGCCGGGCGTCCTCCTCCGTGAGGCGGAAGGCGTTCTCCGGGGGAGCCGAGTGCGTCTGGCGCTGAGCGGACTGCACGGGGCCGGGGTGGGGCCCACTCTGCTCTCCGGGTGCTGCCGGCTGCTCCGTCCGGCCGTGCCGGCCGGCCTCGGGCGGAGGCGCGAAGCGGGAGTTCTGCGGTGCCGGGTGCGGCTGCTGCGGGGGAGGATTCGTCATAGGAGGTCGACCTCTCTCTCGATCGAAGTGATGTCGGCGGACAGACGGACGAACGTCGCATCGTCCCCGGCGGGCTGGGTGAGCAGGACTGCCTCGGTCCACGCCGGATCCAGGCCGGCGGCGGCCGCCGCCCGGGCACAGACCTCGGTGGCCGGAGTCTCCGGCCCCAGCGCGAGCCGCCTGCCCAGGCGCACGAGCGCGGCGGCCCGCAGATCCCTGAGCGCGGTCTCCCGGTCCTGTGCGCGCTGGAGCAGCGCGCTGCGGCCCAGCACCGTCTCCGCGGCGGGCACCACCACGGGCAGCGGCTCCACGGCAAGCGGGCCCAGACGCCGCCCGTACACCAGCATCGCCACGAGGGCGACCGGCAGCAGCCAGAGGACCGCCCCCACCGCCCAGTCCGGGAAGAGCCCCATGAGGGGGATCGGGAGCTGCTCGTCGTCGGCACGGGGCTGGTCGCCGCTGTCCGGGTAGTAGTACGTGAGCTCCCCGTCCCCGGCGACGGCACCGGCCACGAGGGACATGTGGCCCTCGTCCGCGAGCGTCTCGTTGCTCAGCCACTCCTCTGCGCCCAGCACCGTGAGCGTCGACGCGCCGCGGTCCTCGACGGCGTAGAGGCCGTGGGGGACGGAGGCCTCGTCGATCGCGCCGGTGCCCGTGCCGGGATAGCAGAACTCCACGTCCTCCGGTTCCGGAGAGGTCGAGTAGTAGTCCGCACCCGCCGCCCGGGAGGACACCGCCCCGGCGGTCTGCGCCTCGGGCACCTCGCACTCCGGAGCACGCCGGGTGTCCGGGGAGACCTCGCCCAGGTAGTCGGTCTCGAGGGCGTCCGTCCAGTCGGAGACCGTCAGGTCAGGGGCGATGAGCACCACGTCCGTCCCGGCCTCGTCCGCTGCCGCCATGAGTTCGCCGGGAATCTCCGGGTCCAGCACGTCACCGGCCGCATAGACGAGGAGCGTCCCGCCGCCCGCGGCCGCCTCACGGGCCTCGGCCAGCGACTCCGTGGTCGTGACCTCACGGCCCTGGGTGCGCAGCACCTCCGTGAAGGCGCGCCCGCCGTCCGGCTGCGTGGAGTCGTAGTGGAGGGGCCGCACGGCCTCCCTGCCCTGCATGAGCACCATGACGATGGCGGCGAGCAGGACGACCACGGCGGCGACCACCCACAGGGCGGCGGAGCGGAGGACGCCTCCGGCACGGGCGCGGAGGCCCGCGGAGCTGCCGCGCACGGTCCCCCGGACGGCGACGTCGATGCCGGCGCTCACGCCCTCACCTCCCGCGCGCGGTCCTGCACGGCGGCGTCGAGCGCACGGGCGCGGTCGTAGGCCTCGGGTCCGGTGGCGGTGCCGGAGAAGGTGACGGTGTCGAAGAGGCCGCCCAGCTCCGCGAACGCGGAGGCGGCGGGAGGCACCGCGCTGCCCGCCGCCTCGGCGAGCTCGTGGGCGGTCGAGGAGCGGTCGATCGCGATCCTGCCCGCACGGGACTGCTCCGCGAACACGGCCCGGACGAGGTCCTGGACCGCGCGGCGCCAGTCGCGCGCGGCCGCCGCCTCCGCGGAGGTCCTGCGCAGGACCTCGGGGTCCATCTCCGCATCGAAGACCGGGGCGGACTCCGGCTTCCGGTCCAGGGGGACGCCCGCCGCGCGTCGGGTGAACCAGACGATGCCCACCACGAGGGCCGCGACGGCGAGGATGACGACGACGATGAGCGCGGGGTGCTCGATCCGGGTCACGCCGTCGAGCAGATCGGCGAAGAACTCGGAGATCGCCCTGCCGATCCGTTCGAGCAGGGTCGTCTCGGCCTCGTGGTAGCGGGTCTTGGAGAGCTCCTCCTCCGCCCAGCGCCGGCCCTCCTCCCGGCTGGGCTGGGACAGGAGGTCCGCCTGGGTGAGCAGATCAAGCCGGCCGGCCGGTCCCTGCGGGGCGAATGATCCCTGCGGGATGAACGATCCCTGCGCGGTGAGCAGCGCTGCGGCGCTCATGCGGCCTCCTCCGCCCGGCGCAGCAGGACGAGGTCATAGCCCTCCAGCCGCATCCTCCGGTCGAAGTAGACGCAGGAGACCGTGCCGCAGAGGTAGGCGAAGAGCAGTGCGCCCGAGGCCATCGCGAAGGCCGCCATCGCCACTCCGAGGCCGCCGAACAGCACGGCGGCGAGGGTGAGCGTCAGCCCGCCGCCCACGCCCAGGAAGATCGACAGGGCGAGCAGGGCCACGAGCAGGATCGTGAGGACGGGCGACATGATGAGGCTCACGACCTGGGAGGAGAGGAAGTAGGCGAGCACCAGCTGTCCCAGCGTCTTCCAGAAGCTGCCGCGGGTGAGTGCCCAGGAGCGGCGCAGCGCCTCCCGCACTCCGGTCCGCTCCACGGCGAGCACGGAGCCCGCCAGGGCGAAGCGGGCGAACGCGGCGGCGGTGACCGGCAGCCAGGCGAGGAACCCGAGCGTGCCCAGGACCATCCCGGCCGCCGGCGAGACGAGGAGGAGCAGGAGGCCGGGCAGCATGAGGACGAGCAGCGCGCCCACGTGCGCGCCCATGCACAGGAGCGTGAGGCCGATCAGTCGCAGGCGCACGCCGGCGAGCCGCCGCCAGACCTCGCGCAGGCTCATGCGTGCGGTGCCGAACGCGGAGTCGCCGGCGACCGCGGAGAAGCCGCTGAGCAGCTGGCCCACGGAGAGGGAGGCGAGCGAGCCCGCCGTGGCGCCCGTCTGCAGGAGGATGTTGAGGCCCAGCCCCGCATCCGGGGAGGAGAAGAGGGTGCGCATGAGGAAGCCCGCGCTGCCCACGGCCACGGCGGTGATCGCGAGCGCCACGAGGAGCGCGGTGAGCGTCTGGACGATGAGGGCGATGCCGAAGGTGGAGCCGGGGGCGAAGCGGAGGAGGCGGAAGCCGCCGTCGAGCGTCTCGAAGAAGGTGAGCGGGCGCTTGGGCATGGTCCCCGGCTGCGGGGGCGGCCGCCAGGCCCCCGTCCGCCGGCCCGCTCCCGGCGTGCGGGCGCGCAGAGTGCCGGTCCGCCAGTCGACCTGGGCGTTCCAATCTGCGTGCTGCGAGGACGTCACGCCTCCCATCCTGCCAGGTCGGCCCCGGTCGGCACACCTGACGGTGCGGCGCGGACCGCCCGGCGGCGCGGCGGCGGGCGCTGCGGCCCGGTCGCCCTCGGCCGGCACACCCGGCACGGTGCGGCGGGTCGTGCGTGCGCTCGTGCCGGGGTTTGGGACAATGGCCGGTATGAATGCACGGATTCTCGTCGTCGACGACGACACAGCACTCGCGGAGATGATCGGCATCGTCCTCAAGAGCGAAGGGTTCGACCCGGAGTTCTGCGCCACGGGGGACGGTGCGCTCGAGGCCTTCCGCACGACTCGCCCGGACCTGGTCCTGCTCGACCTCATGCTCCCGGGCAAGGACGGGCTGGAGGTCTGCCGGGAGATCCGTGCGGAGTCCGGCACGCCCATCATCATGCTCACCGCCAAGTCGGACACGGTGGACGTGGTGTCCGGGCTGGAGGCCGGGGCGGACGACTACGTGCCCAAGCCGTTCAAGCCCAAGGAGCTCATCGCGCGGGTGCGCGCGCGCCTGCGGCTCTTCGAGCCCACCACTCCGGAGATGCTCCAGGTCGCGGACGTCTCGATCGACGTCGCGGGCCACCAGGTGACGCGCGGCGGCGCACCCATCTCGCTCACGCCGCTGGAGTTCGACCTGCTCGTGGCGCTCGCCCGGAAGCCGTGGCAGGTGTTCTCCCGCGAGACGCTGCTCGAGGAGGTGTGGGGCTACCGGCACGCTGCGGACACCCGCCTGGTCAACGTCCACGTCCAGCGTCTGCGCTCCAAGATCGAGAAGGATCCCGAGAACCCCGAGATCGTCGTGACGGTGCGCGGCGTGGGCTACAAGGCCGGACAGAGCGCGTGAGGCCCCGTCCCGCATGAGCCGCACTCCTGCGCTCGCCTTCGCCTTCCGCAGCGTGTGGCAGGGGCTCGCTCGCGGGGCGCGGGGGTTCGTCTCCCTCTTCTTGCGTTCGCTTCAGGTCCGCGTCGTCCTCCTCACCATGGTGCTCACGGCCGTCGCGCTGTTCGGCGTGGGCTCGTACATGACCCAGGTCATCGCCCGCGGGCTCTTCCAGTCCAAGCTGGACTCGCTGTCGTCGCAGACCAACGGCTACACCGGGCAGCTCGAGTCGCTCGCCGCGGACGCGGATCTGGACGAGGCGCTCGGCGTACAGCTGCGCAGCATGTACTCGCGCTCGCCCACACCGCTGCGCGCCATCATCCTGGTGCCCCGTGATCCCGCCGGCGCAGGCGAGCCCATTGTGGTGACGGACAAGCGCGCGGACACCCCGGAGGTCGCCGAGCTGCCGGAGGAGTTCCTCCGCACCGTCGCCGATTCCCCGACCGGTCAGCAGGCGTACCGCTCGCTGAGCTTCACCGGTGACGGCTCCGCCCCCGGCGTCGTCGTGGCACAGCCCGTGGTGGTGCCCGGTGCGGGACAGTTCGAGCTCTACCTCGTCGCGGACCTCGAGGAGGAGCAGTCGATCCTCGACTTCGTCACGCGTGCCGTGGGCGTGGCGGGCGTGGTCCTCGTCGTCCTCGTGGGCGCGGTGGGCCTGCTGGTCTCGCGGCTCGTCGTCACCCCCATCCGCACCGGCTCGGAAGTGGCCCGGCAGATCGCCGACGGCGATCTCGACCGCCGCATGCCGGTCGCCGGGCGCGACGAGATCTCGCACCTGGCGGAGAGCTTCAACGACATGGCGGACACCCTGCAGGACCAGATCACCCGCATGGAACGCCTGTCCGTCCTCCAGCGGCAGTTCGTCTCCGACGTCTCGCACGAACTGCGCACACCGCTCACCACGATCCACATCGCCTCGGACATGCTCTACGAGTCCCGCGACGACTTCGACGAGACCACCCGGCGCAGCGCGGAGCTGCTGCGCTCACAGGTGGATCGCTTCGAGGCGCTGCTCGGGGACCTGCTGGAGATCTCCCGGTACGACGCGGGCGCGGCGGAGCTCGTGCCGCACCCGCACGATCTGGGCGAGATCGTCGCCGGCGTCGTGGAGACCGTGAGCGTCGTCGCGGACCAGGCCGGCACCCGCATCCGGGTGCACGCCCCGGCCACGCCGGTGATGGCGGAGGCGGACCGCGTCCGCGTCACCCGCATCCTCCGCAACCTCGTGGTGAATGCGGTGGAGCACGGAGAGAGCCGTCCCATCGACGTGTACCTCGCCTCCAACGCCGAGGCCGCCGCCGTCTCCGTCCGCGACCACGGGGTGGGCATGAGCCGGGAGGCCGTGGAGCACGTCTTCGACCGCTTCTGGCGGGCCGACCCCTCCCGCAAGCGCACCCTGGGAGGCTCCGGACTGGGACTGGCGATCGCGCTCGAGGACGCACATCTGCACGGCGGCTGGCTGCAGGCCTGGGGAGAGCCGGGGGAGGGCTCCTGCTTCCGCCTCACGATCCCGCGCCGCCACGGGCAGGCCATCTCCTCCTCGCCCCTGCCGCTGCCGCCGGCGGACGCCAAGCGCGGGCAGGCTCTGGTGGCGGGTCCCACCAGCTCGGACGGCTCCGTCCGCATCCAGACCGGGAGCATCCCCATCGTCGTGGAGAGCGGACCGGAGAGCGCGGACGCCTCCGCGGACGGTGCGCCCCGGGAGCGCACGGGGCACACTGGAGGGGACGCGGAGGGCAGTGCGCCGCCCGGCGGTGCGGACGCCGTGCGGCCCGGCGCGGTGCGAGGGGACGGAGGTGCCGACGATGCGGACTGAGCCACCGGTGCGCGGGCGGTCGCGCGGCCGCCTGCGGGCGCTGGCCTCGGGCGTGGCCGTCGCATGCCTGCTGCTCTCCGGCTGTGCCTCGATCCCCGTCGACGGGGAGACCGGGACCATCGAGGTCGAGGAGCCGGTCGACGGGCTCGGCTCGGAGTTCGAGCCGGACGGTCCCGCCGAGGGCGCGGAGGCCCACGACATCGTCCGCGGCTTCCTCGCCGCCGGCGCGGGCTACGCGGACGACTTCGCGGTGGCCCGCTCGTTCCTCACGGAGGACTTCGCGAAGGAGTGGGATCCGCAGGCGGGCGTGACGGTGATGCCCGCGGACACGAGCTTCGACTCCCTCATCCCCAACGTCACCTCGGACAGCCGGGACGTCCGGCTGCGCCTGCCCGTGGACGCCATGCTCAACTCCCAGCACGTCTACCGGGAGCAGCGGCCGGACACCGAGGCGGAGTGGGAGTTCTCCCTCCGGCAGGTCAACGGGGAGTGGCGCATCTCCGACGCACCCCAGGGGCTCGTGCTCACCCACGCCTCGTTCGCAGCGGTCTTCGACTCGTATCCCCTCTACTTCTACACGGACGGCTACGACCATCTGGTCCCGGACACCCGCTGGTTCATCCGGTCCACCTCCACGGCGACGGAGGTCGTCTCCGCCCTGCTGGCAGGCCCCGCGGACCACCTCCGCGGCGCCGTGACCTCGGCCGTCCCGGACGGCACGCATCTGGACCCCCGCTCCGTGACCGTGGAGGGAGGGATCGCGCAGGTGGCCCTCGACGCCTCCGTCCAGGGCCTCGACGGGGAGGACGAGGGTCGCCTCGTCAACCAGATCGCGGCGACCCTGCGCGGACTCTCCTCGACCAACTCCGTCTCCGTCACCTCCCCGGCGGGGGAGCTGTCCGCGCAGGGCACGGAGATGCCGCCGGTGGGCGTGCAGACGGACCAGCGGCCGGTCGTCGTCTCCGGCGGTGTACTGGCCCGGCTCACGGATGCGCGGGTGGAGCCGGTGGCGGGCCTGCCGGAGCCGGCGCCGGGGGTGAACGAGCCGGCGGTGTCCTTCGACGAGAAGACCTACGCCTACCTCGCCCGCGGGGACACGGAGCTGCACCGGATCGTGCCGGAGTCCGGGGACGAGGGCGTGGTGCTCAGCGACGCGCAGGGGCTCGTGGCCCCCAGCTTCGACCGCTTCGGCAACATCTGGACGAGCACGCGCAGCAACGACGGCGGAGTGAGCGTCCTGCGGCCCTCCGGGGATCTCGTCGAGGTCCCGGCACAGTGGCTGGCGGGACGGGACGTCGTCACGCTGGCCGTCTCCCGCGACGGCACGCAGCTGGCGGTCGTCTCCGCGGAGGACGACGGGGGCCGGCGGATCGACGTGATCGGCATCCTCCGCAACGACGACGGCGTGCCCACGGGCCTCACCGGGGAGACGCCGCTGCGGGTGGGCGCCGGCTTCACGGACGTCGTCGACTTCTCCTGGGCGGGTGCCGCCCAGCTGGCGGTGCTGGGCTCGCTCGACGGCGAGCCCGCCCAGCCGTACTCCGTCGGGGTGAGCGGGCCCAGCCGGGAGCTGGGCGAGGTCGAAGGGGGCGTCTCCATCACCGCCAGCTCCGATTCGCCCTCCATCAGGATCACGACCGAGGCCGGGGAGCTGTACTCGTACGGCTCCGACAGCTGGCAGAAGCTCGTGGACATCGTCGCCTTCGACCCGGCCTACCCGGGCTGAGTCCGCGAGGCACGGGTGTGGCATGGGAGCGTACGGGGAGCGGTCGTCGTCGGAACGGGCCGGGCGTGCCGATGGATCCGGTGGGCGGCTGACAGAGCGGGAGCGGTCACCGGCGATGGGGGCCGGGCGTGCTGATGGATCCGGTGGGCTGCGGGCGTTCGGCTCCGAGGCGCTCGACCTGCTCCTGCCGCGCAGCTGCGCCGGATGCGGAGCGGAGACCGTCAGCATGTGCGGCGCCTGTCTGAGCCACCTCAGCCCGGAGCCGCGCACCGTTCTCCCGCGCTACGGGCTGCTGCCCGTGACGGGGGCGCGTGCGTACACGGGCCCGCTGCGCCACGCGATGGTGGCGCTCAAGGAGCGCCGCCGCCGTGATCTGCTCCCCGTCCTCGAACTCCTCCTGGCGGCGGCCCTGGGGGCCGCGGTCGAGGCCTCCGGCCACCGCGGCGGGACGGTGGCGGCGGTGCCGGTGCCCAGCTCGCCCGCGGCGGTGCGTGCGCGTGGCACGGACCTGGTCGCCGCCCTCACCCGGCGCGCGGTCGCGGTCCTCGCGGAGGACGGGCTGGACATCACGGTCGCCGCGCCCCTGCGCACGCGCGGTCACCGTGACCAGGTGGGATCCGGCGCGAAGCAGCGCAGGCGCAACGTGGCGGGGACGCACACGGTGGGCACGGACGCGGCGGCGCGCTCGGCACTGCAGTGCGTGCGGCGGGCACGGACGGTGGTGCTGGTGGACGACGTCCTCACGACGGGTGCCACCCTCGCGGAGGCGGCGCGCGCCCTGACCGCGGCGGGCGTCCCGGCACACCGGTGCGCCGTGCTCGCGCTCACCGGGGACGGCTCCGGGGATCTGCCCGCACCCTCGTCTCCCGAGGGCGGAACCGGCACAGACATCTCTGACACTACACGCTTCTGAACTGCACAGATGCACCCACGTCGCATGTCGGGACGCTGTGCGACACCGGGTGCGGGAGGCTTACGCACGGGGCGGAAAATGGTGTTCAATGGGGTGTACCCATCAGACGGTGGGTACGGAGCGATCCGTCAAGCGAGTCGCCAAGGAGACATCATGGATGTCGTAGTCAAGGGCCGCAATCAGGCCGTTTCCGACAGCTTCCGCGCGCACGTGGAGGACAAGGTCTCGAAGGTCGAGCAGCTCTCCCCCCGGGCTCAGGCCGTCGAGGTCCAGGTCAAGCACGAGAACTCACGCAACCCGGAGATCGAGGAGCGCGTGGAGATCACCGTCTTCGCCAAGGGCCCGGTGCTGCGGGCCGAGGCCGCCGCTGACGACAAGTACGCTGCGCTGGATCTCGCCTGGGCCAAGCTCCTCGAGCGGCTGCGCAGGGCCAAGGACCGGAGTAAGGTCGCCCGGTCCGGCCACCGCCGCAAGAGCTCGACCGCAGAGGCGCTCGCGCACATGGAGGTCGTCGACCCGCTGGTCCCGTCCGACGGCGGCGTGGGCGGTGCCGCCTCGGACGAGGACGACGCGAACGCGGCCAAGACGAACGGCAGGATCCAGGCGGAGGGCGACTCCCCGGTGGTGCTGCGTGAGAAGAAGTTCCCGGCCCAGCCGATCGGCATCGAGGAGGCGCTCAACCGGATGGAGATGGTGGGCCACGACTTCTACCTCTTCATCGACGAGGAGACGGAGCACCCGTCCGTGGTCTACCGGCGCAAGGGCTGGAGCTACGGCGTCATCGCCCTCGACGGCGCGGCTGCGGCCGAGGGCTGAGTGAGCAGGTCCGGGCCCGTCCGGATGAGACCGGAGGCGGCGAGGCGTATGGCGCTCGCCGCCTCCGGTCTGGCGCGTGCGAGGCCCCAGCGGCCCGACGCCGGGCATCTGCGTCGCACCTTCTCCCGGCTGGGCGTCGTCCAGGTCGACTCCGTGCAGGCGGTCACGCGCTCGCACTACCTCCCCTTCTTCTCCCGGCTGGGCCCGTACCCGCGGGAGACCCTCGACCGTCTCCTGTGGGAGGAGCCGCGGATGGGCGTGGAGTACTGGGCCCACGAGGCTGCGTACACCGCGCCGGAGACGGTGGGGCTCTTCCACCGGCGGCGCGCGGAGTGGTACGTGCACGACTACGGGCAGCGCGATCCCCGCACCGGCGCGGCCTTCGCCGCGCTCATGGAGCAGATCTGTGCGGAGCTGGCGGCCGGTCCCGGCTCCGCCCGGGAGCTCTCCGCGCGCGTGCCGCACAGCCTGCCGGAGCGTGCCCGGGACCACTGGGGCTGGAACCCCTCCCGGGTGAAGTCCGCGCTCGAGGCCCTGCTGCGCTCCGGTCGTGCGGCCTGCGCCGGACGGAACGCGCAGTTCGAGCGCATCTACGCCCTCCCGCAGCACGTCCACCCCGCGCTGCCGCAGCCGCCGGCGTGCTGGGGCCCGGAGGAGGACCCGGAGCTGGGGCTGAGACCGGACGCGGGGAGGATCCCGCGGGGCGTGAGCGGCGAGGCCGACGACGCGCTCGCGCTCGTCCGCCTCGCCGCACCCGCGCTGGGCCTCGGCACCGTGGACTGCTTCGCGGACTACTTCCGGCTGCCGAGGGCCGCGACGGCGGAGGCCGTGCGCACGCTGGCGGGGACCGGCGAGCTCGTCGAGGTCGACGTCGACGGCACCCGCGCCTGGCGCTGGCACTCCGCGGTGGCTCCGCGCACTGCGGAGGGCAGCGCCCTGCTCGCCCCGTTCGATCCCCTCGTCTTCAACCGGCGCAGGCTGAGCTGGCTGTTCGGCTTCGACTACCGGATCGAGATCTACACGCCGGCGGAGCGGCGGCGCTACGGCTACTACGTCATGCCGTTCCTCCACGACGGCCGGATCCGGGCGCGCGTGGACGTGCGTGCCCGCCGCGGCGAGGGGGTGCTCGTCGCGGGTGTGCACATGGAGCCGGGCGAGGACTGCTGGGCGGCCGTGGAGGAGGAACTCGGCGAACTCGCAGGGTGGCTGGGGCTGGGCGAGGTCGTCATCGGGCGGAACAGGCCGATATGCTTGGACGCTGGACCACAGGCGAGGACCGTGCGCCGAGAGCGCGGGTGAAGGAGAATCGTGGCGAATCTGCTCGAGAAGCTGTTGAGGACCGGAGAGGGCCGCACTCTCAAGCGGCTGCGGAACTACACGACGGCGATCAACAACCTCGCAGAGGAGTTCGAGGCCCTCTCCGACACCGAGCTCCGGGAGGAGACGGACCGCTTCCGGACGCGCCACGAGGACGGCGAGACGCTCGAGCAGCTCCTGCCGGAGGCATTCGCCGCCGTCCGCGAGGCCTCCTCCCGCACCCTGGGGCTGCGCCACTTCGACGTCCAGCTCATGGGCGGTGCCGCACTCCACCTCGGCAACATCGCGGAGATGCGCACCGGTGAGGGCAAGACCCTCGTGGCCACCGCACCGGCCTATCTCAACGCGCTCTCCGGCAAGGGCGTCCACATCGTCACGGTCAACGACTACCTCGCCGGGTACCAGTCCGAGCTCATGGGCCGCGTCTTCCGCTTCCTGGGCATGGAGACCGGGTGCATCAAGGCGCAGATGAGCAGCGAGCTGCGGCGGAAGCAGTACGCCGCGGACATCACCTACGGGACCAACAACGAGTTCGGCTTCGACTACCTCCGTGACAACATGGCCTGGTCCGTCGACGAGATGGTGCAGCGGGGCCACAACTTCGCGATCGTCGACGAGGTCGACTCGATCCTCATCGACGAGGCGCGCACGCCGCTCATCATCTCCGGTCCGGCCGAGGGCGGCGTGGACCGCTGGTACGCCGAGTTCGCCCGCGTGGTCACCCGTCTGCGCCCGGACCGCGACTACGAGGTCGACGAGAAGAAGCGAACGGTGGGCATCCTCGAGGCCGGCATCGACAAGGTAGAGGACTACCTGGGGATCGGCAACCTCTACGACACGGACAACACCCCCCTCATCAGCTTCCTCAACAACGCGATCCGCGCCAAGGAGCTGTTCAAGCGGGACAAGGACTACGTGGTGCTGGGCGGCGAGGTGCTCATCGTCGACGAGCACACCGGCCGCGTGCTCCGCGGCCGCCGCTACAACGAGGGCCTCCACCAGTCGATCGAGGCGAAGGAGGGGGTGGAGATCAAGGCGGAGAACCAGACGCTCGCCACGATCACCCTCCAGAACTACTTCCGCCTCTACGACACCCTCTCCGGCATGACCGGCACGGCGGAGACCGAGGCCGCGGAGTTCATGTCGACGTACAAGCTCGGCGTCGTGCCGATCCCCACCAACAAGCCGCCGCAGCGCCTCGACCAGTCCGATGTGGTCTACAAGCACGAGCAGGCGAAGTTCGCGGCGATCGTCGACGACATCGCCGACCGCCACGAGGCCGGCCAGCCCGTCCTCATCGGCACCACGAACGTGGAGAAGAGCGAGCTGCTGTCGAAGATGCTCGCCAAGCGCGGGGTGCGCCACGAGGTCCTCAACGCGAAGAACCATGCGCGCGAGGCCTCGATCATCGCCCTCGCCGGCCGCAAGGGCTCGGTCACCGTCGCGACCAACATGGCCGGCCGCGGCACGGACATCATGCTGGGCGGGAACGCGGAGTTCCTCGCCGTGGCCAGGATGGAGGAGCTGGGGCTGGACTCCCGGGAGGACCCGGAGGCGTACGAGGCGAAGTGGCCGGAGGTGCTCGCGGAGGTCGAGAGGACCGTGGACGCGGAGGCCGAGGAGGTCCGCGAGCTGGGCGGCCTCTACGTGCTCGGCACGGAGCGGCACGAGTCCCGGCGCATCGACAACCAGCTCAAGGGCCGTTCCGGCCGCCAGGGCGACCCCGGCGAGAGCCGCTTCTACCTGTCGCTCACCGACGACCTCATGCGGCTGTTCGGCTCCGGCGCGGCAGAGCGCATCATGTCCGTGGCGAACGTCCCGGACGACGTCCCGCTCGAGGCCAAGATGGTCTCCCGCGCCATCCAGTCCGCACAGAGCCAGGTGGAGTCGCGCAACGCCGAACAGCGCAAGAACGTCCTCAAGTACGACGACGTGCTCAACCGCCAGCGCACCGTCATCTACGCCGAGCGCAGGCGCGTCCTGGAGGGCGCGGACCTCGAGGAGCAGATCTCCGGCTTCCGCCGCGACGTGGTGGGCGCCTATGTGGAGGGCGCCACCAAGGGTCCGCCGGAGACCTGGGACCTCGACGCCCTGTTCGAGGCGCTGAGCCGTCTCTACACGCCGTCGTTCACGGCGGAGGAGCTCGCCGAGGACGCGGGCGGGAAGGGCGGCCTCACGAGGGCCGGGGTGCTCGCGGAGATCCTGGAGGACATGGAGCTGTTCTACGGCCGCCGCGAGGAGGAGCTGGGCGAGGAGGCGACCCGCGAGATGGAGCGCCGGGTGACGCTCTCCGTCATCGACCGGAAGTGGCGCGAGCACCTCTACGAGATGGACTACCTCAAGAACGGGATCGGTCTGCGCGCGATGGCCCAGCGCGATCCGCTCGTGGAGTACCAGCGTGAGGGATTCGAGATGTTCACCGCGATGCAGGAGGGCATCCGCGAGGACGTCGTCCGTCTCACGAACACCCTCGAGGTCAAGGTTCGCAGGCAGGGCGAGGCCGCGGACGGCTCCGGTGCGAAGCTGGCCGCCGCGGCGGCGGACGCCTCCGGGGGCGGCGTGACGGTGGAGGCCGAGGAGCTGGTCCCGCGCACACCGCGCCTGCAGCTGAGCGCTCCCAGCGACGGCGGAGGCGTGCAGGTGCGCAGCGAGGACGAGGCTCCCGCGGCGGAGCCGAAGAACCGCGCGCAGCGCAGGAAGCGCAGGAGCTGAGCTCCCTCTCCGCCGCGCACGCCGCCGGCAGCGGCCGGCTCAGACGCTCACGAACTCCGTGAGCCTCCACCGCGCCCGTGTCCGCTCGAACCTCATGGCGAGCGCACGGGCGCGTCTGCGTGTGCGGACGACGACGCTGGCCTCGACGACGGTGCCCGAGACCGGGCTGAGCCGGTGGCCGCCGGCTGCGGCCACCGTGTCCGGACGGACGCCGGTGTGACGGCTGAGGGAGGCGCGCACGGCGGCGTGCGTGCGGATGCGCTCGCAGAGCTCCGGCGTGACCCAGCGTTCGACGGAGTGCACGGGTCGGCGTCCCACCAGGACCTCCACGAGGGCGGTGCCGAGGGCGGGGACCATCTGGTCGAGCAGGGCGAAGTCCTCCTGGGAGAGCGTGTGCGGTCGCCGCTGCGGCGTGTCCGCGGCCGGTGCGGCCCCGGACGGCGGGCCGGACCCGGAGGAGGCGGACACCGTGCCGCGCGCAGCCGGGGGCGCGGCGGGTGCGCCGCGGGTGCCGGCGGACGCCGGGAGCGGGCGGATGAGGGTGAGGGCGGGTGCGGCGGTCATGGCAGCTCCAGTCGTTGGCCGGGCAGGATGAGCGAGGGATCGGGGCCGATCATCGTGCGGTTGGCGGCGTGGAGGGCCTCGACTCCCTCCGCGACCTGCTCGGGCGGGGCCTGCGGATCCGCGTCGCGGACGATGGACCACAGGCTCTCTCCCGGGGCCACCCGGTGCGGGCGCGGAGCCTCTCCGCCGGAGACGGCACCGTCGGCGGGAGCGCTCTCCGTGCCGGCCGGCGTGTGCTCGCTCCGCGGGCTCCTCCTGTCCCCACCGAGGTCCGCCTCGGCTGTGGGGGAGGCCGCGGGCCGCACCGGCTCCGTGATCGGCCAGGCGAGCGGTGACGGCGTGCGCGCAGTCTCCGAGGAGGCGGGCGGGGCTGCAGGCGCCGGCGGACCCGCGGCGTGCGCCGTACCCGCCAGGGATGCGAGGCCGATGCCGCCTGCCGCTGCGGCGCAGAGCGCGCCTCGCAGGGCTCGCGGTGCCAGCCGGATCGCCGCGGCGTGCAGGGTCCGTGTGCGCAGCCCTGCGGCGGAGAGCACGGCGGCAGCGGCGGCGAGGTGGACGGCGACTGCGGCACGTGCGCTCAGGAGGAGAGCGGCAGCCGCCGCGCACCGGAGGAGCAGCGCACCGGGATCCGTCGTCCCGGTGACATCCTCTGCGGTCACCGCGAGCAGAACGACGGAGGCCGTGTGCAAGCATGCGCAGAGGGACAGGAAGAGCATTCTCATGAGCCACTCCTCGATAGGTTGCACTCAATAGTTGCAAAAGACATCAAATGACGTCAATAGGTTCCATATAAGAACAAGACTGCCATTCTTCCCAGGATCGATGCGCGAGCGGCTGCTCCCGAGCCGCTCCGGTGTGATCTGAGGCATACTGCACTCATGCGATTCTCAGAGTCCTCGAACGACGGCCGGTGTGAGATCCCGGCCGATGAGGCAGGTCTCGATGCAGGTCCGCTCCTGCCTCCGGAGCTCGGGGCGCAGGAGGAGGCGCGCTTCTCCCGCCTCTTCGAGGACCTCGAGGCCGTGGAGGCGGGGCGGGAGCTCCACGCGCGGGCCGGGGAGTACGGCGACCTGGTGGTGGGCGAGGTGGCGGACCACGGTCTCGCGCAGCGCCTCGCGGGAGCGGTGAGTGCCCCGGTCCGCCTCACGGCGGCGGGTGCGGCGGTGAGCGGTGTGCTCGAGCGGGCAGGGGAGGCCTGGGTCCGGATCGGGCATCCGGGGGAGGGGTGGGCGACGCTGGTCGCGCTGGAGCACGTGGAGGAGCTGCGGCTGGGTGTGCGGCGGCATGCGCAGCCGGCGGAGACCCTCTCCTTCGCCTCCCAGCTGCGGGGACTGAGCGAGGCGCGGGCCGGCGTGGCGCTGGGCCTGACGTCCGGGGCTGCGGTGCGCGGCCGCCTGGGCCCGGTGGGGCGCGACTACGCCGAGTTCCACGGGGAGGCCGAGACCAGCGGCGCGCGGCCGGTGCCGGTGCTCCTGCCGCTGCGGCGGATCGCATGGGTGCGCGCGGCGGCGCGGACGGCGGAGGGGCCGTGAGCGGGGCGCCCTCTACGGGCGGGGGAGGTGCGCGCCCGTGTGAGCGGCGGGGGAGTGAGCGGCGGTGCGCGCTCTCACTCCGCGGTGCCGGCGGCGACCTCGTCGCGCACGGACTTGTACATCCGCTGGATGTAGTCCTCGAGCTCCGTCTTCTCCACCCGCCACTGTCCGCGTCCGCCCACCTTGATCGCCCGCAGCTCTCCGGAGCGCACCAGTGCACGTGCCTGTGCGACGGAGACGTTGAGGACCTCGGCGACGTCGGTCAGCGGCAGGAAGCGTGTCTCCACGGCCATGATCAGTCCTTTCCGGCTCGTGCCCGCTCATCCGTTCCACGGTGTCCGCGTGACGGGCGTCTGTATGACGGGGCCGGTGCGCGCGAGGCGTGCGCGGGGCGGTGGGAGAGGGGCATGGGTGCTGAGATAGGTGGTTGGCACCTGATAGGTGCCTGTATAGGGTAGACGGTATCACTTGGCATCGTTTCCTGCCATCCTCTCCCCTCCCCACACCGCAGCGGCCTGCACCGTCGCAGGGCCTGCGCCGCGGGCCGGGAGCGCGGCGGGAGCGGGACGACGAGGAGGTCGCACCATGGGAGCACTCACCGGCGCCGGACGCGCCCGGAGGGCGGAGCGGCTGCGCGCGCCGCGCTGGCGGGATCCGCGCCTCCTCGTGGGCGCCCTCCTGGTGCTCGTCTCCCTGACCGCCACCGTGCTGGTGGTCCGCGGGGTGGCGCAGACGACCCGCATCTGGGCGGCGGCCCAGCCGCTGGTGCCCGGCGCGGAGATCACCGAGGACGCGCTCGTGCCGGTGGAGGTGAAGCTGCCGGACTCCTCCGCGGGGTACATCTCCAGCGATTCGGCACTGGAGCCGGGCACCACGGTGCGCGCGGTGGTGGGAGAGGGCGAGCTCCTGCCGCTGTCCGCGCTCGTCTCCCTCGGCGACCTCACCGGGCGGGTGGTCTCCGTGGACGTCTCGGCGGTGCTGCCCGCGGCGGTGGACGCCGGTGCGGCCGTCGACGTCTGGGCCGCTGACGCGGGAGGTACGGAGGCGGCCGAGCCCGCGGAGATCCTGTCCGGTGTGGAGGTCATCTCCGTGGACCGGGGCGGGCGTGACCTCACCTCTGCCGGCAGCGGCCGGATCGAGGTCTACGTGCCCAGCGGTGAGATCGGCGCGGTCGTCCGTGCGCAGGCCTCCGGACACCACATCTCCGTGGTGGCGGTGCCGCGGGGCGGAGCGACGGCGGAGGCGGCGGGATGATTGACGTGGTCGTCGCCGTCGACGTGGAGTACGAGGCCGCGGTGGTCTCCGCCGTGTCCCGGCTGGCGGACGCCCAGGTCGTCCGCCGCCCCGCGGACGAGACGGAGCTCCTGGCCCTCGCAGCGGGCGGCACCGGGCAGGTCGTGGTGCTCTCGCGCTGGTTCCCGGGTGCGGACGCGGACGTGGTCGCCCGCCTGCTGGCGCTCGGCGGGCGGATCGTGGGATACGGGGACGACGAGGCCCTCTTCGCCCGCTGGGGGATCGCGCACACCGTGAGAGCGGGCGCGGAGGCCGGCGAGCTGGGTGCGGCGCTGCGGGACTGTGCGGAGGCGCTGCGCGTCCCGCCCCGGCCCACGTCACCGCCGGGTCGGGCGGAGGTCCCGGCACCGCGCTGCGCAGGGCCGGTGACGGCGGTGTGGGGCACGGGCTCCTCCCCGGGGCGCTCCACCGTGGCGGTCGTCGCGGCCCATCTGCTGGCCCGCACCTCGGGCCGCACCGTGCTGGTCGACGCGGACACGGTCTCGTCCTCGCTCGCCCCGGCGCTCGGCCTGCTCGACGACGCCCCGCAGCTCGCGGCGCTGTGCCGCCTCGTCACCGCCGGGGCGGCGGGGTCCGAGGCGGTGGGCGAGCGCCTGTCCCTCCTGGAGCCGGGCTTCGAGGTGGTCACGGGCCTCGCGCGTGCGGAGCGCTGGCCGGAGATCCGCGCCGGGGTGCTCACCGACGTCCTCGACCACCTGGCCGCGCGGGCGGAGCACGTCGTCGTCGACGTCTCGGACAGGATCGACCCGGACGATCCCTACGCGGACCCCCACTATGACAGGCACCAGGCCACGCGGTCGGTGCTCGACCGCGCCGACCACGTCCTGCTCGTCGCCTCGGCGGATCCACTGGGCCTGCAGCGTCTCGTGCGACTGCTCGAGTCCGAGCGCGCCCACGGTCTGCGGCGTCCTCGGGCAGTCGCCGAGGACGCCGCAGCGGGCCCCGGAGATGCTGCGGGCCACGAGGGAACGAGCAGCGGCGGCGAGGACGGCGGAAGCACGGGAAGCGGCCTCGAGGGCGGCCTCGGCGGGATCGCGGGGACCGGTTCCGGGGGCTGGGCGGGAGCCGGCGGACAGGAGGGCCCCGGCATGACCGTGGTGGTGAACAGGGTGCGGGAGAGCGCCGCCGGTCCGGGTGCGGAGGAGCGGATCCGCGGCGTGCTCGAGCGCTTCGCGGGTCTCACGGATCTGGTCCTGCTCCCGGAGGACAGGCCGGTCGTGGATGCGGCGGTGCTGAGCGGCCGCTCGCCGGTGGAGACCGCACGGCGCTCCGCCCTGGTGCGGGCGTGCGAGGAGCAGTTGCTGCCGCGGCTGCCCGGCGTGCGGCCCGGCCGGGCGCGGTCGCGGGGAACGGGGAGGGGCCGGCGCGGGCGCCGGGACGGGCGTGGGAGGATGAGCGCATGATCCGTGCATACCTCCCCCTCACCGGCATCGAGCTGGCCCGGCAGTGGCCCGCGCTCGCCCCCGCCGTCGCACTCGCGCCCGGCCGCAGCCAGCGGGCGCTCGGCGGAGAGGAGGCCGAGGTCTGGGAGTACCGGGCCATGCTCGCGGCCGCCGCGAGCATCGCGGAGGACGCTCTCGCCGCGGGCTGTCCGCGCGCGGTCCTCGCCTGCGACCTCCCGGACGGGGCGGACACGGCCGCCGTGCCGGTCACCGAGGGTGTGGTCGCGATCCCGGAGACCGTGGTGGACCCTGCCCGGGTGGTGAGCGTGCACATCGACGATCCGGAGGGCTTCGGCCTGCTGCCCGAGGACCGCGCGCAGGCCCTCGCGGCCCTTGCGGAGTCCGATCTCCTCTGGTTCGACTCAGGCGAGGTGGGCGACCTCGTGGAGCTGTTCGGCCAGCTGGGTGCGGACGACGGGCTCGAGGGCTGACTCGACCATCCCGCCCAGGAAGGGCACCGACGACTCGAGCTGCGCCTGCGCGCTCAGCACGGAACCGGACTCCTCGCCCCCGGCACGCACGTCCAGCCGCACCCGCACCTCGGCGGGCGCCCCCGGGACCGTGAGCACCAGTCGCAGCGGCTCCGCACCGGCGGCCTCCCCGGAGACCTGCACCTGCAGGCCGGCCTCGCCCCGGACGAACCGGGAGAGCGCATCCGGCAGCTGGTCCGCGCGGAGCGGGAGCACGGCCGTGAGGCCGTCGGCGGCGGGTGCGGCGGAGGAAGCGCCCAGCCGCTCCCAGGTCCGCGGGCTCAGCAGCGCGGACCGGGCGGCGGCGGGCGAATGGGGCGAGGCGACGTCGAGCGAGAACTCCTTCATGCGGACAAGTCTGCCGCATCCGCCGCGGCCCGCCGAACTCCTCCGCGAGCCGCACCGCGGTGACCGCGCCGGCCCTCGCGCCCACCGCTGCGACGGCCGGCGGGCGCGGAGGCCGCGCAGGGCATAGGCTGGAGCCGGGGTCGACGACGATGAGGCCCCTGCACCCGCCCGACCCGTATTCGAGGTGAATGAGTTGACCGAGGTCGACCTGACCGACATCGCCCGTGCATGGACAGAGCTCACCGGCACCACCCCGCCGGAGAATCTGCTCGCTGAGTACTACCCGCGACTCAGTCCCTCCGAGAAGAGACGCGTGGGACCGGCGGCGCTCGCCCGCATCGCCGCCGCGCACTGGGAGCTCGCCTGCGCCGAGGAGGGGGAGGGGGTGCGGATCGCCATCCGCAACCCCGCCCACGACGCCGTGGACTACACCGGCAGCCGCACCTTCATCGACATCGTGCTCGCGGACGTGCGCCACGCGGTCTCGACCGTCGTCGCGGAACTCACCCGGCAGGGCCTGGCCATCCGCGAGGTCCACCACCCCATCATGGCGGTGCGGCGCACGGAGTCCGGCCTGAGCGTGCTGCCGGACTCCCAGCTGGAGCGCGTCTCCACGGACACCTCGGTGCTGCCGGTGATCGCCCCCGGGCGGGAGGCGGACGGCGGACCCGGCCCCGTCTCCGAGTCCTGGATCCACGTCGAGGCCGACCGCGTGCCGGAGGAGGACTTCCCCGCTCTCACGCAGGCGCTCACGGAGGCGCTCGAACTCGCCCGCGCCGCGGATGCGGACCGCGAGCGCATGCAGGCCCGGGCGGAGGAGATCGCCGCCGAACTGCGCGCGCACGCTCCGCGGCCGGAGCTCGCCGCCGAGGCCGCCGAGGCCGCGGACCTGCTGGAGTGGCTGGGCAAGGGCTTCGTGTTCCTGGGCTTCCGGGAGTACCGGCTGGTCACGGACGGCGAGGACCGCAGCCTCGAACCCGTGCCAGGCACGGACCTCGGCATCTCCTCGCTGCGGCGGGCCTCCACCTCGCACCTCACGCAGGCGGTGGCGGACAAGGCGGAGGAGCCCCACGTCCTCGTCCTCACCGAGGCGAACTCGCGCTCCCGGGTGATGCGGCGCGGCTACATGGACTACGTGGGCGTGAAGCGGTTCGACGAGACCGGCGCCATCGTGGGCGAGCGGCGCTTCGTGGGCCTGTGGACCAACCGCCTGTACTCCGCCTCCGCCCTCGAGGTGCCGGTCATCCGCGAGAAGGTGGGCTCCGTCCTCCGCAGCTCGGGGCTCGCGAAGGACACCCACGCCGGCGACGAGCTGCTGGGCGTGCTCGAGTCCTACCCCCGCGACGACCTGTTCTACGCCTCCACGGAGGAGGTCCGGGCGACGGCGATGGCGGTCATCGACCTCCAGGAGAAGCACGAGGCGCGCGTCTTCCTGCGCCGCGATCCCTACCAGCGCTACGTCTCCGTCCTCGTCTACCTGCCCAAGGACGTCTACGACACCGCCGCCCGCAAACGCGTGCAGAAGGTCCTCCGCGAGTACTACTCGGCCTCCGAGGTGGACTACGACGTGCTCCTCACGGACTCCGCTCTCGCGCGGCTGCACTTCACGGCCCGCGTACCGCGCGACGCCCAGCTGCCGGAGATCGACGAGGCGGAGGTCGAGTCCCGCATCGTCGCCGCGCTGCGGTCCTGGAACGAGGACCTGTGGGAGATCCTCGCCCCGGCCGCGGAGAAGAGCCCGCTCTCCTCCGCGGAGCGCGCACGCCGCTGGGCCGAGGCCTTCCCCGGTGCCTACAAGGCCACGCACACCCCCGCCCGCGCGGTGGCCGACAGCGAGCAGCTCGAGCGCCTGGGCGCCGGTTCCGCGCCCGTCGTGGAGGTCCGTCCCCGCGGCGACTCCGAGGTGCTGCTCGTCCTCTACAGCGCAGTGCCCGTCACCCTCACCACGGCGCTGCCCTACCTGGCGAACCTCGGGGCCGAACTCCTCGACGAGAAGCCCTTCGAGGTCCGCCCGGCCGGACAGGACTCGGTCTGGATCTACGAGTTCGGCCTCGCCTTCCCGGCGATGCCCGGACCCGAGGTGCTGGCCTCGCTGCGCGACGGCTTCGCCGCGGCGTGGGCGGGCCTGCGCGAGACCGACGGCCTCGACCGCCTCCTGCTCTCCGGACTCCGGTGGCAGGAGGTCAGCCTCGTCCAGTCCTTCGCCAAGTACCTCCGGCAGGCCGGCTTCACCTATTCCGACGCCTCCATCGCGGAGGTCTTCACCTCCGTGCCGGAGCTCACCCGCGACCTCCTCGAGGTCTTCGCGGTGAAGTTCGACCCGGACCGGTCCTTCCCCACCCTGCAGGCCCGGGCCGAGGCCGCGCAGGAGGCTGCGAGCGCCCTCGAGCGGCGGCTGGCGGACGTGCCCTCGCTCGAGGTGGACCGTGTGCTGCGTTCCGCCCTGGAGATGGTGGGCGCGGCGGTCCGCACGAACTTCTACCAGCCCGCGGACGGTTCTCTGCCGGAGGCCGTCGTCATCAAGCTGCGCTCGACGGAGCTGGACTTCCTGCCCAAGCCGCGCCCGGCCCTGGAGGCATGGGTGCACTCGCCCCGGGTCGAGGGCGTCCACCTGCGGTTCGGCACCGTGGCACGCGGCGGTCTGCGCTGGTCCGACCGCCGCGACGACTTCCGCACCGAGGTGCTGGGACTGGTGAAGGCGCAGATGGTGAAGAACGCCCTTATCGTGCCCACCGGCGCCAAGGGCGGCTTCTTCCCCAAGCGGCTGCCGGACCCGGCGCTCGACCGCGAGGGCTGGGCGGCGGAGGGGCAGGCCGCCTACGAGGTCTTCATCTCCTCGCTGCTGGACGTCTCCGACAACCTCGAGTACTCCTCGGACCTCACGGAGACCGTCGTGCGGCCGGAGCGCGTGGTCGCCCACGACGGCGACGACCACTACCTCGTCGTGGCCGCGGACAAGGGCACGGCGCGGTTCTCCGACGTGGCGAACGGGATCGCGGAGCGCCGCGGCTTCTGGCTGGGCGACGCCTTCGCCTCCGGCGGCTCGACCGGCTACGACCACAAGAAGATGGCGATCACCTCGCGCGGCGCCTGGAAGTCCGTCGAGCGGCACCTGCGCGAGCTGGGCATAGACGCGGCGAACGATGACTTCACGGCGGTGGGTATCGGCGACATGAGCGGCGACGTGTTCGGCAACGGCATGCTCCGCAGCCGGCACATCCGGCTGGTGGCGGCCTTCGACCATCGCGACGTGTTCCTGGACCCGGATCCGGACGCGGCGGTGGGCTTCGCGGAGCGGCAGCGGCTGTTCGACCTCCCGCGCAGCTCCTGGCAGGACTACGACCGCTCGCTCATCTCCGCCGGCGGCGGGGTGTTCTCCCGCAGGGAGAAGGCGATCGAGGTGAGTCCGCAGGCGGCCGCGGCGCTGGGCATGCCCGCCGGTCCGCACACCCCGGACCAGGTGATCAGCGCGATCCTCGCAGCTCCCGTGGACCTGCTCTACAACGGCGGGATCGGCACCTACGTGAAGTCCCGCGAGGAGTCCCACGCCGCCGTGGGTGACCGTGCCAACGACGCGATCCGGATCAACGGCGCGGACATCCGCGCACGGGTCGTGGGCGAGGGCGGCAACCTGGGGGCGACCCAGCTGGGACGCATCGAGGCCGCTCTGCACGGGGTGCGCCTCAACACGGACGCCGTGGACAACTCGGCCGGCGTGGACAGCTCGGACCACGAGGTCAACATCAAGCTGCTGCTCGCCGCGCTCATCCGCGCCGGCGAGTTCGCGGAGTCCGAGCGGGTGGACGTGCTGGAGTCGATGACCGACGAGGTGGCGGACCGCGTGCTCGCCAACAACTACTTCCAGAATCTCGCCCTCGGCGAGGCGCGGGAGTCCTCCCTCGTGATGACGGAGACCTTCCTGCGGCTGCTGCGGTACCTGGAGCGCGAGGCGGACCTGGACCGCGCCGTGGAGTTCCTGCCGTCCGCGGAGGAGCTGCGCGAGCGGGCGGAGACCGGGACGGGGCTGACCTCGCCGGAGCTGGCCGTGCTGCTGGCCTACGTGAAGATGGACGCGGCGGCCAAGATGCTCGAGTCCGGGGTGCCGGACGAGCCCTGGACGGCGGGTCCGCTGGCGGACTACTTCCCTCCCAGCCTCGAACCGTACGCCGGGCACTTCGCGGAGCATCCGCTGCGCCGGGAGATCTCCACCGCGCGCATCGTCAACGCCGTGGTGGACCGGGGCGGCCTCACCTACCTGTTCCGCCTCCAGGAGGAGACCGGGGCGGCCCTGCCGCACCTGGTGCGCGTGTTCACGGTGGTGAGCGAGGTCTACGGCCTCGACGCGCACCTGGACGCGATCTGCGCGCTGGACAACGTGGTGGCGACCGAGGTGCAGAACCGCATGCTCGCCTCCGCCCACCGCCTCCTGGACCGGGCCTCCCGGTGGCTCGTCCACCAGAGCCCGGAGACGCTCGACGTGGACGCGGGCATCCAGACCTACCGCGGGGTTCTCGCCCGGCTGCGGCCGCAGCTCACGGAGTTCCTGCGCGGGGAGTCACGCGAGGCCTACGACGCGGCGAAGGCCGAGTACGTCGCCCTGGGCGTGCCGGAGGATCTCGCGGGACGTTCGGCAGGCCTCCTCGAGGAGTTCTCGCTGCTGGACATCGCGCAGACGGCCGCGCGCACGGGGGAGGATCCGGCCGAGGCCGCCCGCGTGTACCACGCCGTCTCGGACATGGTGAGCGGTTCGCGCCTGCTCATGCTCATCCGCGGGCTCGATCGCTCCAGCCGGTGGACGGCGCTGGCCCGCGGCGCGCTGCGGGACGACTTCTACCAGGCCCTCATGTCCATCACCATCGCGGTGCTCGAGGACACCGAGCCCGGCGGCGGCGCGGCACGCGTCGACGCCTGGCGCGCGCACGCCTCGGCGGTGCTGGACAAGGTGCTGGACATGATCGCGGAGCTGGGCGAGCTCGACCACGTCGACCAGGCCCCGCTGTCCGTCCTCCTGCGCCAGATGCGCGGCATCGTGCGTTCGGCGGAATTCAGCAGGGAGACGGAATGAGGGCCGGACGTCCGGACAGGGGGAGCGAATGAGCGTGCTGGGACAGCTCCGCGAGAGCGGGTTCGACGAGGGGGACCTCGAGCGCCTGCACCTCCTCATAGGGGACTGGCAGCTCATCGCGGACCTCTCGTTCGCGGACCTGGTGCTGTGGGTGGACCGCAGGCAGGCGGCGGGGCGGCCCGAGGACGGGGACGGCCCCGATTTCGTCGCCGTGGCGCACTGCCGTCCCACCACCGGCTCCACCGTCTTCCCGGTGGACGCGGTGGGGGAGAAGCCGCCGCCCCGCCACCGGGAGCTGCTCGTCCGCGCCCTCACGGAGGGCGTGACGGTGATCGCGGACGACGACGGCTCGCAGTTCGCCAAGGCCGATGTGGTGCCGGTGCGCCACGACGGCCGCATCATCGCGGTGCTCACCCGCCACACGGAGGAGTCCAAGCGCAGCGGGGTGTCCCGGTTCGAGCGGAACTACCGCGCCTGTGCGGCCTCGCTGCTGGACATGGTGGGGGAGGGCTCGTTCCCGCCCCCGGAGCTGCCCTCGAGCGCCAAGCGCGGTGAGCCCCGGGTGGGCGACGGCCTGCTGCTGCTCAACCGCGAGGGGCGGATCCGCTACGCCTCGCCCAACGGGGTGTCCGTGCTCTACCGGCTGGGGTCGGAGGGGGACATCGAGGGCCGCTACCTGGCGGACCTCGTCGACGAGCTGGTGGCCCAGCGCGGCACGGTCGACGAGTCCCTGCCGCTGGTGCTCACCGGCCGCGCCCCGTGGCGCTCGGAGATCGAGTCCGGCCGGGCCAGCATCTCCCTGCGCTCCATCCCGCTCATGCGGGAGGGCAATCGGACCGGGGCGGTGATCCTCGCCCGGGACGTCTCGGAGATCCGCAGGCGCGAGCGCGAGCTGCTCAGCCGCGACGCGATGATCCGCGAGATGCACCACAGGGTGAAGAACAACCTCCAGACGGTCTCCGCGCTCCTGCGGCTGCAGGCGCGCCGGGTGTCGTCCGCCGACGCCCGGTCGGCCATCGAGGAGGCGATGCGCAGGGTCTCCGTCATCGCCGTCGTCCACGACGCGCTCAGCCAGTCGATGGACGAGTCCGTGGAGTTCGACGACCTGGTGGACCGCGGGCTGCGGCTCACGCCGGACCTGTCGTCCCCGCTCGTGGACCTCGAACTCACGCGCTCGGCTAGCTTCGGGCCCATCGGCGCCGAGGACGCCTCGCCGCTGCTGCTGGCAGTGACGGAGCTCGTCACGAACGCGGTGGAGCACGGCTTCCCGGTGGACGGCGAGAACCCGCAGCCGGTCTCCGGCTCTGTGGAGGTACGGCCGGAGAGGCACGGGAACCATCTGCGCCTGCGCATCCTCGACGACGGGGCCGGGCTGCCCACGGGAACCGGCCGGACCCCGCAGACCCCGCCGGGCAACGGCCTCGGCACCCAGATCGTGCGGACGCTCATCACCTCGGACCTGCGCGGTTCCATCGAGTGGCACGAGCGGGACGGCGGCGGCACCGAGGTCGTGATCGAGGTGGACCTCACCCCGGTGGAGCCCCGGGCCTGAGGGCAGGGAGAAGGCCGAGGGCCCGTCCTGAGGACGGGCCCTCGGCCTGGGTCTCCCGGCAGCGGATCACCGCTGCGGCGTGCGGCGCGGGCTGGGCGGCGAGCCTGCGGTGAGGCTCAGCCTGCGCGGCGGGCGCGGGCGGCGCGGCGCTTGAGCGCACGGCGCTCGTCCTCGCTCATGCCTCCCCAGACGCCGGCGTCCTGGCCGCTCTCGAGTGCCCACTGCAGGCAGGTCTCCACGACCTCGCAGCGGCGGCAGACCTTCTTGGCCTCTTCGATCTGAAGCAGAGCGGGGCCGGTGTTGCCGATGGGGAAGAACAGCTCAGGATCCTCATTCAGACACGCTGCACGATGGCGCCAGTCCATGGATTCCTCTCGGGAGTAGGGGGTGCCCGCGTCCTGACCCTCGCGGAGTGCCGGGAGGGGCTTCGGAGCACGAAGACTACGGGCGGTAGAAACGGTGTGCCCCCAGGATCACACGCGGGACAGACCGCCACAAGACGTTCGGCGTGTGAAGTTTCTGACAGGAAACAAGGTGTGATTGGATTGACAGGCATGAGCCGAAACCACGCTGAGGGCACTGCCGCCCCCGCCTCCGCACCGTCGTCCTCCGCACCCGCGGCCACCGGCCCGGTCCGTCCCGGCCGTCTTGGAGACGTCCGCCTCATCGAGGTCGACGGCCGTGCTCCGCAGATCCATGAGACCGCATTCGTCGCCCCGGGCGTCACGCTCATCGGCGATGTGCGCATCGGCGCGCGCGCCTCTGTGTTCTACGGCTGCGTGCTGCGGGCCGAACGCGCCTCGATCACGATCGGCGAGGACACCAATGTGCAGGACAACACCGTCATGCACTGCGATCCGGGCTTCGACGTGCGGGTGGGCTCTCGCGTCTCGATCGGCCACGCCGCGATGATCCACGGCTCCACGGTCGAGGACGACTGCCTGATCGGGATGAAGTCGACGGTCCTCAACGGCGCGGTGGTGGGCTCCCACACCCTCGTCGCCGCCGGTGCGCTCGTGCTCGAGGGCGTCGAGATCCCGCAGGGCTCGCTGGTGGCGGGAGTGCCGGGCAAGGTCCGCCGGGAGCTCGACGAGGAGGGCCTGGCGCACATCGACCGCAACTGGCGCAGCTACCGGGAGATCGCGCAGATCCACACCGAGCGCTCGGTGGTGCTGTAGGCGGTGCCGTAGGGGATGTCGGCGAGCATGCTGGGCTCTGACACAATGGCCCGGTGAAGAATGTACTGGATCGCTCGCAGAACCGTGTCGTCATCATCGGCGCCGGGCCCGGAGGCTACGAGGCGGCCCTCATCGCCGCACAGCTGGGCGCGGACGTCATGCTCATCGAACGCAACCGCTGCGGCGGCTCCGCCGTGCTCACGGACGTGGTGCCCTCGAAGTCGCTCATCGCGACCGCCGAGGTGATGGGCCAGTCCAATCGCGGCGGGGACTTCGGCCTGTGCGCCTCGGCCGAGGAGCTCCCGGCGGGCGGGTCCGAGGGGCCGGGCCCCGTGAGCGCGGACCTCTCGGCCATCAACCGGCGGATCCTGGGCCTGGCGGACGCGCAGGCGACGGACATCCACGACGGGCTCGTGCGAGCCGGGGTGAAGGTGATCGGCGGTTCCGCCCGCATCGTGGGCCGCGGACGCGTGGCGGTCACGGAGACGACCGGTGCCGAGTACGAGCTCGAGGCGGACACGATCCTCGTCTCCGTCGGAGCGCATCCCCGTGAGCTGCCCACCGCGCTCCCGGACGGGGAGCGCATCCTCACCTGGACGCAGCTGTACGGCCTCGAGGAGATGCCCGAACACCTCGTCGTCGTGGGCTCCGGCGTGACCGGTGCAGAGTTCGCCTCCGCCTACAACGAGCTGGGCTGCAGGGTGACCCTCGTCTCCTCCCGCGACCGGGTGCTGCCCGGTGAGGACGAGGACGCCGCGGAGGTGCTGGAGAACGTCTTCCGCTCCCGCGGCATGAACGTGCTCTCGCGCTCCCGCGCGGACTCCGTGGTGCGTGACGAGGAGACCGGCGGCGTCGTCGTCACGCTCGCCGACGGCCGCATCGTCAAGGCCAGCCACTGCCTCATGGCGGTGGGGTCCGTGCCCAACACGGATGAGGTGGGACTCGACACCGTGGGGATCCTCCGCACGGAGAGCGGCCACATCCAGGTGGACGGCGTCTCGCGGACCTCCTCGCCGGGGATCTACGCCGCCGGCGACTGCACCAACGTCATGCCGCTGGCCTCCGTCGCGGCGATGCAGGGGCGCATCGCAATGTTCCACGCGCTGGGCGATGCGGTGGTCCCGCTGCGGCTGCGCAACGTCGCCTCGAACGTGTTCACCCAGCCGGAGATCGCGACGGTGGGCTTCACCCAGTCGGACTACCGCAACGACGCCCATGACATCGAGACGGTCACGCAGCCGCTGCACACGAACGCGCGTGCCAAGATGCTGGGCATCGAGGAGGGCTTCGTGAAGATCTTCTGCCGCCGCGGCTCCGGCTCTGTGATGGGCGGCGTGGTGGTGGGCCCGCGGGCCAGCGACCTCATCCTGCCCATCACGATGGCGGTGGAGAACCGGCTGACGGTCGATCAGCTCGCCTCCACGTTCGTGGTCTACCCCTCGCTGTCCGGCTCCGTCACGGAGGCGGCGCGGAAGCTGCACCACCACCAGGCCTGAGCAGGGCTCCACACACAGCGCACCCCGCACTCATCGAGTGCGGGGTGCGCGGCGTTGTCAGGGGACTGCCGTCCCGCGCTCAGTCCTCGAACTCGATGAGCATGTCCCCGGAGCGCACGCCGGCGCCCGCTGCCACGGCCACGGACTTCACCACGGCGTCCTGCGGCGCCTTGAGCGGCTGCTCCATCTTCATCGCCTCGATGACGGCCAGCCGGTCACCGGCGGAGACCCGGTCCCCGGGGGAGACGTCCACCGCGACGATGGTCCCCTGCATGGGTGCGGTGAGGCCGGAGATGTCCTGTGCGACGGTGGTGCCGCGGCGGGAGATCCGGCGGCTCCTCCGCCGCTCCGGCGCAGGAGGAGCGGCGAGGGCGGCGGGCACGCAGACCGTGAGCCGGTGCCCGTCGACCTCGACGACGACCTCGACGTCCTCCGCCGGGGCGGCCGCGCCGTTCTGCTCGGCAGGAGTGAGGGAGGCGGTCCAGCCGGGCATGAAGTCCTCCTCGAGCCAGCGGGTGTGCACCGTGTGACCGCTGCCGGCGAAGGCGGGCGCGTCGACGAGCGCGCGGTGGAGGGGGAGGAGCGTGGCCACTCCCTCGAGCCGGTACTCGTCCAGCGCGCGGCGGCTGCGGGCGAGCGCGGCCTCGCGGTCCTCACCGGTGACGACGAGCTTCGCGAGCATGGGGTCGAAGTCCGTGCCCACGTGGAAGCCCTCCGTCACGCCGGAGTCCATGCGCACGCCCGGGCCCGCCGGCTCGCGGCAGGCGGTGATGGTGCCGGTCGAGGGGAAGAAGCCCCCCGCGGGATCCTCCGCGTTGATGCGGAACTGGAAGGCGTGCCCGCGGGGCGCGGGGAACGCCTCCGGGAGTCGCTCTCCCGCGGCGATCCTCAGCTGCCAAGCGACGAGGTCCACACCGGTGACCTCCTCCGTGACGGTGTGCTCCACCTGGATGCGGGCATTGGCCTCCATGAAGGACAGGCGGCCGTCCGCGCCGAGGAGGAACTCGCAGGTGGCGGCGCCCACGTAGCCCACGTGGGAGAGGATGCTCGCCGAGGCCTCGGCGAGCACCTGCTCCTGTTCCGCCGTGAGGCCGGGGGCGGGCGCCTCCTCGACGACCTTCTGGTTGCGGCGCTGCAGCGAGCAGTCGCGGGTGGAGAGGACGCGGACGGTGCCGTGGGCGTCCGCCAGGCACTGGGTCTCGATGTGACGGGGCGCGACGATCTGCTGCTCGATGAGGCACTCGCCGCGGCCGAAGGCGGCGGCGGCCTCACGGGAGGCGGCCTCGAACGCGGTGGGCAGCTCGCGGGCGTCCGCGGCGGTGCGGAAGCCGCGCCCGCCGCCGCCGTGCACGGCCTTGACGGCCACGGGGAAGCCGATCTCCTCGGCGATGCGCAGGGCCTCCTCGACGCCGTCCACGGCGCCGGCGGAGCCGCGGGCGATGGGAGCTCCCACCGCCTCGGCGACGGCACGTGCGCCGGTCTTGTCGCCGAGCGCGGTGATCGCGGACTCGCTGGGTCCCACCCAGGTGAGGCCGGCGGCGGTGACGGCGGCGGCGAACTCGCCGCTCTCCGCGAGGTAGCCGTAGCCCGGGTGCACGGCGTCCGCGCCCGCGCGGTGGGCGATCGCGAGAAGGGCGGGGATGGAGAGGAAGGTCTCCTGGGGGCCGGTGCCCTCGAGGCGGTAGGCGTCGTCGGCCAGCTCCACGTAGGCGGAGCGGGCGTCCGCGGCGGTGTAGACCGCGACGGAGGCCAGCCCCAGGTCGCGGCATGCGCGGATGACGCGGAGCGCGATCTCACCGCGGTTGGCGATCAGCACGCGGGTGAGGGGGCGCGATCCGGATGCGGGTGCGGGGGCGTCCGTCATCGGCATTGCGGTCATCGGTTCTCCTCGGCGGGTGGAAGCAGGGGCTCAGCTGCGGAGACCGCAGCACGACTGCTGGACAGCCTCGCCGAATATATGGGTGAACGCGAACCCTTTGTCGGATGCCGACAATTCCCGGCGCTGCGCTTCGCACGGAGGGGAAGTGCTGTGGTTTTCGGCCCGTGCGGGGCCGCTCCGCGGTTCAGGGGCGCGCGGTGCCCCCGGCCTCGGGGGTCGCCGCGCCGGTCATGGCCGCGGCCGCGGTCCCGCTCGTCCAGAGATCCGTCCAGCGGAGGCCCATCTCCATGAGCATCCGGCGCAGCAGGGGCAGGCTCAGGCCGATCACATTGTGGTGATCGCCCTCGATGCCGGTGACGAACGCGCCGCCGAGGCCGTCGATCGTGAGCGCGCCCGCCACCTCGAAGGGCTCCTCGGTGGCGATGTAGGCCTCGAGCTCCGCGTGCGTGGGGGAGGCCAGGTGCACCGTCGTGGCGGCGGAGGAGGCCCGGTGATCGGCGAGGTGCCAGGGGGCGTCTGCCGTCTCGCGGGTGAGGAGGCCCGCCCAGTGCGCGCTCCAGAGCACGGGCGAGGTGCCGGCCATCCGCGCCCAGAGCGCGCGGGTGCGGTCGGCGGTGTGCGGCTTCCCGACGGCCTCCCCGTCCAGCTCGAGGACGGAGTCGCAGGCGACGAGGACGAGTGAACGCGGAGCCTGGCCGTCGCCGCGGTCCGCGAGCTCCGGCAGCAGAGGGGCGGGATGCGTCGCTGTGAGGGCGTCTGCCACGGCGCGGGCCTTGGCCTCGGCGAGGATGCCCACGAGTTCGCGCACGGAGGCCCCGGGATGTGCGGCCTCGAGCGCGTCCTCGTCCACGGCGGACGCGTGCACGAGGGGGTCGATCCCCGCCGAGCGCAGGATGCGCCGCCGTGAGGGCGAGGCGGAGGCCAGGAGCAGGCGGGGTGCGGTGGGGACGGGGGAGGCGGTCACAGGTCGTCGTCCTCGGAGTGGGGAGCGGGCGGAGGTGCAGGAGGGGCCGCGGAGCCGGAGTCCTCCAGCTCCGCCTCGGGAACGGGGACGGAGGCGCGGGGGGAGTCCATGCGGTCGGCGAGCGCGGTGAGCACCGCAGCGGCCAGCTGTGCGCTGCCCAGGCGGCTGGGGTGGTGTCCGGAGGGCGCCAGCAGGCCCACGCGGGTGGTGCCGGAGAGGATCCGGGTGGTGGACAGCGGCAGAGCGCCCGCGGCGACCGCTGCGAGCCACTGGGAGCCGGCGAGCACGCGGGAGTAGCGGCGGACGACGGTGCGCAGGGGATTCCGCATCCCCGGGAGGGAGGAGAGGTTGGGGCAGCACAGGACGATGACGGCATAGCCCTCGCGCTGCAGCCGGGTAAGCGCGGAGGTGAGCACGCCCAGCGAGATCGAACCGGTGACGGGGTGCAGGACGTCCCCGGTGCCCATCGAGACGACGGCGATCCGGAGCTCGCCGGCCCGTGCCTGGTGCGGGTCCGCGAGCACCCGGTCGACCTGGTCGGCCACCTCGTCGGCACGGGCGGACGGCCGGGCGCAGGCGGACAGGCGCACGTCCGCACCCGTGAGGGCCGCGAGGCCGCGCGCCATGAGCGCGGGCGGGTCCGCGGGTCCCGTGCCCGCGACCCAGGAATCGCCGATCACCGCGAGCGCGGCCTCGGGGGAGGCGGTGCCGTGCGGGTCAGGGGGTGCGCTCCGGTGGGACGCGGGCCCGCCGTGGGCGTCGTGCACGCCGCGGGCCGCATCGCTGCGGACCACGCTCCGGTGGACCTGTGCGACGCCCTCCGGGCCGCGTGCGGCGTCGAACTCGCGCCGCAGGCGGGCGGCCTGCGCGTTGAGCAGTGCGGTGCCGGCGCTGGCGAGCACCACCGGCACGCCCAGGAACGCGACGACGGCTGCCGTGGCCCTGCGTCGCATGCCGTCTCCTCTCCACTCCGCGTCCGTGCCGCCTAGAGCCTATCGCCGTCGGCGGTGATGGCGGGGAAGCGGGTATTCCCAGCGTTCCCGCTGACTTCCACCCCGCAGAGTGTCCGCTGCCGTACTAGTCTGTGAGCATGGCAGAGGAGCAGAGACCAGGCGTTTCACAGCGCCTGCAGAATGCATGGCGCGGACTCAGGAGCTTCCGGGGGGAGCCGCAGGGAGGTCCGCTGCTGGGGGCGCCCGCGGCGGGCCCGTTGGAGTTCTCGGAACCCACCGAGGACGAGCTGGGCAGGGGGGCGTACGAGCCGTACGTCTCCCCGTCGATGAGGCTGGCCGCCGCGTGGAGCTGGCGGGGGATCGTGGTGGTCGCGGCGATCGGAGTGGCCGGCTGGCTGCTGTCCAAGGTCTCCGTCGTGGTCATGCCCGCGCTCATCGCCCTGCTGCTGGCGGCACTCCTGAGCCCGCTCAACGGTGTGCTGGTCCGCAAGGGCTGGCCCAAGGCGCTGGCCGCCGCGACGGTGTTCGTGGGCTTCATCGTGCTGGTGGCCGGTCTGCTTGCGCTCGTGGGGCAGCAGATGGTCGTGGGCTTCCAGGACCTCTGGGGCCAGGTCGTCAAGGGCTTCCTCACGATCTCCGACTGGCTGAACTCCAATCCGTTCGGGCTCGACTCCTCGATCATCTCCGAGCAGCTCGACGCGGCCGTGGACCAGGGCGTCCACTACCTCGAGAACAACGCCTCCAACCTGGCCGGCGGCGCGGCCGGCGCGGTGATGAGTGTGGGCAGCTTCTTCACCGCGCTCGTCCTCACCCTCTTCACCGCCTTCTTCCTCATCAAGGACGGGCGGCAGATCTTCTCGTGGGGCATCCGGCTGCTCCCCGAACCTGCGCGGGCCAAGACGGAGGGGGCGCTGCTGCGCGGCTGGCAGACCCTCGTCCAGTACGTGCGCGTGCAGATCATCGTCGCCGGGATCGACGCGATCGGGATCGGCCTGGGCGCGTTCATCCTGGGCCTGCCCCTGGTGATCCCGCTGACGCTCATGGTCTTCATCGCCTCGTTCGTGCCCATCGTGGGCGCCGTCCTCACCGGCGTGATCGCCGTCCTGGTGGCTCTGGTGTCCGACGGCTTCGTCACCGCGATCATCATGCTGGCGATCGTCCTGGCGGTGCAGCAGATCGAGTCCAACGTGCTGCAGCCCCTCATCATGGGCCGTGCGGTCTCCGTCCACCCGCTGGCCGTGGTGCTCGCCGTGGCCGCGGGCGGCTTCCTCGCCGGCATCCTGGGCATGGTCTTCGCCGTGCCGGCGGTGGCGGTGGCGAACACCGTCGTCAAGAGCTTCGTGGGGCGCGGGGACGAGGTGGTCGAACTGGACGAGGACCCGGAGACGGACACCGGCCCCGCCGCCTCCGCGGAGACGACGGCGGACAGAGCTGCGGCGAAGGCTGCGGAGAAGGCGGCCGAGGCCGTGGGTGCGCGCGTCCCGGAACAGGCGCGCACGGGTGAGGCCGCGGACCCCGCCTCCGCCGGCGACGGAGACGCGGCAGGCGGCCCCGGGCGCGGCATGGGCGAGGCGCCCGGCGACTCACCGGCGGACGGTGGGGGCGGCCGGCCCTCGGGCGGCTGACTCTGCGCGCAGAGACGGCGAGGGGCCGGCGGGAAGGATCTTCCCGCCGGCCCCTCGCCGTTCCCGTCGGCTCAGGAGAAGGGCTCGACCTTCTCCACCGTGACGGTGATGGACTTGCCGTTGGGCGCCTCGTAGGAGGTCGACTCGCCCACCTTGGTGCCGTTGACGGCGGCACCGAGCGGGGAGGCCTCGGAGACGACGTCGATCTCCGAGTCCGTGCCGACGATCTCCCGGGACCCCAGCAGGAAGCGCATCTCCCTGCTGGCGACCTTGGCGGTGATGACCGTGCCCGGCGAGGCCGCACTGAGGTCCGTGCTGGCTCCGCCGACCTTGGCGTGACGGAGGAGGTGCTCCAGCTGGCGGATGCGGGCCTCGATCTTGCCCTGCTCCTCACGCGCGGCGTGGTAGCCGCCGTTCTCCTTGAGGTCGCCCTCCTCGCGCGCCGCATCGATCTTCTCGGCGATGTCCGCACGGCCCTGCACGGAGAGATTCTCGAGCTCCTGCGAGAGCCGGTCGAAGGCCTCCTGGCTCAGCCAGGTCTCCTCTCCGGTGACTTCTTCCGTCATTTCTCCTCCTAGTGTGCGAAAGGCCCGCCTGGAGTGCGGGCCCGGACTCGCAGGCCCCACGGCCCGCGTTCCTACAGTGAAGGATCCCGGAGGCAACGTCTGCCATCCGGGATCGTTCCTGAGACCGGATCCTATCGGGGAGTGAGCGTCATCTCAACCGGAGTCCCTGTGCATGTCCTGAGCGACGAGCGCAATGCGACCTGTTCCGGCAGTGCGGGCGCCGCTGCGGCTGCGGTGCCGTGTGGGCCCCGCACCGGACCCGGGCGCATCCGCTCAGAGGGTCGTCCTCACTGCGGCGGATCGTCCGCGTACCAGCACGTGTCGAGGTGGCCGCTGGAGGCCAGCTGGGTGGTGGCGATCTCCGCGTGGAGGGTCACCGGCCGGGTGGTGTCGGCCTGCGGATCCGCAGGCACCTCCATCTCCACGTAGCCCACCACGGCATCGCGCTCGCTCACCGCCTGGACGCCGCAGACGATGTCTCGCTCCTCGTCCGGCACCACGGAGACCGTCGCGAGGGTGAGGGTGGAGTCGACGACGTCATAGCTGATGTTCTTGGTGCCCTGGGGGGTGCCCGTGGGGGCGAACGCGAACCATGCGGTCACCCCGCAGGCCACGAGGAGAGCGGCGACGACGGCGAAGGCGGCCGAGCGCTTCAGCGGTCTGCGTCCCCGCTCGCCGGGAGCGGCCGGCGGACGTGCGGGCGTGCGCTTGCCGTAGCGGGAGGAGAGGTCTGCCTGTGCGGTCACGCCCCCATTCTCGCAGACGCCGGAGCGTGCGCCGCACCGGCCTCGGGCCCGCTCGTCCCCGCCCTCGCTCCGGGTCCCCGGGGCCGGGTCCGCCGGGCGGTTCCTGAAGCTCCGCTGAGGTGCGGTCGCGCCGCGCACCGACTACCCTGTAGGGGCCTGTGCGCACCCCGCGCGCAGGAACTGCACGACGGAGGACTCATGCACAAGCGGGAAGCAAGACAGCCCGGCCCCTACGCCGGACTGCGACTGCTCGCCGTGCACGCGCACCCGGACGACGAATCGTCGAAGGGCGCTGCCACGACAGCCAAGTACGCGGCGCTCGGTGCGCAGGTCACGGTCGCGACGATGACGGGCGGCGAGGCCGGCGACATCCTCAACCCCGCACTGGAGGGATCCCCGGCGGCCATCCGCGACATCGCGGGCCTCCGCAGGGAGGAGATGGCCGCGGCCGCACGAGTGCTGGGTGTGGACCACGCCTGGGTGGGCTACGTGGACTCCGGCCTGCCGGACGGCGACTTCGACGAACTGCTCCCCAAGGGCGTCTTCTACCGCGTGCCGGACGACGTGGCCGCGCGTCCCCTCGTGGAGCTCATCCGGCGCCTGCGCCCCCAGGTCGTGACGACATACGACGAGCTGGGCGGCTATCCGCACCCGGACCACATCAAGGCGCACATCGTGACGATGCTCGCGGTGGAGCGCGCGGCCGATCCGGACGCCAACCCGGAGCTGGGCGAGCCCTGGCAGGTGCAGAAGGTCTACTACAACCAGGACCTCTCCGGGCGGAAGTTCCTAGCGATCCACGAGCGGATGCTGGCCGACGGCCTCGAGTCGCCGTTCGCGGAGAGACTCGACTGGTTCGCGGAACGTGATCGGGAGCGCCACACCTGGCTGTCCACGAGCGTTCCGTGCGGTGAGTTCATCGACGTGCGGGACCGTGCGCTGCTGTCCCACGCCACCCAGATTGACCCCAACGGCGGCTTCTTCGCGGGGCATCGGGAAGCGGCCAAGAAGTACTGGCCCTACGAGGAGTTCGAGCTGGCCCTCGACCTCACCGGCCGTGAGCCCCTGCCGCACGAGGACTTCGTCGAGAGCGACCTGTTCGCGGACGTGCTCTACGACTCCGGCGAACGGGTCCCCGCCGATCTCCTCATGGTGCGGCAGGAGGTCGCAGGATGAGCGCCGCGTCCGTGGCGCACGCGCTGACGGGTATGTGGGCCTCGGGCCCGGTGACCCTCGCCGCGCAGTCCCCGGCGCCGGGGGAGTCCGCCCCGCCCGGTGAGGGCGCCTACCCCGATGCGGAGCTCGTGACCCCCGGCACCATCGGCTTCGTCGTGACGTTCCTCCTGGCCGTGGCGGTCGTGCTGCTCGCGCGGAGCCTGCTCAGGCGGCAGCGTGCGATGCGCGCACGGGAGGGCGTGGTGCGCAGACATCCTATCCCCGTGGAGCGGGAGACGCGCAGGGCGCAGGAGCACGCCGCGCCGGCGCAGACGGCCGGGTCCGCACAGACGGCAGAGCCCGCGCAGTCCCCGGAGGACGACGCAGCGGGGACGGCCGCCGAACACCGCTGAGGCCGCTCGCACGCCGCTGACGGACGCACCCCGCCTCCCTGTGTGACAGGGGAGGCGGGGTGCTGCTGTGCGGTGCGCCGGCCTCGGGCGCGGGCCCCTCACCGGGCCGATTCCCGAACCGCACCGGGACGGCTGACCCGCCGGTGCGCGTTCTGAGCCTGCGGAACGCGCACCGCGTTCGAGTCGGGACCGGCCTCAGTAGTGATGCGAGGCCGCGACGAGGAGTGCCGCGAGGTGGCAGCCGTAGCCCAGCACCGTGAAGGTGTGGAAGATCTCGTGGTAGCCGAACACGCGCGGAGCGGGATCAGGCCGCTTGATGCCGTAGACCACGGCCCCTGCGATGTAGAGCGCGCCGCCGGTGACCACGAGGATCCCCACGGGGAGGCTCTCCGTCCAGATGCCCGGCACGTAGCCCACCCCGGCGAGGCCGATCGCCACGTACACCGGCACGAACAGCCAGCGCGGTGCCGTCGTCCACAGGAGCCGGAAGCCCACGCCCAGCAGGGCGCCCGTCCACATGACGGCCAGCAGGGTGATCGCAGAGCGGGGCGGCAGGCACAGCACCGCCAGCGGTGAGTAGGTGCCCGCGATGACGAGGAAGATGTTCGCGTGGTCGAAGCGCCTCAGCAGCAGCTTGATCCGCGTCCGCCACCGCCCTGTGTGGTACACGGCGGAGGTGCCGAACAGCAGCATCCCGGTCACCGCGAAGACCGCGGCGGCCAGGCGCGAGGGAATGGTGGGGGACACGATGACGAGGGCGAGCCCGCCGAGGACGGCGAGGGGGAACGCCGCGGCGTGGATCCAGCCGCGCCAGCTGGGCCGGATCTGCCCCGCCAGCTTGGTGAGCTCCTTGCGGAGGGCCGCGCGCCGGTGGGAGCCGCGTCCCGGGGCGGGCGGCGCGGCGGTCGAGGTGGGCGGGCTCGTGCCCGGTGCGGTGCCCGGCGCCGTTTGGTGATCGGTGAGGAGGTCCATCCTCTGATAGTAGAGTGAGGGCCTGAGTACGGCCTCGGCAGAACGCCCGGCCTTCGCCTCACGCACTTCCCAGGAGACCGCCGCATGCAGCCCCAGCCCCCGAGATGGCTCTACCGTCTCTACAACAGGCGGATCGCAGCGGGGCTGGAGCCCACCGGGCGTCTGCCCCGTCACGTGGGCGTCATCACGGACGGCAACCGGCGGTGGGCCAAGGAGTTCGGCCAGACCACCGCGGACGGGCATCGTGCCGGGGCGCAGCGGATCCTCCAGTTCATCGACTGGTGCGACGAGCTCGGCATCGAGGTCGTCACCCTCTACGTCCTCTCCAAGGAGAATCTGCAGCGCAGCGAGGAGGAGGTCTCCGTGCTGGGCGCGATCATCGGGGACCTCGTCGACGACATCGCCGGCCGCGACGGCTGCGAGGTGCGTCTGGTGGGCGATCTGGGCCTGCTGCCGGAAGGGCTGCGGGAGAGGCTCACGGCGGCCGCGCGCTCCTCCGCGGGTCGCGAGAACGGGCGGGAGCCCGCGCGGATCCGGGTGAACATCGCAGCCGGCTACGGCGGACGGCAGGAGATCGTGACGGCCGTGCGTGAGCTGCTGCGGGAGGGCGAGGCCGCCGGCATGAGCCTGTCCGAGGCGATCGAGAGCGTGACGGAGCAGGGCATCTCCGAGCACCTGTACACCAAGGGCCAGCCGGACCCGGACCTCATCATCCGCTCCTCCGGGGAGCAGCGGCTCTCCGGGTTCCTCATCTGGCAGAGCGCCTATACGGAGTTCTACTTCTGCGAGGTCTACTGGCCGGCCTTCCGCCGCACGGACTTCCTGCGTGCGCTGCGCGACTACGCGGAGAGGGGCCGGCGCTACGGGAAGTAGGCTCTCGCTTCCTGCGCTTCCCGCCGGTGTCTCAGTCTGCATCGGAATCTGCCGGGATTCTCGATGCGGATGGAGACATGGACGGGACACCGGCTCTTCACGCAATCGTCATGCGACGCACTCCCCGGTCTCTGCGGACACGGGGTGCTCCGGCGCTAGCGTGAGGAGCGTCGGCAGGAAGCCGGCTCGGGCCCACACCGCGGCGGTGGGCAGCGCCTGAGTCGAAGACGGGGCGCACGCGGCCGCGCGGTGCGGCTCCGATCCGATGACGCAAAGGGAGCTCCCTGTGAGCACATCCGTCACGTACGTTCTCGACACCTCGGTCCTCCTCGCGGACCCCCGGGCGATGTTCAGGTTCGCCGAGCACGAGGTGGTGATCCCGCTGGTGGTGGTCTCCGAGCTGGAGGGCAAGCGGCACCATCCGGAGCTGGGCTTCACGGCGCGCCGTGCGCTGGGGCTGCTCGACGAGCTGCGGGAGGCGCACGGCCGGCTGGACGCGCCGGTTCCGGTGGGGGAGGACGGCGGCACGGTGCGGGTCGAGCTCAACCACATCGACGCCTCGGCGCTGCCCCTCGCCTTCGATCGCAGCGAGAACGACACGCGCATCATCGCGGTGGCGCGGAACTTGCAGGCGGAGGGCGACTCCGTCGTGGTCGTCACCAAGGACGTGCCGATGCGGGTGAAGGCGGCGTCCCTGGGGCTCGCGGCGCAGGAGTACCGCAACGAGCAGACCGCGAACGCCGAGTACACGGGCATGGCGGCGCTGGATCTGAGCGAGGAGGAGATGGGCCGGCTGTTCGAGACGGGCCGGCTGCACACGGACAGGGCGGACGGCGAGGTCGTGGGCACCGGTCTGGTGCTCTCCAGCCCGCGGGGCTCCGCGCTGGGGCGGCTCACGAGCCCGGGTGCGATCAAGCTGGTGCGCGGGGACCAGAACGTCTTCGGCGTGCAGGGGAGGTCCGCGGAGCAGCGCGTGGCGATCGACATCCTCAGCGACGAATCCGTGGGGATCGTGAGCCTGGGCGGCCGCGCGGGGACGGGGAAGTCCGCGCTGGCGCTCATGGCCGGACTGCAGGCGGTGCTCGAGGACCGGACGCACTCGTCCATCAAGGTCTTCCGGCCGCTGTACGCGGTGGGCGGGCAGAACCTCGGCTACCTGCCCGGCAGCGAGGGCGAGAAGATGAACCCGTGGGCTGAGGCCGTGTTCGACACCCTGGGTGCGCTGGTGAGCCAGAACGTCATCGACGAGGTGCTGCACCGGGGCATCCTCGAGGTGCTGCCGCTCACCCACATCCGCGGCCGTTCGCTGCACGACTCCTTCGTCATCGTCGACGAGGCGCAGTCACTGGAGCGCGCGGTGCTGCTGACGGTGCTCTCCCGGCTGGGCACGAACTCCCGGGTGGTGCTCACCCATGACGTGGCGCAGCGGGACAACCTGCGGGTGGGGCGCCATGACGGCGTCACCGCGGTGGTCGACAGGCTCAAGGGCCACCCGCTCTTCGCACACGTGACCCTCATGCGCTCGGAGCGCTCCGCGATCGCCGCCCTCGTGACTGAGGTGCTCGAGGAGTACGAGCTGGTGTGAGGGTGGGCTCGCGGCGCGTGCCTGGGGCGTCGGGCGCGGCGGTCCCGGTTAGTCGCCCGCCGCACAGCTCTCGCTCAGTGGTCGTTCCACTTCGCTAGTTTGCCGAACCGACGAGGTGGAACGACCTCTGAATGGTGGCCCTTATGCGTAGCGAGCAGCTGCCTGCAGAAGCTGGTCGGAATACTGATAGATCTCCGGAAGGCCGTTCAGATAGATGAGGGTCCCCTTCTTATTCTCGTCGAGGAGCTCGAGACGAAGATTATCTGTGTTGTGGAAGTGGAAGCGACAGATGGGCTTTCGATTGTTGTCGTCAAGAAGTATGCCGCAATAGGACTTCGTGTCGCGCATGGTGATGCGTGTGGGATCATACTCGCGGCTGAGAATCGCTTGGACGATGAGATGACCCTGCATCTCTTCTGCGGTTGTGATGATGTCCGGCTGCTGTCCGTTGTCCTCCTCGTCGGAGTCCTCCTGCCGGAGTTCCGGTGCAGGCCCCTTCACGCCTTGGCTCCCGCCCAGTGCGGTCTGGAGGCGATAATTCACCTGGTCCGAGATGAACTGCAGGTATCCCTTCGCTACGAGAGGAGTGAGCTGTTCTCGAACCTTGGCGGTGAGGCGTCCGCTGTAGATCCGCGGAAGGATGACGCTGGCTATGTCATCGGACATCTCGCGAGCTTCCGCTGCAAACTCTCGTTTGGCGGCGGAGACATACTTCAGCTCCTCCGCAGCCGACAGGACGGACTCGAGGTCGAAGTTGGTCTTGCGCAGTTTCTCGAGTTCAGGGAAAAGGCTGGAGTCAAGATCGTCCAGCTGCAGCTCCAGGAACGGTCTCGAATCCATTTTGTTGGGCGCATCGAGGTCAGTGTAGAGCTGGTATTGATTTCCATTCGTCAGTATGGCGATTCGCGCAGAAGTGACTGTAAAATATCGGAAGAGTTGTGCGGCGTTCTCAAGGTTCAGTGCTTCGCCGACCTTCTTGCATTCGATAAGGATCGCAATCTCGTCGTTGTTTACGATTGCGAAATCCACCTTCTCACCCTTCTTCATGCCAACATCCGCGACGAACTCCGGAATCACTTCTGTAGCGTCGAAGACATCGAAGCCGAGAACGTTCTGAATGAACGGCATGATGAGGGCTGTCTTGGTCGCTTCTTCGGTGGAGAGTGAGTCTCTCGTGCGCTCGAGCTTCTGGGCAAGATTGCTGAGCTGGTCGGCGATGTTGGACATGTGGTCTCCTTGGCGGCTTCTGTACGGGTAGTGCGCGCTGCGGAACTTGATGATGAAGGGGGTCCCCTCCGTCTTTCGCGACAGGCGATCTCACTTCCGCATAGTACTGGATCTGGAGCGTTTGCCGGGCCGCTGGGAACGACAACGGCGCCTGAGC
>NZ_BAAAPZ010000001.1:0-14162 GCF_039531405.1 Brevibacterium salitolerans | reverse complement strand
AGGCGCCGCGGGGTTCTGCGAGAAGCTCAGATCAGCGGTAGTCGCCGATCATCGTGGTGACGTCGAGCGCCTTGTCGAGGTCGGCCTCGGTGATGGAGCCGTCCTCCACGAAGCCCAGGGCGATCGTGGCCTCCTTGACGGTCTGCTTGTTCGCCACGGCGTGCTTGGCGATCTTCGCGGCGGACTCGTAGCCGATCACCTTGTTGAGCGGGGTGACGATCGAGGGGGAGGCCTCGGCGAGGAAGCGGGCGCGCTCCTCGTTGGCGGTGAGGCCGTCGATCATCTTCTCCGCCATCACCCGCGAGGTGTTGGCCAGCAGGCGGATCGACTCGAGCAGGTTCGCGGCCATGACCGGGATGCCCACGTTGAGCTCGAACGCTCCGTTGGTGGACGACAGCGACACCGTCGTGTCGTTGCCGATCACCTGCGCGGCCACCTGGATCGCAGCCTCGCAGATCACCGGGTTGACCTTACCGGGCATGATCGAGGAGCCGGGCTGCAGGTCCGGGATGTGCAGCTCGCCCAGGCCGGTGTTGGGGCCCGATCCCATCCAGCGGAGATCGTTGTTGATCTTCATGAAGCTGTAGGCGATGCCGCGCAGCTGACCGGAGACCTCGACCAGACCGTCGCGGTTGGCCTGTGCCTCGAAGTGGTTGCGCGCCTCCGTGATGGGCAGGCCGGTCTGCTCCGAGAGCAGCTCGATGACCCGTGCGGCGAACCCGGCAGGCGTGTTGATGCCGGTGCCCACGGCGGTGCCGCCCAGGGGGACCTCGGCGACGCGGGGGAGCGCGGCGTCGATGCGCTCGATGCCGTAGCGGACCTGTGCCGCATACCCGCCGAACTCCTGGCCGAGCGTCACGGGCGTCGCATCCATGAGGTGCGTGCGACCGGACTTCACGATGCCGGAGAACTCCTCGGCCTTCTTCTCCAGCGAGGACGCGAGGACGTCGAGCGCCGGCTTGAGGTCGTTGACGAGCGCGTTCGTCACGGCGACGTGGACCGAGGTGGGGAAGACGTCGTTGGACGACTGCGAGGCGTTCACGTGGTCGTTCGGGTGGATCTCGACGTCGGAGCCCTCGAGCGCGCGGTTGGCCAGCTCTGCGAGCACCTCGTTGGTGTTCATGTTCGAGGAGGTGCCGGAGCCGGTCTGGAAGACATCGATGGGGAAGTGCGCGTCGACCTCGCCGGAGATGACGGTGTCCGCGGCGGAGGCGATGGCCTCGGCCCGCTGTGAGTCGAGGACGCCCAGCTCGGCATTGGCGCGGGCGGCGGCCTTCTTCACCTGGCCGAGCGCGGCGATGTGCTCACGCTCCAGCGTCTTGCCGGAGATGGGGAAGTTCTCCACGGCGCGCTGGGTCTGCGCACGGTAGAGGGCGTCGACGGGGACCTTGACCTCGCCCATGGTGTCGTGCTCGATGCGGTATTCCTGCGTCATATCTCTTCTTCGCTCCTGGTCGGTTCTGGGTTCAGTGGTGAGAGCCGTGGACATCGCGGCCGTCGTCCGCGCCGGCGGGCACGGGAGGCGACGGCAGCGGATCAGTCCGGTCAGCGGTCGCGGACGAGGTCCACCGGATTGCCGTTGTCATTGACCGCGGCCCCCAGGCGGGAGACGAGGTTCACGCGGCCGTCCGCGAGGTGGTAGGTGAGGCCGACGATCTCGAGGGACCCACGCCGCAGCGCCCGGCGGATGAGGGTGGACCTGCGGGGCAGGCGCATGACGGTGTCGATGGTGTTCTGGACGACCGCGCCCTGCAGATCCGAGAAGCCCTCGCTGCGGGCGTGGACGACGGAGGGCAGGATGCGCGTGACCAGGTCCTCGATGAAGCCGCCGGGGGTCTCCCCGGTCGTGTACGACTCGACGGCGGCGGTGACGGCACCGCACGAGTCGTGGCCGAGCACGACGAGGAGCGGGGTGCCGAGCACCTCGACCCCGTATTCGAGGGTGCCGATCGAGGCGGAGTCGCTCACCTGGCCGGCGGTGCGGACCACGAACATGTCGCCGAGGCCCACATCGAAGATCATCTCCGCCGCGACCCGGGAGTCCGAGCACCCGAACAGGGTGACGAAGGGCTCCTGGACGTTGGCGAGCGCGGAGCGGCGCGAGACGTCCTGATTGGGGTGGGCGGGGTTGCCGTCCACGTACCTCGCATTGCCCTCCATCAGGGCTGCGTAGGCCTCGCCGGGTGTGGTGAAGCGCCGCGCCGGTGATACGGCGTCCGCTGCGCTGTTCGGCATCAGATCAGTCCCTTCCTGGAGGCCTCGCGCGCGGCCTCCTCGTAGGAGTGGGTCTTGTCGAGCCTGTGCTCCGCGTAGACGTTGCGGACGGTCCCGGACTTGGAGCGCATGACCAGCGAATGGGTGAGGACGCGGTCGCCCTCGTAGCGGACGCCGTCGAGCAGATCGCCGTGGCTGATGCCGGTGGCGACGAAGTAGGCGTTGTCGCCGCTCACCAGGTCATCGGTGGTGAGGACCGCGTCGACGTCCAGGCCCTGCGCCGCCGCGGCCTGGCGTTCGGCCTCGTCCTGGGGATGCAGTCTGCCCTGCACCATGCCGCCCAGCGCCTTGATGGCACAGGCGGTGATGATGCCCTCGGGGGTGCCGCCGATCCCCAGCAGCATGTCGATGCCGGTGCCGGGGCGGGCCGCTGCGATCGCACCGGCCACATCGCCGTCCGTGATGAGGCGGATGCGGGCACCGGCCTCACGGACCTCGGAGATGATCCGCTCGTGGCGCGGGCGGTCGAGGATGACGACGGTCACGCTGGAGGTGTCGGTGCCCTTGGCCTTCGCGACCCGGCGGATGTTCTCCGCGACCGGGAGGCGGAGGTCCACGGAGTCCGCGGCCTCGGGACCCACCGCGAGCTTGTCCATGTAGAACACCGCGGAGGGGTCGAGCATGCTCCCGGCCTCGGCCACGGCCATCACCGAGATGGCGTTGGGCATGCCGCGAGCGGTGAGGGTGGTCCCGTCGATCGGGTCGACCGCCACGTCCACCTGTGCGCCGGTGCCGTCGCCCACGCGCTCGCCGTTGAACAGCATCGGGGCTTCGTCCTTCTCGCCCTCGCCGATCACCACGGTGCCCTCCATGCTCACGCTGGAGAGGACGTTGCGCATGGCGGCGACGGCGGCACCGTCCGCTGCCAGCTTGTCGCCGCGGCCCACCCACGGGGCGGCGGCGATCGCCGCGGCCTCGGTCACACGTACGAGTTCGAGGGCGAGATTGCGGTCCGGTTCGCCCTCCGCTGTGCGCAGCCGCTGGGACCAGGAATCGGTGACGGCGACGGGGGGAGCGTCCGGGTCCGGACGGCCGCCGTTGTGGTGCTGCTTGGCTTCTGGCGCCTCAGCGGACGCGGAGTTCTCAGGCATGGCTCTCATTGTGCCACCACGATCGCGTGCTCCGGCATGCGGATGCACCTGGCGGATGCGCCTCACGGACGGGAGACCACCTGCGGACTTGGCCGCCGCACACAGGAGCGGGGAGAATGCTCCTGTGACTGACCAGCATGATGACGCGCGCACACCGCTGCCCACCTCGACGGCACGGTACGGAACCCTCGACGGCCCCTCCGTCCCGCAGGAGGGGCCGGAGCTGTTCCCCGGCGAGCGTGCGATCGCTCGGACCAAGGCCGGCTCGCGCGAGGAGATGCGGACCATCCGGCGGCACTACAACTGGGTGAACATGGTCATCGCACTGCTGGCCTGTGCAGCGGTGGTGGCCGTTGCGCTCATGTTCGCACCCCAGCCCCAGGGCGACCCCACCCGCGAGGTGGACTACATGGAGGTCGCGGCCACCGCACAGCCGACCGCAGATTTCCCGCTCGCCGCGCCCGCGGTGCCGGAGGGCTGGCACTCCAACACCGCGACGTTCGGCGAGGACGGCTCTGCGGCGGTGCCCACCTGGTACATCTCCTGGGTGAACGAGGAGGAGGACCTGTGGCTCTCACTCCGGCAGGTGGGAGCGGAAGCGCCGGAGACGTGGAGCGACGGGGCCCTGGAAGGCTATGCCCACACAGGAGAGTCCGCTCTGGCCGGCGTGCAGTTCGCCCGCTACGAGGCCGTCGACGGCCCCGGGCATGCCCTGCTCGGCGAGGCCGAGGGCACACAGCTGCTGGTGACGGGCTCGACCTCCTGGGAACAGGTCGAGACGACTGTCGAGGACGCGCTCGCTTCGCTGGGTGACGCGGGGGAGCCTGCACCCGCAGGCGAGCCCGAGGCCGGCTGAGCTCTCCAGCGCCTCGGGGCCTCCCGCTCAGGCCTCCGCGTTCTCCTCCCTTGCGGCCCGGGCCTTTTCGAGGCGGTCCTTGGCGCCTTCCAGCCATGCCTGGCACCTGTCAGCGAGCGCTTCGCCGCGCTCCCAGAGCTGCAGAGAGTCCTCGAGGCTGAGGTTGCCCGCTTCCAGCGTGCGGACGGTGGTGACGAGCTCTTCACGCGCCTGCTCGTAGCTGAGCTGGCCGACGTCCTGCTGTGTGGTTGCCGCTGCTTCCGACATGGTTCTCACTCCTGCGTTCAGTTGTGGTCGTCTGTGGGGTGCGTGTGCTCTGCGCCGTGTGTCTCCTGGGCGCCGGACGTCTCCTGGGTGCCGTGCGGCGCGGGCGCGGTCTCGTCCACTGTGGCGGTGATCCGGCCGGAGGCCACGCGGATGGACACCTGGTCCCCGGGAGAGACCTGTTCGTGGCTGCGCACCGCGCTGCCGTCCGGTGCCTGCACCACCGCGTAGCCGCGTGCCAGAGTGTTGAGCGGCGAGAGGCTGCGCACCTGCGCCCGGAGGTGCTCCACCTCGGCTCCGGCCCGTGAGACAAGCCCCGCCTGTGCCTGCCATGCCCGCCCCCGGAGGGCGGCGACGTCCTGCCTGCGTGCGGTGAGCATGGACTCCGGCTGCGCGAGCACGGGTCTGTTGCGCACGTCCGCGAGTGCTCTGAGCTCCGCCGTGAGCATGCGGTCGAGGACGCCGTCCAGGGAGGCGCGCGCCTGCAGGATCCCCATCTGCTCCTCCGCCACGTCCGGCACGATCCGCTTGGCGGCGTCCGTGGGGGTGGAGGCGCGCAGGTCCGCGACCTCGTCGAGGAGGGGCCGGTCCGCCTCGTGGCCGATCGCGGAGACGACGGGGGTGCGTGCGGCGTACACGGCCCGCACGAGCGCCTCGTTGGAGAAGGGGAGGAGGTCCTCCATGCTGCCGCCGCCGCGGGCGACGACGATGACGTCGACGGCCGGATCCTCGTCGAGGGCGCGCAGCGCCTCGAGCACCTGGGGGACCGCCTGTGTGCCCTGGGTGGCGGCGTTGCGGACCTCGAACTCCACGGCCGGCCAGCGCAGGCCGGCGTTCCTCATGACATCCTTCTGCGCGTCCGAGTCATGGCCCGTGATGAGGCCGATCCGCTGGGGCAGGAACGGCAGGCGCTGCTTGTGCGCGGGGTCGAAGAGTCCTTCCGCTGCGAGCATCTGCTTGAGCTGTTCCAGCCGCGCGAGCAGTTCGCCGAGGCCGACGGCGCGGATGTCGTAGGCCTGCATCGTCAGGCGGCCCTTGGCCAGCCAGTAGTTGGCCTTGGCCTGGACCACCACGCGGGAGCCCTCCGTGAGCGGAGACGACAGCCGGTCGCGGACGTTGCCCCAGATCTGCACGGGGAGGGAGATGTCCTCCGTCGTGTCGTGGAGGGTGAGGTAGCTGGCCTTGGCCCGGTTGTTGAGCTCGATCACCTGGCCCTCGACCCACACGGTGGACATGCGGTCGATGTAGGCCTTCATCTTGTGCGCCAGCAGACTGACCGGCCAGGGATTCTCCGCACTGGTCTCCGCCGCTGTGGGCGCCAGCGGTGCCTGCTGCGGCGATTCGCCCAGGGTGCCGGGCGTGCCGGTGATGCGCTCCGCCATCTCGTCCTCCTCGCGGGTTCGCTGACGTCGGCCCAACTCGTGGACGATCCTAGACGAGGGCACGGACGCAGGGTTCCGGGGCGTGTCCGCCGGGCTCCGCGCGGTGTCCAGCGCTTCCGGAGCCTGGATCCGTAGAATCAGCCGTATGACTGCCGTGACCGTGCCTGTGCCGACCATGCCGCGCCGCCGCAAGGACCCCACCGAGATCCGCGATCCGGAAGGTGCGGAGAAGAAGGTGCTCCTCGCCGCCCCGCGAGGCTACTGCGCAGGGGTGGACCGTGCGGTGATCGCCGTGGAGCGGGCGCTGGAGCACTACGGCGCTCCCGTCTACGTGCGCAAGGAGATCGTCCACAACCGCCATGTCGTGGAGACGCTCTCCGAGCGCGGGGCGATCTTCGTGGAGGAGACGGCCCAGGTGCCGCAGGGGGCACGCGTGGTGTTCTCCGCGCACGGAGTCTCGCCGCAGGTGCACCAGGAGGCGGCGGACCTGGAGCTGCGCACCATCGACGCCACGTGCCCCCTCGTGACGAAGGTGCACCGCGAAGCCGTGCGCTTCGCGAAGCAGGGATACTCCATCCTCCTCGTGGGCCATGCGGGCCACGAGGAGGTCGAGGGCACCATGGGCGAGGCTCCGGAGGCGATCACGCTCGTGCAGAATCCGGAGGAGGCGCGCACCGTCGAGCTGCCGGAGACGGACAAGCTGGTGTGGATCTCGCAGACCACCCTCAGCGTCGATGAGACGATGGAGACGGTGGGAATCCTGCGCGAGCGGTTCCCTGCGCTGACGGATCCGCCTAGCGACGACATCTGCTACGCCACGCAGAACCGTCAGGTGGCCGTGAAGAAGGTGGCGCCTGCCGCCGACCTGGTGCTGGTGGTGGGATCCGCGAACTCCTCCAACTCGGTGAGGCTCGTGGAGGTCGCCCTGGAGCACGGGGCCAAGGCGGCGCATCGCGTCGACTTCGCCCGTGAGGTCGATGAGGAATGGTTCCACGACGTGGCGACCGTGGGGGTGACGAGCGGGGCCAGTGTGCCGGACACTCTCGTCCAGGATCTGCTGCGTCTGCTGGCGGACTACGGGTATCACGAGGTCGAGGAGGTGCGCACGGCCGAGGAGGACCTCATGTTCTCGCTGCCCAGCGAGCTCCGCAAGGATCTCAAGGCGGCCGGCCTGGCCACGTCCAACAAGCCCGGCGGTGCGGACCGCGAGCACGAGCTGCGGTGAGGACGGCCGTGGGTGGAACTCCGCATGTGAATGGCTGAACGATGCGTGTGAGGGGCGGAGCGCCGGGATGGGGCGCTCCGCCCCTCATGTGTGTGAGCGCGGACGGTCACATGTGCGACGGGGACTCTGTGCGAACGCAGGCCCGCGGACGCGCAGCGCCGGCTCTCAGTGCCTGCTCCGAGACCCCCGATCCGGCTGCGCAAGGAACCAGGCGTTGGCCCGGGGGAGCCAGAAGGGGACGAGGAGGACGACCGAGAGCACCGCAGCGGCGACGGTGCCGCCCGTGCCCGGTCCGGGGATCACGACGGCGGTGAGGATCTGGTAGACGACGGCGGCGAGAGTGAGGAGCGTCAGTGCCATTCGCGCCCATTCCGAGGCCTCGCGCAGGCGCAGCGTGAGGTAGAGCTGGACGATCTGCATGATGAGGCCGATGACACCGGCGGCGAGGAAGGCGATGATCAGTCCCCAGCGCACCGTGCCGAAGAGGCTCACCATTCCGGTGCCCCACAGCACCACGGGATTGGTGAGTGCGCTGATGAAGACGAAGAGATAGGTGCCGATCATGCTCACGATCGTGAGGCAGCCGAGCACCAGCCAGATCCAGTAGCCGATCCTCGCCTCGGTGGGCATGTGTGCGGTTGAGAAGACGCTGGCGAAGCCGCGTTCGAACCGAGGCCTGAGCGCGGCGGCACTGCGCGGCCATTCTGTGGGGAACCGGAACTGATAGCCGGAGTTCGCACCGTGGCCGTTCGCGCCGGTGCGGGGGCGGAGGTGCTCCGCGGCCGGGGTGGAGGAGGGCTCGGCGTAAGGGGGCGAGCTGTATGCGGGAGGCACCGATGGGGCCGCTCCCGGAGGCTGCTGAGCGCCCTGTGGTCGCACTGTGCTCTGCGGCTGCTGCGCAGGGTGCGGGGCAGGTGCCTGCGGCGGGGCTGGAGGCGGCATCGGCGGCTGCGGGGGCGGGTTGTGGGGATCCGTGGTCATCGACTTTCCATCGTGGGGGACTGGACTGCCCGGCGGACTGTTCCGCGGAGGGTCGCCGCGGACCGTCCGCCGGTCAAGACCGGACCATATCAGGAGGATCGCGCAACGCCGGTTGTCCTGAGCCCGCCGCGCGTGCGGGCAGGTCCTCCGCGTGTGCGGGTGAGGCTTCCCCGTACGCGGCCGGATGGGTGGGCGTGCGTATGTGGGCAGACGGGACTCTCAGTTCGCGCCTCGATGATGCGCGGGTTCGAACTCCGCTGCTGTGAGCCCCCGGCTGCGGGAAGAGAGTTCCTGCGGTTCCGTCAGGGCGGCCTCGGAGACGCCGGTGGCGGAGAGCTTCCGTGCCGTGGGCAGGAACCGCGACTCGAAGGAGCCGACGAGGCGGTTGTAGTCCTCCACCGAGCGGTCGAGTCCCGCACCCATCCGGGTGAGGTGCTCTGTGAGCGTTCCCACCCGGGCGTGGAGCTCCCGGCCGAGGTCGAGGATGCGGTGCGCGCTCCGGCTCAGATCCGCCTGCTGCCAGTTGAGGGCCACCGTCTTCAGCAGGCCCAGGAGGGTGGACGGGGAGGCGAGGATGACACCGGAGGAGAGCGCGTCGTCGATGAGCGCCGGATCCTCCTGGCCGGCGGAGGCGAGGAGACCGTCCGAGGGCAGGAAGCACACGACGAAGCGCGGCGCCGGGGTGAACGCCTGCCAGTAGGCCTTCTTGGACAGGGCGCTCACATGCCGGCGCACTGCACGTGCCTGCGCGCCCGCCTCCGGAGCGCTGCCGTCCAAGCCGCTGAGCGGGGCCTTCGCATCGATGACGATGCTCGCCTCCCCCGGGAGGTGGACCACCATGTCCGGGCGGGCGGTGGAGCCGTCGGTGCGGACGGAGACCTGGACGTCGAAGTCCACGTGCTCCAGCATGCCGGCGAGCTCCACGACCCGGCGCAGCTGCACCTCACCCCAGTCGCCGCGTGCGCTGGTCGCCGACAGCGCGGAGTAGAGCTCGGACGCGGAGGCGCGGAGCCGTTCGTTCTGCAGGGCGAGCTGCCGGAGCTGTTCGTCCAGGCCCGCGAGTCTGGCCGCCTGCTGCCGGTCCTGTCCGCTCACGTGCTGGCTGAGCGTCCGCAGGTCCGAGGCGAGGGGGCCCACGGCGGCGGTGAGCTCCCCGGCGACCTGTGCATCGGCCTCGAGCGCCTCGGACCGGTCCTGCAGCAGGCGGGCCGTGGTCTCCGCGCGGACGAGCCGTTCCTGCAGACTGCTGCGCGCCCGCGCGGCACCCAGCAGCCAGCCCAGGACGAGGCCGAGGGCGAGCACGAGGAGAAGGACGGACGCGAGTGTGGCGGTGTGCATGTCCCACATGGAACCACGAGGCACGGACACAGCGGTGTGGGCGGGGGAGGGACACGTGCGGAGCGGAAGCCCTGTCCGGGTCAGCCTCCGGTGCGCACCCATTCCGCCAGCACGGTGTCCCAGGACGAGGCCTCGACACCGAACTCGCCCGTGAGCCGGCCGCTCTCCATGACCGCAGGCGCGTCCCAGAGGTACTGCTGATTGTGCAGTTCGCGGGCCATGGGGGAGAAGAGTCCTGCGGCGGCGAACACCGCACGCGGAATGCGTGAGACGGGGAGCTGCTTGGCTGAGCTGCCGGTGCGACCGCGGGCGGCCTCGGCGGCGAGCTGAGCCATCTCACGCTGGGAGAGCGGGGGCAGGGAGGGCGCGAGCAGGACGGCGTCGCCCTCCGGTGCGAGTGCGTGCGCGTTCTGTGCGGCGGCGATCATCGCACGGGCGAGATCCGGGATGTAGGTGGCCGAACGCGGCGCATCCGGGTCGCCCATGACCCAGGCCCGGCGTCCGCGGTGTGCGGGTGCGAGGACCATGAGCGGGAACACGGATGTGCGGGGGTGCGCGGTGGGGCCCAGCAGATCCGCGGCGACGACGGACAGGGTCCTCGCCGCATGTGCCTTCCTCTGGGCCAGGAGCCGTGCACGCACCTTTCCGAGGGGCGCGACGGGTGCCGGCGGCGTGCGTTCCGTGAGGTGCTCCGCACCGTGCCCGTAGGCGTACACGGACTCCGGGAAGATCACCGGGATGCCGGTGGCGGCGGCAGCATCCATGACGGCTGCCTCGCGAGGGGGAAGTGCGCGCTCCCAGGCCGGTGCGCTGTAGTCCGCATGGATGCAGTGGAAGATCGCCGAGGCGCCGGAGAGCGCTCGGTGCAGCAGTGCAGGATCTCCGGCGTCCCCCTGGAGGAGCGTGGTGCCCGGCAGCGGTGAAGGCGAGCGGCGGATGACTGTCACCGAGTGGCCTGCGCCGACCAGGTCGTGGGCGAGCTGGGTGCCGATCTGGCCTGCGCCGGTGAGGACGTATCGCATGAGTATCCATTCTGTGAGCGGTGCTCTCTGTTGGAGTTCAGCGTACGGGTGGGCGTGATAATTTTCAAGAGCAGTGCTCACAGAATTGATGGTGGCCGTGGCTCGTGCCAGACTTGCGCCCATGAACCGACCAGTGCTGAGGACGCACGCGCAGGCGCGTGCAGAGATGCGTGAGGGGATCCTGCGTGTGGGCAACGCGCTGCTCGCGGAGCACGGAGCGGCGGGTCTCTCCGTCCGGGCGATCGCCCGTGAGCTCGGAGTGGCCTCCTCGGCGCTGTACCGGCACGTCGCCAGCCGTGACGAGCTGCTCACCCTGCTCCTCGTCGATGCGTACTCGGAGCTGGCCGCGCGGGTGGAGGAGGCGCTGGAAGGTGGGGCTTCGGGCGAGCGCGGCGGCGAACCGGACGAGCGGGAGGGTGAGCCGCTCGAGCGGGGCGGCGAGCCGGCCTCGGCGGCAGAGGCTCTCGCGGTGCTGGCGCGGGCCATGCGCGGCTGGGCGGTGGCCAATCCTGCCAAGTGGGCATTGGTGTACGGCTCGCCGGTGCCGGGCTATGCGGCCCCGGCCGAACGGACCACGGGTCCCGGGACTGCGGTGCTGGGACGGTTCATGGGGATGCTTGCGGCAGATGCAGAGGAGGGGCCGGTCGCGGATTCGGGCCTCAGTGAGGGTCTGGATGCGGTGCTCACGGCCGGCGGAGAGGAGCTCGGACTCCGGATGCCGGCGCAGCGGGCGGCTCAGGCGGTGGAGGCCTGGACGGGCCTGGTAGGTCTCATCAGTGCGGAGGTGTTCCAGCAGCTCGGGCCGGACTTCGCGGGGCATGGTGCGGAGATGCTGGAGCGGTGGATCGCGGGAACGGTGAGCCGATTCGCTCTGTGCTGACATGCATGCCGTATTCCGTGACCGGTAGACTCGGGCAACGTGGCTCTTACTATCGGAATCGTCGGACTGCCCAACGTCGGCAAGTCCACCCTGTTCAATGCTCTGACCCGCGCAGAGGCGCTCGCCGCGAACTACCCGTTCGCCACGATCGACCCCAACGTGGGCATGGTCCCTCTGCCGGACCCCCGCCTCGGCGAACTGGCCCGCATCTTCGGCAGTGAGAAGATCCTGCCGGCGACGGTCTCCTTCGTGGACATCGCGGGCATCGTCAAGGGCGCCAGCGAGGGTGAGGGCCTGGGCAACAAGTTCCTCGCCAACATCCGCGAGGCGGACGCGATCTGCCAGGTGACCCGTGCATTCTCCGATCCTGACGTCACCCGCGTCGATGGTTCCGAGACGCCTGCGGGTGACATGGACACGATCTCGACGGAGCTGATCCTCGCCGATCTCCAGACCATCGAGAACGCACTGCCGCGTCTCGAGAAGGAGACGAAGCGCAAGACGATCGAGCCGAGCGTGCTGGAGAACGTGCAGAAGGCCAAGACGCTCCTGGAGGACGGCACGACGCTCTTCCACGGTGCGGCGGGTGCGGGAATCGACGTCTCCGAGCTGCGGGAGCTGCAGCTGATGACGGCCAAGCCGTTCATCTACGTGTTCAACACGGACGAGGACGGGCTGGCGGACGAGGCCATGCAGCAGGAGCTGCGCGAGCTCGTGGCGCCGGCGGAGGCGATCTTCCTGGATGCCAAGTTCGAGTCCGAGCTGATCGAGCTCGATGAGGCCGAGGCCAAGGAGATGCTCGAGTCGACGGGCCAGGACGAGTCCGGCATGGACAAGCTGGCGCGCGTGGGCTTCAAGACGCTCGGGCTGCAGACGTATCTGACGGCGGGTCCCAAGGAGTCGCGGGCCTGGACGATCCCGCAGGGCGCGACCGCACCGCAGGCCGCAGGCGTCATCCACACCGACTTTGAGCGCGGCTTCATCAAGGCGGAGATCGTGAGCTTCGACGACCTCGTGGCCGCTGGATCGATGGCCGATGCCAAAGCTGCGGGCAAGGTGCGCATGGAGGGCAAGGACTACGTCATGCAGGACGGGGACGTGGTGGAGTTCCGGTTCAACGTTTAATTGTCGGGTTCATTGATCGCGCCGTGCTGCATGCTTGCGGTAGATCTTGACCGCGGAGGCGACGCGCGGGTGCGGGTCGTCAGCAAGTAGGTCGGCAATGAGAAGTCCGCGCGCGACGTCACCATCTGTCCCTTTCTTGATGAACCATAATGGCGCGGTGATCGCAGACCGTCGTCGAAGTGGGTCGTCGGATCGTGCAAGGTCTTCGAGAACCCTAAAGTCGATCACGTCGCTTAGGATCGGCCACCCGATTACCCGGGGTGCTGCTCGATCAACCATGTCCCATGTCGTGATGGCGTCGTGGTGGTCGAGATAGATTGCGGCGAGAGCCTCACGCTCTTTGTCGGAGAGACGCCGACGGGCGCGAAAATCGAGGATGCAGAATGCGGCGAGGCGCGGCTCATACGCAGGATGGGTGAAAAGTCTCTCGAGCTCTGCTGGGGGGATGTCGGTGGCAAGCTTCGCCGTCTCGAACAAGGTGCCCATCCGGACGCCGATGACCGATTCATCGGTTGCGACTCGGGTTCGGATCCGCTCGGTCTCACGTGGGTCAGACGCGTTCTGCAGTGCAGCGACGAGTTCGTCTGCAGTTTTCAGGAGACTCCCCATGTTCGGATCTTAGCAAGGGTGTCAGGGTTGCGGCGTGAGCCCAGCGCGAACGGTGGGGCATCGTTAAACGCCTCATGGAGACGCCAGGCGGCGGCGTTGCACATTCGACAGATTCTTTTTCTGGACGGAGCTGCGAGCACGCCCGCCTCGTCCAGCCCGTAAAGGTTGTTGCGTGCCGGAACGTGGTGGAGTTCCGCTTCTCGAACTGAACCTTTGGTATCTCCGCGACTTGATCTATTCAAGTTCGCGAGGTCGCTCACGGCAGGCCTCGGTGACGCGCATCCGGCCGTCCGCATCACGGTGCATCGCCATGTAGACGACGTCGTCGTGGGCATAGACCCTGAGCACGCGGACCAGCTCGGTAACTTCGATATAGGTCAACGACCGTTTGCTGCTGAAATCAGATGCGACGAAGATACCCTCGAGTCGGTGCTGCGGCTCCTCGCTCCCGTTGAACGAGAACACGACGCTGTGGACCACGCGGTTGCACAGCTCACGGACTGAGATCTGCTCGCGTTTCCCCTGCTTCAGATCGAACATCTCCCAGAACTCATGGCGGCTCCAGAAGTCCGGCGGCTGCCCCTTGAGAGGGTGCGAGAGCACCTGCACGCGTTCGGCCTCGGCTCCGTCGCTGATCTTCCCAGGTGTGTCCAGAAGTTTTCGCATCGCGAAGCTCGCGACCATGACGTCACGCTCCATAAGGAAGCCCGTTCGGTCCGTCCATCGTTTCTGGCCCGCCCGCCTCTCGATATCGACAGCGATCCGACCGAGCGTCTCTTTGCATGGAGCGGAGTCGTCGATCACAGTCGCATTCCTTCCGCAATGTCTTTTGTCTCGTTACGCATCCGCACGGGTATGCATTGGCGGTATCCGTGGGCAACTCGTAGAAGGTGTACTGGGATCACGGTTTCGAGTCCTCGTCGCTAGCGTCTTCGCGCAGTAAGCAGCGGGCCATATGCCCAGTCTCGCGCAGATCTACGAAACGCTGCTGCCAGAGGTTGGTATCCGCGGCGACGTGGTGGAGTTCCGGTTCAACGCCTGAAGGTTAGCTTCCGCGGGGACGCCAGCGTCCGAACCCGCCCTCGGTATTGATGATCTGGCCTGTGAGCCACGAT